>CAWHID010000005.1:0-364910 GCA_963829185.1 uncultured Conexibacteraceae bacterium
CATTTCCGACAGCGGGACGCGGCCGGTGACCGCGAGCGCGTTGCCGCGACGATCCTGGCCCTCGACGCGACCGCGCCGCTTGCTCAGGTCGCCGATGACGTCGCCCAGGAACTCCTCCGGGGTGACGACCTCGACCGCGAAGATCGGCTCGAGCAGGACGGGCTTGGCCCGGCGTGCCGCCTCCTTGAAGGCGAGCGAGCCGGCGACCTTAAACGCGATCTCCGAGGAGTCCGTGTCGTGGTACTTGCCGTCGACGAGGGTGACGCGGATGTCGACCATCGGGTAGCCGGCCTTGACGCCGGTCTCCATGGCCTCCTCGACGCCCTTCTCGATCGCGGGGATGTACTCCGTCGGGACGGAGCCGCCCTTGATCTTGGAGACGAAGTCGAAGCCCTCGCCGGGCGCCGGCTCCATGTCGATGTAGACCACGCCGTACTGGCCCGAGCCGCCGGTCTGGCGGACGAACTTGCCCTCGATCTTCTTGGCCTCGCCGCGAATCGTCTCGCGGTAAGAGACCTGGGGCTTGCCGACGTTGGCCTCGACGTTGAACTCGCGGCGCATGCGGTCGACCAGCACCTCGAGGTGCAACTCGCCCATGCCGGAGATCTCGATCTGGCCGGTCTCCTCGTTGGTCTGGACCTGGAAGGTCGGATCCTCCTCGGCCAAGCGGCCCAGGGCGACCGACATCTTCTCCTGGTCAGACTTCGTCTTCGGCTCGACGGCCACCTTGATGACCGGCTCGGGGAAGACGATGTTCTCCAACTTGATCGGAGCGTCCGGCGCGCACAGCGTGTCGCCCGTGACGATCTGCTTGATGCCGACCGCCGCAGCGATGTCGCCCGCGTAGACCTCCTCGAGCTCCTCGCGGTCGTTGGCGTGCATCATCAAGATGCGGCCGACGCGCTCGGTCTTGCCCGAGGAGACGTTGAGGATGCGCGAACCCGCCGACAGACGGCCGGAGTACACGCGGAAGTAGGTGAGCTTGCCGACGAACGGGTCGGCGGCGATCTTGAAGGCCAGTGCGGCGAACGGCTCCTCGTCGGAGGCGTTGCGCACCTCCTCGGTGATGTCGCCGTTGCGCGCCTCGACGATGCCCTCGACCGGCGGCACGTCCAGCGGGGACGGCAGGTAGTCGACGACCGCGTCGAGCAGGGGCTGCACGCCCTTGTTCTTGAAGGCTGAGCCGCAGAAGACGGGCGTGATGCCGAGCTCGAGGACGGCCTTGCGGATCGCGGCCTTGAGCTGGCCGATCTCGACGTCGCCGGTCTCGAGGTACGCCTCGGCGAGCTCGTCGTCGAAGGTGCCGACGGCATCGATGAGCGTCTCGCGCGCCTCTTCGGCGCGAAGCTCGTGCTCCTCGGGGATGTCGATGACGTCGAAGTCCTTGCCGAGGTCATCGTTGTAGATGATGGCCTTCATCGCGATCAGGTCGATGATCCCGACGAGGTCGGCCTCGGCGCCGATCGGCAACTGGACCGGCACGGCGTTGGCGCCCAGACGGTCGACCATGGTCTCGACCGAGCGGTCGAAGTCCGCGCCGATGCGGTCCATCTTGTTGATGAACGCGATGCGGGGGACGTGGTACTTGTCGGCCTGGCGCCAGACGGTCTCTGACTGCGGCTCGACGCCGGCGACCGAGTCGAACACGGCGATGGCGCCGTCGAGGACGCGCAGCGAGCGCTCGACCTCGACCGTGAAGTCCACGTGGCCGGGCGTGTCGATGATGTTGATCCGGTGCTCGTCCCAGGTGCAGGTCGTCGCGGCGGACGTGATCGTGATGCCGCGCTCCTGCTCCTGCTCCATCCAGTCCATCGTGGCCGCGCCCTCGTGAACCTCACCGATCTTGTAGGTACGACCGGTGTAATAGAGGATGCGCTCCGTCGTCGTCGTCTTACCGGCGTCGATGTGCGCCATGATCCCGATGTTGCGGGTCTTCTGGAGGGAGAACTTGCGTGGCATATCTGAAGGCGGGGGGAGCGGTGGCTGCGGGCAAAGAAAACGGGCCCCTCGGGCCCGCGCGCACGTCAGGGGGTTGTCCCAGGCGTCGCGCTATGTGCTCGAGGTCTCCATGCTGGCGCAGAGAGCGTCCCGGGGTAAAGGCGCGCACGTGAGTGCCGCTCAACACGGGACAGGCCGCGATGATAGCAAAGGGTTCGCCCCCGGCCCGATTGCGTCAGGGCTTCGTGCCGCGCTGGCAGTGGCGGGCTTGGCCGGTGCGGTGCTGCTGGTCGTCGCGACCTTCACGGCGATCATCGAGATCACCGTTGAAACGACGACCAGCGGGGTCGACCTCGACGGCGCGCAGAGCGGCTGGGACCGCCATGGACCGGCGCTGATCGTGCTCGCACTGTTGACGCTCTGGCTGCTGACGGCGGCGCTGCGCGGGACCCGCATCGCGATGACCGGCCTCGCGCTGACGGGGCTCGTCGCGTTGGCGATCGCCGTGCACTGGGACCGCCCGCACGTGCACGAGACCGGCTCGGTCGGCGAGGTCTACACCGAAGCGACGGCGGCGCCGGGCACGGGGTACTACCTGGAGACCCTCGGTGGGCTGCTGCTGCTGGTCTCGGGCAGCGCGCTGCTGGTGTTCGGGGGATCCGGGTCGTCTCGTGGTGAATAGTTCACCACCAGACGCCCTGCATCGATGCAGGGCGTCTAACCCTTCCGACAAACGCTCGCTCAAACGCCGACGGCCGCCCCGAAAGGCGGCCGTCGAGCCAAACTCAGTGCAGCGAGCGAGCTACCAGCGGTAGTGCGCGAAGGCCTTGTTGGCCTGCGCCATGCGGTAGATGTCGTCCTTGCGCTTGTAGGCGCCGCCCTGGGAGTTGATGGCGTCCATCAGCTCGTTGGCGAGGCGCTGGGCCATCGTCTTCTCGCGGCGCTGGCGGGCGAACTCGACGAGCCAGCGGACCGCGAGGGTGCGGGAGCGGCGCGGCGGGACCTCGACGGGGACCTGGTAGGTCGCGCCGCCGACACGGCGGGAGCGGACCTCGAGGGCCGGGGTCAGCGCCTTCAGCGCCGCCTCGAGCTGCTCGATCGGGTCCTTGCCCGTCTTCTCGCCGATGATGGCGAGCGCGTCGTAGACGATCCGCTCGGCGGTGCTCTTCTTGCCGTCGAGCATGACCGTGTTTACCACCTGGGTGACCAGGCGGGAGCGGTGGACGGGATCCGGCTCGATCGGCCGGATGGTTGCTGCGGAACGGCGGGGCATTCGGCCTCTACTTCTTCTTGACGCCGTACATGGAACGGCTCTTCTTGCGATCCGTCACACCGGAGGCGTCCAGCGTGCCGCGGATGACCTTGTAGCGCACGCCCGGGAGATCCTTGACGCGGCCACCGCGCACGAGCACGACGGAGTGCTCCTGCAGGTTGTGGCCCTCGCCGGGGATGTAAGAGGTGACTTCGACCGAGCCGGTGATCCGCACACGAGCGACCTTGCGAAGCGCGGAGTTCGGCTTCTTAGGCGTCGTCGTGTAGACACGGGTGCAGACGCCGCGGCGCTGCGGGGCGGCCTGCTTCTTCTTGTTGCCCTTGCCGGACTTGAGACCGGGGGTGGACATCTTGCGCGGCTTGGGCTTGCGACCCTTGCGGACGAGTTGGCTCGTGGTGGGCATGCGGCGCGGGATGGTAGCAAGCGTTCGGGTGTTGTCCGGTTGCGGCCCTGACGATGGGCCTTGGTCGCCCGCGCACAGCTTCTCGCGCGCGAGGGACAACCGGGTTCGATCCTGGGACTACCGGGTTCGTTCCTGGACGGGTACGACGGCGCTCACGCGGCGGCAGGCACCTTGGCCAGCGCGGCGAGCGGATCGACGGCGGTCAGCGCCTGGTCGGCGGCCACCGGGGCGTAGGTGACCTCGCCCGCGGCGACGTTGAGCCCGGCCAAAAAGCCGGGGTCAGACTCCAGCGCGGCGTGAACGCCCTCCTCGGCGAGCTTGAGCACGTAGGGCATCGTCGCGTTGGTCAGCGCAAACGTCGAGGTGATCGGCACCGCGCCCGGCATGTTGGCCACGCAGTAGTGGGTGACGCCGTCGACCTCGTAGGTCGGGTTGGTGTGCGTCGTCGGCCGCGAGGTCTCAAAGCACCCGCCCTGGTCGATCGAGACGTCGACGAGGACCGCGTGGGACTTCATCAGGCTCAGCTGCGCGCGGGTGATGACGTGCGGGGCCTTGGCGCCGTGGACGAGGACCGCGCCGATAACGAGGTCGACCTCCGGAAGCATCTTCTCGATCGAGAGCGTGGTCGAGAAGACCGTCGAGCAGCGGTTGTTGAGCAGGAAGTCCAGCTCCCGCAGCCGGTCGATCGAGCGGTCATAGACATAGGTCTCGGCGCCCATCCCGATCGCGATCTCCGCCGCCGTCAGGCCAACCACGCCGCCGCCGATGACCATCACCTTGCCCGCCGCGACCCCGGGCACGCCCCCGAGCAGCAGCCCGCGGCCGCCGAGCGGCTTCTCCAACATGAACGCGCCGGCCTGCGTGGCGATCTTGCCCGCGACCTCGCTCATCGGCGCCAGCAAGGGCAGCCGTCCGTTGCGATCGGTCACGGTCTCATAGGCGATGCAGGTCGCGCCCGAGGCGCGCAGCGCCTGGGTCAGCTCGGGATCGGGCGCGAGGTGCAGGTAGGTAAAGAGCGTGTGGCGCGGCTCGAGCATCGCGACCTCGACCGGCTGGGGCTCTTTGACCTTGACGACCATGTCGCTGCCCGCGAACACGGCCGCCGCGTCCGGCACGATCGCCGCGCCCTGCTCGACGTACTCGGCGTCGGGGATTGCCGACCCCTCCCCGGCGCCGTGCTGGATCAGCACCTCATGACCGCGATCGACCAGCTCTCGCACACCGGCGGGCGTAATCGCCACGCGGTACTCGTCTGTCTTGATCTCCGTCGGGACGCCGACCTTCATGGCCTTCTCGTACCTCTCTGGGTAGGGAACTATCCGACGAGCTCGCGGCCCCGCAGCGCCAGCCAGAACTCGATGCGATCGCGAGCGCTGGCGAGGTCGCGCCCCGTCAGCTCCTCGATCTTGCGAATGCGATACCGCAGCGTGTGGCGATGGCAGTAGAGCCTCCGTGCGGCCGCCTCCCACTGCCCGTTGCACTCGATGAAGGCCTCCAGCGAGCGCATCAGCTCGCCGCCGTAGTGGCCCTCGCCCGACTCGATCGGGCCGAGCAGCGACTCGCAGAACAGCCGCAACGCGTCGGAGTCCTGCAAGGACAACAACAACTGGAAGGAGCCGAGGTCGCGGTAGGTCGCGACCGTCGGCTTCGCGTTGGTGGAGCCCTTGCCGTTGCCATTGGCCTCGGTGGCGCCGACCGGCCGGCCGAGCGTGCGTGCCTCCAGCGCGCAGCGCGCCTCGTGGTAGGCACGACGCGCGTCGCCGGCGGCACCGCACGCCCCGCGCCGGCCGCCGGCACGGTGCCCATCTTGGAGACGACGCGATCCAGCACGCGCTGGGAGAGCTCGAAGAGCTCCTCGTCCAGGAAGCCGGGCAACAGCGCGCAGACGTGGGTGTTAGCTGTGGCGACCAGACCGCTGACGGCCTCGTCGCGCAGCGCGCCGGCCAGCGCCGCCTCGCAGGCCTCCAGCCCACCGCCCTTGCCGCCGGTCCGCGGCGGCGGCAACAGCACCAGCGCCGTCACGCGGCCGCCAAGGCCGAAGGGTTCCAGGCGCCGGGTGAGATCGGAGCCGGCGACCGCGCCGTTGACCAACTCGGAGAGCACGTCGCCGGCCAACCGGCGCTCGGTCGAAGAGGCGACGTGGCGGCGCAGCAACTCCAGCGCGACGACGGTGACGGCCTGGTGCAAGACGACGCGGTCGAACTCCGACAGGCCGCCGGAGTCCTTGACCGCGACAAGCCACGCCTGCGGCAGCCCGGTCGTCTCGGCGCCGGCGATCGGCAGCGCCAACGCCCGCGGCGCCAGCTCGGGGTGTGAGGGGACGAAGCCGCGCGCCTCGGTCCGGCGCGCGCGCTCACGCAGCTCGGCGCCGATCGGCGGCCAGCGCGTCGTCGGGCAGCTCGCGCCGGAAGAGGTGGCAGCGCCTGTGGCTCGCCGCGGCCGTCGAAGATCACGACCGTCGCCGCCGATCAGCGTCGCGAGCGCCGCGGCGATCGCATCGAGCCCGCGCTCGGAGAGCACGATCCGCTGCAGGCGCTCCTGAACGGCGATCGAGCGCTGCAGCAGCGCGTACTGCTCGTTGACCAGCCGCGCGAACGCCTTCTCGGTGACGGCGATGAACGGGGTGTCGTAAGGGATCTCGATGACGGGGAAGTCGCGCTCGGCCGCCGCCTCGACGAGCGCCTCGGGCACCTGCTCGTGGCCGAAGCCGACGCCGAAGCCGAGGCCCGCGAGGCCGTGGTCGGCCAGCCGCGCGACGTAGGCGCGCTGCTCGTCGGCGGTCGACAGCGACAGCCCGGTCGTCAGCAGCAGCTCACCGCCCGACAGCCACGGCGTCGGGTCCGCGAGCTCGGAGATGTGCACCCAGCGCACGGGCGCGTCGAGGTTCGGCTCGCCGGTGAGGACGCTGACCTCCAGGTCTCGCAAGAGCTCGCGGACGGTGAGCATCAGACGACGTGCATCCTCCGTGAGGCCTCTTCAAGGACCGGGCGCAGGACGCCCTCGATCTCCGCGAACTGCTCGGGCCCGGCGATCAGCGGCGGCGAGAGCATGATGACCGGGTCGCCACGGTCGTCGGCGCGGCAGATGAGGCCGCGCTCGAAGAGCGCGCCCGAGAGGTAGCCCCGCAGCAGCGTCTCGGACTCCTCGTCGCTGAACGACAACTTGGTCGCCTGGCTCTTGACCAACTCGATGGCCTGGAAGTAGCCGGCGCCGCGCACGTCGCCGACGATCGGGATGTCGCGCAGCGAGTCCAGCATCGACCGCAGCGCGGGCTCGTTGGCCCGCACGTTGTCGAGGATGTTCTCGTCCTCGAAGACCGCGATGTTGGCGAGCGAGACCGCGGCGGCGACCGGGTGGCCGCCGAACGTGAGGCCATGGGTGAACGAGGCCGTCGCCGTGCGCGAACGGCTCGAAGACCGCGTCGGAGGCGATCACCGCACCCATCGGCGCGTAGGCCGAGGTGATGCCCTTGGCCGTCGTGATGATGTCGGGCTGGTAGTCGTAGCGCTGGGCGCCGAACCACTCGCCGAGCCGGCCCCACGAGCAGATGACCTCGTCGGAGATGAAGAGGACGTCGTAGTGATCGGCGATCTCGCGCACGCGCTCGAAGTACCCCTCGGGCGGCACGAAGCACCCCCCGGCGTTCTGGACCGGCTCCAGGATGATCGCCGAGACCGTGCTCGGGTCCTCGAACTCGATGCGGCGCGCGATCGCCTCGGCGAGGTCTGCAGGGTCGTGGCCCTCGGGCAGCCGGTAGGTGTTGGTGTTGGGCACGTGGCAGCCGCCGGCCGGCAGCGGCTCGAAGGGCGCGCGCAGGCCCGGGATGCCGGTCGCGGTCAGGCAGCCCATCGTCGTGCCGTGGTAGGCGGTCTCGCGCGCGATGACCTTGTACTTGGTCCCGTTGCCTCGGAGCTTGTGGTACTGGCGGGCCAGCTTCAGCGCGGACTCGACGGCTTCGCTGCCGCCGCTGGTGAAGAACACGCGGTTGAGGTCGCCGGGCGCGAGATCGGCGATCTTGGCGGCCAGCTCGATCGCGCGCGGATGCGCGTAGCTCCAGTTGGTGAAGAAGCCGAGCTCTTTTGCCTGATCGGCACCGGCCTGCGCCACATCGGCGCGGCCGTGGCCGATGTTCGTGCAGAAGAGCGAGCTGAGGCCGTCGAGGTAGCGCTTGCCGTGCTGGTCGAAGACGTAGCAGCCGTCGCCGCGGACGATGATCGGGACCTCCGCCCCGTCCTCATAGGCGCCCATGCGGCTGAAGTGCATCCACAGGTGGCGCTTGGCGAGCTCCTGAAGCTCGGCGTTGCTCGTCTCGGCGGTCGTCGCCATCGAAGAGCCCTCCCTTTCTTCTTGTCCGATCCGGCAGGCCTCCCGTCGTCTTGGACAACGGTACCCGGCCGGAAGCCTCCCGCGAACAGCTGGGCCATGCCGGCCCAAGTTCGTGGCGCGCATCTGCCACAGCGGCCAACGGCGTGCTCACGTCAGATACCGGTCACGAGCTTCACCTACCCCGTCACAAATCGACCGTTTGCACGTACTTAAGGGCGAGTGCCTCACGTCCTCTGTCCCAGCTGCGGACTCGCGAGCTACGCGGTCACGCCGCACAGCGCCCCGTCGCTGTGCCCCCACTGCGATGCCGAGCTGTTCCCGGCCCCGGGTCGGGAGGGATCGACCGAGGACGAGGCCGAGGTCGAGGTACAGGCGGCCTAGGGCCGCCCGACGACGAGCCGCAGCCCGACGTCATGGGCGTCGAGCGCGCGGAGCTGTCCGTGGCGCTCGTCCCACGCGCCGGAGGCCAGGTCGGCGGCAACAGCCGCCACGCAGCGCTCGACGATCGCGGGCTCCATCCGCGCGAAGCCGGAGGTCGCGGCACGCGCGTCCGGGTCCAGCACGCGCTCGGGGTGGGCCCAGAACGAGCCGAGCATCCAGTCGGGCGTGTCGCGCGGGATGGGAACCGGCTCGATCGCGACGTCGCCGCCGAGCCAGCCGGCGAGCCGCTCGGGGTGCGGGAAGATCGCGTGGTCGAGCGCCGCGACCTCGGGCAGGTAGTCGGCCATCAGCCACATCGCGGCGCTGACGCGCGGGTCGTAGGTGAGGATCACGACCGGCCCGCGCGCGACCCGACGCAGCTCGCGGACCCCGCGCTCCTGATCGGCGTCCCAGTGGTGCAGGGTGACGATCGCCATCGCGGCGTCGACGCTGCCGTCGCGCAGCGGCAGGTCCCCCGCGCCGGCGCGGACCGCGGGAACGCGCTGCGGTGGGCGCTGGGCGGCCATCACGTCGCTGGGCTCGATCGCGATCACATGGCGGTCGGCCGGCTCGTAGGAGCCCGCTCCGGCGCCGACGTTGACGACCGTGCGCGCGTCGCCCAGCGCCGCGTCGATGCGCGCGGCGAAGCGCGGATCCTCGCGACGGGTGCGGGCGTAGCCCTCGCCGATGTCGTCGTAGCGCGGCCGGTCGCCGAGGGACGTCATGCCCGGCAGGCTGTCACCGCGCAGCCGGCGTGCCACGGGGCTTAAGGCGTCTTCACCGGGGCCGAGTCGAGATCCTGGAGGTCGTAGTCCAGGCGGTGAAACGCGCGCCGCGCCGCGACGAGGTGCGCGCGGGTGGTCGCCGAGACGATGCGGCCGGAGGAGAGCAGCGCCGCGGCGCCCTTGGTGTCGTCGCGGGCCAGCGCGGCGCGCGCTCGGTCCAGATCGGTGGCGAAGCTGCGGACGCCCGCGACGTAGCGAGCCTGCGCGCGGGCGGCGGCCGGCGGTGGCTGCAGCCCCGCGAGCCGGTCGGCCCAGGCCCGCAGCAGCCGCTGCAGCGCAGCGACATGGGCATCCTGGTCGGTGGCCGGCGCGTCGGGCGGGAGATCCTTCGCCGACGCCGTACTTCGGCGCCAGCCCCGCGGCGCTGACGTCGAACGCGTGGACGTACTCGTCCTTGGTCAGCGGCCCGCTGGGCAGCTCCTGGAGCTTGGTCTGCGGGCGGCTGCAGCCGGCGGCCAGCAGGACGGCGACGAGGCCGAGAACGAGGACGGGGCGGCGCATAGCCGCCCCGCACACTAGAAGCTGTTGGCCGCTCAGGCCGCGGCGGGTGCGGGACGCGGCGCCGGCGGCGCGGGGCGCGGGCGTCATCGCCGAGGCGACGATCACCAGCAGGAAGGCAAGGCCCTGGAGCACGATGCCGAACGTGGAGCCCGGGAGCGGATCGCCGAAGACGAGGATGCCGGCGGCGACCGTGGTGATGTTCGCCGCGGTGCCCGTGATCGCGATGACCGAGACGGCTTCGCCGTCCTGCAGGCCGCGGGCGGAGGAGAAGAAGGCGGCGACCGAGGCGCCGATCGTGACGTAGAGCCAGGGGCTGGCGGCGATGGCCATGATGCCCTCGTCGCCGGCGATGCCGGTGAGCGCCTTGATGGCGACGTCAGAGACGCCGAACAGGACGCCCGCGGCGGCGCCGAGCATGACGCCGTGGTGCTCGGCCGGGGCGCCGACGCGCGGGCCCATGATCAGCAGGCCGCCGATGCCGAACAGGCCGGCCTCGAAGGCGATCATCGCCGGGGTCGAGAAGTTCGAGTGCGCGCCGTCGTGGTTGGTCGGGAAGGTCGCGGCCAGCAGCACGAGGCCCAGGCAGGTGAGCGCGAGGCCCCACCACTGGCGGTTGCCGACCTCGACGCCGAAGAGCCGCTGGGCCATCACGCCGATCATCACGACGCCACCCGCGAGCACGACCTGGACCACCGAGATCGGGGCCACGGCCAGAGCGGCGACGTGGAAGAGCCAGGCGCTGGTGGCGATCGCCATGCCGATGGCAAACCACTTCGAGGAGTAGAGGTTCCGCGCGGTGCGGAACGGATGGCGGATGTCGACCTTCGCGACCTCGCAAGCACCGCGGTGCTTGAAGAAGAACCCGAGGTTCGAGACGAAGGCGCAGATCAGCGCGAGGAGGATGCCGAGTTGGATCGTCATGCAGTGGTGGTGGTAGGACGTACAGCGTGGGTCGGGCGGAGGCGGGCAGGTAGGACCCAGCTCACCGATCTCTCGCCCCAGACATCGGCAAACACTCCGAACCGCTTGACCCAAACGGTCCTCGCAGAGCGTAGCGGTCTCACTTCACGGTTGCGTAAGGATGCGATCAAGCTGGCAAGTTCCCCGCAAATGTGCGCAAAACCGGTGGTCTTTCGTGACATCGGAGGCGTTGTGGAGCTTGTGGATTTTGGGGAGAACAGTCGTCCAACAGACGTTTGCGCGCCGAGATGGCGCGCACTCCGCATTCTTTTCCACCCCCGCCGCCGAGCACCTGCCGGCCCCTGAACGCAGAAGAGGCGCCCCGGAGGGCGCCTCTTCTCAGACCTGCGAGTGAGCCGGTGGCTTACTCGTCGCTGTCGGTCGGCACGTCGAGCTCGGCGAGCTCGTCGGCGAACCCGGTGTCGCCACCGGCGCCGATGTCCTCGAGCTGCGCGAGATCCTGGTCGAAGCCGGCGCCGAAGCCGCCGAGGCCCTCACCGTCGCCGAGACCCAGCTCGGCGGCGATCTCGTCCTGGTCGAGCAGGCCGACCTCGTCCATCGCGCGCGGCAGCGGCTCGGACGGCTCGATCTCGATGCGGCGGTAGCGCTTGAGCCCCGTCGCGGCCGGGATCAGCTTGCCGATGATCACGTTCTCCTTGAGGCCGTTGAGGGTGTCCTTCTTGCCCTCGAGCGCCGCGTCGGTGAGCACCTTGGTCGTCTCCTGGAAGGAGGCGGCCGAGAGGAAGGAGTCCGTGTTCAGGGACGCCTTCGTGATCCCGAGGATGATCTCCTCGTACTGTGCCGTCTCGCCCTTGGCCTTGGCCACCTCGGCGTTGACCCGCGCGAAGTCGTAGCGGTCGACGAACTGCCCCGGGAGGTAGTTCGTGTCGCCCTTCTGGTCGACGCGGACCTTCTTGAGCATCTGGCGGACGATCAGCTCGATGTGCTTGTCGTTGATGTCCACGCCCTGGGACTTGTAGACCTCCTGGACCTCCTTGACCAGGTACTGCTCGGTCTCGGTCCGGCCGCGGAGCTTGAGCAGGTCGTGCGGGTACAGCGAGCCCTCGTTGAGCTGCGTGCCGGCCGGGACGCGCTGCCCGTTCTCGACCAGCAGGCGCGTGCGCCGCGGGAACGTGTAGCGGTGCTCCTCGCCGGTGTCGTCGGTGACGACGACCGTGCGGGCCTTGTCGGTCTCCTCGAGCGTCGTGACGCCATCCTGCTCGGCGATCTGCGCCAGGCCCTTCGGCTTGCGGGCCTCGAACAGCTCCACGACACGCGGCAGGCCGTGCGTGATGTCCGCGCCGGCGACGCCGCCGGTGTGGAACGTGCGCATGGTCAGCTGCGTGCCGGGCTCGCCGATCGACTGGGCGGCGACGATGCCGACCGCGTCACCGATCTGCGCGAGCTTGCCCGTGGCCATGGCCCGGGCGTAGCAGGCCTGGCACACGCCGCTGGTCGCCTCGCACTTGAGCACGGAGCGGACCGGCACCATCGGGCGCCCGCCCTTCTCGTGCTCGTCGCGGAAGTGCTCGACGATCAGCGCGAACTCGGCGCGGTCGATCTCGTGGCCCTTCTCGACGATCGCCTTGCTGCCCTTGCCGCCGATGTCTGCCGGAGCGATCCGGCCGACCAGGTTGGTGTTCGGGTCGCCGGCGGCGTCGAAGACCGGCAGCTCGATGCCCTCGGTGGTGCCGCAGTCGAGCTCGCGGATGATGACGTCCTGCGACACGTCCACCAGGCGCCGGGTGAGGTACCCGGAGTCGGCGGTACGCAGGGCCGTGTCCGCGAGGCCCTTACGGGCGCCGTGGGTCGAGATGAAGTACTCGAGGACCGTCAGGCCTTCCATGAAGTTGGCCTTGATCGGGCGCTCGATGATCTCGCCCTTCGGGTTGGCCATCAGGCCGCGCATGCCGGCCAGCTGGCGGATCTGGGAGATCGAGCCACGGGCTCCGGAGTTGGCCATCATGAAGATGGGGTTCAACTCATCGAAGTTCTCCTGCATGGAGTCGGCGACCTCGTCGGTGCACTCGCGTCCACTTCTCGACGACCAGCTCGTGGCGCTCTTCTTGGGTGATGAGCCCCATGTCGTACTGGTCGTGGATCTCGGCGACCTCGCCCTCGTACTTCTTGAGGATCTCGCCCTTCTGGGGCGGGATGATCACGTCGTTCTTGGAGACCGTGATGCCGGCGAGCGTCGCGAAGTGGAACCCGAGGTCCTTGAACGCGTCGAGCACCAGCGCCACGCCGGACGCGCCGTAGCTCTGCACGAGCGCGTCGATCAGCTTGACGGTGTCCTTCTTGCGCATCGCCTGGTTGACGAAGGTGTAGGAGTCGACCGTGAAGTCGTCACCCAGGGCCTCCGCCAGCGCGCGCTCGATCTTGTCGTTGTAGATGATCCGGCCGACCGTCGTGAGGATGTGGCCACCCTCGCGACCCTGCTGGCGGTACTCGGCCAGGTCGTGCAGGCCGACGATCTTGTTGTCGTAGGAGAGCTCAGCCTCCTGCGCGGTGCGGAAGACCTTCGGGCGCGGCTCGTTCTTGGGCCAGTCACCCGCAGCCAGCTTGGCCTGCTTGTCTGACAGCTCGGCCGCGTCGGGGCCGTGCGTCAGGTAGAAGGTGCCCAACACCATGTCCTGGGCGGGCGTCGCCAACGGCGCGCCGTGTGCCGGGGACAGGATGTTGTTGGACGACAGCATCAGGATCCGGGCCTCAGCCTGCGCCTCGGCGCTGAGCGGGAGGTGGACCGCCATCTGGTCGCCGTCGAAGTCCGCGTTGAACGCGGAGCAGACGAGCGGATGGACCTGGATCGCCTTGCCCTCGACCAACACGGGCTCGAAGGCTTGGATGCCCAGACGGTGCAACGTCGGCGCGCGGTTCAGGAGCACCGGGTGCTCGTGGATGACCTGCTCCAGGACGTCCCAGACCTCGGGGATCATCGAGTCGACCATCTTCTTGGCCGCCTTGATGTTCTGCGCGGCCTTGCGCTCGACCAGCTGGGCCATGATGAAGGGCTTGAACAGCTCCAAGGCCATCAGCTTGGGCAGGCCGCACTGGTGCAGGCGCAGCGACGGGCCCGACACGATCACCGAACGGCCGGAGTAGTCCACGCGCTTGCCGAGCAGGTTCTGACGGAACCGGCCCTGCTTGCCCTTGAGCATGTCCGAGAGCGACTTCAGCGGACGGTTGCCCGGGCCCGTGACGGGCCGGCCGCGGCGGCCGTTGTCAAACAGCGCGTCGACGGCCTCCTGCAGCATGCGCTTCTCGTTGTTGACGATGATCTCGGGCGCGCCGAGGTCGAGCAGACGCTTGAGCCGGTTGTTGCGGTTGATGACGCGGCGGTAGAGGTCGTTGAGGTCGGAGGTCGCGAAGCGGCCACCGTCCAGCTGCACCATCGGGCGCAGCTCCGGCGGGATGACCGGCACGGCCTCGAGCACCATGTGCTCGGGCTTGTTGTTGGAATGCAGGAAGGCCGAGAGGACCTTCAGGCGCTTGACCGCGCGGGCCTGCTTCTGGCCCTTGCCGTTCTTGACCTGGTCCTCGAGGTCCTCGCGCTCGTGCTCAAGCGCGATGCCGGGCTGGTCCTGCGGGGCGAGGTCGTCGCCCGCGAGGCGGTCGGCATCCGTGTCGCGCGGGGGCGCGAGGCGGTCGTACTCGTCCTTCTCCTGCAGCAGCGTGCGGATGTGCTCGGCGCCCATGCCGCCACCGAAGTACTCACCGAAGCCGAAGGGCGAGCCGAAGCGGTGCTTGAGCTCACGGAAGAACGTCTCGTCGGCGATGATCGTCTTGGGACGGAAGTCGTCCTTCTCGGCGGCCTTGTCGACGTAGGTGTTCAGCGGCCAGTCCTCGCCCTCCTGGGGCGGCTCGTCGGCCGGCTCGTCCTTGTTGGAGAAGAGCTTCCAGACGTCCTTGAGGCGCTCGCGGGCGTCCTCGTAGTAGGCCTGCGTGTCGTCGATGTCTGACGCGAAGGTCTTCTGGATCTCCTTGACGAGCTTCTCGCGCTCGTCGTCGGAGAGCTTCTTGACGTTGATGTCCAGCGACTCGGCCCAGAGGGTGTCCTCGTCGCCGAAGTCGGTCATCTCGCCCGAGCTGAGGAACGCGATGCGTGCCTCGCGGGAGGTGCGCAGCTCCTCGACGCGCTCGTTCTCCTCGGCGCGCAGGCGCGTGAGCTCCTCCTGCATCTCGCCTTCGAGCTTGGGCAGGTCGCGCCAGCGGGCCTCCTGATCGACCCACGTCACGATCGACGCGGCGAAGTACAGGATCTTCTCGAGCTCCTTGGGAGCCATGTCGAGCAGGTAGCCGATGCGACTCGGGACGCCCTTGAAGAACCAGATGTGGCTGACCGGGGCGGCCAGGTCGATGTGGCCCATGCGCTCACGGCGCACCTTGGAGCGCGTGACCTCGACGCCGCAGCGCTCGCAGACGATGCCCTTGTAGCGGACACGCTTGTACTTGCCGCAGTAGCACTCCCAGTCCTTGGTGGGACCGAAGATGCGCTCGCAGAAGAGGCCGTCCTTCTCCGGCTTGAGCGTGCGGTAGTTGATGGTCTCCGGCTTGGTGACCTCGCCCGAGGACCACCCGCGGATCTGCTTGGAGGACGCCAGTCCGATCTCGATGGCGTCGAAGTTATTGATGTCGATCATGCGATCTCTTTCAGTCTTCTCGGGGTGGTCCTAGGCCTCGTCGTCGGCGACGACGGGAGCGATGTCCTCGGGCAGCTCGCCCAGGTCGATCTCTCCGTCGACACCAAGGTCGGGCGCCTCGTCGACCGTCTCCTGCGCGACGGCTTCTGCGCCGTCGGAGGTGTCGGTGTCGTCGGTGCCTTCGACGGCCTCGTCGGCGGCTTCCTCGACCGCCGGAACCTCACCAGCGCGAACGCCAGAGAGATCGATGCCGAGCTCCTCGGCAGCGCGCAGCAGGTCGTCGTCCTCATCGGCCATCTCGGCCCGCTGGCCCTCTTCGGAGACGACGTTGACGTCGAGCGCCAGCGACTGCATCTCCTTGAGCAGCACCTTGAACGACTCGGGGATGCTCGGCTCGGCGATGTTCTCGCCCTTGACGATGGCCTCGTAGGCCTTGACGCGCCCGACGGTGTCGTCGGACTTGATCGTCAGCATCTCCTGCAGCGTGTACGCGGCGCCGTAGGCCTCCAGGGCCCAGACCTCCATCTCGCCGAAGCGCTGACCGCCGAACTGCGCCTTGCCGCCCAGCGGCTGCTGGGTAACGAGCGAGTAAGGGCCGGTGGAGCGCGCGTGGATCTTGTCGTCCACGAGGTGCAGCAGCTTCAGGATGTACATGTAGCCGACGGTCACCGTCTCCTCGAACGGCTCGCCGGTGCGGCCGTTGAAGAGGCGGAACTTGCCGGTGGCCTGACGGCCCGGGACGCGGCTCGTGTCCACGTCCATGTTGATCTTGCCGCCGGACTTCTTGTGGTCGGCCTGCCAGCGCACCAGCGCGTGGTCGACGTCCTCCAGCGAAGCGCCGTCGAACACCGGCGTGGCCGTGTAGACGCGATCGCCGTGCTTGAAGCCCTTCTCGTCGTCGTCATACCAGCCCTGTGCGGCGGCCCACCCGAGGTGGGTCTCCAGGATCTGACCGACGTTCATCCGCGACGGGACGCCCAGCGGGTTGAGGATGACGTCCACGGGGGTGCCGTCCTCAAGGAAGGGCATGTCCTGCTCGTCGACGATCTTCGAGATGACGCCCTTGTTGCCGTGGCGGCCGGCGAGCTTGTCGCCCTCGGAGATCTTGCGCTTCTTGGCGACGAAGACGCGGACGAGGTCGTTGACCCCGGGCGGCAGGTCGTCGCCGTTCTCGCGGCTGAAGGTCATGACGTCGATGACGACGCCACCCTCGCCGTGCGGGACCTTGAGCGAGGTGTCACGGACCTCGCGAGCCTTCTCCTTGAAGATCGCGCGGATCAGCTTCTCCTCGGCCGTCAGCTCGGTCTCGCCCTTGGGCGTGACCTTGCCGACCAGCAGGTCGCCCGACCCGACCTCGGCACCGATGCGCACGATGCCGCGATCGTCGAGGTTGCGCAGCGACTCCTCCGAGCGGTTCGGGATGTCGCGCGTGATCTCTTCGTCGCCCAACTTGGTCGTGCGGGCGTCGATCTCGTACTCCTCGATGTGGATCGAGGTGAGCTCGTCGTCCTTGACCAGGCGCTTGGAGAGGATGATCGCGTCCTCGAAGTTGTAGCCCTCCCAGGACATGAAGGCGACCATCAGGTTCTTGCCCAGCGCCATGTCGCCGTTGTCGGAGGCCGAGCCGTCAGCCAGCAGCTCGCCCTCGACCACCGTCTGGCCGGTGACGATCAGCGGCTTCTGGTGAATGAGCGTGCCCTGGTTTGACCGCATGAACTTCTGCAGCGGGTACTCGTCGCGGCCCTCGGCGTGCTCGACGACGATCTGCTCGGCGTCGACGTAGGCGATCGTCCCGGCGTTCTTGGCCAGGATCAGGTCGCCCGTATCCAGCGCGGCGCGCCGCTCCATGCCGGTGCCCACCAGCGGAGCATCGGTCTTGAGCAGCGGCACGGCCTGGCGCTGCATGTTGGAGCCCATCAGGGCGCGGTTGGCGTCGTCGTGCTCGAGGAACGGGATCATCGCCGTGGCGACCGACCAGATCTGCTCGGGCGAGACGTCCATCAGGTCGACATCCTTGGGACCGACCGTGACGTACTGGCCGGCCAGCGTGCGGCAGAGGACCTCAGGGCCCTTCAGCTTGCCCGTCTTGGGGTCGATCGGCTGGTTGGCCTGCGCGATGAGCTGCTGCTCTTCCTGCGTGGCGTCCAGGTGCACGAGCTTGTCGGTGACGGTGCCGTCCTCGATCACCCGGTAGGGCGTCGTGACGAAGCCGTGCTCGGAGACCTGCGCATAGCTGGAGAGCGAGCCGATGAGACCGATGTTCGGACCCTCCGGCGTCTCGATCGGGCACATGCGGCCGTAGTGCGTCGGGTGGACGTCGCGGACCTCGATGGGCGCGCGCTCGCGGGTCAGGCCGCCGGCGCCCAGCGCGCTCAGGCGGCGCCGGTGCGTCAGCCCGCTCAGCGAGTTGGTCTGATCCATGAACTGCGACAGCTGCGACGACCCGAAGAACTCCTTCAGGGCGGCCACGACGGGGCGGATGTTGACGATCGTCTGCGGCGTGATCGTGTCCTCGTCCTCCGTCGTGAGGCGCTCGCGAACGACGCGCTCCATGCGGTAGAGGCCGATGCGGAAGGCCTCCTGGATGAGCTCGCCGACGGTGCGTAGACGGCGGTTGCCGAAGTGCTCGTACTCGTCGAGGCGATCGGCGATCGGCTCACGCGGGAGCGCGACGGCCTCGGCGGCGTAGTCCTTGATCTCGACCTCGCCGTCCTCGGGGATGCCGAGGAGCTTGGGCAGGCTGATGAGCTCGCGGACCAGCGCGTGGATGTCGTCGTGGGTCAGCGTGCGGGTCTCGAGGTCGATGTCGAGGCCCAAGCGCGCGTTGAGCTTGTAGCGCCCGACGCGGGTGAGGTCGTAACGCTTGGGGTCGAAGAACAGCTGGTTGAGCAGCGCGTAGGCGGCGTCCACCGACGGCGGCTCGCCCGGACGCTGCTTCTTGAAGAGCTCGATCAGCGCGCCCTTCTTGGTCTTCGTCGCCTCGGGATCGGACTCGATCGTGTTGCGGATGTAGAGCGAGCTGTCAAAGAGCTCGGCGAGCTCCTTATCGAGGCGCTCGATGTCCTCGTGGCTCTCCTCGACGTCGGAGTCGGTCTCCGGGTTGTAGGCCATAGCCCGCAGCAGAACGGTGACCGGCAGCTTGCGCTTGCGGTCGATGCGGACGAAGACCTTGCCCTTCTTGTCGATCTCCATCTCCAGCCAGGAGCCGCGCGCGGGCATCAGGTTGGCGGTGAAGACCTGCTTCTCGCGGTCCTTGGCCTCCATGATGTAGGCGCCCGGCGAGCGGACCAGCTGCGTCACGACGACGCGCTCGGTGCCGTTGATGATGAACGTGCCGCGCTCGGTCATCCACGGGAAGTCGCCCATGAAGACCGACTGCTCGCGGATCTCGCCCGTCTCATGGTTGATGAAGGCGACGGTGACCGTGAGCGGACGCGAGAAGGTGAGGTCCTTCTCGCGGCATTCGGCGATCGTGTTCGGCGGGTCGTCGAAGACGAACTCGCCGAAGTTCACGGCCAAGTGGCCGGTGTAGTCCTCGATCGGCGAGATGTCGTCGATCGTCTCGCGGAGGCCGCCGGCCTCCGTGTCCACGAGCCACTCGAACGAGCGGCGCTGGATGTCGATCAGGTTGGGAAGGTCTAGGACCTTGTCCAGGCGCGCGAAGCTGCGGCGCGTCCGGGGGGCGTCGAGGGCAGGCACTACGGCGACTCCTCAGGGGTGGAGGCGGTGAACAAACGGGAGGGGGCGCTCGCGCGGTGGCGCAGAGACGCGACCTGCCAATCTAGCACAGGCCGACGCGGACCCCCATAGAGGGGCTGTCAGCGCTCACGGACCCCGCCCTGGCCCCCGCGTATGTGGCGCGGAGACGACTGTTGGGCGGCTACGACTATTGGCCGACGGCGGCAGTGTAGCGACGAGGGGGCACTTGCGCCACCGCTGGCCCTCCCCCCGCGTCAGCGCTTCTTCTTGGCCGCGCAGGTCTTGTAGGCGCGGGTGAGGTTGACCTTCGTGCCGTCGCTCATCGTGACGGCGACCTTGACCGTGAAGCGGCCCTTGGGCAGGCCGGTGAGCCGAATCGGGACCTTGAGCTTGGCGGCCTTGTAGGTCACGGCCTTGCCCTTGCCGATGGTGACCCTGACGCTCGTGACCTTGGGGCCGGTCGCGCGCTTGCGCAGGCTGAGCGTGAGCGAGCGGCGCGAGGCGCAGCGCTTGGCGCCGGCCAGGGAGAGGACCTTGTCGGCAGTGAGCGCGGCGGCGGGCTTGACCGGTGTCGGCGTAGGGGTCACGGCCGGGACGGGGCTCGGGCCGGGCGTGATCGGCGCAGGCTCGGGCCGACCGGCGTTGCGCACGACAACGGCCTGGGGCGCGTCCTTGTCGGTGACCCAGATGTCGTCGCCACGCTTGGCGACCTGCCAGGCCGTGAAGCCCGCCGGGAGGTCGATCAGCCGCTGCGAGCCATCGGGCGCGATCCGCAGCAGCCGGGCGTTCTGGGAGGCGACGTAGACGGCGCCGTCGCTGCCGGCGGCCATGCCGAACGGGTTCACCAGGCCGGAGGCGACGACCGTGGCGCTGGTCCCGTTGCCCTGGGCCGGCTCGATCCGGGCGACCTGGCCGGTGTTGTAGAGGGTCACGTAGATCCGGCCGTCGCCGCCTACCTCGATGCCGTCGGCCCCCGACCCGGTCGGAAGGCCGATCGATGCCTCGACCGACTGGAAGTAGCCCTGGGGCCCCATCCCCCAGCGCTTGACGCTGTCGCCGGCGAAATCGGGGACGAAGACCTTGCCGTTGGCGGCGGCCAGGTCGAATGCCGGCCCTGCCGTGCTCTGGCCTTGGGGCAGCGTGCCGTCGGCGTTCAGGCCCCCGATGTTGTCGGTGACGCTGCAGCTCCCGTCGCTGGGAGCTGTAAAGACCATGCGGGTCGACGACGACATGGCCATGCCGACGGGGCCGCAGGCCAGCAGGCCGACCGTAGAGAGCGGCGTGTTGGAACCGGCCGGATCGATCCGCGCGAAGCCGCGGTTGGCGTCGGTCGAGGAGAGCGCGACCCAGACCCGGCCGTCGGGCCCGAGCGTTGCCGAGGTCGCCGTGTTCGGCGCGCCTGGGAGCGAGATCTGCCGGATCAGGCTGCCGTCCGGCGCACGGACCGAGACCTTCTGCGCACCGGTCTCAACGAGGTAGACATTGCCGTCGGCGCCCGTCGTGACCCCGTTGAGGTTGCTGGCGAAGCCCTGAACGAGCTCCACGCGCTCGGCATGCGCGGCGCTCGCACCGAGGAGGGCGAACGCGCATGCTGCAACGGTTAGCGGGGCGGTTCGGCGGAGGCGAGAACGGCGTGCGGGTGTCGGCATCGGCGCGCGATCTTGCGCAGCCCGTTGGACTCTGTCAAGGGCGCTGGCCGATTGGCCTGCACCGGCCGACGATCAGGCGACCGGTGCCGGCTCCGTTTCTGTCTGGGGCTCGGCCTCCGCGCCTTCCCGCTCCAGGCGCCGGTCGCGGATCAGCGAGGCCACGACGCCGGTGCCCAGAACGAGGGCGATCGCGGGCAGGCTGTACTCGGGCCCGAGCTTGCCGAAGGCCTCGCCGGCGGCCATCTTGATCCCGATCATCACCAGCAGGGCGGCCAGCGCGGTCTTGAGGTAGTAGAGCCGCTCGACCAGGTCGGCGACCAGGAAGAAGAGCGGCGCCAGGCCCAGCAGCGCGAAGGCGTTGGCAGCGAAGACCACGAACGGGTCGTCGGTGATCGCCAGGATCGACGGGATCGAGTCGATCGCGAAGACGATGTCGGCGATGACCAGCGCCGCGATGGCGGCGCTTGCCACCGAGAGGTTGGGCAGCCGCGTCTTGAGCTTGTCGACGAACGCGGTCTCCCCCTCGCTGTCGTGGCGGTGGCGGTACATGCGCCAGCCCGTCCAGATCAGCAGCACGGCGAAGAAGTAGGAGATCCAGCTGGCGTGATGCAGCGCGGTCGCGCCGACGGCGATGAAGATGCCGCGCAAGACCAGCGCGGCGACGATGCCCCAGGTCAGCAGGCGGTGGCGCTGGGCCTCGGGGATGCCGAAGCTCGTGAGGATCAGCAGGAAGACGAAGACGTTGTCGAGCGACAGCGACTTCTCGACGAGGTAGCCGGCGAAGTAGAGGCTGGCGTCACGGCCGCCGAGCAGCGCGAGCATCCCGGCGCCGAAGCCGAGCGCGATCACCAACCAGCCGATCGAATGGATCGTGGCGGTACGCACCGACATGCCGGCGCCACGGCTCTCGCGCTTGGCCAACCAGAGGTCGAACGTCAGCAGGACGGCAAGCGCGCCAAAGAGGATGATCCACTTCATAGGGAGGAAAGCCTTTCGCGGGTTCGGTGATCCGCGAAGGTTTGACCGCCTCTGAAGATGAGGCCGCGTGCTCCGGGTGGCTCATGGGAGCCGACCGTGCTGACGGAGACACGCCGTCGGGCTACTTCCCTTCGACACGACAAGGATAACAACGACGGAGGGCCGCCCCAAACGGGACGGCCCTCCGGTCAAAGACAGCGACTGGCGTCGCCGAGCTCTACTTGAGTTCGACGGAGCCGCCGGCCTCCTCGAGCTCCTGCTTGAGCTTGTCGGCCTCGTCGCGCTCGATGCCCTCCTTGATGGGCTTGGGAGCCTCGTCGACGAGGGCCTTGGCCTCCTTCAGGCCCAGGCCGGTCGCGGCACGCACGACCTTGATGACCTGGATCTTCTTGTCACCGGCGCCGGTGAGGACGACGTCGACCGTCGTGGACTCCTCCTCGGCGGGGCCGGCGTCGCCGCCGGCGGCCGGAGCGGCCGCCGCGACGGCCGTGGCCGACACGCCGAACTCCTCTTCGAGCGCCTTGATGCGCTCAGAGAGCTCGAGCACGGAAATGCCCTTGAGCTCCTCGATCCACTCTGCGGTGCTGCTAGCCATGATGTTCTTAGCCCTCCTGGGTCTCTTGGGTCGTATCGGGACCCTCGGCGGGATCCTCCGTGGACGGCGTGGTGCCGGCGTCCGGCGCCTCCGCGTCCTGATCAGTGTTGTCCTGCGCCGCGGCGGGAGCCTCGGCTTCGGGGGCGGCGGCCGCGGCAGGCGCGTCCGAGGAATCGGACCCACCCGCCCCAATCTCTCCGCTCTCCTTCTTCTCCAGCACGCCGCCGAGCGCGATCGCCAAACCAGACACGAGGCCGTTGAGGCTCCGTGCAAGGCCGGTGATCGGCGACGCGACGATCCCGACGAGCTGGCCGTAGAGGACCTGGCGCGTGGGGAGCTTGGAGATGGCGGTGATCTGCGCGGCGTCAAGCGCCCCGCCTTCCATGATGCCGCCCTTGAAGGGCAGCAGCTCGCCGCCGGTCGACTTCTGGAAGTCGGCGATCACCTTGGCGGCCGCCGCGGCGTCGCCGCGGACGAACGTCAGCGCCGTCGGACCCTCGAGGAGGCTCTTGAGCGCCTCCGCGTCGGCCTGATCGGCGGCACGCTCGGTGAGCGTGTTCTTGACGACGCGGAACGTCGCGTCGGTCTCACGGAGCTTGCCACGGAGTTCGGCGACCTGCGCGACGGTGATGCCGCGGTAGTCGATGGCGAAGACCGCCCCTGACTCCTTGATCTGCTCGGCGATCTCTGCGACCGCCGTTGCTTTCTGGTCCCTGTTCACGGGCCTCCTCTGCCGGGCTTAGATGCGGATCCGCGATCCACGTGCCGGCGGTCTCAGGACGGCCTCGGATGTCGAACGTGATTACGCGGCCGAAGCCGCGGTCTCAGCGTTCTCCAGTCCGAGGATGTCGCGGGTACGGGACGGGTCGACCTTGATGCCCGGGCCCATCGTCGATGCGATGGTGACCGTGCGTAGGTACCGACCCTTGGCGGCCGAGGGCTTCGCGCGGATGAGCTCCTCGATGACGGCCGCGTAGTTCTCCAGCAGCGCCTTCTCGTCGAAGGACGTCTTGCCGATGTTCAAGTGGACGATCGCGGTCCGGTCGGTGCGGTACTCGACCTTGCCGGACTTGCTCTCCTCGACGGCCTTGGCAACGTCCATGGTGACCGTGCCGACCTTCGGGTTGGGCATCTTGCCCGACGGGCCGAGGATGCGGCCCAGGCGACCGACGACGGGCATCATGTCCGGCGTCGCGATGGCGACGTCGAAGTCGGTGAAGCCCTCTTCGATCTTCTTGGCCAGATCGTCGGCGCCGACGATGTCCGCGCCGGCCTCCTCGGCCTCCTTGGCCTTGTCGCCCTTGGCGAAGACGGCGATCTTGACGTCCTTGCCGAGGCCGTTGGGCAGCGCGATCGTGCCGCGCAGCTGCTCGTCGGCGTGGCGGACGTTCAGGCCGGTGCGCACGTGGAGCTCGACGGACTCGTCAAACTTCGCGCGCTTGAGGTCCTTGACGAGCTTGATCGCCTCGGCGGGCAGGTACTCGTGCTCGCGGTCGACCTTGCCCTTGACCTCGTTGTAGTTCTTGCCGTGCTTGGCCATGATCTAGACGACCTCAACGCCCATGCTGCGGGCGGTGCCCGCGATGATCTTGCTCGCCTGATCGAGATCGTTCGCGTTCAGGTCCGCCAGCTTCTTCTCGGCGATCGCCCGGATCTGATCCTGGGTGATCGTGCCGACCTTGTTGCGATGCGGCTCGCCGGAGCCCTTGTCGAGGCCGATGGCCTGCTTGATGAGCACCGCGGCGGGCGGCGTCTTGGTCACGAACGTGAACGAGCGGTCCTCGAAGACCGTGATCACGACCGGGATGATCGTGCCGGAGTCCTGCTGGGTCTGGGCGTTGAACGCCTTGCAGAACTCCATGATGTTGATGCCGTGCTGACCGAGCGCAGGGCCGACCGGCGGTGCCGGGCTGGCCTGTCCGCCGACGGCTTGCAGCTTGATCTGGGTGAGGACCTTCTTGGCCATGCGGTTTGCCTTCTAGATCTTCTTGACCTGGTCGAAGCCCACCTCGACGGGCGTCTCTCGACCGAAAATGGATACCAGCACCTTCAACTTCTGCGCGTCCTGGTTGATCTCCGAGATCTCACCCGAGAAGTCCGAGAGCGGTCCGGAGATCACCTTGACCGACTCGCCGATGGAGAACTGCGCCTTCGTGGCGACCTTCTGCGCGACCTCGCGGTGCAGCAGGCGATCGACCTCGGGCTGGGTGAGCGGAACGGGCTCGTTGGAGGCGCCGACGAAGCCGGTGACGCCGGGCGTGCCCTTGACGAGCTGCCACGAGTCCTCGTTGAGGTCCATGTTGACCAGCACGTAGCCGGGCATGGTCCGCTTCTCTTGGGAGACCTTCTGCCCGTCCTTCATCTCCGACACGGTCTCGGTCGGGACCACCACTGAGCGAATAGCGCGACGCTGCCCGAGGGAGCTCGCGCGATGCTCAAGGTTGGACTTGACCTTGTTCTCGTGTCCGGAGTAGGTGTTGACGACGTACCAGCGATACATGAAGTGTTCTGCGGTCCCTAAGACCTAGATGATGAAGTTGACGAGCTTCTGGGCGGCCCAGTCGGCCACGCCAAGGTAGGCGCCCGCGACGATCACAAAGCCGATGACGACGCTCGTGGCCTGAAAGACCTGACGGCGGTCCGGCCACTGCACGCGCTGGAGCTCAGCCCATGATGCGCGCAGGAACTGCAGGAAACGCGGGCCGCCCTTGGACGGTTGCGCGGTCTCACGGCCACCGGTGCGGGCCAGCGCCCGATCATCGGCGTCGATGTCGCCATCGTCGTCGAGGTCGCCAACCGGCTCGCTCGCCCGGCGGTTGAGCTCGTCGTCGGGATCATTGCCGGCGTCGCCGTTGGCGCCGCTGACCAGGCTGGCCTCGAACTCCTCGACCTCGCCCGAAGCGTGATCGAGCGAGCCCGGGATGTTTTCCCGGTGCAGCTCGGTCGGCTCGGAGGGGTCGTGCGGGTCGTCCCCGCTCTTGGTTCGGTCAGCCATGATCGTGCGGTGCTGCAGGGAGCTAGCGGGTCTCCCGATGGCTCGTCTGGCAGCGGCACCACTTGCAGAACTTCCGCAGGGTGATGCGGTCGGGCGTGTTGCGCTTGCTCTTATTCGTCTGGTAGTTGCGGCGCTTGCAGTCCTCGCAGGCGAGGGTCACGGCAATACGCACGTCTCCGCGGGCCATAACGGGCTCCCGTCGAGGGTGAACTGAGGAAAGTTGGTTGGACTGCTCTGACCCGGGGCAAAGAAACGACTCGCCCCGGAGCGAGTCGACCTCGCAGGATAGCGCTCTTGCGCTCCTGGCGGAGCGCGATGGTTCGGGTCTGGGACTAAGCCCATGCCGAGGCGGCAGGAGCCTCGCGGGTTGGCGGCCACGCGGCCGAGCCGCCAAGTTAGTAGCTTCAAGCAATCCTACGGCGCTAGCATGGTGGCGATGCTTGGTCGGACCTACGAGTCGCAGCGCTGCTCCGTCGCTCGAACGCTCGAGCTGGTTGGCGAGCGATGGACGCTCTTGATCATCCGCGACGCGTTCCTCGGCGTCCGGCGCTTCGGCGACTTCGCCGACCGTCTCGGCGTCGCGCGCAACGTCCTGCAGGACCGCCTGGAGCGCCTCGTCACGGCCGGGATCCTCGAGCGGGTGCCCTACCAGGAGCGCCCGCTGCGCCATGAGTACCGCCTGACCGAGATGGGCCGTGACCTGTGGCCGTCGATCATCGCGCTGCTGCAGTTCGGCGACAAGCACCTCGCCGGCGAGGACGGCATCCCGATGCTGCTGTTGCACCGCGACTGCGGTGGCGAGATGGACGAGCGGCGGATCTGCCGCACCTGCGGCAAGCCGATCGAGTTGCGCGACGTCCAGCCCGCGCCCGGGCCCGGCGGCGCGAAGATGCCCGCCGCGGCCTGAGCGTCGCCTTGCCGCGGGTTTCCTGGCCATTGCGCGCTCAGGGACTCCGCATGCCGACCAAGGTGGTTGGGTACCTCGCGGGAAGGATGATCGACTCTTCTGCGGGACCCACGGCACCCCCCAACGGCCGTGCCGATCTACGACAGCGACCGGCCGGTGAGCTGGTCAGGGACCTCTCGACGCAGGTGTCGACGCTGGTCCGCCAAGAGCTCGAACTGGCCAAGGTCGAGCTGACCGAGAAGGGCAAGCAGGCGGGAATCGGCGCTGGAATGTTCGGCGGCGCCGGCCTCTTTGGTCTCTATGGCGTGGGCGCGCTGGTCGCCACCGCGATCCTCGCACTGTCGACCGCGGTCGCCGGCTGGCTGGCGGCGCTGATCGTCGCGGTCGTGCTCTTGGCCGTCGCCGGCGTCCTAGCCCTGTTGGGCAAGGCGCGGACCAAGCGCGCCGTCCCGCCCGTGCCCCAGCAGGCGCTCGAAACGACCAAGGAGGACGTGCGCTACACCAAGGAGCACGTCGCCGAGGCCCGCCACCACCAGGAGGCCGCGCGATGAGCGAGACCCGCTCCTCCGAGGAGATCCGCGCCGACATCGAGCACACGCGCGAGGAGCTGGCCGACACAGCGGCTGAGCTGGCGCAGCGCGCCGACGTTAAGGCGCGCGCGCACGAGAAGGTCGAAGAGACCAAGGCCAAGGTGTCGCACAAGGTTGAGGAGGCCAAGGCGAAGGTCACCGGGACCGCGGGTGCGGCGAAGGAGAAGGTCAGCGACGCCACACCGGCCGCCGTTGCCGATGGTGCGCAGCACGCCGCCGGTGGCGCTGCGACAACCGCCAAGGAGAACCCAATCCCGGTCTCGCTCGTGGCGGGCATGGTGCTCGGCGTCGCCCTCGGATGGTTCATCGCGTCGCGGCGCCGAATGACCTAGGCCAATTGGCCTAGTTGCTGAGAGACCTATAACGGACAGTTTCTCCCACGGGCGTGGTGGTGGTCGATTAGGTTCGGCCGCAAACCACCATCCCTCAGGAGGAACTTCATGCGTTCTGTCCCTCGCGTGCGTGCTGTCATCGCCCTGCTGGCGGCGCTCTCGCTCACCATCGGCATCGCGTCACCGGCGTCCGGCGCCCAATGGGTCGGGCTCGGCGACTCGTTTGCTGCCGGCCCGCTGATCCCCAACCAGTCGCTCAACCCGCTGGGCTGCCTGCGCTCGGATCGCAACTTCGCCCATCTCGCGGCGGCGCAGCTCGGCCGCTCGTTGGCCGACGTGTCCTGCAGCGGCGCCAAGACCGACGACATGACCGCGGCGCAGAACGTCACGCCCGGCCCGAACCCGCCGCAGTTCAACGCGCTCAACACCTCGGTGCAGACCGTGTCGCTGCAAATCGGCGGCAACGACATCGGCTTCACCTCGATCATCGAGAACTGCGCGTCGGCGACGCCGTTCGGCCACCCCTGCCAGGACCAGTACAACTCCGGCGGGGTCGACCAGCTCGCCGCCCGCATCAACGCAACGGCACCGAAGGTGGCGGCCGTCATCCAGGGCATCCACGCGCGGTCGCCCAGCGCGCGCGTCCTGGTCGTCGCCTACATGCCGATCCTGCCCGAGACGGGCAGCGGCTGCTGGCCACAGGTCCCGCTGGCCTGGGCCGACGTCCCGTACCTGCGCGCGACCCAGAAGCGGCTGAACACCATGTTGGCCCAGCAGGCCGCGGCCAACGGCGCGGTCTACGTCGACGCCTACACGGCGGCGATCGGCAAGGACGCCTGCAAGTCCTCGGGCACGCGCTGGATCGAGCCGCTGATCCCGGGCAACACGGCAGCGCCGTTCCACCCCAACGGCCGCGGCATGGCGGGCATCACGCCGGTGGTGGTCGCGGCGGCCAGTTAGCCGTCATCAACCATCCCTTGCAGCGGGCCGAGCAGCCGGCGCGCGCGCTTGGAGACGCCCGGGAGGGCGACCAGGCGGTGCGTCGGCGGCTCGCCCGCCTCGCGACGGCGCAGCTGCTCCATCGCGATCGGGCGCCAGCGCTCGTCGACCACACGTGCGGGCGCGACGCCGGCGATCTGTCCCTGATCGACCTCAAGGTGCTCAGCCCACAGCCGCTCGCGCGTGGCGCGCGCAAGCGCCGCGTCATCGGTGACGACGTTCATCTCGGTGTCGTTGAGCAAGGAGTGGGCGTTGAGGTTCGCCGAGCCGATCGTCAGCCAGCAGTCGTCGACGATGCCGACCTTGGCGTGGACGTAGAGCGGATCGTCGCGGCCGTCCGTACGCGAGCGAATCGTCGCGGCGAGGAAGTGCGGGTTGCCGGTGCCGTCGGCATCGGCGAGCACCGCGAGCTGGCCGCGCGTGTCGTCCTGGCCGTTGTTGGCGCGGGCGGGCAGCAGGACGACGAGCCGGAAGTCGGGGCTCGGCGGCGCCTTCAGCTTGGCGACCAGGTCGTCGACGATCTCCGGCGACCAGAGGAACTGGTTCTCAAGGTAGATGTAGTCCTGTGCCGAGCGGATCGCGCGGATGTAGGACTCGAGGATGCGAAAGTCGCCCTTGGGGACGGAGTCGTACATGTCCTCGGCGACGGTGCGCACGATCTGGACGGTGCTGGCGCGCGCCCCGTCGACCGGCGCGGCGACGATCGGCGGTGGCAGCGTCTCGCCGCTGACCTCGCGCCAGCGCATGGTGAAGTGGCTGGCGACGTCGGCGACTGCCGGCCCCTCCAGACGCGTTCCGACGTCGTGCCAGCCGAGCTTGCGGCGCGCATGGTGGTCGGAGCTGTCGAACCGGTCCCCAGCCTGGTCGGTCATGTCAATGCCGTTGACGAACGCGATCTCGTCGTCGATGACGATGGTCTTCTCGTGATGGCAGTGGACGGGATGCTCGCGAGGATCGCGGTAGGCCTGGATGTTGGTGTCGCGCGTCAGCTTCTCCACCTCGGCCTCGACCTCCTTGCGCGTGGGATGAAAGAGCGGGACCGGCGAGCCGGCCCACACCATCACGCGGACATCGATGCGCTCGGCCAGCTCGGCCAGCAGTGGGCCGATCGCGACCGGGCGCTCGCCGCGGACGAGCTCGAAGTGCGACGCGAGGTGCCAGCCGGTGATGTGCACGTGCGATCGCGCGGCGCGCAGGGCTTCGGCCATCGCGGGCAGCGCCGTCGCACCATCGACCAAGACCTCCAGCGAGCAGCCCGGCCGCGGCGGCGTGTCGCCGCTGGCAAAGAGCGTGGGCGCGGGCGGCGGATTCAGAACGCCACCGTGGCCGAGCCGCCGCAGACGACGGCGATGGTGGCGCTTGATCGTCGCCTCGATGGCGGCGCCGAGCAGCGCGTCGGCACGGGCGACTGGTGCGGGAGGCATGGTGAAGGTGTGCCCGGCGCGAGGCTCGTTATCACCGCGCAACGCTCAGCATCGGTCATCAACTGACCCATCGCCAGTGGCCCGCGCCATTGACGGGCACCGCCTGACCGGCGTACCGTACCGCGGCGATGAGGCGCGCAAGCATCGCTAGAAAAGCATCAATTGACTCACCGTTGCGAGGTGCAACGGAGGCGTCTCGGCTCCTCGGAGTGCTCGCCGCTGCGTTGACGATGGTGCTGAGCACCCCGACGGTCGCGCTCGCTCTGGACCTTTCGCAAACCGTCACCGGCACCAAGGGCGACAACGACTGGTACATCAGCGATGTCGTCGTGAGCTGGACCTTCTCGGGCGCGACGACTGCCAGCCCCGACTGCCTGCCCCAACAGCTCACCGCCGACACGCCCGCTACCGCGGTCTCCTGCACTGTCTCAGACAACGCAGGAGGGTCGATCAGCCGGACCGTCACCGTCCACATCGACCGGACGCCGCCAACCGCGGTCATCGCCACCCCCGCGCGGCCGCCCGACGTCAGCCCGTTCTACACCGCGCCGCTGCCGATCAGCTGGTCGGCCACCGACGCGACCTCCGGCATCGCCGCCTGCACGACGCTCACCTACGCCGGGCCCGAGGGGTCCGCCGTCGCGCCGACCGGCACCTGCCGCGACCATGCCGGCAACGTCAGCGCCCCGCTGCCGTTCACCTTCAGCTACGGCACGCCGCCGGCGCCAGCCCCGGTCATCCCGGCACCGCCACCGCCGACGACGACGGCGGGCACGGGAGGGCCGACGGCGACGTCGACCACCGCGAAGACCAAGGCCAAGCGTCCGACCCTGACGTGGCGCGCTCGGCCCAAGGTCAAGTACTACAACCTGCAGCTCTTCCGCAACGGCCGCAAGATCCTCAGCGCCTGGCCGACGGTCGCCCGCTACACGCTCAAGCCATCGTGGCGCTACCGCGGGCACACCTACAAGCTGACCGCCGGCAGCTACCGCTGGTACGTCTGGCCGGGGTACGGCCCGCGCTCAGCGCACCACTACGGCCGGCTCTTGTCCAAGGGCGCCGTGACCGTCCCGCCGTCCTGAGCTCCGCTACCCGGCGCCGCCGATGCGCGACGGCGGCCAGTAGGTCGCAAACGCGCCACCGATGACCCAGCTGACTGGGATCGGTCCCCAGTAGCGGCTGTCGTCGGAGTTGCCGCGGTTGTCGCCCATGAGGAAGACATAGCCCTTGGGAACCGTGATCTCCCGCGGGAAGTCACACGTGCCCGAGGCGGGCTCGCACGGCGTGATGAACGGCTCGTCGACCTGACGGCCGTTGCGGATCACGTGCCCGCCATTGACCGCGACGCGATCGCCGCCGACCGCGACGACGCGCTTGATGAAGGTCTGTGAGGACTTCTGCGCGGTCGGCTGCCCGCAGGGCGTCTGGGTGCCGCCACCCTCGCCGCCGCGACCGCAGACCGGCTGGCGGGAGTCGGCGCCGCGCGGCGGGTTGAACACCACGATGTCGCCGACCTTGGGATCGTTGCCCAGGACGCGGTGTGAGAAGCGGTTGACCAGCACGCGGTCGCCAACGTGCAGCGTCGGCTCCATCGACCCGCTCGGGATCCGGTAGGGCTTGACCGCGAAGGCCTGCAGGATAATCGCCATCCCGATCGCCACGACGAGCAGGAGCACGGTCTCAAAGGCCGTTGATCGCCGGGCACGCTGAAGGGCGGGCATCTGCTCATCCTAGGCCGAGCGAACCCCCAAGTCGCCACATACGCACTGCCAACTGGGCGTGAAGGCGGTCATCACCACGATCCAGCGCCAGGCCCGACAGCTCCTCGACCCGCCGCAGGCGGCGGTAGAGCGTCGCCCGGTGGACGTGGAGCTCCCGCGCCGCCGCGGCGACATCGCCGGCGGCATCGAGCGTGGCTTCCAGCGCCTGCACCAGCTCGATCCCGGCGCGCGCGCCGAGCAGCGCCGGCAGCGGCGCGGGGACACCAGGCCGGCCGGAGGCGTCCCACAACCGCGCGACCGCCGGCCACGCGCCGAGCTCGTCGTGGGCGGCCGCGGGTCCCAGCGCCGCGATGCACTGAACGGCGAGCAGCGTGGCGCCCGCGCCGCCGAGCGCCTCGCGCGCCGCGGACAGATCGACAAACGGCGACGATGCCGAGGCCTGCGCGGCGCCGGCGTCGACGAGCGCACGGGCCAGGGCGGCCGCGTCGCGACCGCCGCCGAGATGGGCGATCACCGTCGCGACCTCGCCGCGCACGCGCCACACGAGGTCGTCGGCATGCCAGCGCCGCCGCGCGCGCTCGGCGATCTCGGCCGTCTCGGCGCTCTCGGTCAGCGCAATCGCGAAGGTCGCACCGTGCGTCCAGCCCTGTCGCGCGCCCAACTCGGCGGCCGCCCGGGCGCGGATCGCAGCATCTGGGTCGTCGAGCAGTTCGGCGAGGAGCGCCGCGATGCGGGCGTGCGCCTCTCCCCCGCCGGCGCGCTGGGCCCAGAGCGTCGTGGCGGCCTCAGCCGCCGAAGCGACGAGCGCCGCGCGCTCGCCGGCGCCGAGCGCGACACGGCCGGGGATGACCCAGAGGAAGCCGAGCAGCACGCCGTCGTGGCGCACGGGCGCGCAGGTGCGCGGGCCCATGCCGATCGCCGGGTTGGCCGGCGTGTCGACGATGTCGCCGGCGCCCTCCAGGCCGAGCGTGTCGAGCCACGCGACGACGTCGGGCGGTGCCGCGCGGGCCAGGATCGAGGCCTGGCGGACGCGATCCTCCAGTTCGGTATGCGCGCTGAAGGCCAGCAGGCGCCAGCGCCGGTCCTCGAGCGCGACCGGACGGCCGACCGTGGCGGCGAGGTCGTCTACGAGATCCTGCAGCTCGACGGCCATCGGTGCCGACGATACGCCGCTGCGACAGCTGTCGCAGCGGCGGGCATGCGATCGAGACGGGCGCGCGCTGCTGGAAGCCGCGCGCACGGGGAACATCGCAACCATGCTGATGGACGCCGAGATGAGCAGCGACCTCGAACCGGCGATCGCCGCGATCGGCCGCGAACTCATCGCCGCGATGCCCGCCGAGCGTCACACCCCTCGTGCGGCCCTCGAGCGCCGGATCATGGGCGCGATGGTCGATGACGCCGAGCTGCGGGCCGCCGTCTTTCGCTTTGTCGACGTCCGCCCCGCATGCGCGGACCCCGACGATCTGGCGCGCCATCTGAGCGAGCTGCTGAGCGAGGCCGAGGATTCTCCGCTGGCGCGGCGTGGCGCAGCGCTGGCCGACGGCGCGCTCACCAAGCGCCCCGTCGCCCACGCGGCAGCCGCGGGCGTCAAGCAGATGGCGCAACGGTTCATCATCGGCGCCGACGCAACGGACGCGCTGCCGGCCGTGGAGCGGATGTGGCACGACGGCGTCGCGACGACGATCGACCTGCTCGGCGAGGCGACGGTCACCGAGGAGGAGGCCGACTCCTATGCCAACCGCTGCGAGGAGACGCTGCGCGTCCTGCACGCCGCATCGCAGGACTGGCCGGCACGCCCGCTGCTGGAACACGACGCCGCCGGCCCGCTGCCGCGCGTCAACCTCTCGGTGAAGGTCTCGGCGCTCACGCCGCTGCTGCGCTCCAACGCGCCGGAGCGCGGCATCGCTGGCGCGCAGGCGCGGCTGCGCCGCCTGCTGACCGTCGCGCGCGACACCGGCGCACACCTCCACATCGACATGGAGTCCTTCGACACGCGCGAGGCCGTCACCGAGCTGACGCTCAAGCTGCTCAGCGAGCCCGAGTTCGCCGACGGCCCGTCGGCGGGCATCGTCCTGCAGGCCTACCTGATCGAGTCGCCCGTGCACCTCGACCGCCTCCTGGACTGGGCCCGCACCCACCCGCGCGCGCACCCGTTGACCATCAGGTTGGTCAAAGGCGCCTATTGGGACCACGAGACCGTGGAGGCCGTCCAGCACGGCTGGCGCTCGCCGGTCTTCACCGACCGCCGCGCGTGCGACCGCAACTTCGAGGAGCTGACGCGGCGGCTGATCGACGCGCAGCCGGCTGTTCGTACGGCGATCGCCTCGCACAACCTGCGGTCGATCGCCCACGCCGCCGCCTACGCCGACGCCCACGGCGCCGACATCGAGCTGCAGGTCCTGCGGGGGCTCGGCGACGAGACGCAGGCCGCGTTGCTGAGCGCCGGGCGCCGCGTGCGCGCCTACTGCCCGATTGGCGACCTCGTGGCGGGGATGGCCTACCTGGTGCGTCGCTTGCTGGAGAACACCAGCAACGACTCCTTCCTGCGCGCCCAGGCCGAGGGCGCCGACCTCACCACCCTGCTGGAGAAGCCATGAGCGCCACCACGAGCACCGAGTTCGTCAACGAGCCGCTGCTGGAGCTGCGCCGCGCCGAGGTGCGCGCCGACGCGCTCGCGGCACTCGCGGCGCTCGACGCGCAACTGCCGCTGGAAGTTCCGATGCTGATCGGCACCGAGCTGGTGCGGGGTGACGCGTTCGCCTCGGTCGACCCCGGCGCCCCGTCGCGCGTCGTGGCGCACGCCCACGCCGCGACCGCTGCGCATGTCGACGCGGCGCTGTCGCGCGCGCTCGAGGGTCAACGGGCATGGTCCTCGCGCAGCGCCGCCGAGCGCGCAGCGGTCCTGCGTGGCGCTGCCGATCTGCTGCGCCACCGCCGCCTGGAGCTCGCAGCGCTCGCCGTGCGCGAGTGCGGCAAGCCGTGGCCCGAAGCCGACGGCGACGTCTGCGAGGCCATCGACTTCTTGGAGTACTACGCCGCCGGCGCCGAAGCGCTGGATCGGGGCCGGGCCCTGATCCAGCTCCCCGGCGAGCGCAACACCATGCGCTACGTGCCGCGCGGCGTCACCGCGGTCATCGCGCCGTGGAACTTCCCGCTGGCGATCGCCACCGGCATGGCCAGCGCCGCGCTGGCGACCGGCAACGCCGTCGTCCTCAAGCCCGCCGAGCAGGCGCCGGCGTGCGCGAAGGCCGTCGTCGACACGCTGCACGCCGCCGGCGTCCCACACGATGCGCTCGCGCTGCTGCCGGGTGGCGATGAGCCCGGCCGTGCGCTGGTCGCCGACCCACGCGTGCACACGATCGTCTTCACCGGCTCGTGCGCGGCGGGGCGCTCGATCCTCGAGCGCGCGGCCAAGGTGGAGGACAACCAGTTCCACATCAAGAAGGTCGTGGCTGAGATGGGCGGCAAGAACGTGGTGATCGTCGACGCCGACGCCGACCTCGATGACGCCGTCCCCGCGCTGCTTTCCAGCGCCTTCGGCTTCGCCGGCCAGAAGTGCTCGGCCGCCTCGCACGTGCTCGTCTGCGACCGGATCGCCGACGCGCTCGCCGAGCGCCTGGCGGGTGCGATCCGCACGCTGCAGGTCGGGCCAGCCGAGGACTTCGCGACCGATGTGCCGCCGGTCATCGACGCCGCCGCGCAGGCCCGCGTGCGCCGCTACGTCGAGCAGGGCGCCACGGCCGCCACGCGCGTCGCGGCGGCCAACGGCCTGCCGGCCGACGGCTTCTACGTCGCGCCGACGCTGCTGGCCGGGTTGCCCGACGAGCATCCGGTGATCGCGGACGAGATCTTCGGGCCCGTGCTGGCGCTGCAGTCGGTCGCGTCGATCGAGGAGGCGTGCGCGAAGGTCGACGCGTCGCGCTTTGCGCTCACCGGCGGGCTCTTCTCGCGCTCGCCGCGCACGGTGGAGCTGGTGGCCGCGCGGACGCCCGTTGGCAACTTGTACGTCAACCGGGAGATCACGGGGGCGATGGTCGGCCGCCAGCCATTCGGCGGCGGGCGGTTGTCGGGCACCGGCCCGAAGGCCGGCGGGCCCGACTACCTGTTGCAGTTCGTTGAGGCGCGGACGGTCACCGAGAACACCGTCCGCCACGGCCTGGTGGTCTGAGGAGGTCAGCCACCTCTCGTGACGAGGCCGAAGACCAAGTAATCGGCGCCCGGCGCGAACGGCCAGCGCCAGAGCGCGGTGCGCGTGACGTGGGCGCCGGCGCGCTCGGTGGCCAGCCAGGGGTCGCAGCCGTAGGGCAGCGAGCCGCGGCGAGCGAGGCTGAGCGCGGCGGCAGGGTCGGGCGCGGCCAGCAGGTCGTCGAGCGTGAACGGCTGGCGGTGGCCGTCCCACCAGCCCAGCAGGTCGTGGAGGATCACGACCGCCCCGCCGGGCGCCGCGGCGTGCAGCCGGGCGACCACGCCGTCGGTGATCCGCTGGCCGTCGCGCAGGAGCACCTTGTCAATCTCGGCGCCGGTCATGGTGCCTGTGGCCTTCAGCGCCGGGTAGAGCAGTTGGGTCAGGACGAGATCGCAGACGACGACGTCATAGGGGCCGTCGCCGATCGGCGTGGCCGGCACCGCGACGGTCGCCCCCGCGAGGACCGCGTCAGCGGCGCCGCCCGTGAGGTCCTCGACGAGCGCGTGGGCGGTAATCGCCCGTCGGCGCGCGCCCGCCAGCGCGCGCTCGTCAACGTCGATCAGATCCAGCCGGCGGGCCCGGCGCGCCAGGCGCCGCAGCGGAAGGTCGTCGCCGTTGCCCGCCCCCGCGATCGCGACGCGCGCGCCACGTGCAACCTCGCCGTCCAGCAGCGCCCACGCCGCCGCGCGCGCCGGCTTCCAGCGCCGCCGGCGGACACGGTCGCCACGGGCGTTGTTGGCCGCGTTGGCGGTCAGGACCGCCGCGTCACTCACGCCGGCCCGTGCTCGTGGCTGGGGCGTCGCCGCCGTGCCCCTCGTGGAACTGGTGGACGACCGCATGGCCCTTGCCGCGCGCGATCAGCCAGCGGTTGACGGGGAACGCCGCCCAGAAAGCCAGGAACAACGCGCCGGCGAGGCTGGCCCAGAAGAGCAGGTCGCCGAGGCCGGCGTCCATTGCACCGGGGATCAAGAGCATCGCCAGCGAATCCAGCACCTCCATCGTGGCGATGCTGAACGTGTCCGCCGCAAGCGCCAGCGGGACCGCCGCGCCAAGGGCCAACCCGGCCCGCAGGAGCGGCACCATCGTGAACAGGTAGCCGAAGAAGAACGCGAGAACGATCGCGATCGCGATCGACGCCGCGTCGCCCCACCCGAGCGCGGTCGCGATGACGAGGCCGAGGATCTCACCGATCGCGCAGCCCGTGAGGCAGTGCAGCGTGGCCGAGGCGGCGGCGCGGTTCAGCGACGGGATGGCGTGCTGCACAACCTCGGACTACCCGAGCAGCGTCGTGGGATCCTCGAGCAGCGCACGCATGCGCGCCAGGAAGGACGCGGCATCGGTGCCCGACACGATGCGCTGATCGGCGCTGAGGGTGAGCGTCAAGACCTGCCGTGCGACCACCGCCCCCTCCCGCAACGCGAGCTGCTGCACCGCGGCGCCGACAGCGAGCGTCGCGGCCTGGCCCGGCTGGATGATCGCTGTGAAGTCACGCACGCCGTGCATGCCGAGGTTGGACACCGTGAACGTCGCGCCCGACAGCGCCGCCGCGGTCATCGTGGCGTCGCGGACCTCGGCGACGAGCGCCGCGAGCTGCTCGGAGACCGTGGCGGCCGACTTGGCGTCGGCGTCGAAGATCGTCGGGATCACGAGCGCCTCGCCACCGCCGACCACGACGCCCACGTTGGCGCGCTCGTAGTGCTGGTACTTGCCGTCGGCATACGCGCCGTTGACCGAGCCGTGCTCGCGCAGCGCGATCCCGGCGGCGTGGACGATCGCGGCCGTGACGGTCACGTTGCCGCGGGCGGCCAGCAGCTCGGTCACGTCGGCCTCGACGGTCGCCTCGAAGTCGGGGATCGTCGCCTTGGACTCCGCCATCCGGCGGGCCACCGTGCGCTGTGCGCGGGTCGGCTCGACGGTCTCCACGGCGCCCTTGGCGGTGGGCGCGGAGATCTCGGCGCTCATTCGCTCTCCTCGAAGTAGTCCGGGTGTGCCTCCCGGATGTGGGGCAGGCTGGACAGGACCATGCGCAGATGGTGGCGCAACGTGGCCTCGGCGTGATCGGGGTCGCGGTCGGCGACGGCAGCGACGACCTGGCGGTGCTCGGCGACCATCTCACCGAGATAGCCGGGCTCGGGCAGGCTCAGGCGGCGAACGCGATCAAGGTGGCCATTGGCACGGCGGCTCAGGTGCCAGGCGATCTCGCGGCCCGACAGCTCGCAGAGGCGACGGTGCAGCGCGTCGTCGAGGCGGTCAAACGCGTCGGCGTCCCCGGCCTCCTGCGCGCGGTCCTGGGCAGCGAGGTTGGCCTGCAGCTCGGCGAGATCCTCAGGGCGCGCGATCTCGGTCGCCAGCCGGATCGCAGCGCACTCCAGCGCCTCGCGGACGAACGCGGCATCCTCGACGCCGTCGTTGGAGATCAGCGTGACGAACGTCCCGAGCTGCGGCACAATCGCGACCAGCCGCTCGTCGCGCAGCCGCACCAGCGCCTCGCGCACGGGCGTGCGGCTGACGCCGAGCCGCTCGGCCAGCTCGTTCTCCGACAGGCGCCGGCCCGGCTCCAGCTCGGCGCTGATGATCGCCTCGCGCAAGGCGAGGTAGACCTGGTCGCGCGCCGAGACGCCGGACGCGCGTTCACCGAGGGCTATCCGCATGGTCAGAGGTATACCGACAACGCCTACGCCGGCGCCGTGCCCGGCCGCGGCGGACGGCGGGCGCGGGAGGCACGGCGTGGCGCGGTGGCGCGGGTGGGCGCCGGGGCCGGCTCGGGCGCTGGCGCGCCGGCGCTGGCGCGTTGCGCATCGAGCGCGGCCTGGACCTGCGCGAGGCGGCGCAGGAGCATGTCGCGCTGACCCCGCAGCTCATCGGCGCCGAGCAGGCGAGGGCCGCCACCGCGGGCGGGCGCCGGGTCGCGCGCCAGCACCACGTCGAGCTGTGGTTCGAGCTCGCACAGAATGCGGTCCAGCACGGCAAGGTCTTGGCGCAGCGTCCGGCGCTCGGCGGCGGTCTGGTCCTCGCTCGCGCGGTGCGAGCTCGGCTTGGCCACGTACAGCGCGGCCGCCAGCTCGCGCGGTGCGATGCCGGCGTCGTGTGCGCGCTGGGCGACCTCGTCGAGCAGGGCGGCCTGGCGCAGCTGGGCGGCCGCGCTGGCGGCGACGAACGTCCCGGAGCCATGTCGGGTCTCCAGCAGACCCTCAGCCTCGAGCTTGGCAACCGCCGCGCGGACGGTGTTGTGGTTGACACCGAGCTGATCGGCAACCTCGCGCAGGCCAGGTAGCCGGTCGCCGGCACGGAGCCGTCCCGAGGCGACCGCAGCGCGCACGACCCAGTCCAGCTGGACGCCGAGCGGAACGTCCGCCTTGTGGTCGAGCGCGATCCCGGCCGCGGTGGCCCAGCTCTCCGCCATGTCGACGTTCAGGGTACTGGGCGAGATCACCACCCAATTGCCCGGAGTGCCAGCACACTGGTACTGTCGCCGCCATGGGTCTACTCGGCGAGATCGGCGACATGATGATCCTGACCGGGAAGACGCTCGTTTCCGCGGTCCGGCCGCCCTATCCGTACGGCGGCGAGTTCGCACTCCAGTTCATGTTCGCGCTGCGACTCTGCTGGTTGCCGCTGCTGATCACCTCGGTCTGCATCAACTATGCGGTGCCGGGCGTCCAGGGCGCAGGCTTCCTCGAGCTCTTCGGCGCCGTGGACCGGCTTGGCAGCTTCTACAGCCTCGCCTCGATCCGCGAGTTCGCCCCGCTGATCTGTTCGATCATCGTCGCGGGCGTCGCGGGCACGGCGATCACCGCCGACCTTGGTGCGCGCAAGATCCGCGAAGAGCTCGACGCGCTCCAGGTCCTCGGCGTCGATCCCGTCAAGAACCTCGTCGTCCCGCGCTTCCTCGCCCTGATGATCGTGACCGCGTTGTTCGACATCTTCGCGATCGTCGCCGGCATCACCGGCGGCATGCTCGCGACCCTCACCCACCACGCCCCGCTCGGTCCCTTCTTCGCGACGTTCATCTCCAGCGGCACGACGACCGACGTGTGGGGCTCGCTGATCAAGTGCACGCTCTTCGGTGCGATCGTCGCGATCGTCTGCTGCTACAAGGGGATGACCGCCAGCGGCGGCGCCGAAGGCGTCGGCCGGGCAGTGAACCAGGCGGTCGTCATCTCCCTGCTCGCCGTCGGCGCGTTCAACTACGTCTTCACCCAGACGCTCCTGGCCACCCATCCGGAGATGCTCGTCCTGAAGTGACGGTCACCAGGAGCGCGTGAGCCCGCCGTCGACGCGCAGCGACTGGCCCGTCACATACGACGCGGCGTCGGAAACCAAGAAGGTCGCCGCCGCCGCGATCTCGGCGACCTCGCCGAGGCGGCCGGCCGGGACCTGGGTCCGCGCGGCCTCCTGCGCGGCCTCCATCCCGCCCGCGTTGCCGGCGATCCGGTCGGTCGCGATCCAGCCGGGGAGCACCGCGTTGAAGGTCACGCCCTCGCCCGCGGTCTCGCGCGCGAGCTCCTTGAAGGCAGCCAGAAGGCCGGGACGGTTGGCGTTGGAGAGCTGCAGGCCCGCGATCGGCTCGACCGCTGCGCTGGAGGAGACGGCGAGCACGCGGCCCCAGCCACGCTCACGCATCCCGGGCAGCACCCGGCGCAGGATCGCCATCGGCGAGATGACGAGGCTGCGATGCGCGGCCTCCCATTGCTCGTCGGTGAAGCCCAGCGGGTCGGCGCCGACCGGCGGGCCGCCGGTGTTGGCGACATAGATGTCGACCGGGCCGAGGTCACGCGCGACGGCCGCGACGAGGCCGTCGACCGCACCGAGGTCATCGCTGTCGAAGGTGTAGGCCTTGCCGTGGACCGCGCCGGCGGCAGCCCCACCGGCATCCGGATCGCGCGAGGTGATCGCGACGCGCGCGCCCTCGGCGGCCAGCGCCGCCGCGATCCCGCGCCCGATGCCGCGCGAGCCACCGGTGACGAGCGCGACCTTGCCGTCGAGTCCGAGATCCATCGCCGGAGTCTCTCAGGCGACGGAGGGCAGACGCCGCTCGTCCCAGCGCTCGACCGCCTCCACGTGCGCGTTCAAGAGGTAGTGGAGCCGTGCCGTCCGGCTTCGTGGTGGTGCTCCTCCTCGACCAGCGTGCGAGCCCGCTCACGCGCCCGCAGATACGCGCGGAAGACCTCGGCGCGCGCGGCGCGCAACTGCTCGCCGACCACCGCCTGAGCGGCTTTCGCCTGATCGCCGCGGCGCTGCTCGTCATGTGGCGGATCGGTCACTGCAAACGCAGGTACCGCCGCTGCGGCAAGCGAAACCCCGCACGGTCCGCGCGCGGGCCACCCACTGCGCGCCGAGCCCAGGTCGCTTTCGCCTCGATATTTGGGGTCAGAACGACCCGGGTCAGTCGTTGGCGGTGACCGCGTCGAGCACGCTCGCGAAGCGCTCGCGTGCCGCCGCCCGGCGGGTCGGCACGTGCTCGGTCGGCAGCTCGCCGGCCGGTGGCGCGTAGCCGCGCAGGATGTGGCGGGCGACCGACTGGCGGTGGACCTCGTCGGGGCCGTCGTAGATCCGCGCGGCGCGCGCATAGCGGTACATCGCCTCCAGCGGGAGGTCGGTCGAGTAGCCGAGCGAGCCGTGAGCCTGCAGCGCACGGTCGATGACGTCGTGCAGGACGCCCGCGCCGTAGAACTTGATCAGGCTGATCGGCGTGCGCGCCGCCGAGACGCCCTGGGTGTCCATGACCCATGCGGCGTGCAAGGTCATCAACCTGGCCGCCTGCATCTGCGCCGCGGAGTCCGCGATCCAGTTCTGCACGGTCTGGTGCTCGCCTAGCGTCTTGCCGCCGCTGACCCGGTAGGTCGCGCGCTCGCAGAGCATGTCGAAGGCCCGCTGAGCAACGCCGAGCCAGCGCATGCAGTGGTGGATGCGCCCCGGATAGAGCCGCTGCTGAGCGATCAAGAAGCCCTCGCCCTCGGCGCCGAGCCGCTGCGTGGCCGGGATCCGCACGTCCTCGTAGACGATCTCGGCGTGGCCACCGAGCTTGCCGAAGGCCTCCCACGGATGCTCCATCGTCGGCACGTCGCGCAGGATGTTCACACCCGGCGTGTCGGCGTCGACCAGGAACATCGTCGCGCGCTGATGGGGACGGGCGTCGGGGTCGGTGACGGCCATGACGATCAGGAAGTCCGCGATCGACGCGTTGGAGGAGAACCACTTGCGCCCGCTGATCACGTAGTCGTCGCCATCGCGGACCGCGCGCGTCTTCAAGGTGGTGGGGTCGCTGCCGGCGGTGTCGGGCTCGGTCATGGAGAACGCCGACTTCAGGTCGCCGGCCAGCAGCGGCTCCAGATAGCGCTCCTTCTGCTCGGCGGTGCCGGCCAGCGCGAGCACCTCGCTGTTGCCCGAGTCCGGCGCCTGGCAGCCAAACGCGTTGGGCGCAAACGGCGTCGTGCCGAGCACCTCATGCAACAACCCCAACTTGACCTGTCCGTAGCCCTGGCCACCCAGCTCGGGATCGAGGTGCGCAGCCCACAGGCCCTGCGCGCGGACCTGCTCCTGCAGCGGTGCGTAGATGCGATCCAGCGCCTCCTGCGACAGGTCGCCGGCAATCGTCTCCAGCGGCCAGATCTCCTCCCGGACGAACGCGCGCGCCCAGTCCAGCTTTGCGGCGTAGTCAGGGTCGGTGCTGAAGTCCCAGGCCATGCGCCGACCTTACTCCGACACGGCGTGGCGCCGGCGCGGCTCACGGCCGGGTGGCTGGGTCGGTCGCTCGCGCTGCGGCGCTTCCGGGACGGCGCGGCGAACCGGGACGCCGGCGCTCAGCTTGAGCGTCTCGCCGAAGTGCGAGACCTCCAGCGCCGACCCGCGCTGCAGCGTGTAGGTCGCACCGCCCTCGTTGACCTCGACGTGTACGCGCCCTTGGGCGACACAGATGCGGAAGGCCAAGCGGCCCAGGCCCGGTGGGAGGCGCGGCGCGAAGGACAGCGCGCCGTCGTGGTCGCGGAAGCCGCCGAAGCCGGCAACGAGCGCGAGCCAGCTGCCGGCCAGCGAGGCGATGTGCAACCCGTCGCGCGTGTTGTGCGCGAGGTCACGAAGATCCATGAGCACGGCCTCGCCGAGGTAGTCATAGGCCAGGTCCAGGTGGCCGGTCTCGGCGGCGATGATCGACTGCACGCAGGCCGACAGCGACGAGTCGCGCACCGTCAGCTGCTCGTAGTAGGCGAAGTCGCGTGCCTTCTCGGCCTCGGTGAAGCGGTCGCCGCAGGTGTAGAGCGCCATGACGAGGTCGGCCTGCTTGACGACCTGCTTGCGGTAGAGGTCAAAGTAGGGATAGTGCAACAACAACGGATACTTCTCGGCAGGCGTGCCATCGAAGTCCCAGCGGGCGTTGTGCGTGAAGCCCTCGGCCTGCATGTGGACGTCGAGGATCTTGTCGTAGGGGACGTGCATGGCCTCGGCCGCCGTGCGCCAGACACCCACCTCGTCGGCGACGACGCCGAGCGCCTCGGCCTCCTCGGGATGGCGGTCGACCGCCTCGGCCGCACCGAGCAGGTTCCGCCGCGCCATCAGGTTGGTGTAGGTGTTGTCGTCGCTGAGCGAGCTGTACTCGTCTGGGCCGGTGACGCCGGGCAGCCGGAAGCGCCCCTTGCGGTCGTGGTGGCCGAGCGCCGCCCACAAGCGTGCGGTCTCGACCAGCAGCGGCAGGCCGACGTCACGGGCGAAGGCGACGTCGTCGGTCGCGTGCTGGTAGCGCAGGACGGCGACGGCGATGTCGGCGCCGATGTGCATGGCCGCCGTGCCGGCCGGCCAGTAGCCCGAGCATTCGCGGCCGGCGATCGTACGCCACGGGAACGCGGCGCCCTTGAGCCCGAGCTGGGTGGCGCGCTCGCGCGCCAGGTCGAGCGTCGCCAGCCGCCAGCGCAGCGCGTCGCCGGCAGCGTCGGGCAGGGTGTAGGTCAACAGCGGCAACACGAAGCACTCGGTGTCCCAGAACGCGTGGCCGTCATAGCCCGAGCCGGTGAGGCCCTTGGCGGGGATCGCGCGTCGCTCGCCACGGGCGCCTGCCTGCAGGACGTGAAAGAGCGCGAAGCGCACCGCCTGCTGCAGCTCCGGGTCGCCATCCACCTCGACGTCGGCGTCCTCCCAGAACGCGTCGAGATAGGCGCGCTGCTCGCCGCAGAGTCCCTTCCAGCCGGTGTGGCGCGCCTCGGCGAGGCCGCCGCGGGCCTGGGCCCGCAGCGACGCCACCGACCGCGAGCTCGACCAGGAGTAGGCAAGGAACTTGAGCACGCGCAGCTTGCCGCCGCCCGGAACGTCGGCGGTGATGATCACGCGGCCCTCGTCGCCGGTGGCCTCGGCGCGTGCCTCGGTGCCCTCGGGCCCATCGACGATGTGGTCCATCGTCGCGCAGGTGCGCAGGCCGCTGCGCTCCAGGCGGTGGACGAGCGAGACGCGTAGGTCGTCGTGGTAGGCCTCCTCGCACTTGAGCGGCGCACGCAGCGCGGCCGCGGCGCGCGGGTCGCTCACCTTGGGCGCGACCTGGCCATCCTCGTTGGCCACCAACTCGCTCTGGATGACCAGCCGCGCGCCGTCTCCGAGCGTCTCGACCTCGTAGAGGATCGCCGCCGCGCCCCGCTGGGCCAGCGACACCAGCCGCGTCGAGGTGATCCGCACCTGGGCGCCGGTCGGCGAACACCAGTGGACGTGACGCCGCAGCACGCCGGCGCGGAAGTCCAGCACCCGCTCGTGGTGCAGCAGCTCGCCGTAGCGCACGTCGAAGAGCTCGTCGTCGACGTGCAGGCGCAGCAGCTTGCCGTCGGTGACGTTGACCACCGTCTCGCCCGCCTCGGGGTTGCCGTAGGCGGTCTCGGCGTAGGGCAGCGGACGCACCTCGTGCAGGCCGTTGAGGTAGGTGCCGGGCAGCCCGGTGGGCTCGCCCTCGTCGAGGTTGCCGCGCATCCCGATGTGGCCGTTGGAAAGCGCGAAGACCGACTCGGACTGCGCGAGGCGCTCGAGGTTCAGGCCCTCCTCGCGCAGGGCCCACGGGTCCTCGGAGTAGGTGGGGTGGTCGGTCACGGCAGCAGCTCGGCGAGATCCTTGACGACGATGGTGGCGCCGTGCTGAGCCAGCGCGTCAGCCTGGCCTACCCGATCGACGCCGACAACCACCCCGAAGCTTCCAGCCCGGCCCGCTTCGACGCCCGCCAGCGCGTCCTCGAAGACCGCGGCGTGCGCGGGCTCGATGCCGAGCGCCTCGGCGGCCGCCAGAAAGGTGTCGGGCGCGGGCTTGCCCTTCAGCCCGCCTTCGGCGACCGCATGGCCGTCGACGACGTGATCGAAGAGGTCGAGGATCTTGACCACCTCGAGCACCTCCTTGGCGTTGGCGCTGGAGGACACGACGGCGAGCTTGCGCCCTGCATCCTTCGCAGCATGGACGTAGTCCACCGAGCCGTCGTAGGCCTCGACGCCGTCGCGCTCGATGAGCTTGAGGACGAGCTCGTTCTTGCGGTCGCTGAGCTCCTTGACGGTGGCCTCATCCGCGTCGATCCCGCGCGACGTCAGGAAGCCGCGCACGCCGTCGACGCGCGGACGGCCGTCGACGAACTCGTCGTAGTCGTGACGGGCGTCAAATGCGACGTAGCCCTCCCCGTCTCGCTGTCGCAAGTACTCGTCGAACATCGTCTTCCACGCGGCGGCGTGGACCTTCGCCGTCTGGGTCAGCACGCCGTCGAGATCGAAGAGGCAGGCCTGGATGTCGTCTGGGAGTCCGAGCACGACCTCATGCTAGGCATGCACGACCACGCCTTTCGTCACTTACGCCGTCGCCGCAGCCCGCTCCCCCTCCGGCAGCCGCGCAGCGTCCAGCGGCGCGGCGACGAGCTGGCCGCCCGCGCAGTCCTCGCCGCGGACCTTGCGCCGGGGGTTGACGATGCCGACGAGGCCGAGGACGCCGCCGATCGCGACCAGCACGGAGGCAAGACCGATGCCGAGTCGGAAGGCGTCGACCGAAGCGTCCTGGACTGCGGAGGCCACGGGCGCGCGCTCGGCGGGCGGGAGCTGGGAAACGTCGACGGTGGCGATCGTCGCGCGCTTGGCCTCGGCGACGGCCTTGGTCGCCGCAGGGCTCAGCGGCTGACCGGCCAACGAGGCGTCGATCGACGATGAGAAGGAGGCCGACACGACGGCGCCCAGCGCGGCGACCGCGAGCAAGCTCGCCACGCGCGCAACGGCGTTGTTGACCCCGGACGCGATGCCCGCGTTGCTCTCGTCGGCATCGGCAAGCACCGTCGCCGTCAGTGGCGCGACGGTCGCCGAGAGACCGAGCGAGAACAACAACAACGCCGGCAGCACGTCGGTCCAGTAGTCCGGCGTCGCGTCCAGGCGCATCATCAGCGCCAGGCCGGCCGCGGCGACCAACGGCCCGAGGCCCATGAACAGCCGCGGGCCGAAGCGATCGGCCATCCTGCCCGCACGCTTGGACAACAAGAACATGACGACCGTCGAGGGCAGCGTCGCCAGCCCGGCCTGCAGCGCGTCGTAGCCCGCCACCTGCTGCAGGAACAACACCAAGAAGAAAAACGTGATGCCCAGGCCGCCGTACATCGTGAACGTCTCGGCGTTGCCGACCGCGAAGTTGCGGCGCTTGAACAGCCCGAGGGGCAGCATCGGATGCTCCGTGCGCGACTCCCACCACAAAAATGTCGCCAGCAGCGCGATCCCGACCAGCGCCGGACCGAGAACGCCCGGCGCGCCCCAACCGAGCGCCGGCTGGCGGATCAGCGCAAAGACCGGCCCGGCGAGCCCGAGCGCGCAGAGCACGGCGCCGAGCACGTCGATCGGCGCGCGCTGCCCGGTACGCGGGCGCTGGGGGACCGCGATCACGATCAACATCAACGTGAAGAGCACGAACGGGACGTTGATGGCGAAGATCCAGCGCCAGGACGTCGCGTCGATCAGGTAGCCGCCACAGAGCGGGCCGATCACCGTCGCGATCCCTGCCCACGCCGTCCAAGAGCCGATCGCCATGCCGCGTTCCTGCGGCGGGAAGGCCGCCACGATCACCGCCAGCGCGCTCGGCGTCAGCAGCGCACCAAAGACGCCTTGCAACGCCCGGCCGGCGATCAGCACCTCGATCGACGGCGCCAGCGCGCAGACCAGCGACACCACGCCGAAACCCGCCACCCCGATCGCGAAGACGCGCCGCTCGCCGAGCAGATCGCCAAGCGATCCGCCGATCAGGATCAGCGAGCCGAGCGCCAGCAGATAGGCGTTGGAGACCCACTGCTGGCCGGCCAGGCCGCCCCCGAGATCCTGTGAGATCGACGGCAGCGCGACGTTGACGACCGTCGAGTCGAGCCCCACCACGAACGACCCCATGATCGCGGCGAGCAGGCTGAGCCGCTTGGGATCGCGCAAGGAGGACACCGCCCAGTCCTACCGGGCGTTGGCGACCATGTCCACCGCGGCAGCTTCAGCGTGCCCGGGTCGACGCCGCAGTCTGCAGCGACCACGACAGCGCCTCGGCGTAGCACGCGCCGAGCGCTTCCTGCACGAGCCCGTCCCCACCCACCGTGGCGCCCCACTCGTAGGCGAGCACCGCTGTCAGCGCTACGCCGTCGGGCCCGGCACGGTGCAGCAGCGCGTCGATGACGGCCTCGTGCAGCGGGATGCCGTCGAGCGCGTCGGCCATCGACACGCCCAGCATCGCGTCGGCGACCGACAGCAGGCCGACCGAGAACGCGATCTCGGCGTCGCCCTCGCGCAGCTCCGCCAGGCGCGAGAGCGTGCGCGCGCGGCTCAGCGCCGTCGGCACGAGCTCATCGCAGTGCGTGCTGATGCCGCTGAGCACGAGCATCATCGCCCACTGTCGGACCGTGCGCGGACCGAGCATCGTCACCGCGTCGTGAACCGACGTGATGCGGCGGCGCAGCGAGTAGGCGGCCGAGTTGAGCAGGCGCAGGAGGCGCAGCGTCAGGCCGGGATCGCGGGTGACGATCGCCTCGATCTCCTCGAAGGTCGCGTCGGGGCGCGTGAGGACGGCAATGTCGCGCAGCGAGCAGGAGGCCGACGACGGGATCTCGCGCCCGGTGACGATCTCCGGCTCGCAGAAGAAGTACCCCTGGAAGAGCTCGTAGCCGAGGGCAAGGCAGTCCTCGAACATCGCCCGGTCCTCGACCTTTTCGGCCAGCAGCGTGACCCCGAAGGGACGCAGGAGGTGCGCCTGGCGCGCGGCGTGCTCGATGCCGCCGGCCAGCACGTCGATCTTGACGATCGAGGCGAGGCCGAGCAGCTCGTCGGCCTCGGGGTCATAGACGAAGTCGTCCAGCGTAATCGGGAAGCCGGCCGCCACGAACTCGCGCAAGCGGCCGAGCAGCTCGTCGTCGAGCAGTTGGTCTTCGAGCAGCTCGAGGACGACCTCGCCGGGCGGCAGCGACAGCGGATCGACGTCGAGCAGGAACCGGCGCGAGACGTTGACCCATGCGGGCATGGCGCCGACGAGGCTGCTGAGGCCGATGTCACCGAAGGCGGCGAGCAAGACCTGTGCGGTCGCCTGCTCTCCATCGGTCGCCGCCCCGCGGTGCAGCAGCTCGTAGCCCTTGAGCCGTTGGCACCGGTCGAGGATCGGCTGGCGGGCGACCGCGACGGAGCTGGCGAGCGCGACGTCCATGCGGCCCTTTGGTCGGCTCTTCCTGAGCGTTTCCTGAGCGCAAAGTACCCCCGATCCGGGGTTCTGGCCGAATGGTTGAGCCGGTGGGACGTCAGCGCTGCGCCGGGCGCTCGCTCAGCGGTCGTGCGCCGCCCGCAGCTCGCCGGCCAGCGCCAGCGTGGCGCCGTCCAGCGTGCCGGAGGTCAGCCGCTCGTGGGCCGCCAGCGTGGCGACGAGCGTGCGCTCGACGTCGGCCGCCGTCAGCGATCGCACAATGTCCGCGGCGCCGCCGGCGGTCGCCGGACGCCAGTCGATCCCCAGCGCCGCATAGATGTCGATCAGCGCCGCGCGCAGCGGTGCGCTGCCCTGCACGATCACCATCGCGGTCACCAGCGACGCGCCCTTGATCGAGCGCTGTGCGGTCCCCGCGAGCTTGACCCCCGCAGCGTTGACCGACCACTCCCCCGCGCAGTACTCGCCCGGCAACTCGCCAACGCGCGGAGCGATGCCCAGCGTCTCCAGCGCTTGCACCAGCAGTGCCGTCACCGCCGCGAAGCGCTCGGGGATCCCCTCGGCGATCGTCGTCACCGGCCTGATCAGCTCGATCAGCACCGAGCCCGCATCGTAGCCGGCTGCGTGGCCGCCGCCGAGGCGCAGCAGTGGCGTGAAGCCGTGCTCGACGGCCGCCGCGCGCGCCGCCGGGTAGCCGTCGCTGAGCGCGTCGAGGCGGCCGAAGGCCATGGTCGCCCCCGGCCGGAAGATCCGGGCCGTCGGCGCCCGCTCGCCCGCGCCGACTTGGCGCAGCAGCGCGTGCGTGATCGCCGCGTCGAGCAGGGGATCCTCAGGGTGACGCTCGCGCAGCAGCTCCATCGCCGCCGACCTACACGAACACGTCGGTCAGCGCGAAGGCGTCGACGTCGACCAGCCCGTGGTCGGTCAGCTTCAGCGAGGGGATCACCGGTAGCGCGAGGAAGCTCAAGGCCATGAACGGCGCGCCCAGCCGGCAGCCGAGCTCGGCGGCGACCGCCTCGGCGCGCGTGAGGTCGTCGGCGACCTCGCGCGGCGGCCGGTCGGCCAGCAGCCCGGCCAGCGGCAGCGCGACGCTCGCCCGCACCTCCCCGCCGGCCGCGACGACGAGCCCGCCACCGAGCTCGGCGGCCGCGCGCGCGGCGATCAGCGCGTCGCCGTCATCAGCCGCGGCGACGACGATGTTGTGGGAGTCGTGCGCGACGCTCGAGGCCAGCGCGCCCGCGCGCAGGCCGAAGCCGGTGACGAATCCTTGGCCGACGTTGCCGGTGTGGCGGTGGCGCTCGATGACGCTGAGGCGCAGCAGGTCGGCGTCGGGCTCGGGGCCGGCGACGCCAGCGGGGGCGGTGGCGGCCGATGTCAGCGCGACGACCTCGGAGGTCGTGATCAGCTGGTCCTCGATCAGCCCGATCGCACGGACGCGATCGCCGTCGCGACGCAGCTGGAGGCTGTCGCGCCAGGCGACGTCCATCGTCGCCGCCAGCCCGCCGGGTGCGGCCTCGGCGCCCCCGACGCGCTCGCCATCGCGCGCCACGACGCGTCCGCCCGCGATGACCAGGGAGGGGCGCACGTCAGCGAGATCCTCGAAGAGCACCAGGTCGGCGCGGCGGCCGGGCGCGATCGCGCCGCGGTCGCGCAGCCCGTAGTGCTCGGCGGGGTTGCGCGTCGCGAGCGTCAGCGCGAGCAGCGGGTCGAGCCCGGCCCCGATCGCCATCCGGACTAGCGCGTCGATCGAGCCGTCGTCGAGCAGCTCGCCCGGCACGCGGTCATCGGTGCAGAACGCGAAGCGACCGGCGTTCTCGGGCGTCACCGCGGGCAGAACGTCGAGCAGGTTGCGCGCGTTGGTCGCCTCGCGCAAGAACACCATCATGCCGCCCGCGACCTTCTCGCGCGCCTCGCCGGCGGTCAGGCACTCGTGATCGGACACGACGCCCGCGGCGAGGTAGGCCTGCAGATCGGCGCCGAGCACGCCGGGCGCATGGCCGTCGATCGGCCGACCGGAGAAGGACATCAACTTCTCCAGCTCGACGACGTCGCCGGCGAGCACGCCCGGGTAGTTCATCATCTCGGCCAGACCCAGCACGCGCGGGTGCGCCGCCAAGGCCATCAGGTCGCTGGACTCCAGCCGTGCGCCCGCGGTCTCCAACGGCGAGGCCGGCACGCAGGCCGGGGCCATCATCAGCACCGACAGGTCGAGGCCCTCGCTCGCAGCGAGCATCCAGCGCACGCCACCGACGCCGAGCACGTTGGCAATCTCGTGCGGATCGCTGACGACCGTCGTCGTGCCATGCGGCAGGATCGCGTCGGCGAAGCGCCCAGGGGCGACCATCGAGCTCTCGATGTGGACGTGGGCGTCAATGAAGCCTGGGGCGACGTAGCGCCCGGCGGCCTCGATCGTCTCCCGGCCATCGGCCAGGCCGGGTGCGACAGCGACGATCCGGTCGCCGACGATCGCCACGTCGGCCGGCCGGATCTGCTGGGTCAGGACGTCGACGACCCGCGCGCCGCGGATCAGGCGATCCGCCGCCTCCTGCCCGCGAGCGACCCGAACTGCGCGGGCGAGGACGTCGGTCATGGCGACAGTGTCGCCGACCAGGGCCACAACAGGCGAGTGTCGCGAAGGGCCCGCACCCTTCGTCACGAAGCGCCTGCGCTGCAACAGACGAGTGTCGCGAAGGGCGCTTAGCGCTCTTGCAGCACCGACAGCACGTTGCCCGCCGGGTCGGCGAACCACGCGATGTACGGCCCCTCCTCGCGCATGATGCCGCGCTCGTCCTGCGGCATCTCGTCGTAGCGCAGGATCTCGACCCCACGCTCGGTGAGCCCGTCGACAGCGGCGTCGATGTCGTCAACCGAGAAGTTGAGGATCGTGTAGTTCGCCGGCGCATGGTCGGGCTTGGGGTAGACGATCGTCGGCCGCGCGCCACCGTCGAGGTGCAGCGTCAGGATCCCGTACTCGACCGACGTCTCAATGCCGAGGGTGTCGCCGTAGAACTTCTGCGCCGCCTCGATGTCCGGCACGGCAAAGCCGCTGAAGGCCTTCGTGTTTTTGAACATGACCCTGAGACGGTAGGTCGGCCGTGAACTCATCGGTCGGGTGCGCGTGGGTGGTTGGCGTGCAGTGCGCTGCGTGGGCGGTTGTGCGCCGCGTGGACTGTCGGCACCGAGGAGAGCGAGCGGGGCCGGCGGCGCGTGGCGCGGGCTCGTCGTCCGCCAGCGCCCGCGGAGGGGGCAGCCCGGACGGGGTGGGCCTGCTGACGGACATATGCCGTCCGAAACAGGCCCACCTTCCACGACGCCGGCAGCCCGGATGGGGCGGGCCTGTCGACGGACATCTGGCGTCCGGAAACAGGCCCACCCTGCCACGACGCCGGCACCCCGGACGGGGTGGGCCTGTTGAGGGACGTCTGGCGTCCGGAAACGGGCCCACCCCCGGCCCCCGGCCGCCGCGGACGACCGGCCGCACCTCGAGCCCCCGCTCCGCTCGCTCTCCTCGATGCCGACAGACCCCGCCACGCGCGACGACTCACGCCACGCACTGCTCACCAACAAACGCCCGGCCCACCCCTCCTCACACCGCCGCCGCGCCGCCCTCCGCCGCACGCAGCCGCTCGTCCACAACACGCCGGCGCGCCTCGGCGCGCACCGCACGCTCGTCGAGCACGCGCATCCCTGGCACATAGAGCGCTGCCAGCGTCACGACCGAGCCGAGCAGGCCCGCGGCGATTAGCGTCTCCCGCTCGCCAATCGCCGCGCTGACGGGACCCGTAAGCGCGAAGGAGAGCGGGAGCAGCCCGACTGAGATCAGCCAGTCCAGCGAGGAGACGCGACCTAGCAGCGCGCTGGGCACGTGGCGCTGCTTGGTCGTTGCCCAGACGATCGTGCCGGCGGTCTCCAGCGCGTTGAAGATCGCGCTGGCGATCATCAGCTGCCAGACCGCTGACGCCACGCCGTAGCCGGCGACGCCGAGCGTCGCCAGCGTCCAGACGATCAACATGAAGGTGATGCCCCGGCGCGGCAGGCCGAAGCGGCCGAGCAACACCGCGCACAGCATCGACGCCAGCCCGCCGGCGGCGAAGACCAGGCCGAGGTCAAACGCCGAGCCCTTCATCCCCTCCTTGACCACCCACGGCAGCAGCACCTCGACCGGGCCCATGAAGAGCAGGTAGGCGATCGCGGCGCTGACGAAGGTCGCCCACAGCCACGCGTGGCCGCGCACAAACCTCCACCCTTCGCGCAAGTCAGCGACAAAGGATCCAGCAACGCCAGCGCGCGATGGGTCGCCTTCGCGCAAGTCGGCGATCATCGAGCCTCCTGACGCCACCTCACGCCGCCCGCTCGCCGGCGTCATCAGCAGCACCGTCCCCGCGGCCATCAGGAACGTCGCGCAGTCCAGCACGAAGACGCCACCGGCTCCGGTGACACCAACGAGTACCCCGCCCAGCGCCGGCCCGGCCAGCCGCAGCGCCAGCGGTCGCATCAACTGGTCCAGCGCGTTGGCCTGCGTCAGCCGCTCGCCGCTGAGGATCTCGGGCACAAGCGCGTCGAAGGCCGGCGCGTGAAACGCGGCGCCCGTCCCGTACAGCGCAGCAAGAACGACAACATGCCAGAGCTCGATCTGACCGCCGATCGTCAGCCCAGCCAGCAGCGCGAGCGCGACCGCCCGCAGCAGGTCGGCGCCAACCAGCAGCCAGCGCCGCTCGAAGCGATCACTCGCCACGCCGCCAATCAGCAGGAAGGTGATCGTCGGCACGGTCATCGCGATGCCCACCAGCGACATCCCGGCCGGCCCGCTCGACATGCTGTACACCTGCCAGGCCAAGGCCACCAGGAACGCCCCGTCGCCCATCAGCGACGCGGTCGCGCCGATCCACAACAGGCGGAAGTCGCGGTCGCGCAGCGGGGTCAGGATGCCACTGCGGCTGCTCGACGAGCCTTGGCCGAAGCCGTCCAGACCCTCGTAGCTATGGTGCATCGTCGCCGACAGGCAGGCCGGTGAGGAGCTCCCCGGCACGACCCTCGGCGAGGAACGCCCGCGCAGCCTCCGCGTTCATCGGGTGCGCGAAGTAGAAGCCCTGACCCAGCTCGCAGCCGAGATCGCGCAGCGTCTTCCACTGCTCGGGCATCTCGATGCCTTCGGCGACGACCTCCAGCGACAACGTCGAGCCCAGCGCCACGACCGCGTTGGCCAGATCGGCGGCTTGCGGCGACGCACCCTCCTGCAGGAACGAGCGGTCCATCTTCAAGACGTCGACCGGGAACTTCGACAGGTAGCTCAGCGACGAGTAGCCGGTGCCGAAGTCGTCGAGCGCAAGCTTGATGCCCAGGGCCTTGAGCTCGGCCAGCCGCTGCACGGCGAGGTCGGTGTCGGCCATCAGGACGCTCTCGGTGATCTCCAGCGTCAGCTGGGCCGGTGGGAGGCCCGACTCCTCCAGCGCCTCGCGCACGTCGGTGACGATATCGGAGTGCTGCAGTTGCTTCAGCGAGAGGTTGATCGCCAGCGACACGGGGCGGTCGGTCGGCAGGCTCTCCATGAGCCGGCGGCCTTCGCGGCAGCCCTCGCGCAAGACCCAGCGGCCGATCGGCACGATCAGGCCCGACTCCTCGGCCAGCGGGATGAACTGGTCGGGGCCGACCATGCCGCGCTCCGGGTGGTTCCAGCGCAGCAGCGCCTCGACGCCGCTGATCGTCCCGTCCTCCAGGCGGATAACCGGCTGGTAGAAGAGCTCGAGCTGATCGGTGGCCAGCGCCCGCTGCAGGTCGGTGCGCAGCTCCAGGCGCTGCACCACGCCCTCGTGCATCTCGGGCTCGAAGAGGCGGTAGCCGCCCTTGCCGTCGCGCTTGGCGATGTACATCGCCGCGTCGGCGTCGCGGATCAGCTCGTCGGCGTCGGCCACGCTGTCCTCAGACGCGATCGCGATGCCGAGGCTGCAGCGCAGCGCAAGCTCCTTGTGGGCGGCAGCCAGCGGGGCGCTGACGGCCTCCATGATGCGCTCGGCGGTATCAGCCGCCTCCTGGACGCCCTCGATGTCCTCCAGCAGCACCGCGAACTCGTCGCCGCCAAAGCGCGCGGCGGTGTCGCTGGCGCGGATCGACAGCGCCAGGCGCTGGGCCATCTGGCAGAGCACGTCGTCGCCCGCGGCGTGGCCGAGTGAGTCGTTGATGATCTTGAAGTCGTCGAGGTCGATGAAGATGATCCCGATACCCCGCGCCTCGCGGCGGCTGCGCGCGATCGCGTGGCGGACGCGCTCGACAAACAGCGCGCGGTTGGGCAGGCCGGTGACCGGGTCGTGGAACGCCTGGTGGGCGAGCTGGCGCTCGAAGGCCTTGCGTTCGCTGACGTCGCGCGAGTTGAGGACGATGCCGCCGACGTGCTCGTCGCGGGTCAAGTTGGTGAACAAGACCTCGAACTGGCGCGTGGTCCCATCCTTGTGGGCCAGCGTGCACTCCAGCGTCTGCGAGGCCACGGGCGCGTCGACGCCGTCGGCGATCAGGCGCAGCAGGCGGCTGCCCTCGCCCTGCTCCATGAGCGAGTCGATGCGGCGGCCGACGACATCTTCAGGCGTCCAGCCGAGCACGCGCTCAATCGCGGGGCTCTGGTAGGCGATGGTCGCGTCGGGACCAAGGACGGTGATGAGGTCGGAGGAGTGCTTGACCAGCGAGGCGAAGCGCGCCTCGCCCTTGCGACGAGCGAGGTCCTCGGTCAGCGCAGCGCGCTCGAACGCGAGCACGACCTGCGTGCCGAGCGCGCCGAGCACCTCGCGGACGGCTCGCTCGGCGACCGTCGGGCCGGAGACCAGCAGGACCGACGCCTCGCCCTCGCGCGGGTCGAGGTCGACGATCATGCGCGTGTGGCCGGTCGCGGCCACACGGTCCATCGCGGTGAACATCGCGGCGTCGCGCAGCTCCACCTCGACGTCGCCGCCGGCCAGCTCGCGGGCGGCGGTGATCGCGACGGCGTCGAGCTCCTCGCGCGTGCCCGCGGCAACGAGCGCGGCACCCGCACGGCTCAGCGCGCGCTCACGCTCGATCGAGCGCTCCTGGTTGCGCATGAGCCCAGCCATCCGGGCCACGACCAGTCCGAAGAGGATGATCGCCGCGCTGGTGACGACCGCCATGTCGGTGTCGGCGCGCTGGATGTCGTGGGTCAGCTCGACCGTCGGCGCGATCAGCGACGCAATCGCCAGCAGCACGAGACGGACGGGGGTGAGCGCCGAGCGCGCGGGCCGCCCGTGGTCGAGGATCCTCATCGATGGGTGCAGCGCCGCGGCGCCCCACAGCACGTAGAAGCCGATCCAGCCAGCGTCGAGCCAGAGCTGGTTGGCGTAGGTGCCATGCAGCGTCATCAACCCATAGGCGAAGTCCGTGACGAGCAGCAGGACGATGGCCGAGGACATCAGGTGAAACGAGGTGCCGCGCTTGCCGCCGTCCAGCGCCAAGCGCAGGGCCGCGGCCAGCAGCAGGACGTCACCCAGCGGGTAGGCGACGGAGACGAGCTTGGCGGCGGTGCCGAGCTCGTGGTCGTGGAGGTAGGGCGCGATCAGCCCGATCCACGACGGAACGGCGAGCCCGATGGTGAGGATCGCCGCGTCGATCGCGCCGCGATCGGTCGAGCGCGCCGCACGGCGGCGCACGACGAGCAGCAGGCCGACCATCAGCGCCGGGTAGACGGCGATGTATGCGCCGTCGCCCAGCGACGGGAACGGCGTCTCGTTGCCGGTCAGCTTGGGGTAGCTGTAGGTGTAGAGGTCGCCCAGCCAGAAGAGCAGGAAGCCGCCGGCAAACCAGTACCACGGGCCCTTGGCCTCGGGCTGGTGGAGGCGTATCGCGCACGGGATCGCGATGACGGGCGACAGCCCGAGCGCGAACATCACGAAGGTGTTGCCCTTCAGCGGCGTCGCCGTCAGGTACAGCACGGTCGCCAGAACGCCCAGAGCCAGATAGGCCATCCAGGCACGGCGACGGACCATCTCGATGCTCATGCGGCAGCGCTCCTGACCGGGCCCACGGGCAACTCACCGGCGGGCCGCAGGACCCCGCGCGCAGCGAGCTCCTCCAGCGCGACGAGTAGCATGTCGACCTCGGCGTCGGTGTTGACGGCGGTCAGCTGCACACGGAAGCCGACCTCGTCCTTGGGGACCAGCGGATAGGCCGCGAGCGTCACGTAGACGCCGCGCTCGAAGAGGAAGCGGCCGACCGAGTCGATCTGGCCGTGATCGCGCAGCGGGATCTCGATGATCGGCAGACCCGAGCGGTTGGGCGTGAAGATGTCCAGGCGCTCGAGCCCGTCGAGCGTGCGGCGCGTGAGCCGCTCAAGCTCGTCGCGCAGCGCATCGCCGCGGCGCTCGTTGACCTCAAGCCCGGCGAGCACGGTGGCCAGCGAGGCGACCGGTGACGGGCCTGAGTAGAGGTAGGGCGGAGCCGCGACCTTCAGCAGGTCCTTGACCGCGGTCGGGCAGGCGATGAACGCCAGCAGCGAGCTGTAGGACTTGGAGAATCCGCCGACGAGGATGAGGTTGTCGTAGGACTCGCCGAAGTGACGGACGATGCTGTTGCCGCGCGACCCGTAGGGGTTGGTGATGCCCTCGCCGCGCTCGCCGATGACGCCGAAGCCGTGGGCGTCGTCGACGTAGAGCAGCGCGCCGTGCTTGCGGCAGACCGCGGCGAACGCCAGGAGGTCCGGCGGGTTGCCGGTCATCGAGTTCACGCCGTCCATGCACACCAGGCGCGTGGGATCGCGCTCGGCGCTGAGCAGCTCGTCGAGGTGGTCGGGGTCCTCGAAGCGGAAGCGCCGGACGGCGGCGCCGCGAGCGCGGGCGGCCTGGCAGCCGTCGTAGATCGTCTTGTGGGCGCGCGCGTCGAGGAAGATCGTGCCCGAGGCGGCCAGCAGCGGGATCACCGACAGGTGAATGTGGGTGATCGTCGGCAGAACCAGCGAGTCCTCGGAGCCGATCAGCGCGGTGAGACGCTCCTCGATCTGCTCATAGAGGACGGGGCTGCCGAGCAGGCGCGACCAGCTCGGGTGCGTCCCCCACGCGTCGAGGTAGGCCGGGATCGCCTCGATGATCTCGCGGTCCAGATCGAAGCCGAGGTAGTTGCAGGACGCGAAGTCGGCCAGCCATTGGTCCCCGACGCGAATCATGCGGCCGTCGATCTCCTCGATGACGGCATCCACCATCGGGTGCGACGCCTTCAGCTCGGAGAGATCGCGGCAGCTCTCGAGCCAGTGGTCCAGCCAGGGCCGACGAGAGACCGGGCCGGAAGCGGGCGAGACGGCAGGGGATGTCGGCGTAGGACGCATGGTCCCCCGCTCTGATCGGAACGCGAGCGGCCACTTTGAGGTTTCCAACCGACGTTGGACGACTTTCTGCAGGATCAGTGCGCCAAACCGCAGATCCCAGGCACCCGTTCAGGGGGTGCCACGAGAACCCGGCGCATTTGCGCTCCAGTGCGGGCCGCGAGCGCCGATCAGGGTGATTGAGCCATCCGGCCAGGGGGTCCGGACCCGCGTCATTTCGAGAGAGCATCGTTTCTTGCCACGTTCAGCCCGCAGACTCCTGCCCCCCTTCGCCCTCTGCATGGTGGTCGTCCTGGTACTGCTTCCAGGCGAGACGCGCGTGCAGTGGAGCGAGGTCGCGCTCGCCCTCATGCTGCTGGCCGGAGCCGGGCTCGGGCTCGCCGCTTCCGCGGGCGGCTACGAGCGTCGTGGCACCCCGCTCGCGAGCATGCTCGCCCTGCTGGCGGCGATCGCGCTCCTGCGCAATGGCGTCGGGGCCAACTCCGGCTTCGGGCCGCTGATCTTCCTGCCCGTGATGTGGGCGGCACTGGAGCGCCGGCGTACCGAGCTGCTGCTCGTGCTCGCCGGCGTCGCGGCCGTCTACTTCCTGCCGATGATCATCGCCGGGCCGCCGCAGTACCCGTCCAGCGGTTGGCGCGGCGGCACGCTGATGCTCGTCATCTCCGCCGCGGTGGGCTTCGCCGTGATCGCGCTGGTCGAGCACGTGCGCGCCGAGGCCGCGCGCTCAGCGGCGATCCTCGCGGCGATGTCAGAGGGCTTCGCGCTGACGCGCAACGGCGAGATCGTCCAGGTCAATCCGGCGCTCTGCGCGATCACCGGCTTCCCGGAGAACGAGCTGCTGGGCGCCCGCGTGCCGTTTCCGTTCTGGCCGGTGGAGTCGCGGGAGGCCAACGCCGCGCTGCTGCGCGAGGTCGTCGCCGCCGGCGGCGGCTCGTTTGACATCGAGCTGGCCCGTGCCGACGGCACGCGCTTTCCGGCGATGATCTCCGCGATCGCGACCGACCTCGGCGACGGCAGCCGCTGCTTTCTCAACACCGTGCGCGACATCACCGAGCTGCGTGCCCACGAGGACCGGCAGCGTCAGCACGCCGAGCAGCTCGCCACGATCACCGACGTCATCCGCGAGATCGGCCACTGCGACCCGCTCGAGGCGCGTCCCACGATCTGCCGGACCGCGCTCGCGCTCGCCGACGGGGCGCATGCGGTGAGCCTCTGGGAGATCGGCCTCGACGGCAGCCTCGCCACGACGGCCACGCGGCCGGAGACGACGGCGCCTTACCGCATCGGCATCGACCAGACCGAGCACGGCGCGCGCATCGTCATGGCGACCGGTCAGCCGCTCTTCGTCCCCGACGCACGCACCAGCCCGCACTGCGACCGCCGGATCATCGACCTGCTCGGCGCCGCATCGGTGCTCTTTCACCCGATCTCCGACGCTCAGGGCGTGCGCGGTGCGCTGGCGATCTCCTGGCCACAGGCACGCACGGACATCGCCGATGGCGAGATCCTGCTGATCGGCGTACTCGCCGGTGAGGCGGCGCTGGCCATGCAACGCGCCGATCTGCTCGGTCGCCTTGACGAGCTGACGCGGACCGACGAGCTGACCGGCCTGCCCAACCGCCGCGCCTGGGACGAGCTGCTGGTCCATGAGCTGGCCGTCGCCGAGCGCCACGACAAGCCCGTGTCGGTCGCGATGCTCGACCTCGACTTCTTCAAGCGCTACAACGACGAGCACGGCCACCTCGCCGGCGACCGGCTGCTGCGCGCAGCCGCGGCGGCGTGGCAGGCGACGCTGCGGGCGACCGACGTGCTCGCGCGCTGGGGCGGCGAAGAGTTCGCGCTGCTGCTGCCCGGCTGCGACGGCCCCGGGGCCGCGATCCTGATCAACCGCCTGCGCGGCATGCTGCCCGACGGCGTGACGTTCTCGGCGGGCGTCGCGACCTCTGACGGCACGACCGCCCCGCGCACGCTGATCGACGCCGCCGACCAGGCGCTCTATCAGGCCAAGGCCAACGGGCGCGACCGCGTCGTCGTCGGGTAGCGCGGCGGCGCTCGTCATCGCGTGCCGCCTTGCAGGCGGCGCAGCCGCGCGGCCACGTCCGCCCAGCCACGGGCCAAGGGACGCAGCCGTCCCTCGCCGTCGCCGGAGCCGATCAGCCCGGCCGCCACGAGCTCGGCCAGATGCTCGCCGAGATCGTGCGGCGCCACGCGGAGGACCGTCGCCAGCTCGTCGGCAGTCCGCTGCCGCTCTTCGAGCGCGACGAGGGATCCGAGACGGAGTGGATGCGCGATCGCGTTGAGCACCTCCACGGAGACGCGCTCATCCATCGAGGTCAGAGATCGGTCTGCGACGTAGTACATCCCACGTCTCGATGAGGTCAGTCACGCATCTCGGTCGACGACGGGGTCGGACATCTTCGTCGCGCCAGGTTGGCCGTTTCGGATGATTTTTACCCGGAATGGGTGAAAACTAACCGGGGTGGTCTTTGCTGTCAAGTCCTGTCCGATTCTGTCCCCGTACGGTGCTCGTACCGTGGTTCCCAAGGACGAAATCAGGCGGCGCATCGCTGCGGCGAGAGCCCTCAACCCAAAGGTCAGCACGTGGCCGAAGCTGGCCAAGGCCACCGAGATCAGCACCTCGACGCTGAAGAGCATCGCCACGCCACGCCGCAAGGCCAAAGACGATGACGAGAAGTACCTGCGCATGATCGCTGAGGCGTGCGGGGTGCCCTACGCGTGGTTCACCGTGCCCGATCTCGGCGCCGCGGTCCGCCGCGAGGACGAGGACCCATCGCTGGTCGAGCGCGTCGAGGCGCTCGAGCACACCGTCGCGACGCTGTTGCGCCGCGACGGCCCTACAGCTCCGGGTCCGTCAGGTGGAGGTGCTCCTCCCCCAGCTCCTGAAGGCGAGCTCGGCCGTCGACTGCAAGGGCGTGTGACCAAGTCTGCAGATCCTGCGCCACGCGACTCGGCGCAGGCGGAGGGTTCTGCGCCAGAAAGCGCCTGATGAGCACGCCGATCGTGTGCTCGGCGCGCGCCTCCCAGCGGGCCAGCGACTCCCCCTCGGCCGGCCCGCCGCCCGCGGCGATCAGGTCTTGCACAGCTCAGGAGCCGGTACGAGCCGTGGCCGCCGCCACGATGTCGCGAACCTCAGGGCGCAGCCGCGCGATCACCCGCATCAGCTGCTTGCGGGCCCGCGCATCCAGGACAGTCTGGCGCGGGTAGCCACCGTCGGGCGCCGGCACCGTCAACGCGCCGCAGAGCCCCAACAGCTGACCAACAGGATCGGCCAGCTGCAGCTCCTCCTCGTTCTCAGAGACCAGCGCGTAGAAGTGCTCCACAGCGCCGCGCACGCGGCCCTCATCCGCGAGCTCGACGATGCCGGCCGAGACAAGCGTGCGCACGTGATAGGCCGTAGAACCCAAGGATCCTCCGGTGATCCGTGCCAGCTGGGTCGGGCTGATTGGCCGCCCGTAGCTGCGCATCACATCGACGATCTGGGAGCGGGCCGGGTGCGGTCGCAGGGTCTTGCGCCGCTTCTCCATCTGCTTCTTGGTAGTCGACATGCGGCGGAACCGTAGCTTCGCCGTCACCACTGTGCAACTTCTGCTTTACAGTTCCAATTGCACACCGCTACACGACGAAGCGCACTACGGCGCCGTAGACGGTCAACGACAACGCCCGCGCCTGGCCAGCCGATCGATTGCTGGACAGCTCAGGTGATCGCGACAACGAGCGTTCCTAGACCCATTAACGTGTCTGTTGACCAGCATATCCCGGTGCTCCGGTTGCTTGTCGCCCGCTGCCGGCGGCAGGTCCACAGTCAACAGTCAGTAGACCGTAGTAGTTGGTGGGCCAGCGCGATGATGAGGCGTGCTGCTAGCTGCTGCTGGTGGCCCGAGAGCGCTCCACCAGATCGGCCAGACGGACGAGCTTGACGCGCGGGCGGCCGTGCGGCTCGCCGGTGCTCTTCTCGTGCGCGTCGATCGCCTCCCAACCAGCCCAGGTGACCGACTCGGGCGCACGCTCGGCGTAGAAGGCGGCGATCTCCTCAGGATCGTTGCGCGAGGGCGTGTTCAGCGCTCCAGCATCGCGGTCCTCCACGATGCGGGCGACGGTGTCAGCCGCGTCTTTCTTGTTGGTGCCGATGACGCCGGAGGGGCCGCGCTTGATCCAGCCGACCACGTATTCACCGCGGTGTGCGTCGCCACTCTCGGCGCAGACACGGCCGCCGGTGTTGCGGATCAGGCCGCGCCGATCGTCGAAGGGAATGTCGTCGACGGGCTTGCCGCGGTAGCCGATCGAGCGCAGCACGAGGCCGGCCTCGATGACCTCCTCGCGCCCGGTCGGGACGGCGCGAAGGCTGCCGTCCTCACCTTTCTGAATTTCGTTGACGACGACCCGAACGCCGGTGACCGGGCCGTGCTCGCCCTCGCCAAGGATCTCGACCGGCGAGCGCAAGAAGCGCAGGATCACCCGATGGCTCGCGTCCTTGGGACCCTGCTCGGCGTAGTCGCGCAGGATCTCGACATTCTTGCGCGCCGTGATGTCGGCCTCCTCCTCCAGCCAGCGGGCGGAGTGCTCGTCAAGGTCGAGATCGGTGGCATCGACCTCCACGCCCGCGCGCTGCAGGTCGGCGAGCTCCCGCAGCTCGGGGTTGGTGAAGGCGGCCTGCGCCGGGCCGCGACGGCCCAGCAGGACGACCTCCTCGACCGCCGATGCCGACAGCATTTCGATCGCGTGGTCGGCGGTGTCGGTCGGCGTCAGCTCGTCCGGATGGAGGACCAGCATGCGGGCGACGTCGATCGCGACGTTGCCGTTGCCGATCACGACCGCGCGCTTGACGCTCAGGTCGTACTCGTGGTCGGCCGCGTCGGGGTGGCCGTTGTACCAGGCCACGAAGTGGGTGGCGGCGTGCGAGCCGGGGCGGTCCTCACCCGGCACGTTGAGGCGGTTGTCGTCGGAGGTGCCTAGCGCGTAGAGGACGACGTGGTAGCGCTCCAGCAGCTCGGCGCGCGTGACGTCGCGGCCCAGGACGACGCCGCCGAAGAACCGGAAGCCGTCCTTCTTGGCCGTCTTCTCATAGACGCGCGTGACGGCCTTGATCTTCGGGTGGTCGGGCGCGACGCCTGCGCGCACGAGGCCGAACGGGGTCGGCAGCGCATCGAGGACGTCGACCTCGAAGCCCGCGGTGAGTAGCTGGTCGGCGGCATAGAACCCGGAGGGGCCGGCGCCGACAATCACCACCCGGGGCGCATCGGTCGAGCTGGCGGAGTCAGAGGCGAGATCGGTCATCGGAAGGTCCACGGGAAGAGGGGCGCGGATCCCCGACTTTAGCGATCGGATATCGCCGTACGTGGCGCGGTGACGGCGATTCAGCGCAAACGCTGACGGGGGCGGCCGGTCCCGCTCGCCCGGGCTCGGCGAGCGGGACCCCTCTCTTAGGACTTGATCGACCGCTGGTACTGCATGACTGCCAGCGGCGCGCAGATCACGATGATCCCGACCGCCCACAGCAGCGTGTAGGCCACGGGATGCTGCAGCGGCCAGGCGCCATCGGCTGGGAGCGCGCCGCCGGGGTTCTCGAACAGGTGGCGCAGCGCGTTGGCCAGCGAGGACGTCGGGTTCCACTCAGCAACCGTCTTGAGCACGCCCGGCAGCGTGCTCGTCGGCACGAACGTCGAAGCGATGAACGTCACCGGGAAGATCACCACGAACGCCACGCCCTGCACGCCCTCGGGCGTCGCCACCAGGCTGCCGAGCAGCACGCCGACCCAGATCATCGCGAACGAGAACACCAACATGAGCCCGTAGGCGCCGAGCACGTCGAGGATGCCGGAGTGGATCCGCCAGCCGACGACGAAGCCGGTGACCGTCATGAACGCGATCGGCAGGAACGCGCGGATGAGGTTGGCCACCGCATGCCCGGCGAGCACGCTCGAGCGTGGGATCGGCAGCGAGTGGAAGCGGTCGATCGCCCCGTTGTTACGGTCGTTGGACAGCGCGAGCGCGACGCCGAAGCAGCCGAAGACGATCGTCTGGGCGAAGATCCCGCCCATCAGGAACTCCTTGTAGCTGCCGCCGCCGGGCACGCTGATCGCGCCGCCGAAGACGAACGCGAACAGCAACACGAACATGACCGGCTGGATCGTCGCGTCCGACAGCGCCTCGGGTTGGCGGCGCATGTGCAGCAGGCCGCGCCGCGCGATCACCCACGTGTCAGACAGGAAGGTGGCGCGGGCGCTCGCGGGCCGCTGTGAACGGTTCGGGCCGGCGTCGGCGGTTTGGGTGCTCATCGGTGGTCCTCGGAGATCGTCGAGACGGGAACGGCGGATTGGTCATCGGCCTCAGGGGGTGCGCCGGTCAGCGTGAGGAACACGTCGTCGAGCGTCGGCTGGGCGAGCCCGAGGTCCTCCACGCCGATCTCGGCCTCGTTGAGCGCCTCAGCCAGCGCGGCGATCGCGGCGACACCGCCCTCGGCGGGCGCGATGACCGAGCGGGCGCCGACGTCAACCGCCGGCTGGTGACCGGCGACGCGCCCCACAATCGCGGTGACCGCGTCAAGGTCGGCGCGGTCGGCCACCACGACGCGCAGCTGGTCGCCGCCGACCTGACGCTTGAGGCTGCGCGCGTCGCCGCGCGCGATGACGCGCCCGTGGTCGACGACGACGATGTCGTCGGCGAGGCGATCGGCCTCTTCCAGGTACTGCGTGGTCAGCAGGATCGTGGCGCCGCCGGCGACGAGATTGTCCAGCACGTCCCAGAGGTCGTTGCGGGCTCGCGGGTCCAGGCCCGTGGTCGGCTCGTCGAGGAACAGCACCTCGGGCTCGGCGACCAGCGTCGCCGCGAGGTCCAGGCGCCGGCGCATGCCGCCCGAGAACTCCTTGGCGAGCTTGTCGCCGGCGTCGGTAAGCGTGAACTGCTCCAGCAGGACGGTCGCCCGCTCCTTGGCGCGCTTGCGCCCGAGGTGGTGCAGCTCGCCGATCATCGTCAGGTTCTCGTGGCCGGTCAGCAGACCGTCGACGGTCGCGTCCTGCGCGGCGAGACCGAGGCTGCGGCGCACCGAGACGGGGTCGCGCAGGACGTCGTGGCCGGAGACGGTCGCCGTACCGGCGTCGGGGTGGGTCAACGTCGTCAGGACGCGCACCGCGGTGGTCTTGCCCGCTCCGTTGGGGCCCAGCAGCGCGCAGACCGCGCCGCGTGCGACGGCGAGGTCAACGCCGTCCAGCGCGCGCTTCTCTCCGTAGCGCTTGACGAGCCCATGGGCTTCGATGGCATTTGTAGTCACGCTCCTAGGGTGACACGCTCGACGGAATTTTGCAACGGGTGTAAAGTTCTCGTCATGGAATCTTCTTCCGTGCAGGAGGCCGGCGTCCCGCCACCCGGCCTGCGCGCGTGGAAGAAGGCGCGCACCCGCAGGACCATCTCCGACGTCGCCACCGGCCTCTTCATCCGTGACGGCTTCGAGGCGGTCACGGTCGCGCAGATCGCCGCGGCGGCCGAGGTCTCGGTCAAGACGGTGTTCAACTACTTCCCCTCCAAGGAGGACCTGTTCTTCGATCGCGTCGACGACGTGATCGGCGCGCTGGTCGACGCGGTCGTCGAGCGCCCGGCCGGCCAGACGATCGTCGGCGCGCTGCACCGCATCCTGGCCGACCGGCTCGCGCCGTTCGACGCTGGCTGGGGGCGCCTGCGCGACGCGGAGGACTACGAGCGCTTCCGCCGCTTCCTGGCGACCGAGCAGGCGTCGCCCGCGCTGCGCACGCGGCGCCTGGTCATCGGCGAGCTGTGGACGGCGCGCCTGGCCCAGCTGTTCGCCCACCAGCTCGGCCTGCCCACCGGCGACCCGCGCGCCGCGACGCTGGCTGCAATGGTCGTCGCGGTGATGACGCTGCGAGCGCGGACCTTGTCGGCCGCGATGGCCGAGCGGCTCAGCGCACGGACGGTCGAGCGCCGCGTGCGCGCAGTGGTGGACGAGGCATTCGAGCGCCTGGCGATCGCGTTCGCCGACGTCGACCTGCCGCGCCCGCCCGTCTGACCCGCGAGCCAGCGGGTGACGCCACGCCCGCGCGGGTCTAGCATCGCGGGATGCCGCGGTGGGTGTTGAGCGTGCCGATGTAGCACGTCGCTGGGGTGGCCGGCTCGGTGCGCGGGCTCCTCGTCCGCTGGCGCCGGGGTGCGGGTGGTGCGGGGCCGGGTCGGGGTCCGGGGCGTTTCGGGCTCCATATTGGAGTCGCGGCCGACCCGGATCGATACTTCGGTCCTGGACCAAAGGTCCGGGGCGTTTCGTAGTTACATATTCACCATCAGACGACCCGGACCGATGCTTCGGTCCCGAAGCGTTGGTCCGGATGATCGCCAGCCGTCCCGCGAACCCTCACGCGGAGGCCGATGGCGCCGCGAGCCACGACGGCTTCTCCCCTCGGTGCCCCGAACCACGCTGCGCACCCAGCATGACAAACGCGCTGAGCGCCTCAGTGCGCCACGCGAGCCGGCACGGCGGACGACACACCAGCCAGCCGAGCCGCAACCGACTACCCCAACATCGGCGACGGCGGGATCCGCGTCTCCCCTGTGATCTGCGGGATCCGCATCGCCAGGTCGTCGGCGAAGCACCAGCACCACTCTTCGCCCGGCTCCAGCGACCGGATCAGCGGGTGCTCGCTCCCCGCCGCATGCGCCGATGCATGCCGACCCGGCGAGTCGTCGCAGCAGCCGACGTGGCCGCAGGTCAAGCAGATGCGCAGGTGCAGCCAGACGCCGCCGGCGGCCAGACAGTCCTCGCAGCCGGCGACCGCTTCGGGCAGCTCGGTGATCTCGATGGTGTCCAGGTGGGTGCAGTTGCTCGCGCTCATGGCGTGGGCTCCTTCGTCGTCGAGGTCGGGGCGGCCGGCTCGGACCCGTCGGGGATCGGCAGCCATACGTGGAAGACCGTGCCATCGGGGCCGGTGTCGAAGCCGAGGCTGCCGTCGTGGCGGTCTTCGACGATGCGGCGCACGGTGTCGAGGCCGAGGCCGGTGCCGGCGCCGACCTCCTTGGTGGTGAAGAACGGCTCGAGAACGCGGCGGCGTACGTCCTGCGGGATGCCGGGGCCGTCGTCGGCGATGTCGACGCGCACGCACGGGCCGTCGCGCTTGGTGGTGATCGTGATCGTGCCGGTCTCCCCCAGCGCGTCGACGGCGTTGTCGATGAGGTTGGTCCAGACCTGGTTGAGCTCCGAGCCGCGCACCGCCAGACGCGGCAGGTTCGGGTAGTAGTCCTTGCGGACGTCGATCTTGGTGTGCTTGAGCTTGTGCCCGAGGACCTTGATGGTGGCGTCGATGCCCTCGTGCAGGTCGACCTGCACCAGATCGCCGCGATCCATGTAGGTGTAGGTCTTGATCGCCCCGACGAGATCGCTCATCCGGCTGGCGGACTCCTGCAGCTCGGTCGCCAGCCCACGCGCCGACAGCGTCGCGACGACCCAGGACAGCGCCGCGGAAACGGCCGGCCCCGCGCGGTCGGCGACCTCGGTCAGCCACGCGTCATCCACTCCCGCCGCCGCGAGCGCCTCGGCCAGTCGCCACGGCTCGTCGATGCCGAGCTCCTCCAGCCGGTCCAGCATGTCGTCTTCGGCGTCGGCAGCGTCGACGCTGCTGCGCGCCGCGGCGGAGTCCGAGCGCCGCAGCGCCTCCTGCTGCAGCTCGACGAGGCGCTCGGCGTCGGCACGCTCGATGCCACCTTCCACGAACGCCTTGATCGCGCCGGTGACGACATCCAGCGCATCGACCAGCTGCGACGACGCGCGCTTGACGGCCGCGACGGGGTTGTTGAGCTCATGCGCGAGGCCAGCGGCCATCGTTCCCAGCGACGCCAGGCGCTCGCGGTCGTTGTCGATCTGCGCCAAGCGCTGGGTGACCGGGCCGATGGCCTGCATGATCTTGCGATGCACCGAGCGGTGTGCGAGCGCGAGGTCGGTAAACGTCGCAAGCGGGACGAGGCCGACGACGCAGTCGGTGTCGGCCTGCAGGCGCACGCCGACTGGCGTCTCGGTGATCGCGGCGATTGCCTGCATCCAGGTCGGCGCGTCCATGTGGCCGATCGGCTCGAAGCGGGTCTCCTCGACCATCTTGTAGGTCCTGAGGCGTCCGTCAAGCAGGAGCAGCAGCCCGCGCGGGGAGGCATCCTGCTCGGCGATGATCTTGCCGGTGGGGACCTGAAACGCCTGCGCCGCGGCGCGCCATTGCTCGAGCTCAACGTCATCGAGCCCGTCGAAGAGGTCGACGCGACGAAGGTCTTCGAGGGTGACGGGGATCGTCGGGGTCATGCGGCTGACCGCTTGACGGTGGACTCTTCCGCTGTCCGGCACTGGGTCGTCATGCGGCCGCCAGGTACTCGTGGATCAGCGACACGGCCATCGACCCCTCGCCGACCGCGCTGGCCACGCGCTTGATCGAGCGGGCGCGGACGTCGCCGGCGACAAAGACGCCGGGGACCGAGGTCTCCAGCAGGTAGGGGTCGCGCTTGAGCGGCCAACCCGCGCCGCGGACCTCGGCGCCGGCGAGGATGAAGCCGTGCTCGTCGCGCGCGACGACCTCGTCAAGCCAGGACGTGCGCGGCGCCGCGCCGACGAAGACGAAGCAGGCGTCGGCGTCCTCGACGGTCTCGCTGCCGTCGGCGCCGCGGATCGTCAGCGCCTTGAGGTGACCGTCCTCGCCGATCGCCTCGACCGCTTCAGAACCCGTGCGCACGTCGACGTTCGGCAGCGCGGCGATCTGCTCGATCAGGTAGTTGGACATGGACTTGGTCAGCGAGGGCGCGCGCACCAGCATCGTCACCTGCGCGGCCCAGGCCGCGAAGTAGACGGCGGCCTGGCCGGCGGAGTTCGCGCCGCCGATGATCACGACGCGCTGCTGGGAGCAAGCGCGTGCCTCGGTCAGCGCCGCGCCGTAGTAGATACCCGCACCGGTCAACTCGTCAAAGCCGGGGGTGTCGAGCTTGCGGTAGGAGACGCCGGAGGCGATCAGCACCGTGTTGGCGCTCAGCGCGCCGCCACCAGAGAGGCGGACGAGGCGACCGGTGCCTTCGACCTCGAGGGTGACCGCGTCCTGGACCGTGAGCAGCTCGGCGCCGAGGCGGCGAGCCTGGTCGGTCGCGCGGCGCGCGAGGTCCGAGCCGCTGAGGCCGGTTGGGAAGCCGAGGTAGTTCTCGATCCGGCTGGAGGTGCCGGCCTGACCGCCGGGCGCCTCGCGCTCGACCATCACGGTGGACAACCCCTCCGACGCGCCGTAGACGGCGGCGGCGAGACCGGCGGGCCCACCGCCGACGATGACCAAGTCATAGTGGTCGGTCACCGGCTGGCTCGCGACGCCCAATCGCTCGGCCAGTTCCAGCACCGTCGGGCGCTCCAGCACCGAGCCGTCCTCCATGAGCGCGACCGGCAGGCCCTCCTCGCTGACGCCCGCGACGCGCAGCAGCTCACGGGCCTCGCCGTCACGCTCGATGTCCAGCCAGCGGCCGGGAACGCGGTTGCGGGCCAGGAAGTCGCGCAGCTCGTGGGCGGGCTTGGAGAAGCGGTGGCCGATGACACGCACGCCGCCGGACTCCAGGGCCGCGCCGGACTCCCAGGTGGTCAGGAGATCTCCGACGACGGGGTAGAGCTCCTCCTCCGGCGGGTCCCACGGCTTGAGCAGGTAGTAGTCAAGCGCGACCTCGTTGATCGCCTGGATCGCGGCGCCGGTGTCGGCGTAGGCGGTGAGCAAGACGCGCTTGGCGTCCGGCGCGAGCTTGCGCGCCTCGACGAGGTACTCGGTCCCCGAGAGGCCGGGCATGCGTTGATCGGCGATCAGCAGCGCGACCTGGTCGCCGCGCGTGATCAGCTCGCGGACGACCTCCAGCGCCTCTTCCCCGGAGGCAGCGCGCAGGACGCGGTAGCGCTCACCGAACTGGCGGCGTAGGTCGCGGGCGACGGCGGCGAGGACCGCAGGTTCGTCGTCGACGGCGACGATGGCCGGTCGACGGGCGCGTTCAGGAGCGTCGGCTGACATCTGCTCGTGAGCTTCTCATGCCCGTCGAGGCCTGACGGTCAGGCGCTGGCGGGCGCCGTCGCCTCGCGGCGGGCGACCTCGGCGCGGACGACCGGCGCGACCTCGGTGCCGAACAGCTCCATTGAGCGCAGGACGTCGGCGTGGGCGACCGACCCGATGCTCATCTGGCCGATGTAGCGCTGGTGGCCGAACAGCTCGTGCCCAAGCAGGATCTTCTCGGCGACCTGCTCGGGCGACCCGGCGGCGAGCGCGCCATCCGGTGAGCGCAGCGCCTGGTACTCACGCTGCCCGGAAGGCGGCCAACCGCGCTCGCGCCCGACGCGGTTCATGACCTCCAGGTAGCCGCGGGCGTGTGCGCGGTCAGACGCCTCGGAGCTTGGGGCGACGAAGGCATGGGTGTTGATCGCGATGCGTGCGGCAGCGGGGTCGTGGCCGACGGCGGCCCACGCCTCGCGGTAGAGCTCGACCAGCGGCACGAAGCGCTGCAGCTGGCCGCCGATGATCGCGATCGTCAGTGGCAGGCCGAGCGTCGCGGCACGCACGACCGACTGGGGCGAGCCGCCGACCGCGACCCAGACCGGTAGCGGATCCTGGACGGGACGCGGCCAGACGCCGGCGTTCTCCAGCGGAGCACGGAACTTCCCCGACCACGTGACGTGCGTGCTCTCGCGCAGCGCCAGCAGCAGCTCCAGGTTCTCGAGATAGAGGTCGTCGTAGTCATCGAGGCTCTTGCCAAACAGCGGGAAGGACTCGATGAAAGAGCCGCGCCCCGCCATGATCTCGGCGCGCCCGCCAGAGATCAGATCGACCTCGGCGAACTGCTGAAAGACGCGGACCGGGTCCTCAGAGCTCAGGACGGTCACGGCGCTCGAGAGGCGGATGGTGTCCGTGATCGCGGCAGCGGCGCCGAGCGCGACGGTGGGCGAGGAGACGAGGTAGTCCGGGCGGTGGTGCTCGCCGATGGCGAAGACGTCGAGCCCGAGCTCATCGGCGAGCTTGGCCTCCTCGAGGAGGTCGCGCATGCGCTGCTGGGGGCTGGCGCCGGCAGCGAGGTCGGCGAAGGTTGCAAGACCGAGTTCCATGATGCCGTTCATCGTAGCAGTAGTAGTTGCGCACGCAACCATATGCTCATGCGCTCGGCTTCCCGCAGAAGAGGACGAGCGCTTGCAGCGCGGTCGTCACCAACCCAGCCGCCGCGCGCTCGAGCTGCTCGGCCTCCGTGTCGACGTGCTCGGTGTGCACGGAGATAAACGGCGCTGGCGGCTGATGCAGACAGGCCGAGCAGCCTTCGATCACCCGCGCCGCGCCGGTCAGCAGGTCCATCAGCCACTCCGGCCACTCAGCCTCGCCGGGTCGCGCCCACAGCTCCTCATCACCCGCACGGGCAGTGGCCTGCGTCAGACGCCAATCGCGTTCGAAGCGCTGCTCGGCCTCACACGCCGAGCCCGCGAGGCCAAGCGTCAGCGCCGTGGCGGCCAGCGCCGCGATCGCCGCATCGCCACCCAAGCCCGGACCGTCCTCGGCCACCGTCGCGCACAGACGCCCGACGGCCTTGCCGACCCGCACCGCATCGTCGATGGCCGAGCAGGTCGGGCCAGGCCCACGATCGGCCGGGGCGGCCATCACGTATCGCGCTGCCGCACGCAGCGTCGCCGGGTCCAGCGGCGCGCCGTCCTCATCACCGCAGACGCCACCCGCCTCCTCGCCCCCATCGAGCTCGCCCACGCCGCCGGCCAGCCGGCGCCGCTCCAACACCGTCGCCTCACGGCCCCGCACGACGAGACGCTCCAACTCATCGCCGAGCAGCTCAAACCGCTCGACGCCGACGGTCACGTGGCCGTGGCGCGCGCAGAGCCCTTCTAGCGTCCCCGGCTGTGCGGTCTCCCAGATCAGCCGCGGCGGACCGGCGGTGGGGCCGGCCACGGCGACCGCCCCGGCGGCGCACAGGTCATCGGCCAGCCGCGCGATAGCGGCGGATGGGCCATGAAGGACGAGACGTTGCCGGTGCATGCGCCAACCATCAGGCACGACCCGTCGCAGACGGCCCAACGACACCGAATCGGTACGCGATCGACGCAGCTCCGGCACACCTCGCGCCACACTTGGCACCCCACGCCGCCCGCACGGACGCGCGGCAGCCGCCGCGCTTCCACCCCTCAGCCGCGCCGCGACTCCAGCGGAGTCAGCACCGCGAACATCCGATCCGGCCCAGCGATCGCGGCCAACCGGCGCGTCCGACGACCGGACAGCCGCGAGGTCGCGATCAGCACCGTGCCGTAGCGATCCTGACCGAGGATCCGCCCCAGCCACGTCTCCACCCTGCCGTGGCGGCAGACCACACCACACTCAGCATCGCCGCTCAGCGTTCCGATCTTCTCACGCAGCTGCAGCTCGGCCCGCGTGCGGGAGTCCTCAGCCCACGGCCGCGGCACCATCATCCAGCCGCTGGCCGCCACCGCCCACCAGAACGGCATCCGCGCCGAGCCGGCGATCGTCACCCGTGCGCCAAGCGCCGCCGCACGCGCATAGGCAATCGGCAAGGCCTCGGCCAGCGCCCTGTCGTCCAAGGCGACCAGCAGCACGCCACCGCCACCGCTCCGCGAGCGGTCAGCGTCGTGCCGTCGCTCGGGCGCCCTGAGGTTGATCACCGCGTCTCCTCCTCCTCGCTGACCAGAGACCGACCATACACCCGGATCCCTTGCCGTGCATGGCTTTTCGTCAAGGTCGGCGCGTGTCACTGCACCAGGCCGCGGCGGATGGCCTCGGCAACCGCGCTGGCGCGGTCCGACACGCCGAGCTTGGCGTACAGCGTGGAGAGATGGACCTTGATCGTCGCGGGGCTCAGGTGCAATTGCTTGCCCATCCCCGCGACGGTGAGGCCCTTGACGGCGAGCTCAAGGACCGCGCGCTCGCGCTCGGTGAGGTCCAGCGTCTGGCGCTCGGCGCGAGCCTGGATCTCCTCGACGATCTGGTGCTCGAGATCGGGACCGATGCTGCGCACCCCCGCGGCGACGCGCAGCACCGCCTCCTGGATCTGGCGCATCGACGCGTCCTTGGTCACGTAGCCGTAGCCACCGGTGGCCAGCGCGTCGTAGACGGTTGCGCCGTCACGGTGGGCTGAGAGGAACAGGATGCGCGTCGAGACCCCCAGCGCGACGAGCCGCGCCGCGACGGCCGGCCCGTCGTGGACGGGCATCTCGACGTCAAGGACTGCGACGTCCGGCCGGACGCGCTGGATGACGTCGAGGGCCTCGGCGCCATCGGTCGCCGTGCCGGCGAGCGAGAGCTCCGGGGCAGCATCCACCGCGCGGCTGAGCGCGTCGAGGTAGACGGGGTGATCGTCGGCCAGCACGACGCTGAAGGTCAGCGGGGCCTCTTCGAAAGATTCTGCACTCACCGAATGCTGAGTATGTCCTATAGCGCAGCGACGACGGCGCGTCGCACCCCCGATCTCCGCGCCATCCGCGACGCGGCCGAGAACGCCTCCGCCCAATATCCTTAGCCGCCAATGTTCTTGCACAGAGCCTGCAAATGAACGCCGACGCCATCGTCGTCGGCGGCGGCCTTGCGGGGCTGGTCGCCACCGCGGAGCTCGTCGACGCTGGCAAGCGCGTCGTGCTCGTCGACCAGGAGCCGGAGGCGTCGCTCGGCGGTCAGGCGTTCTGGTCCTTCGGCGGCATCTTCCTGGTGGACTCGCCCGAGCAGCGGCGCATGGGCGTGCGCGACTCCTATGACCTGGCCTGGCAGGACTGGCAGGGCACGGCAGGCTTCGACCGCCCCGAGGACCTCTGGCCGTCGCGCTGGGCCGAGGCCTACGTACAGTGGGCCGCGGGCGAGAAGCGTTCGTGGATGCGCGAGCGCGGCATCCGCTTCCTGCCCAATCCCGGCTGGGCCGAGCGCGGTGGCTACGGCGCGATCGGTCACGGCAACTCGGTGCCGCGCTTCCACGTCACGTGGGGCACCGGTCCGGGTGTCATCGATCCCTTTGTTACTCGCGTGCGCGAGGGGGTGGCGAAGGGGCTCGTCGAACTGCGCTTCCGCCACCGCGTCGACGCGCTGTCGGTGACCGCCGGCACGGTCGACGGCGTCAGCGGCGCGGTGCTCGCGCCCTCAGACGCCACGCGCGGCCAGGCCTCCTCGCGCGACGTGATCGGCGACTTCACGCTCAGCGCGCCCGCCGTCATCGTCACCTCCGGCGGCATTGGCGCCAACCACGCGCTCGTGCGCCAGAACTGGCCCGCGCGTCTCGGCCAGGCGCCGGCCCGCATGATCTCCGGCGTGCCCGCGCACGTCGACGGCCGCATGCTCGCGATCGCTCAAGAGGCCGGCGCCCGCTCGATCAACCCCGACCGCATGTGGCACTACGTCGAGGGCATCAACAACTGGGATCCGATCTGGCCGCTGCACGGCATCCGGATCCTGCCCGGCCCCTCCTCGCTGTGGCTGGACGCGCTCGGCCGCCGCCTGCCGGTCCCGCTCTTCCCCGGCTTCGACACGCTCGGCACCCTTGAGCACATCATGACAACGGGCCACGACTACACGTGGTTCGTGCTGACCCAGAAGATCATCGAGAAGGAGTTCGCGCTGTCGGGCTCCGAGCAGAACCCCGACATCACGAGCAAGTCGATCAAGGCGGTGCTGCAGTCGCGCGTCGGCTCCGGCGCGCCTGGGCCGGTCGAGGCGTTCATGCGCCACGGCAGCGACTTCCTGGTGGAGCCCACGCTGGAGCGCCTCGTCGCGGGCATGCGGACGCTGGAGCCCGATGCCGAGCTGACCTTCGCGCAGGTCGAGCGCGAGGTGCTTGCGCGCGACCGAGAGATGGACAACAAGTACAGCAAGGACCTGCAGGTCGTCGCGATGCGCGGCGCGCGCAAGTACCTGCCCGACCGGATCGCGCGCGTCGCGACGCCGCACCGCCTGCTCGACCCCAAGGCCGGCCCACTGATCGCGGTGCGGCTCTCGGTGCTGACGCGCAAGTCGCTCGGCGGGCTGGAGACCGATCTGTCCTCGCGCGTGCTGGGCGACGACGGCAAGCCGGTGCCCGGGCTGCTGGCCGCCGGCGAGGTCGCGGGCTTCGGCGGTGGTGGCATGCATGGCTACCGCTCGCTGGAGGGGACGTTCCTCGGCGGCTGCCTGTTCAGCGGTCGCGCGGCGGGTCGAGCGGCCGCTTAAGCTTCGACCCGTCAGGATCTTCATCCATGCCGAACGTCGCGACCACCGTCAGCATCCGCATCCCCTCCGCGCGCGAGCCGCTGTTTGACTGGTTCATCCCGATCGAGCTGCCGCGGATTCTGACCGGTTGGGGCCCGGTCCCCGCGGTCGTCGCCACCAGCGAGCAGTCGGGCCCGTGGGACACGCCGGGCTCGCGGCGCACCGTGCACCTCGCCGACGGATCGACCGCGCACGAGCGCGTCACGGCCTGCGAGCGGCCGGCATCCTTCGGCTACACCGTCAACGGGTTCTCGGGTCCGGTCCGCCACGTCGCGGTCGAGGGCCGCGGGCAGTGGTGGTTCGAAGCGGCCGGCGCCGGCGCCACCGACGTGCGCTGGACCTACACCTTCCAGGCGCGCTCACACGCGGCCGCGCTGCTGCTGACGCCTGTCGTCAAGATCGCGTGGCGCGGCTTCATGCGCCGCGGACTGGACCGCCTCGCCGCACTGGCGCACGCCGAGGTCCGCTGACGGCGCCGACGAGCACGCCGGCCAGCACGAGCGCCACGGCAGCACCGGCGCCGCCGAGCACCCAGCCGCCCAACGGCTCGGTCAGCACGTCATAGACCGCCCGGCGCAGCCGACTGGCCACCGCGCCCCGCGTCAGCGCATCGGCCACCACGACTAGCAGCGTCGACACGCCGAGGCACAGGCCGGCCCGGACGAGCCCGCCGCCGATCCGCGGCGCGGTCAGCACCACGCCGAGCAGCGCGAGGACCGCAAGCGGGATCGCGATCCCACGAACGATCCGCACCAAGTTGGAGGCATCGTGTGCGCGCCGTACCTCGGCGCGGTCGAGCAGGACGACCGGCGCGGGGTCGGCGATCGCGTCGGCCACGGGCGCCAGCCCCGCGGCGGCAACCCGTGCGCGGAGCCTCGTGGCGACCGGGGCAAGGTCAAGCTTCAGCGGCGTCGCGACGTCACCGGTCAACCGGACCGCCAGCCGCGCATGGGCCGAGCGCTGGATCGCCAGCCAACTCGCTCGGTAGGCCTTCGTGCGGACGAAAGCCTCGGCGAGCGGCCGCAGCCGTGGCGGCGCACCCGTCCTGGAGACGAGCTCATCGACCACCGCGTGCTGCACGGTCGCATCGGTGGCCAGCGGGCGTGCGGTCTCCATGAAGCGCGTCGTATCCGTCGACTGGTCATAGATCCACCATGCCGACAGCGCCGCGGCAGGTGCGAGACAGGCCAGCACGAGGCAGACGGCCGCCAGGATCCGACGCACTACGCCGACCGCCTGACCACGACGGCCGAGACGGCGTAACCGTCAACTATGGTCGCCATGCGCTTCACGGTAGGCCACACGGTTCGCGCGCGTCCCGCCGAGCGCGCCCGAGCCAGTTGTCATGGGTCGTCTGTAGCCGACGCCGCTCTCCCCCGTACCGTCACCGGATGTTCCCGCACGCCATGCCGCCGCCGTCCACGATCCGCCCGCGCCGCTGGGTCTTCAGCGCGATGCTCGCGCTGTTGGCGATTGCCGGGTCCGCTGCCGCTGCGATGGCGAAGACCAGTCACGAAGGCTGGCCGCGAATCAACGGCGTCCTGCTCATGAACAAGCGAGACCAGAACCGTCCGCTGGATGCGCGCCCCGGACACGACCTCTTCGGCGGCACCGACCGCTCCTACTCGTGCGACGGTCTGCACAAGAACCGCTCGTGCGCCCACCGCTCAGGCGTCGTCGCACGCCGCGGCCACAACGAGCTGCTCGGCGGCCACGGCAACGACACCATCTTCGCCGGTCCGCAGGGCGACGTCATCTGGGGCGACTACAAGCCCTCCGGCCAGCCGGCTTCCCAGGTCGACCGCCTCACCGGCGGCAACAGTCGCGACTTCATCTACGCCAGCCACGGCACCAACATCATCCGCGCCCGCGGTGGCGACGACTGGGTAAAAGCCCACTTCGGCCGCGGGTTTGTCGACTGCGGTGGCGGCCGGGACATCCTCTACGTCAGCCGGCGCGCGCAGAAGGGCTACAAGATCCGCCACTGCGAGACGATCTCGCACAAGACGCTGGGCTACTGAGAAAGCCCAGGCTCAGGTCGCGCTCGGCTCCGCGGCCACCGCCGACTCCTCCGCCGGAATCGGCGCAGCGCCCGTGAACAGGAAGCCGTGCAGGACGGCGCCGACCACTGCGCCGATGACCGGTGCGACGATGAAGAGCCAGAGCTGCTCGAGTGCCCAACCGCCGACAAAGAGCGCCGGGCCGAGGCTGCGCGCCGGGTTGACGCTGGTGTTGTCGACAGGGATGCCGACGAGGTGGATCAGCGTCAGCACGAGGCCGATCGGGATTCCGGCAAACGCGACGTTTGCGATGCGGTCGGTGGCCGACAGCACGGTGAAAACGAGCAGCGCGGTCAGCACGATCTCGATGATCAGCGCGCCGCCGAGCGGATAGCCGTCGGGTGAGTGGCTGCCGTAGCCGTTGGCGCCAAAGCCGTTGTCTGACAGGTCATAGCCGCCGGTGCGCGACTTGATCACCACGAACAGCACGAAGGCTGCAACGACGGCGCCAATCACCTGACCGATCCAATATTGGATCGCATCGGCCATGGTGACCCGCTTGCTGACCAAGAGACCGACCGTCACCGCTGGGTTGATGTGACAGCCAGAGATCGGTCCGATGGCATAGGCCATGGCGAGCAGTGAGAGTCCGAACGCGAAGGCGACGCCCAACGGTCCGATCACCTTGCCGGCGATCACTGCCGAGCCAACACCCCCGAACACCAAGACGAACGTGCCCAATGCCTCTGCTGCAACGATGCGCCGGTCTCTCATGACTACCCCTCCGAAGGTCGGTCGACCTCGCCACCCTAGTGCGCGTCCTGCCGGAACGGCAAGTACATCGACACGCCATCTGTTCTAGAGCCAACCGCGCGCGGTCGCATGAAGGACGGCTTGCGAGCGATCTGAGACGCCGAGCTTGCGGTAGACGTTGTGGCAGTGCGTGCGCACGGTGCTCGCTGACAACCCCATGTCGGCGGCGATCTCCTTGTAGATCTTGCCGTCGGCCAGACCGCGCAGCACCGCTGTCTGGGCGCGCGACAATGGCGAGGGCTCGATCGCCCGGGGCGTCGCGTCGCCCGTGCGCGACATGTCGAACATCAGCGCGCGCAGCTGCTGAGGCGAGAGGCCAGCGGCACCCGCGGCGTGGAGCATGACCTGCGGGTCCACTGGCCGGGCATGGGCGTAGTGGGCGAGCATGTCGGCGATCCGCAGCACCGCCGCCGGGCCCTCGGCGTCGATCGCGTGGTGGCCCTCGACCATCACGGCGATCTCCTCGGGCATCGCCCAACGGCGCAGCATCAGCCCGCCGACGAGCGCGTGGTCGATGCCCAGCGCCCGCTGCTCGGCGCGCACGCGGCCGTCCGGCGTATCGGCGTCGCCGTGCACCGCGCGCGGGTAACCGGGCGAGGACTGCTCGAGGACGAGCTTGCCGATGTCGTGCAGCAGCGCGCCGACCAGCAGCGTGTCGTGATCGGGATGGTGCAGCATCCGCGCGACGAGATCGGTTGCACGCTGGGTCGCCATCGCGTGCAGGCGCAGGTGCTCCAGCGGCTTCTCCCAGCCGGCGATGTGCTGGAAGTAGTCGATCGAGCCCGCTGCGGCGGCGATGTCGGCGAGTTGCTCGCGGCTGAGCTGGCGGAGGGCGTCGGGGATGGTGGTGATCGAGCGCTGGGCGGTGGTCAGCGCGTTGGCGGCGCGGATGGTCGCGACGGTCAAGGCGAGGTCGGACTCGACGATGCCCAACAACTCCGTGTCGCCGCTGGAGGGGTCGGCAAGTGTCTGCTCGAAGCGCTCGCGGGATTCCCGCAGCGCGGGCAGGCGCGCGACGCGTGCCATCGCGCTCGACAGCGCCGAAGCGCGGCGCCGGCGCTCTTCGCCGGCGGTCGTGGCCGGGACGGAGGCGGGCTGGGGGGCGGACACCTGGTCGCCCTCGCGGTGAAAGCGCCCTGAGCGGTCTCGGTTTGCCGCCGTCACGACCAGCAGCGCCTCGACCACCGCGGGGTCGAACTGCGCCCCGGCCCCGTCGCTGAGCTCCTGGCGAGCGTGCTCCTCATCGAGCGCGCGACGGTATGAGCGGTTGGAGGTCATCGCGTGCCAGGCGTCGGCGACGGCGATGATGCGGCTCGCGATCGGGATCTCCTCGCCGCAGAGCTCGTCCGGGTAGCCACGGCCGTCCCAGCGCTCGTGATGGCCCCGGACCGCGGCGGCCACGCCCGCACCTCCGGGCACGCTGGCCAGCGCCTCGGCGCCCCAGCCGGGGTGTTTGCGCATCACCTCCCACTCGGACGGCGTCAGGCGGCCGGGCTTGTGGAGGATGACGTCAGGCACACCGATTTTGCCGAGGTCGTGCAGGCGGGCGGCCGTCTCGAGCTCGCGGACCGTCACTAGCGGCAGCCGGAGGTGACGGGCGATCGCATCGCAGAGTGCGACAACTTCTTCAGCATGACTGCCCGTGTAGCCGTCACGGAGATCGAGGAGCTTGGCGAGCGCGCCGACGCCCGCCTCGAAGACACGCTCGACCGCAGCAGAGCGCTCGGCGTGGCGCCAGCCTAGGGCTGCCAGGGCGGCGAGGCCGTTGACCGCATCGTCAAGGCCAGTGCCAGCGGCCGCCGCGGCGCCCCCGATGATCGCGAGCGTTCCGAGCTGCGCACCGCCGCTGTCAGAGATTGGGACCTGCGCGACAACGCCGAGGCGATCGAGCCGCCCAGGCGCGTGGACGGTACCGCGATGGGTAGCGCCGCTGCCGGCGCCCGCCACGACCCGCATCGCGCTCGTGGTCGTGCTGTCGGCGATGAGGATCAGCGCGCCTTCGACACCAGGTAGCCGGCAGGCCTGGTCGACGACCAGGTCCACAGCCTGTTCCTCCCCGACGCGCTGCTGAGCCTGATCACGTGCGATCAACGGCCACGACACGATGCTGCCCCCTTGCTCACGGATCGATCGATCGATAATCGATCGTTTCCTGGCGCAATGGGATTCCCTAGGGGCGTCGTGCTAAACGGTGGCGGCGGAAATTCGTCGGGCAGGGCTGCCCGGCGGAGGATTGGGGGTTCTCCGCCGGGCGCCTGGGGGTGTTGCGGGTTAGCGCTGCTTGGCCGACTTGGCCTTGGGTGAGTAGGCGATGCGGGCCTTCTTGGTGTTCTTCGGGGTGAAGGACACCTTGACGCGGACATCCTGCTTGGCCCTGCGCAACTGCTTGCCCTTGGCCGTGAGCTTGGCGGTCAACGTTGCGGTGCTCGCCGAGCTGATCGTCCGCCGCGTCGTTCTGAGGCCGGGGCCTGAGATCGACACCTTCCCGGCACCGATACCGCTGATCTTGACCTTCACGCTCGTGCGGGTGAAGGTCCGCGAGACGACGGCCAGGGGGCACTCGACCGCCATCGTGGTCGCTGTGTCGTAGCTCTTGCCGTTTTGGCCGATGGCGGCCATAAATGGCTTCTGCGGCGTGTAGCAGATGTCGTCGTGGCCGTCGGTGATGACCAGCGGGCCCTTCTTGCCACCGTCGAGCTTGAGGATTGCTGAGCTCAGCGGCGCATCGGGGATCGTCGGGAACGTCGAGGTCAGATGCTGGTTATCAGGCACCGAGGTCACGCCGCGAAGGTTGACGTTGACCTCACCACGCAACTGCACCAACAACGACGGCAGCGTCCGGATCTGTCGGCCGCTCTTCGGGTCGATGCGGATGCCCTTGACCCAGTACACCTTCCCGGTCAACGGCCCCTTCAGCAACGGGCTGTTGGCGGTCATCGTTCCGATCACGGCCTTCTCAGGGCACTGGCCCTTGAGACCATCGGCGAACTCACATAACAGATCGCTCGCAGCGTTATCGGGATCCAACGCCAGACTCAACGGCAACGTCACCGTCAACGCCTTGGTCCCCGCCTCACCACGCCGCTGGGTCACCAAGGCCTCCAACCCCGGATGGCCGCCGACCTTGGCCTGCGAAGGATTGGTCAGCTTCATCGCCAGCTTGGGCGCAAACGCCAACTTCTCACAGTCGGTGGCCTGCAACGGCGACGAAACGTTGGCGGTTTGGCCGCCCTTGGAGGTGATCGTCGTCTGGATCGCCTTGGGTGCACACGAACTCGGGGTGCGCATGAACCCTGGCCGATCAACATCGACATGGACTCGACGGACACGGAACGGCACACCATCACGAATCGTCGGCAGCGGATCACTGACCACGACCGCATGAACATCATCAGGATCGACGTTGAGTGCCTGACGCACCACCACGGTGCCCAGATCAAAGGGTCCTGCGACGGCACGGACGGCGATCGCCAGCCCATACGGCGCACCCTTATACGGCCCCGTCAACGACACCGGCTGTTCGCTGAGGTAGAACGGATGCGCTCCCGGACCAGCCGCGACCGCCGCCGACCCGATCCGAGACGCTGCCGGACACGTACCCGCATCAGCATCCGCATCCGAACACAACGGCACATCCCTGACCGCACCCAACAACCCATCAGGCAAGCTCACATTGACCCCGGTCAGGACGTCGTGACGATCCTCACGCGTGATGTCAAAGCTCAGCGGACTAGAGCCTGCCGCTTGCGTGTCAGCGAGCCCCGTGGTGACCTTGGGACCAAACGGCAGCGTGGCCGGACAGCCGGCGCCCTTGCCATCCCAGCTGACCTCAAAGATCGACGTCGACGTGACATCCGGCGTGCCCGGCACCGCGACACCATCAGACCTGATGCCTGGTCGTGACCACGGCGTGAACACCCCGGTCGTCTTCGCAGAGGTACACGACGGCGGGTTGGCCAGCGATGCCCTGTCTCCTGGCGTGAAGGTCAGCGACAGACGCTTGGCCGGGATCTGCGGGTTGTTCTCAAACCGGGCCGTCAAACGACCCGTCACCCGATCAGCGGTCACGACACCCGGAATTTTGACGTTGACCCCGTCCTCGCGCGAATCGACCTGAATCAACAACCTGAACAACCCATCCTGGTTTCCGGCCGGGCTGAGATCACCCGGATGCGGCTTGATCACAAACACATCACCCCTGATCGGCTTGGCACCCGTCACCGCGTCGGTCTTCGGATCATGCGAAGCCAACAACGGCGACGTCGCCACCACCGTCCCAACCTTCGAAGCATCAGGACAACTGACCGGCAACGTGTCGTCATACCGCACCTGATCACCCGCGCCCGCAATATCGGAGCAACCATCCAACCCGTTGGCGGCCGAAGGTGAGATCGACACCCCTTCCGGCAACGTCACCGTCGCATCCTTGAGCGGCGGTGCCGACGGCACCGCCGGGTCATACGACGAGCCGGGATCGGTCGGATCATTGCTTTGGGGGAACGTCAGATCCACCGAATACCCCGACGGCGCATCCACCTGCGACGACCCCGACTCCTCCGACGGCTTCACCTTCAAATCCGGTGCGAACTGCGACACCAACGCCGGGCTATCGCACCCCGTCACCGGCGGCGCCGGCGCCACCGCCGACTTCCACCGATCATCTGTCAGATCCGGGAAACCATCCACCGACAACCTAGCCGGTCGCGTCCACGAGTCAACGATCATCCGCGTCACCGGCACCCCAACCAAACAATCCGCTGGGTTAATTAACGCCGGCACCCGAGGACCACCCACACCCGTACGCTCAGACGGCACCCCAAACACCCGCACCTCAACGCTCGTAATACTGATATCGCCAACGCCTGGAACCGCGACCGTCGCCGCATACCCCTTCACCCGCGAACGCAGCCGCGGATACAACACCACCGAATCGGTCAAGATCTTGAACCCCAACTGAAACGGATACCCCCGCTCAGGCACCATGTTAAACAACGGAGCCGTAAAGCCTGGGTTTCCGAACGTGTCCAGACGCAACGTGCCGACCTGACTCTCGACCGGGCACTCGGCGGTAAACGCGCCAGAGGCCAGCTTTGCCAAGGGGCAACGCGCGACACCCGCCAAATTCCCAAGAAACCCGGGCGGCAACTCGACGAAGGTCGACTTGGGCGGCTCTACCGGTACAACGCCTTCGGCGATGGAGATCGTCGGGAAGGAGAACGAGGTGAGGCCCTCATGCGGGTGGCCGCCAGCCACCGTGTAGTCGTTGTTGTCAGGGTCGAGCGCGCGGGCGGTGAAATCCCGAACCTCAAAGACCGAGCTCGACTCAGCAGCCTGAGCCACGCTCACCGACCCCGCACACATCGCCATCAACACGGTCAACGACACGACCACAAAGCGATACGACAAGCCACAAAAGGACAACACGCCCATCTCTCTCCCACACAACACAAACCCAGACACAGAACCGTCCGTGCGCCTCATGACCGTGCCCCCCGATCATCCGAGCCACGCCCAACAGACGAGCCCTTGGCCGCTTTCTTGTTGGCCTTGGCCGCCAACGACAGTCTGAGCGTCGCCGATCGCGCTAACGCGAACTTAGAATGGCTGACCACGACCCTGACAGACAACCGCCGCTTGGCCACCAACCGAGCCCGCGCCTTCTTCGACAGCCGCAATGTCAACTGCACGTTGCCCGCCTCGGCCATCGACTCCCGAACCACAACCCCATTAGACGGCTTGCCGCCGATCGTCGTCGAAACCCTCCCCGACACCAACCCCGGCTTACTTGCAACCACTGTCACCGTCACCCGCCCACTCTGCGCTAACCCCCGACGCTGAGCGACGCTGATCGCCCGCAACGCAAACCGCGATGCCGGCTCCCTGACATCACCCCGACCACCCAAACCACCCACACGAGACGGCAGGCCAGGCGGTCCATCAGGCGCCCTCAAACACCGTTCGCCCTCACACGGCCCCTGCTCACGTAGATCAAAACCCCCACCCACCCGCGCGGTATACACATCAGCGCTGGTGTCACCATCAGCCGCGGTCACCTGACTCGTGGTCGTAAAGAAGATGTCGGTCCCCGACGCGGTGATCTGGCCTACCCCGCTACCATCAGGGCTGATCAACGAGACCTGTCCCTCATGCCACGCATACAGGTCCGCGATGTTGTTGGCATCAGCCGGAGCCAACACCTCATCGGTCCCGAACACGACGGTGTGACCATCATCGGTCATCGACGATGGCAAGTAGCTCTGAGCGGTGATCTCTGCGTTCCCGCCGCTGCCGGTGGTGTCGACCGAGATCCGCAACCACTCCCCGGTCACCGCGTCATAGCGATACACATCGCTGGCGCTATCGGTATCGGCAGCCGCACCAGAACTCACCAGCGGGGTCGTCGTGGTCACCAACAAGTACCGACCATCACGCGAGGTCTCCCCGTTGGTCCCCACCTCGATGGCCTGCAGCCGGCCCATGAACGTGGTGCGGCCTTCGGGGTGCGCGGCGTCGGTCTGCCACAGGTACAGGTTATGGGCTCCGGCTAGCGCGGTCTGATCGTTGGCACCGTGGTTAGCGGCCAACACCTCGCGTGCGACAAAATAGACGTGCGATCCATCATCAGAGACACGAACCACGCTCTCCACATCCCCACCGCCAGCCGCGCTCGCCGAGACCTGACGCAAGTTCGGACACACATCGACCGGCATCACCGGCGCCGGCGTACTCGCCGGGATGTCGCAGGCATACAGATCATTGGTCGCATCGGTGTCACCGTTGACCAACTGTTGGGTCGTGGTAAACAACGCCCGCGAACCATCCGTCGCAAACGCCGCAGGATTCACTTCGGCATCCCCGTTGCACACACCGCCGGGATCGCCCGCGCCCCGCGTGCACTGAGAAGCCGACATCTCGATCGTCGTCGCACCACCCACTCGCGCCCGCAACGGCCCCCGACATGAAATCGCCTCCCCGACCCCGAAGAAGATCACCCGGCCATCCTCCGAGATGGCCTGCGGGCACAGCCCAGCGACTCCCGGAAGCGGTGCTCCGGTGTTGTCAACACCGATCGGGCGCAGAACCTGATCGCCGCCGATGACCTCATACAAGTTCGGCGCGGGTGCACTAAAGTCACCACCGAGCACCACGTGTGACAGGTCGGGCGTGCTCGTGTAAGCGCGAGGGTTTGCGGTGCCGGGGTTGGGGGCGATCTGCGAGAACACACCATCGGGCCGACGCAGGTAGAGAGCGCCTTGATCGGAATGATCGGACCAGCGCTCGTCAGGCCCCGAGCGCGGCCGCATCCACCACAACGAGGACTGCAGGTCCTTCGAGAGACCACCCGAAGCTCCCTCAGCGATCCCGAAGACCCACTGGTCGCCGGGTGGGTTCATCGAGATCGACGTCCACCCGGTCTCCAATCGCCTGGCCACATACTGGTTGCCGAGGGAGACCCCATACGGATTGTCGGCGAAGTTGCCCACCGAGAGATACGCAACGGCCTCGTCGTCACTATAGGTTGGCTTAAAAAGAATGAAGCCTTGTTTGTAAGGGGGCGTGACCATTTCGTAGGCGCGGCAGTCGGGCAGTCCGCTGGAGTCGTTGAGTGCCCGTAGTTCTGCGTTAGGACATGTGTCCGCGGTGGCGGCGTGTGCGGGGCTTGCTGGGAGGGCGATCGCGATCGTTGTCACCAGCACACCGAGCAGCAGGCGACCAGTGCCTGCGAGCCGCTTTGACCAATGATTGGTTGTTGGGGTGTGGTGCACAGCTAGCTCCTTGGACACAACGACGCCACAGTTGTTGATGTTGTTGGTGTGGGGCATTTAGCGGCCTGCCTTGCGCGTGAAGGTCACCGTGGCCGTCTTGGTGACCGGCTGGGCACCGATCGGGGTGAACCTCAGTCGGATCGTTGTCTTGAGCTTGCGGGTTTGGGCTTTGGCCAGGGCTCGTTTGCCGGCGGTGGTGAGCTTGACCTTGATCGTCTTGGTCGCGGCCTGGGGGATCGAGACGGTCGTGGTTGTGATGCGGGTGCCGGTAGCGCGGATCGCGCCCGGGGCCTTGGTGAGGACGGTGATCGAGGCCGTGGAGCCCTTCACCGTCTTTTTGGTGATGGTCAGCGTGTTGTCGGCGGCGATCGTGACCGCGATCGTGTTGGAGACCCGGCCACAATTGACCGTCAACCCCAACGTCCCCCTCGCCTCATCGGGGACATCGACGGTCAAGCCGTTAGCCGTCCAATTGGTTGAGGTCGTCACGGTGGTGCCGAGCATGACGCTGCCGCCGACCCCGAGATCACTACCCGTGATCGTGATCGACTCGCCGGCCTTGGGCCTCGCGTTATATGCCTTCAGCACCGGGGTCGCGCAGCCGTACCCCGCTGGTGGTGGCGGTGGCGGTACGGCCTGTGGCGGGGCTGGGGTAGCGAAGGCGAACTGGCTGCTGTAGGCGGTTGCGCCACCCTCAGCGGTAGCGATCAGTCGGCCCAAGAACCCGCGGCCCTCCGGAAGCCCCGAGAACCCTGCCGTGACCCGCTGCAACCCATTGACCGCTGGGGTCGGACGTTCGGTGCTGTTGGCCGCAAAGCCCTTGTCGAGCGAGGCGACTTCGAAGCGGTAGGTGCCTGGGAGGCCGTGGGTGTCGGTGGAACCGACCAACGTCGCCGAGCTCGTCGTGACATCAATCGCACCAACCCCAACCGCCACCGGACCGGCGACCGTCTCAAAACTGCCTTGGGCACCCCTACGAACCGTCCCATCAGCACTCGTCGCGACAAGCTGGACGTAGTAGGTGCGCCCGGCCATCAACCCAGCGACCGGTGCTGAGACCGCGAGCTCACCATCACCGGCGCCCGCGCTGACCTCGGCGGTGCTCTGCCCCATCCCCGGGCTGGGCCCGTAGGCAAAGTGATAGGTCGTGCTCAGGCCGTGGGGATCAAGGACCCCGGTCAACGTCGCCATCTGTGAGGTCACCGCTGTGGCGCCGGCCGCCGTAGCCGGGGCCGTAATGAAGGTGCCATCAGCCCCGGGCTGTGGGCCACCGGTCCCGTTGTCGGCAACGATCCGGAAGTGATACAGCGTCCCCGGTGACAGACCGGTCAACGCGGTTTGGACCGGGGTAGCAGCCGGCGAATCCCCGGCAGGCTCACCCACGGTCGCCGACCCATAGGAGGTCGTCGGGCCGTACTCAACATAAAAGTTGGTTGCGGAATGCTGCGGGTCGACCGACCCGTGAATCCGGACGCTGGTCGGCGTGATCGCCGAAGCCACCATCGAGGAGCCCACCACCGGCGGTGCGGCAACGGTCGTAAACGACTGGTCCTCGCCCAGAATTTGTCCCGAGCTATTGGATCCAACGATCCGGTAGTGATAGGTCGTATTCGGATCCAAACCGGTCACCGGCTGCGGGGCGCTGCTCGCACCGCTACCCGACCCGGCATCCACCGCAGCGGTGCTCTGGCCATAGTTGGTGTCCAGGCCGTACTCGTAGTGGTAGGAGGACTGGATCCCTTCTGGATCGATCGTCCCGTTCAACGTCGCGGAGGTCTCCGTGAGATCTGAGACTGGGTCGGTGCTCACCGTCGGGCCCACAAACGCCGTAAAGCGCTCAACCTCGCTGTTGTTGTAATCGCCGACATACACCGTGGCGTCCGGACCGACCGCAAACCCATGCAACCCACCCTCAGGCACCGTTACACCAGCAGCGCTGAACGTCTGGACCTTCGAGGCGCCACCAGCGCTGAAGTGCGTGATCTGCAAGCCCTGCGCAGCCGACTCAGCGACATACACCTCGCCCAACACCGGATCGGTCGCGACCGCTACCGGAGCCCCACGACCACCATCATCAACCGTCGCGCCAAACACACCCGCAGACGAATACCAATCAACCCGACCCTTACACGAGTCCAACACAAACACCTCACCCCCAAACGCCGCGAGACCGCTCGGAGGACAGACAAACCCGCCATCGGGCGACCCCGTCCCACCACCAAACGAACCCACCAACGCACCCGACGCCCGGTCAAACCCCGCAACCACCTGCGTCGGAGCATTCGGATCCGTGGAATCGGTAGCCGTGACCCACACCGTGCCATCCACCGGATCAACCGCCAACGCACCAAAATTGATCGACAACCCCGAACCCGCCCCATCCAACACCCGCTCAACCACACCCGCCTCGCTGTACTTCACCACCGACACCGCACCCGTATTCGGATCCACCGCCATCACATACACACCACCACCCACCGCGGAATCAACCGCGACCGCCCCCAACGCATACACCGACCCATCCACCGGCCACAACCCCACAAACGTCCCGGCCCCATCAAACCGCTCCACCCGCTGCCCCGAAAACTGGCCAGGATCCGACACAAACACATCCCCCGACACCCCAACCCCAACCCCCGACGGACCACCCTCAAACACCCCAGCACCACCAAAACCACCCACACCCACATGCCCAACCGACCCCCACGCCGAACCACACACCACCAACAACCCCAACCCCACAGAAACAACCAACCCCAACACACGACCCAAGCTCACAGACATAGCACCCTTCTCGCTCAACCCAGAACACCCCAACCCAGCCACGCAAGCCATGGGCCACGAGGCCAGCCCATCCCTTGCGCAGCCGTCAACAATTACACGACCTTGTTTCCTAAAGCAAGGCGCAACCATCACCCGGTCTAGAGACCGCTAGGTTTCTTGGATGAGCAACCACCAGACGCCCCGCCTCAGGCGCGAAATACGCGCCGGCCAACATAGGCTGGGGCCGCCAATGGCGGCCCCAGCCCGAACTACAACCTCACACAGCTAGCACGCAACGGTCAGTCAAGGACGTTCAACAGACCAGTAGCCGTAACGGAACCTCGCGGCACGGCGGGGATGCCGCCACCAACACCAGGAACATGTGCGACCAGGCCCGTCGCGCCGCCGAGATCGATCCTTCTCGTCGAGCCCGCAGCACCCGGAGTGAAGACCCCACCCGACACAGTCCCAGTCAACCGAAGCGAAACGCCATTTCGGGCGCAATGGGTGGGGTTAGTGCCGGGAATAGTCTCAAACTGGACGTCAATGTCGACGCCATGAATCTGGATGTTGTTAGTCGCCACCGCAGTAGCCCGCCACGGGAAATTAGTCCCCACAGCAGTCGCAGTGCAACCAGCAGCAGCACCGAGGTCCCCGAAACAACTCGCGAAGCTAGCGCCGGTGATAGTCGCCACCGCAGCACTGTGAACCGTGACGCTGAACGACACGGCCCCACAGGATGACCCAGAATTCAACGCCGCAGAGGAGAACCCGAGGTTGGCGGAGTCAAGCCTGCCATCCGTAGTCCCCACAGGCGACCAGCTCGCCGCCGACGCCACCGACGGCAACACAAACGCACACAGCGCCATCACAGCGCCCAAGAGCAACATGCTCTTCTTCGTCATCTGAAACACTCCTAGTGAGTCCCGGCACACGCCGGGATCGATTGCGGTCCCGGAGCGCCAACGTGCTAACGACGCGCTTCGGGGCCGTACATTGATGCGCCTGTCGACCGGCCGGGATCCGCGCCAAGACAGACGAACGCGACCTGCATTCAGGCTCCAACTCCTCCTTCCGCCGAGGACAAGCGCCGACCGAGCTGCCAACCGAATGATCCCCAACCGGCCCGCCGGGACAACGCTCTCTACAAGCTCAGTAGTACGCCAGGACCAAAGCGAAGTCAACGCCCGCGAAGGGACCCAGCCGAACACGGTTAGTCCTCAGATCAGGCCAGAATCCAATCGACCACAAGCAGGTGACACTTGCAGCGATTGGAGCTCTGGCCTACCAGTGTTCGGACCCGGACATGACGGTCGGTGTCCCTGCCTATCTGGCAGAACCTGCCTGTCTGTCGAGGCTGACTACCGCTAAGGCCCTGATTGCCGCTAGCGAGCCGAAGTCGATGAAGGCCTACGTCTTGCCGCCGCGACGGGCACAGAGCCCTCCATCGGGATCGAACCGATGACCTCTTCCTTACCATGGAAGCGCTCTACCGTCTGAGCTAGGAGGGCCTGGGCCTCGATTCTAGCCAGTTGGCTCTGAAATCGCTGCCAGCTGGCTTAACGAAGACCGGCTCCAGTGTCTAGCTCACCGACCGGCGCCCGCTAGGCCGTTCGCGACCGCAGCAGCGTGAGCGCCCGGCGCTGGCGGGCGAAGACGAACTTGACGATCCGCTCGCGCTCGCGATCGGTGAGCTGCTCGAGGCGCAGCCCGCGCAAGCCCCACGCGTCGTCAGCGCGCACGACACGGGCGAGGAGGTCGATCAGGTCGTCCTCGTCGTCGAGCTCGAAGCGCAGCCGCAGGCGATCGCCCGCTTCGAGCGCGTCGGCGCCCGCGATCAGCACGCCGCCGGCGCTGACGTTGCGCGTAAACCCGTTGAGCCAACCGACCTTGAAGCCGTCAGGAATGAGCGCGACAGGGCGCACGAGGTCGATCCGGACCTCATCGCGGCGCTGGGGCGCGCGCGGGGGCGCCAGCGGGACGACGGCCTTGAGGAAGTGCAGGAGGTCATCGCGCACGCGGCCATGGGGGCCGGGGACAGCCAGGAGCCGGCCGTCGATGCGGCCCTCGCCACTGAGCGGGACGATCGCTGCCCTGCGCCGGTGCAGGAAGCGCAGCGGGACCTCGGGGGTGGCCGTGAGCGCTAGCTCGGCGGCGCCGGTGACGGCGCGAACGACGGTCGCTTCCAGCGACGCCACACGCGGGACGAGCACGCGGACGCGTTCCTCCTGGCCCCTGTGCAGCCCGATCATCTTCCCTGTTGCGTCGGCCGGCGACGGCCGATCTTGAGGTCTGAAGACGCTGGCGGGCGACCTGCAATAGCACGCTTGGCGGCCGGGTACAATGCAAGGATGGCAAAGACGCAGCGAGAGCGAGATGCGGCAGCGCGCGAGGCGAAGCTGGAGCGCATCAAGGACCAGGTCGCCACCGGTGATCTGACCGTCCGCAAGATGTCCGATGAGGAGCGCGCTAAGTGGGCCAAGCACCGCGAGGAGACCGAGGTGGCAGCTAGCCCGGCCGATCGCCGTCGTGCCGCCGCGGCTCAGCGCCGCCGCCAGCGCCGCGCCGCGCGCACCCCGTAGCGCTCCCGCTGCGCTGAACGTCTGAGCAGTTGGCGGCGCTAGGGTCCGCCGCGCCATGAAGCTCGCGACGTTCCTCCTTCCAGGCGCCGATGCGCCCCAGGCCGGTGAGGTCCGCGGTGACGCCGTCGCGGCGTTCGCCGACGGCTCGACCGTCCTCGACCGCCTCACCTCAGGCGACCGCACACCAGCCGCCGGCGCCGAGCACCCACTCACCGACGTCCGCCTGCTGGCGCCCGTGTCCCGGCCGCGGGCGATCTTCGGCGTCGGGCTCAACTACGCGGCCCACGCGAAGGAGACCGGCAAGGACCTGCCCGAGGCGCCGATCGTCTTCATGAAGCTGTCCTCCAGCGCGGCGGCGCCCAACGGGGCCCTCGCGATCCCCTCGGTCATCCGCCGCCTGGACTACGAGGGCGAGTTGGCCGTCGTGATGGGCGCCGGCGGCGCGGTTGCCGGCTACGCGGTGGCCGACGACCTCAGCGCGCGCGACCTGCAAAAGCGCGAGCCGCAGTGGACGCGGGCCAAGGGCTTTGACAGCTCCTGCCCTTACGGGCCGTGGATCACGACGGCCGACGAGGTCGCCGACCCGCACGCGCTGGCGCTGCGGACCTGGGTCAACGGCGACCTGCGCCAGGACTCCTCGACGGCCGACCTGGTCTTCGGCGTGCCCGAGATCGTGGCCTTCCTGTCAGAGACAATCACGCTGGAGCCTGGCGACCTGATCCTCACCGGCACGCCCTCGGGCGTGGGGAGCGGCCAGAACCCACCGCAGTTCCTCGCTGGTGGCGACACGATCCGCATCGAGATCGACGGCCTCGGCGCCATCGAGCACTCCATCGCTTAGCGGCGAGCAGCGCGCCGCTAGTCGCCCTAGTGCTTGTGGATCACACGGTCGATGAGGCCGTATTCGACAGCCTCATCGGGCTTGAAGAAGCGATCGCGCTCCATGTCGGTGTGGACCTTCTCGACCGCCTGGCCCGTGTGCTGGGCATAGATCTCATCGATCCGCGCACGGGTCTTGATGATCTCGCGGGCGTGGATCTCGATGTCGGAGGACTGGCCCTCGAATCCGCTCGACGGCTGGTGGATCAGGATCCGCGAGTTCGGCAGCGAGAAGCGCTTGCCTTTGGCCCCGCCCATCAGCAGCAGCGAGCCCATCGACATCGCGATCCCGACGCACATCGTCGACACGTCGGGCTTGATGAACTGCATCGTGTCGTAGATCGCCAGGCCGGCGTAGATCGAACCGCCGGGCGAGTTGATGTAGATCGAGATGTCCTTGTCGGGATCGGCGGACTCCAGGTGCAGGAGCTGCGCCACGATCAGGTTGGCGACCTGATCATCAACAGCCGAGCCGAGGAAGATGATCCGCTCGTTGAGCAGGCGCGAGTAGATGTCGTACTCGCGCTCGCCGCGGGCGGTTCGCTCGATCACCATCGGGACGAGGGGCATGCCCGCACAGTAGCGGCGTTCCCGCGTGCAGCGCTCCGCGGCCACCCCGTTCATCGCGCCGGCACAGCGCCGTTCGCCACGCCTGAACGGCGTTCCGCCGGCCGTCACGCCCCGAGGTCGCAGGACGACAGAAGCGGCATCGTCAGCGCGGCGGGGATGACGCGCTGCGAGCGGTTCAAGGACGGACCCGGGATGGACGCCTCCTCCGGACATTCCGCGCCGCACCTTCTCCCATGTTCCCGGCTCCGTCATGATGCGGGCGTCGGACGGCCCGTCACGGAGCCGGGGCATGGGAGACCCAGACCGCACACCGCAGGACAACCCGATCCAGCTCTCCGCCGCCCTTGCGGGCGGTGCGCAGGCGCGCGGGCGCCAGGTGACGCTGCTGCAGGCCGTGGTGGCGATGGCCGACGCGGCCACCGACGTGCGCCAGGACGGCGACGCGCTGCGGGTCGCGTTTAGCGACGCCCACGCCGCTGCCCGCTGCGCCGTCGCGCTCCAGCAGCGGATCGAGGCCGACAACCGCACTGCCGCGGTCCCCGGCGTGCTGCGCATCGCCGTCGCGGCCCAGCCCGGCCGCGACGACCGCCTCTGCGCGCTGGCTGGCGCCGGCCAGATCCTCGTCGACGAGGAGGTCTGGGAGCGGCTGCGCGACAGCGACGAGCTGCAGATCGAGGCTCCGCGCCGCCTCGGCGGGCCCGATGCGGCGGCCGAAATCCGCTGGGATCCGCTGCCCGAGCCGGTCGTGCCGCTGCCCGCGCGGCTGGAGGTCGCACGGCCCGAGGCGTTCGTCGGCCGAGCACCGGAGCTCGCGCGCCTGGAGCCGCTGCTGGCGCACGCCGGCCACGGCGGCCGGCAGGTGATCCTGCTCGGCGGCGAGCCCGGCATCGGCAAGTCGCGTCTGGCTCGCGAGCTCGCCGTCGCCGCCCACGCCCGCGGCGCCACGGTCCTCCAGGGCCGCTGCGACGAGGACCTGCGGATGCCCTATCAACCGTTTGTCGAGGCACTGTCGCACCTGGTCGAGCACGCCGCCGACGCGGTCCTGGAGCGCCACGTCGAGGAGCACGGCGGCGAGCTCAGCCGCCTCGCGGGCGCGCTGAGCCGCCGGCTGCCCGACGCGCCCGCGCCGCGCCAGGCCGACGGCGACACAGAGCGCTACCTGCTCTTCAGCGCGGCCGTCGGGCTGCTCAACGCCGAGCAGGCCCAGCGTCCCGTGATCCTGTTCCTGGACGACATCCAGTGGGCCGACACGCCGACGCTGCTGCTCCTGCGCCACCTCGTGACCGCCGACCTACGGCTGCGGTTGACGATCATCGCGACCTTCCGCACGACCGAGTTCGACGACGAGCACCCGCTGGTCAAGCTGCTGGCCGACCTGCATCGCGAGCCTGACGTCACGCGCATCGATCTCACGGGCCTGGAGACCGAGGCGGTCGCCGAGCTCGCACGCGACGCGACCGGCCACGAGCTCGACAGCGCGACGATGGACGCCGCGCGCGCGTTGCAGCGCCGCACCTCCGGCAACGCATTCTTCGTCACCGAGATGCTGCGCCATCACGGCGACGACCTCTCCGCGGCGCAGATGCCCGGCAGCGTCCGCGACGTGCTGGAGCGCCGACTGCAGCGGCTGGGTGACAGCGTCCGAGAGCCGCTGGCGGCCGCGTCGGTCATCGGCCAGGAGTTCGATCTTGAGCTGGTCGGCCGGATGCTCGACGCGGACCCCGACGCCGTGGTCGCGGCCGTCGACGCGGCGGCCGACGCCGCGCTGGTCATCGCCCCGCGCCATCCCGGCGACCGCTACGCCTTCGCCCACGGCCTGATCGTCACCACGCTCTACGAGGCGCTCGGGCCAGCGCGCCGCGGCCGGCTGCACCGGCGCGCGGCGACGGCGCTGGAGGAGCTCTGCGGTGATGACAGCGGCACGGTGGTGACCGCGCGGGTCAGCGAGCTGGCGCGCCATTGGCTCAACGCCGAGCCCGCCGATCTCGAGCGTGCGCTGCGGTACACGCAGCTGGCCGGCGAGCACGCGGTCGCCCAGCTCGCGCCCGACGACGGCGTGCGCTGGTACCGCCAGGGCCTCGACCTCTTCGAGCAACTCGGCGGCGCCGATGACGCGACCCGCTTCGAGCTGCTCGTCGGGCTCGGCGACGCCCAGCGCCAGGCGGGCGATCCTGAGTTCCGCACCATCTTGCTCGACGCCGCGTCGCTCGCGCGACGCATGCAGGACGGGCCGCGGCTGGTCCGCGCGGTGCTCGCCAATAACCGCGGCTTCGTCAGCGCGTCCGGCGTCGTCGATGACGAGCGCCTGCACGCGCTGGAGGCGGCGCTGGACGCCGTCGGCCCGGACGACAGCGCGCAGCGCGCGGTCCTGCTCGCGACGCTGGCCGCCGAGTTGGCGTTCTCGCCCACGGATCGCGAGCGGCGCGTGGAGCGCAGCGACGAGGCGCTCGCGATCGCCCGTCGTCTTGACGATCCCGCTGCGCTGAGCCGTGTCTTGAGCTTGCGGTTCGTGACGCTGTGGACGCCCGAGACGCTGCAAGAGCGCCTGGCCAACAACGAGGAGAACGTCGCCGCGGCGCGCCGGACCGGCGATCCTGTCGCCGAATTCCATGCGGTGCACTGGCAGGCGGCCGCGTTCGTCGAGGCCGGCCGTCTCAGCGACGCCCACCGCGATGTCGAGCAGGAGGCGGCGCTGGCCGAGCGCCTCGGCCAGCCCACCATGCGCTGGTTGGCGACCTATGACCGCGCCAACCTGGAGATCATCGCCGGCCGCCTCGCCGAGGCTGAGCAGCACGCGCATGAGGCGCTGCAGATCGCCACGCTCAGCGCGCAGCCCGACGCGCTCTCGTTCTTTACCAGCCAGCTCACGAACATCCGCTACGAGCAGGGTCGTCTCGCCGAGCTGCAGCCGCTGATCGCGCAAGTCGTCGCCGACAACCCCGGGATCCCGGCCTTCCGCGCGGTGCTCGCCCTCGCCTGCTGTGAGGGCGACCTCGACGATGAGGCCCGCCGGCTGCTCGCCTACGAGCACGAGACCGCGTTCTCCGAGCTGCCGCGCGACGTGACCTGGCTGCCGGGCCTGGCGATCTACGCTGAGGTCGCCGCCCATCTGCAGGAGAGCGCGGCCGCTGAGGTGTTGTACGACTTGCTCGCGCCGTGGGCCGGGCAGGTCGTCTACTCCGGCATCAGCGCATGGGGCTCGGTCGACCATCACCTCGGCGCCGCCGCCGGCGTCACCGGCCGCTACGCCGAGGCCGAGGAGCACCTGCGCCAGGCCGCCGAGCTCAACGTCGCGCTGCGCGCGCCGATCTGGGTGGCGCGGACCGAGCTGGCGACCGCCCGCCTGCTCCTGGCGCGCGACGGCCTGCAGGATCGCGAGCGCGGCCGGGCGCTGCTGGAGCGCGCCGCGGCCGCCGCGCAGCGTCTGGGCTCCGCGACGCTCGCCCGTCGCGCCGCGGGGCTGCTGGGCTACGAGAAGGCGCTCAGCGCGCTGCCGATGCCCGTGATGCCGAACCCCGGCGCCCGCGCCGCGCGGACCCCGCCGCCGCGCACCGGTGCCGGGTCCTCCGCGGTGCCGGACGAGCAGGGAGCGACGAACGGCTCGAGCGGGCCGACCGCGACCCTGCGCCTGGAGGGCGAGATCTGGACGGTGACGGGCGCCGAGACCGTGCGGCTCAAGGACCGTAAGGGCCTGCAGTACCTCGCGACGCTGCTGGAGCGCCCCGACGTGGAGATCCACGCGATCGACCTGGTCAACGGCCCGGTCGACGCGGACGCGCGCGGACGCAGCGACGGCGGCGCCGGCACGCCCAACGGCGACCTCGCCGTGTCTGACGGCGGCGACGCTGGCGCGCTGCTGGATCCCGCGGCCAAGGCCGCCTACCGTGAGCGCGTCGTCGAGCTGCGCGAGGACCTCGAGGAGGCCGAGCGCTTCCACGACGTCGAGCGCGCGTCGCGTCTGCGCGAGGAGCTGGACTTCATCGGCGCCGAGCTAGCTCGAGCCGTCGGCCTCGGCGGCCGCGACCGCCGTGCGAGCAACGCCGCCGAGCGCGCCCGCGTCAACGTCACCCGCGCGATCCGTGGCGCGGTCAGGGCGATCGCCGAGCACGACGGGCGGCTCGGCCACCACCTCGAACGCTCAGTGCGCACCGGCGTCTTCTGCGCCTACCAGCCGGGTCCGGCCGGGCCGGACGCCTGGCGCGTCACCGTCGAGCGTTAGCCGCTGGTGGTACCCGGCGCCGCCCAGCGAACCTCGCCGGCTTCGATGAGAAAGTCGAAGTGCATCCGCAGCGAGAGCGTCACGCGCTGGTCGGCAACGATTCCCAGCTGGGCGTGGAGCGGATGGCTGTCGAGCTGGTGCAGCGTCAGGTCGTAGTCGTGGCGCAGCTGGGTCACCTTGACGTTCTTGGTGATCGCGGGGGCAACGACGACCTGCTGAATGTCGGCGCGGCGCCCGTCCTCGGTCGCACGGATCTGCTTCAAGAACACCTGGTTGACCTTGTGGTCGTGCAGCGCCTTGCCGAACTCGACGGCGAAGTGCAGGCCGAGATCGACGTGCGGCTGCTCGAAAAGCAGCTCCTTGAGGTTCTGGCTCACGGTGAGGATGTCGCCGATCGCCAGCTCGACCTCTGAGAGCTCGTCGCCGACCGGCGTCAGCGCCATCAACGGCCGGCGCTCCGGCGACTCGCCGGCATTGAAGTTCATCCCGAACACGTCGAGCGTCAACGCGTTCGACGCGCCCGCCCCCGCGTCGGTGGGAAGCGTTGACCAGCCCATCGTCTTGGGGTAGCCGTAGTCCTCGCGACCCGACAACAGCGAGATCGGGTTGTCCAACATCATGGCCGCGCAGAACATCCCGAAGTCCTGGGCGACCAGCTTGTCGTCCTTCTCCTTGACGCGGGCGACCGGGATCCAGAAGCCGACCTGAGGCTCACGCACGGCGCCCATCGAGTGCCACGGCTCGAGCGTCGGGCGGATCGCACCGACCACCCCGAAGGTCACGATCACGGTGTCGCCCAGCGGGCGGTAGTCGACGGCGCCGCCGGTCGGGTCCTTAAAGACTCGCGTGCAGAGCGCGTCGAGCTTGGCGTGGTCGGCCTTCAGCCCGAAGACGTACAACGTGGTGTCGTCGCACTGCAGCGGGCCGGGCGCCGAGCCCAGGCCGCCGAACTCGACATACGGGGGCAGATCGGTCATTCAGTCGCGCTCCAGCCAGCCTTCGATTCCGGGGACTACCGCGGGGCTCCCGCTCAGATGCTGCGCGGCGAGCCGGCCGGACGTTACGGCGGCCTCGACGCTGCCGCCGCAAATGCCGTTGCGCGTCCAGTCGCCCGCGAGCGCGAGGTTGGCCGGCCCGGCCTCGCTCGGACGCAGGCGGAACTCGATCGAGCCCGGCGGCGTGAGCACGTAGCGCTCGCTGCCGAAGATGTTGGCCCGCCAGTACTGGGAACGAACACGGCCCTCGCCCGCCGCGCCGGTCGGGTCGAAGAGCAGCTCCCAGTTAAACGCTCCGGAACTCGAGTCTCGCCCGCCCCGCTCGGCGCCCGGCCACAGCACGAGCGCCTTCTCGCGCAGGTGCTGCACGCCGGCGGCGAACGCGCGCTCGTCGGCAGCGTGCTGGGTGTCGTTCTCGGGCTCCTCCATCGTCCCACAGAAGTAGCCGATCGACCGCACGCCGTCGCGCTGCGGCCAGCCCTCGCGTTCCAGCAGGTGCGTCATGTCGCAGAGCGTGTCCAAGGGCTTGAGGTAGGCGCCGGAGACCATGCCGGGCGGGTTGGGGTCCTTGGTCGGGCTGAGATCCTCCGGTGTCTCGGTCATCCAGACCTGCAGCGCTTGGGTGGCGACGGTCGTGGCGTGCTCGAGCATCGCAGCAAACCGCGGGTCGGCGGCGACGAGGTTCTTGGTGATCGGCGCCAGCGACCCGATCGAGATGCCGAGCACGACGTCGTCGAAGTCCTCGCCGACCTTCAGCACGTGCTCGGTCGCGTCCGGACCGCTCTGGCACGCCTCGAAGGCGACGTCGCCCAGCGCGGCCGCACCGCCGACGAGCTGGTCGTAGAAGGGCGCTGACGGCCAGCTCATCAGCCCGCCGGCGTCAGCCGCGAGCGGGCGGTACTCGACGTCACCGACCGTCTGGGCTTGGCGGCGCACATCGATGCGGTCGACCAACTGGTCGTCGGCCGAGACGCCGATGTCGGTGATCTCGTGAAAGAACTTGAAGTGCGCGCCGCGGGCGCGCAACGCCTCGTACATCGGCGCGAAGATGGCGTCGCCCATCCCCGCCTGCATCTTCCACATGATCGCGCCGCGGTAGCCCAGGCACATGCGCAGCATCGCCTGCAGCGCCTTGCCCGCGGCCAGGCACGGCTGCGCGCGGTCGCCGTCGCGGTAGGCGAAGCAGAGCTGGTAGAAGGCGCGCAGGATCGGCGATTGAGCCAGCGTTTCGGGGCGGGCGCCGTGGCGCGCCATCCAAGCCAGGAGTTCCTCGTCGTTGACCTGGGCGAAGCCGCCCTTGTCCTCGTCGTCGAGGTTGTCGGTCAGGATGCCGCGGAAGATGGTCGCGGTGACGTCGAAGGTCATCGCGTAGCGACCGCCGTCGGTGATCGTCCAGACGACGTCGGTCAGGAGCGCCAGGAAGCGGCACATCAGCGGCTCGCCATGGCGTGTCGGATCCGCGTCGAGGTGCAGCAGCGGGCGCGCGAACTTCAGCAAGCCCTCGAACAGGTCCTCCAGGTCGGAGTCGCCGTCGTCGCCGCCGAGCAGCTTCTCCAGGCCGAGCAGGAAGCCGTCGAGGAACTTGTCCAGCGCCTTGAGGCGCAGCGAGGCGTGCTCGGGCGGTTCGACGAGCCGCAGCGTGCGGATCGCGTCGCGCATCAGCCGATGGAGGCCGGGCGGCTCGCTGGCGATGCCGGGGACGCCGTCGTTGTCGGGGAAGTGGAAGTGGCGCGGGATCCAGCGGTCGTCCTCGGTGTCGTCGCAGAGAACGACTTCGTTGGTGGGGTGGAAGGCGTCGCGCCAGGTGCGCAGCGGGGCGTCGACGGGCCGGTCGAGCTCCTCATAGACGCGGCGCATGACGTCGAAGGCGTTCTCGTAGAAGCCGAACCAGACGTGCAGGCCGTGCTCCTCGATGCGCTGGGCGCCGGCGATTTCCCGCCGTCCGCTGGCGCCTTTGCCGCCCAGTCGCCAACCCAGCTGGTAGACGGTGACGTCGTAGCGCTCGCGCAACTCCGGTGTCGCCGTCAGCTCGAAGGCCGCGGCCAGGCTGCCCGCGCCGCCGCCAAGGATCGCCACTCGCCGCCGTTCGCTCATCCCCATGAGGGCCGCGACCGTAATGCACTCCGGCGCCGGACACAACTGTTCGTCGCTCAGCACCGCAACGCGGTGTCCCGTTCAGCCGCGTCCTGTGAACGCCGTTCCATCGCGATGAACGCCCTTGGTGGTGCAAGGAGCAGATTGACTGATGCTGGAGACCGCCATCGTGACCACGAACATCGTCGTACCTGCCGACGGCTCCCCCGCCGCTGAGGCAGCAGCTTGGTACGCCGGTGCCGTGGCCGAAGCGCGTCGCGGCACCGTTCACGTCGTGGCGGCATGGGAGCCGCCGGGCGCTCGCGCACAGGAGCTGGCACGGACGCTGGGTCGTCGGGCAGAAGTGGACGCCGTCTTGACGGACGTCGAGGGGGCGCTCAGCGCCGCCGGTCTGACGGTGAACGGCCACGTCCGCCGGTGCGGTCTGGTCGCAGCCCTGTGCGCGGTCGCCAGCGAGCATGACGCCGAGCTGATCGTGGTGCCCGCGGGATGGACCTCGCTGGCCCGCGAGCTGCGCTGGCGGGCCTCCTGCCGCGTCGACATGTTGGTGGTCGACTCCGGCCGCCATCCGGGCTTCCGCCCGTTTCCCGTGGCGGTCGCGCGCTGAGAAGACCGTGAACGTCTGGCCGGCGGTCGTCGTCGAGTGGTGAGTTCAGGCACCACTCGACGACGAGCGCTGGTCAGACGATCCGCCGTTCGCCGCACCCGTACGGCCCAGTGCACCGGCTACGGTGGCCGGTGTGGAGACGGCGACCGCTCGGGGCCTTCCGGGCCTTCATCGGGCGCCCCCGATCGGCCTCGTGCTGTGCGGGGTCACCTCGATCCAGTTCGGCGCGGCCCTTGCCGCGACGCTCTTCGACGACCTCGGCGCGGCCGGCGTCTCGCTGCTGCGCCTCGCGTTCGCGGCGATCATCCTCGTGGTCCTCTCGCGGCCGCACGTGCGCGGGCGCCCCGCCGTCGAGTTGCGGCTCGTCGCGCTCTTCGGCCTGACGCTCGGCGGAATGAACCTGCTCTTCTACGAGGCGCTGGAGCGGATCCCGCTCGGTGTCGCGGTGACGATCGAGTTCGCCGGCCCCCTGGCGGTCGCGGTCGCGACCTCGCGGCGGCGGCTGGACCTCGTGTGGGCCGGCCTCGCGGCGCTGGGGATCGTGCTGCTGTCGGATCCGTTTGGCGCCGGCATCGATCCCGTCGGGCTGGTGCTGGTGCTCGGCGCGGCGGCGTGCTGGGCGGCCTACATCTTGATCGCCCAGCGCGCGACGCAGATCTATAACGGCAGCGAGGGCCTGGCGATCGCGATGGTCGTCGCGGCGCTGGTCCCGCTGGTCCCTGGCGTCGCCGAGGCGGGCGCGACGCTGCTGCATCCGCAATGGCTGGCGCTCGGCGCGCTCGTGGCGCTGGCCTCGAGCGTGATCCCGTACAGCCTGGAGACCGAGGCGCTGCGGCGCATGCCGGCCAACGTCTTCGGCGTGCTGATGAGCCTCGAGCCGGCGCTCGCGGCGCTGGCGGGCTTCCTCGTGCTCAGCCAGGCGCTCGGGGCGCGCGACCTTGTCGCGATCGCGCTCGTCGTCTGCGCCAGCGTCGGCGTGTCGCGCACGGTCGCGCCGCCGGCGGAGGCTTAGGGGATACTGCCCGCGCACGCCGTGCTTCCGCTCAATCTCCCCAATGTGTTGACCGTCGTCCGCATCCTGCTGGTGCCGGTGCTGGTCGTCGCGCTGCTGGGTGAGGCGGGCAACGACTTGCTCGCGGCGCTCGTCTTCGCCGCAGCGTCGGCCACCGACGCGCTGGACGGCTACCTGGCCCGCTCGCGCAACGCCATCACCTCGTTCGGCAAGCTGATGGACCCGATCGCCGACAAGCTGCTGGTGATCGGGGCACTCTTCGCGCTCGTCTCGCTGGATCGCCTGCAGGCCTGGATCGCGATGGTGATCGTCACGCGTGAGTTGGCCGTGACCGTGACGCGCATGGCCGCGACGGCCCAAGGCGTGATCGTCCCGGCGGCCGGCCTGGGCAAGATCAAGACGATGGTCCAGGTCGCCGCGATCTTCTTCCTGATCGCCTTCGACCCCACACCGCTGTGGGTCGACCTGCTCGTCTACGCCGCGGTGGCCGTCACGGTCGTCTCTGGCGTCGACTACTTCTTCGGCCTGCGCCGGATGCTCCGCGAGGCCGAGGAGCGCCGCGCGGCCAAGCACCATCTAGACGCTGAGGACTCTGAAGCCGCGGGAACGAGCCTTTAGGCGAGCTATTCGCCGCCGTCGAGCCATTCTCGCATCGACGTATGGCGCTCGGAGTAGCTCCCGGCGCCCAGCTCGTGCCGGATCTCGGAGAGCAGGCCGAAGCGCTCGGCGACGACGTTGTGCTGGTGGATGGTCTCCAGGTTCTCCTGGCGGGCGGAGACGAAGGCGCCGGGTGCCAGGTCGGGCAGGTGCTCCACCACGCCCTTGACCATCTCGCGGACGCAGTCCTCGACGAACCGCGGGCGGCGGTGGGCCTTCTCGACGACGGCGCCCTCGTCGGAGCGCTTCATCATCTCGTAGATCTCTGAGGACATCGAGTCCTCGACGATCCGCAGCAGCGTCGCGGCGTCGATGTCGGTGTCGCAGTCCTCGGGGCAGCCGATGTGCAGCGTGCCGAGGCCGCGCTGATTGTGGGTCGCAACCGGAACGTGGTCGAAGATGCGCTCGACCTGCTCGTCGTCAAAGCCGTCCGCAATCAGACGCGACCTTGCCGCTCCGGCAACAAGCTGCTGCGCGCAGGGGCAGGCGGTCATGCCTTGGGCTGCGACGCCGATCAGGCGGCGGGTGCCAGATGCGGTCGCGACCGCCGTCCCGAACAGCGTGTACAGCTCCTGGGTCTGGATGCCCGAGACCGGCGCCGGCTTGTGCTCGGGGTAGCGCGCGGCGATCGTCACCTCGGCCCGGCGGGCGTCTTGGCGCTCCCGCACGAGCTCGGCGATCCGCTGCGCCAGCTCTTCAGCCCGGAAAGCAGAAGATCCCAGGATGACTTCGCCGATGACCTCGTTGACGGTCTCCTCGAAGCGCGACATGTGGGCGCCCTTCTGCGCCGGCCCGAGGTCGACGAAGCACTCCAGGTTGGCCCAGTACAGCTCCTCCCGATCGTCGCGCGAGATGCGGATCACCTTCTCGACGTTGGTCACCCCGACGCGCGAGAGCGAGAGGTGGACGGTCGGCTTTTGAGCCTGGACATCCGGGGAGTTCACGAGGGTCAATGTCGGTTCCATGACCCGGATAAGCCTATCGACCCCACTTTTTGGGATTCCCTGCTCGTCGTAACCTGTGCTAACAATCCCGACGTCGGCTACGAGTCCCTCCGTCGCAGCACGTGAGGATCAAGGCTCAGCCTCATGCGGCGGTCACGTCGCACTTGCACCTCGGGGTGCGTTCCAAGAGCAGCAAAGGGAAGAGAGAGGGGCCCGGCACTGGGATGCCTGGCTCGGGAACGACGTCCACAAGGATCGGGTTGAGCACCAAGACCGACGTTCTACTCGCTGACGAGGCACCCATCACGGAGCTCGACGGGCTCCAATCGCTCATCCAAGAAGGGCACGAGCGCGGGTTCCTCACCATCGAGCAGATCACCACGACGCTCGAAGAGGTCGAGATCACCAAGGAGCAGCTGTCCGAGCTCCATGCGCATCTCGACGAACAAGGGATCTCCATCGTCACCGCCGATGGCAAGCCCGTCACCTCGGAGAGCGGGCGCGCTGAAGCGGCCGCTGCCGAGCGCCAGTCGCCCACGCCAGCCGAGACGCGCAAGAAGCCCGAGATCGACCTCACGGTCGAGCCGAGCCTTGACTCGCTGCGTCTCTACCTCCGCTCCATCGGCCGCGTAGCGCTGCTGACGGCTGAGCAGGAGGTGTCACTCGCCAAGCGCATCGAGCGCGGCGACATGGCGGCCAAGCAGGCGATGGTCGAGGCCAACCTGCGCCTCGTCGTCTCGATTGCCAAGGGCTACCTCGGCCGTGGCCTGACGTTCCTGGATCTGATCCAGGAAGGCTCGCTGGGGCTGATCCGGGCCGTCGAGAAGTTCGACTACCGCCGCGGCTACAAGTTCTCCACGTACGCCACGTGGTGGATCCGCCAGGCCGTGACGCGTGCGATCGCCGACAAGGGCCGCACGATCCGGATCCCGGTTCACATGGTTGAGAAGCTCAACAAGGTCGTGCACGTCGAGCGCCAGCTCGTCCAGGCGCTCGGTCGTGAGCCCTCGCCGGAGGAGATCGCCTCAGAGCTCGACTGCACGCCGCGCGAGGTGCGCGACATCCTGCGGATGAGCCAGCAGCCGATCTCGCTGGAGAAGCCGATCGGCGACGAGGAGGAGTCCGAGCTGGGCGACTTCGTCGAGGATCAGACGGCTGAGTCGCCGTTTGAGCTGGCCGCCGAGAACCTGCGCAAGGAGAACGTGCATCGCGCCCTGGCGGCCCTGCCGCAGCGCGAGCGCGAGGTGATCGAGATGCGCTTCGGCCTGACCGGCGGCCGACCGCGTACCCTTGAGGAGGTCGGTCGCGCGTTCAACGTCACGCGGGAGCGGATCCGTCAGATCGAGAACCACACCTTGAAAAAGCTCGAGTCGCTCCCCGAGGCCCAGCGCCTCAGGGACGCCTCGTAGTCCGGGAGAGAATTTCCCGGAGGAGGAGAGGGGTCAGAGGGGTGCGCTGGGGAGCGCACCCCTCACTTTCCCGAGAGGCCGCGCTGGGGAGCGCGGCCTCTCACTTTTAAGGCTGGCCCACCCGCAGCGACGCCTGCGTGAGCGCCTGCTTGCAGCCGCCGTACTCATCGCCATCGTCGGAGGCGCGCAGGGCGCCGACGACGGCCGCTGACGGGTAGCTGCCGTCGATCGCGCCGTCGGCGCAGTCGGCCTTCAGCTCGGTGGCGATGGCGGCGGTCGAGCGGTGGTCTGTGGGTGTCTCCGTGATGCGCCGGCGAGGACTGGCGTCGGTGGTCTCGGTGGTGTTGACGATCGGCGCGCCGGCCGCCTTGGCCTTCGGCGGCGGCGTGGTCGCGGTCACGGCCGGACGCTGGTGCTGAGGTTGCGGCTGGTCGCGCGGTGCCGGGTCAGAGACCATCGGCAGCGAGCCGGCGACGACGACAGCCGCGCAGGCGACCTTGGGGGTCGCGCTGGCGGCCAGCGGCTCCCAGATCGAGGAGGCGCGCTCGACGGCGCGGCCCAGCAGCGGCAGCGGCAGCCACGCGGCGGCGCGGCGGCCGTCACGCGCGCGCTTGAGGCCCTGGCGGGCGCGCACGAGCAGCGACTTGACGGCCGGGACGGTGGTGTCAAGCTCGTCGGCGATGTCGGCGTAGCTGCGACCCTCGAGCTCACGCAGGACCAGCGCCGAGCGCTGCGTCACCGGCAGTTGAGAGACATCGGCCACGAGCCCGCGGACGCCGAGCGACCGCTCGACGGCTGTCTGGGCGTCCTCCGCCGGCGGATGGACGTGGTCGGCGAGCTCGACGACCGGATGCCGGCGCCGCGACGCCGTCAGGTCCAGCGCGCAGTTGCGCGTGATCCGGTGCAGCCACGCGCCGACCGCGTCGGGCCGGCTGCCGTTGCGCAGCGCGCGCACGGCCCGAACCATCGCGTCTTGGACGGCATCCTCGGCATCGGCCGTCCCACCGGGCACGAACCCGCGCGCGAACCGCACCAGCTGCCGCCGGTAACGCGCGTCCAACGCGGCGAACGCATCGTCGCTGCCGGCGGCCACGAGACCGACCAGCGTCTCGTCGGCCATGGCGGCCAGCATGCTTGGCGGAAGGGCGGGCGGAGGGGCATTGATGGCGGCCATCGCCCCATAGACCGCAACTCGGGGTGAAAGGTTGCGGCGAAGGTCGCTAAACTTCGGCGCCGCTTGGCGGGATACCCGAGCGGTCAAAGGGGCCTGACTGTAAATCAGGTGGCTACGCCTTCGAAGGTTCGAATCCTTCTCCCGCCATCACTTGATCTTTCGCATGACGTTTTTGTTGGCTTAAGCCGTGCGGGACGCTACGCTTAGGTCGTGTTCGCCACCAAGCCACCGACCGCGGAGCGGGAGTTCAAGGAGCTTCACACGCTGCTGGGCACCGCGGTGCTCGCAGAGGTGCTCGGCAAGCGACCCGAGTCGATCTCGCGTCTGAAGGCACGCCGCCGGTACACACGACCGGTCGAGCGGCTCATCGACGATGTCTGGACGGTCGTCCACGTGGCGTTCGACACCCGCGAGGTAAAGACCGACGACGTGCGCGCGTTCCTGCTGCTGCGTCAGCCCCAGCTCGGGTTCCGGCCCGTGGCAGAGCTGATCCGTGCAGGTGAGACCGATGCGGTCCTCGCGTCGATCACGGTCAGTGGCCCCGGCCACCACGATGACGACCTCGACGCGCACGTCGATGACGAGTCGGTCCGTCGCCGTCGCCGTCGCCCGGCCGCTGATCCTCACGCACGCGCCGCCGCTCAGCGGCGACTCGCCGACAATGGGCTGGCCGGGCTCGACCGCGAACGCCTCGTAGCCGCAGATCGCGAGGCCTGGGGCGGGGTCGCGAGCGACGCATGAGCGTCACCGATTGGGGCGACGGTGAGCTGCTCGTCGACAACTCGATCTATGCCCGTCGCGACCACCCGCTGGTCGCGGATCGCTGGCAGCAGGCGACCGAGGCCGGCCGCCTCATCCTGGTGCAGCCGATGCTGATGGAGGTTCTGTACTCCGCCAAGAACGGCGCCGCCGCCCGTGATCAGCTTCATGACCTCCAGGCTGCGTATGAGGTCGAGCTGATCGATGACGACGTCTGGGATCTCGCAATCGCCACTCAGGCGCGTCTGGCCCAGGTGGGCAACGGCTACCAACGCCGATACTCGATCACCGATCTGCTCACGGCGGCGCTGGCGGACCGGCGTGGCTATGGCGTGCTCCATTACGACGCGGACTACGATGAGCTCGGTCGCGACGGCGGCTTGCGCTACGAGAGCGTCCGGGCCGCGGTGCCGCCGAGCCTCGATGGGCCGCCGGATCCCGCGGGTGACGCCAAAGCCCCTCCGCAGGTCGCTGCGACTGCTGCTGGGAACCCTCGACGACGTGCAAGACGCTGAGTTGCTGACCACCATGTTCACCTCGCTCTCTGACCAAGCGCGACGGGCGGGGATCACGCCCGCGCCGCGGCTGCGCGCTCACTCTTGATGGATCGCGACCTGCTTGAACTGCTCGACGCCCTCCATCGCGAGGGTCGCGCGCACGACGCCGAGCACGAGGATCGTCAGCAGCGGCTGCGCAACCTGGAGCCCGAGACGGGTGCGCTGCTGAACCTGTTGCTGCGGACCTACGGCGTGCGGTCGGTGCTCGAACTCGGGACCTCCAACGGCTACTCGACGATCTGGCTCGGTGAGGCGGTCGCCGCGAACGGCGGGCGGCTCTCCAGCGTCGAGAGGGATCCCGAGCGTGCCGCGCAGGCTGCGCGCAACCTCGCGCGCGCCGGGCTCTCGGAGGTCGTCGACCTGCACGTCTCCGACGCCGCCCTGGTGCTAGCCCAGACGCCGGCAGACAGCATCGACGTCGTCTTCCTCGACGCAGAGCGCGCCGAGTACCCGACCTACTGGGACGATCTCGTCAGGATCCTGCGCCGTCCCGGCCTGCTGGCGATCGACAACGCGATCTCCCATCCGCACGAGCTGACCGCCTTCCGCGCGGTCGTCGACGCCGACGACCGCGCGCTCAGCGCGGTGGACGCCACCGGCGCCGGCGTACTGTTCGTGAGCCTTCCGGCGCCCGGATAGCGAGAACTACCGCAACGTCCTGGTTCGGTTTGTGTCCTGGCGGGAACAGGGTGTGTTCGCACGCCGGTCCAGACAGGGAGCTTCCTTTGCATCACACGCGTACGCATCGCGGCCTCATCGCGGCGGCCACGTCCATCCTCTTCGCCCTCATGGCGGCCAGCGGTGCCCACGCCGCGGCGGTCACGGTGACCGACGACGCCGGCAACCCAATACCGCTCGCCCAAGGCGTGCCTGCCGCGATCCGCAACATGTCGCCCACCGTCGGTATCGGCTTCCCGACCACCGACGGCCGCTTCAGTACGACCGTCACGGGTCCTGATGGCGTCGCGGTTGCCTCGGCCATGAACTGCTACTTCAACGGCAACTGGACGCGCGTCACCGACTTCCGCGGCAACGGCAACTACACGGTGACGATCACCAACTACGCCAAGGCCGATGTCAACTGCGCGACGCCGACCTCGACCGAGAGCTACGTCTACACCATCGCCTCGAGTGTGGCGCTGACGCCGCCACCCGGCCCGTTCCTCATCCGCGCCGCCAACAGCTTTTCCACCAACACGCTGTCCCTGCCGGTCGGACTGAACCCGGGCGCCAGTAGCTACGAGGTCCAGTACGCCCAGGGCGCAGTGCTTGCGGCCGATGGCTCGATCAACGGTCCGTCGACGGCTGGCTACGTCAACCAGACGACGGGCATGATCGACCTGTCACTGCGCACGCCCGGCACGTGGACCGTGGTCGCCCGGGCCAAGAACGGGCAGTACACGTCGCCCTGGAGCCCGCCGGTGACCTTCACCGCGATCGTGCCGTTTGACCTCGACCGGCTGACGTTCCCGGACTTCCGCGGACCGAGCTACCTGCTGCGAGGCACCGTGCGCGACAAGACGATCCGCGGCACGGTCTCACTCGCGCTCGCGCGCGGCACCAAGGGCGGCAAGTACAAGTCGATCGGCAAGACGAAGATCTCGTCGAAGTCGACCTTCAGCAAGCGCTTCACCCAGCGCCGCGCCGGGACCTACCGGCTGCGGGTCCACTACGCCGGCTCGGCGACCGCGCCTGCGACGTCGATCGTCTCCAAGATCCGAATCACGCGCCGCCTGACCTACCGCTAGGCCTATGTATCGGCGACGATCGCCCCGACGGCAAGGACGCCGAGGGCGATCGCCAGCCCGCCGATAAACCACATCGCGCGATCGTCGAGCGTCAGCCAGCGGCCGGCGCGGATCGCGCGGTCGACCTCGCGGCCCCGATGCAGGCCGTAGGCGACGATCAGGACCCCGAGCAGGCCGTAGCCGGTGCCGAGGACGACGAACGGCCAGCTCGTCCCACCGTCGCGCAGGTCGGGCACGACCTTGCCGACGGCGAGCGCCACGGCGGTCGCCGTCAAACCGGTGCGCAGCCAGGCCAAGACGGTGCGCTCACTGGCCAGCCAGGTGCGTCGCGTCGCGTCGCCATCCTGGTCGAAACCGGCGGCGTTCGGGCTCGGCGGGGGCTGCTCGATCTCCCGCGGCTCGGACGGCACCTGCCAAAAGGTACTGGGCTCATATGCCGTTCCTGCACCTTCTCTTAAGAAAATGCGGTTAGCATGCCGCCCTTCTCATGACCAGAACCCGTTCAATCGCACTCTCCCTGAGCGTTCTGTCGCTTGCCGCCGGCCTCACGGCCGGATGCGGCGACAGCGACGACGGCTTCCGCAAGGATGGCTCCAAGATCGACGGCGATCCCGGCACGACGATGCCGGCCGAGCTCGCGTCGACCAAGTCGACCGTCAAGACCCGCAAGGCGGGCGAGCCGCTGCCCGAGCAGAAGAACGTCACCGGTGTCAGCACCGACCTCAAGACCAAGCCCACGGCGCCCAAGGCGACCGGCGCCGCGCCGAAGGAACTGCAGGCTTCCGACGTCGTCGTCGGCAAGGGCCCCGAGGCCAAGGAGGGGGACAAGGTCTCAGTCGACTACGTCGGCCAGCTCTTCGCCACCGCCAAGCAGTTCGACACCTCCTGGCAGAAGGGCCGCGAGCCCTTCGAGCTCACGCTCGGCGCCGGCGGGGTCATCCAGGGCTGGGACCAGGGCATCCCCGGCATGAAGGTCGGCGGCCGCCGCATCCTCGTCATTCCGCCCGACCTCGCCTACGGCGCCGCCGGATCGCCTCCCACGATCCCGGCCAACGCGCCGCTGATCTTCGTGGTCGACCTCAAGAAGATCTCCAAGGCGAGCTAGCCGCTCGGCACGTCTGACCCGCGCGCCGCCACTGGCGCGCGGGCCGTCGCGGTGAGACCATGGGCTCACACGCGAACCAAAAGGAGTTCCTGTCCCATGGAGTCCTCCACGCCCACCCGCGTCCTCGTCGTCGCCCATCGCACGGCGGCTACCCCGGCGCTCCTGAATGCCGTCCGCGAGCGCGCCGCTCGCGGGCCCTGCACGTTCACGCTACTGGTCCCGAACGTCGCCCACGGGCTGCACCGGATCGTCGACGCCGAGGACCAGAGCGAGGACGCCGCCCAAAGCGTGCTCGCGCTGGCGCTGCCGCTGCTCGAGGAGGCCGCGGGCGGCCACGTCGAGGGCATCGTCGGCGATCCCGAGCCGCTCAACGCCGTTCAGGACGCGGTCAACGTGCGGGGCTTCGATGAGATCATCGTCTCGACGCTCCCCGTGCGGGTGTCGCGCTGGCTGCGCCTGGATCTGCCCTCAAAGATTGGCGGCCTCGGCCTGCCCGTCACGACGATCACCGCCACCGAGCACTCCGCGACGCCCGCGTAGTCATGGGTTGACGCGTCGCATTAGAATCGCCGCTGTCGCCATCAAGGGGGCGGCAGGGAGGCCATGAACGACGGCATGAGGGTCAGGGTGTATGTGGCGGACGACCATCCGGTCTTCCGAGACGGGGTCGTGCTCGCGCTCAAGCAGCGGCCGGACTTCGACGTGGTCGGCGAGGCGCACGACGGCCGCACCGCGCTGGAGGAGATCCGAGTCCTAAAGCCCGACGTCGCGCTGCTCGACGTCCAGATGCCTGGGCTCGATGGTCACACGGTGCTGCGCGCAGTGCAGCGTGATGACCTGCCGACAGCGGTGGTGTTGCTGTCGGCTACGGTGCTGCCGCCTGAGGCGCGCGAGGGGCTTGCTGCTGGTGCGATGGCCTATCTCTCCAAAGAGGTCACCCGGGATGCGATCTGCGATGCCGTAGCGGCCGCTGCGCGTGGTGATCGTCTGCAGGTTGATGTTGCCGAGCCTGTGTGGGAGCGGCCGCTGTTGAGCCCGCGTGAGCTTGAGGTGTTGCGCATGACCGCGGGTGGGCAGAGCGCGCCATCGATCGGCCGGGATCTGCATCTCAGCCCTGAGACCGTCAAGACCCATCTGAAGAACGTCTACGAGAAGTTGGGTGTCTCTGACCGGGCCGCTGCCGTGGCCGAGGGTATGCGCCGCGGGTTCGTCGAGTAGGCGGCGCGCCTAAGCCAGCTGGCAGCGATTTCAGAGCCAACTGAGCGGGCTACCGAGCCTCGACAGAACGGCAGGTTCTGCCATGCGGCACGGGAGCAGGGGATTGATGTGCCCTGTCGCCGGGTCGGATATTTCGCGTGATTGCAGCGGAATATTGGTGTTACGTTGGCGAGAACACCGTTAGCCAAAGGTAGTCAGTGGCTGTTGACTTCCACGGAGTCGGCGAGTACTACTGATCTTGTTGAAGCGCTGCCCATGGGGGCAACGTCGCAGGTCGACTGGTCGGCGCCAAGTGGCGCTGTCGCGCTCGTGAAGAGCTGCCCGGCCTGGGTGCGCCGGCGGGCAGGCTGGTTCATTTGGGCGGCCCCGAAGCGCGTCGTTGGTATGTCGGCGCTCCGGGACCGCGTTAGATCCCCGGTGTGTGCCGGGACTCACAAGGAGTATTTCAGATGTTGAAGATGGTTTCGAAGAAGAGTGTGTTGCTCTTGGGGGTTGTGGTGGCGCTGTGTGCGTTTGTGTTGCCGTCGGTGGCATCGGCGGCGAGTTGGTCGCCTGTCGGTACTACGGATGGCAGGCTTGACTCGGCCAACCTCGGGTACTCCCTCCCGGCGACGGGTTCCGGGTCTTCCTGTGGTGCCGTGACATTCAGCGTCACGATCCACAGCGCGGCGGTGGCGACTATCACGGGCGCAAGTTTCAACCAATGCGTCGGCGACCTCGGTGGCGCCAATGGCTGCACTCTGACTGCAACCGGTACTAATTTCCCGTGGCGGGCGACTGCGGTGGCGACTACCAACATCCAGATCCATGGCCTCGATATCGACCTCAGGTTTGAGACGGCGCCCGGGGGTGCCGCCTGCAACCAAAACGGCGTTCAAGCCCGATTGACTGGAACTGTGTCGGGAGTGGTCTTTACTCCGGGTGCTGCAGGCTCGCGAAGGCTCGATTTCGCCGGCGCGACGGGCGTGTCCGCGCACATTTCTGGTATCGGTGCTTTGGCCGCCGCGTTCCGAGGCGCCGCTACGGGTACTGGTCTGCTAAATGTCCTTGACTAACTAGCTACTGACGTCGCAGTACGGACTGGGGCCGCCTTCGGCGGCTCCAGTGAACTCCGAGATCGCTGCCAGCAGCTGCGCCTCAGCGCTCGCGGACGTGCTCGCCGCGGGCGACGTCGTCGCGGTCGCGTACGCCGTCGTGATCGGCCACGCCGTCGCCGTCACGGTCGCGCACGAAGCGCTGGTGCTCGGTCGCGAGGTCCTCGTCGGCAAGGCCCTCCTCGTGCAGGGCGGCACGGGACTCGTGCAGTTCGGCCTCGGCGCGCTGGGCGCGGGCTTCGCGCTCGGCGCGATCGGCGTCGGCAAGACGCTCCTCGGCGACCTCGCGATGGGCGCCAGCGACTTCCTGGCGGCGACGGGCGACTTGGCGCTCGCGCGACTGCGCGCGCATGCGCGGCACGACGAAGGCGACTAGGGCGATGAGGACGACGGCGATCACGACGATCGCGATGATGGCTCCGGTGCTCATGGTGGGACCTCCGGTCAGACGTTGGTCTTCGTGGAGTACCCGTACCCTGCGAATTCGATGAACGGACTGCTCGGAACCATCCTGGCCGCCGCGGGCGGCGGCAGCAGCGGCTTCGGCGGGGGCGGCGGACGCGGAGGCGGCGGAGGGTTCGGCGGAGGCGGCGGCGCAGGGACCGCCCCGGGCGGCGCGTCGCTCATCGTCATCTTCCTGATTGTCGGGCTCGTGCTGGTCGTGTTCGTGACCGCTGCGTGGCAGACCTACCGCTACAACAAGCGTCGCGCCGCCCGGGTGCGTGAGACCGAGCTCGCGGCCGCCGAGGCGGCCACCGACGACGCCGACTTCGACCCCGAGATGGTCCGGACCGCGGCCGCCGCGTTGTTCCTCGACATCCAGCGCCACTGGTCGGCCAACGACATCGCGGCGCTCGAGCCCCTCGTCGGCCCGGACCTGATGGTCGAGTGGCGCCGGCGGCTGGAGGACTTCCAGCGCAGGGGCTGGCAGAACCGCTGCGAGCCCAAGGCGCAGCCGAGCATCGAGTACGTCGGCCTCGTCAACCGCGAGGGTGAGGAGGAAGACCGCGTCGTCGTCCGGGTCCACGCGACGCTCGACGACTACGTCATCGACCAGTACGGCAACATCATCATGAAAGACGGCGCGAGCAGCCCGCAGACAACGCTGACGGAGTGGTGGACGCTGCACCCGCCCGGCGAGCGCTGGCGGGTGCTGTCGATCGAGGCCGAGGCCGAGGGCAGGCACCACCTCGAGTCCGAGTTGATCGCCGTGCCATGGGGCGACGACCGCGTCGCCGACGCGGCGCTGGTCGAGACCGCCGTGGCCGACGCGCTGCCGGCCGGCGTCGCGGTCGCAGAGATCGCGCCCGCGGAACTCAATCCCGACGCCCGCGCCGCCGCGCTGGACCTCGCGCTGGCCGACGGCCGCTTCGCCCCCGACGTCCTGGAGGTCGCGACGCGGCGCGCGGTGCAGGCCTGGGCCGAGGCGATCGACGGTGAGGATGCTGCGCTCGAAGCGCTGGCCGACCGCGACGCGATCGACACCTTGCTCTACGGCGGCGACGCGTCGGGCCGCACGCGCGTGGTCGTACGCGGAGCGCGCGTCGCGACGCTGACGATCGCCGCGCTGGACCCGCACGCCACGCCGGCGACGATGACGGCGGTCGTCACGCTCAAGGGCCGCCGCTACGTCGAGGACCGCGACACCGCGGCGGTGCTGAGCGGCAGCAAGAGCGCCGAGACCGAGACCACGCAGCGCTGGACCTTCGCCCTGACCGCTGGCAGCGAACTGCCGTGGCGCCTGGTCGCTGTCGCTTAGCCTGGCGCCGTGCGGATCCGACACCTCCTGCTCGCGGTCGCCGCGGGCCTCGCGCTCGCCGACGCGTCGATCGTCACGCTCGCGCTGCCGCAGCTGCTGGCAGAGCTCGACACGACGGTCGAGGGGGTCGCGTCGATCCTGGGCGTCTACACGGTCGTGCTGGCCGTCACGCTGCTGCCGGTCGAGCGCCTGCAGCGCGTCTATGGCGCGCCGCGCACGGGTGCCGCGGGCATGGCGATCTTCGCGGTCGCCTCGGTCGCAGCCGGTGCCAGCAATTCGCTCGGGATGCTGTTGGCCGCCCGCGGCGTGCAGGCCGTCGGCGGTGCGGCGGCGCTGGTCGCGGCCTTCGCGATGCTGGAGCCCAGCGGCGCGGCGGGCTCGCGCGGGCGCCGGCTGTGGCTCGGCGCGGCCGTGCTGGCGGCCGCGATCGGGCCGGCGCTGGGCGGCGCACTGACCGAGGCGCTGTCCTGGCGCTGGATCTTCTTCGTCCAGGCGCCGGTGGCGGCGATCGCCGCGGTCGTGGCGCTGCGCGAGCCCAACCGCGACACGCGGCCGCGAGGGTGGGCGGGGGCCGATTCCGCGGAGGGCCCCCGCCTGTCCGTCGGCCCCGCGATCTCCCTTGCGCTCGTCTCCGCCGCGCTCACCGCCGTGCTCTTCCTGCTCGTGCTGCTGCTCGTCGCCGGCTGGGACGTCTCCCCCTTGCACGCCGCCGCCACGGTGACCGTCATCCCCGCCGGCGCGCTGGTCGGCTCGCGGATCGGCGGCGGCGCCCGTGCCCGCGCGGCGGCCGGCTGCGCGCTCGTGGGCGCGGGCGTCCTCGCGCTCGCGTTCCTGCCCGACGCGCACCTGCTGTGGACCGTCGTGCCGCAGGCGGCGGCCGGCCTCGGGATGGGCCTCGCCCTCCCCGCCCTGGGCGGCGACCTGCTGCCCGAGCGCGACCCGCAGGACGCAGCGCGGCTGCTGGTCCTGCGCCACGGCGGGATCGCCCTGGCGCTCGTGGTCCTGGCGCCGATCGTCAGCAACAACCTGGAGACCGCGACCGAGCGCGCGAAGGAGCGTGGCGTCGCGGTCGTGCTCGACGCGCGGCTGGCGCCGACCGAGAAGCTACGTCTCGCGCCCGTCCTGTTGGCCGGTGTGGATGAGGAGGAGCCGCGCCACGGACTGCGCGCCGCGCTGGAGACCGGTCGCGGGACGATCGCCGCCAGTGAGCAGGCCGCCTACGACGAGGTCGCGCGCCGCACCGACGACACGCTGGTCCTCGCGGTCGGCGAAGCGTTCCGCACGGCGTTCCTGGTCACGGGCCTGTTGGGACTCCTAGCCGCAGCCGCGGTGCTCCCGCGGCGCTGGACGCCGGCGCTCGCCGCCACCGCCGCAACCACGCTGGTGCTCCCGCTGGCGTTCGTGGGCCTGCACGCCGCCAAGGCGCCGGAGGCCGTCCAGCTCAGCGACCCATGCAAACCCCGTGCCCTCCCCCAGACCGGCGGCCTCGAGGGCTTCCTCCAGGATCGCGCGCTGGAGGTGCTCGACACGACGGCCTGCAAGGCCGGCGCGACGCGAGAGGAGCTGGTCCTCGCGCTCGCCGACGAGCAGGAGCGCAAGCGCTTCGAGCGCCGCCACGGAGTCGATCCGCGCAGCCTCTCCACGCTGTTGCAGGGCCTGCTCGGCTAAGGACTACAACAACTCGGGGAGCGCGTCCTGCGGATCGCCGTGCAGCAGCCAGCCGGTGTCGGTCCGCTCCACGAGGCCACGACGCGCGAGCACGCCGAGCGCCGTGGTGACCGACGGGCGGCGGGCGCCCACGAGCTTGCCGATGGTCTCGTGCGTGAGCGACAGCGGAACACGTACGCCCTGGGGCGAGACGCGACCCCAGCGGTCGGCCAGGAGCCACAGGAGGACGAGGACGCGGGCGTCGACGCGGGGCACCTGGGCGATCGCCCGCTGCACCGAGAGCGACCGTGCGCGGCGGCCCGTGCGGCCGATGAGCGTGTCGAGCATCGTCGGCCAGCGGCCGGCGACCGCGGCGAAACGCCGGTCGAGCACCGCGACACGCGCGGGTTCGAGGACCGACCAGGTGACGCTGCCGGGCAGCGGATCCAGGGACGTCTCGTCGTCCCATGGCCGGATGATGTCGCCTTGGCCGAGCAGCTCGGTCGTCGAGCGCTTGGCGAGCTCGACGTCGCGGGTAATGAGGCCGTCGAGGACGAGGAGGCCGACGGCCGGGGCCGCGCTCTCGCCGTTGGGCGACGGGAACTCGAAGGGACCCGTCGGAAGGGCGTGCACCGGCGCCACCGCGTGGCGACGGGCGAGATCGCGTGCGTCCCCGCTCAGCCCGGCCCCCAACTCCGGGTCAGCGTCGAGGATCGAGATTAGTGGACGTGAGGTCATTGTCTGACTGGACACCAGGCTTTCGGTCTTCCCCGTCTGCCAGAGGACAAACACACCGGGCCCAAACGTCCGTGCCAGCCGGGCTGAGGATCGACCGGAAAATCGTCTGCTGGCAGCCGATTTCGAGCGCTCATTATGTAGTGTCCGCTTCCGGACACCACCAACAACGCTGCCATGGCACCATGCAAGGGACCGATGGACTTCCTGGACGGACAGCTGCTCGTCGCCTCCCCGGCGATGTCGGACCCGAACTTCGCGCGCACGGTCGTCGCGATCGCCAACCACGACGAGGACGGCGCGCTGGGCATCGTGCTCAACCGGCCCAGCGACACCGAAGTCGTCGAAGCGGTGCCGGAGCTCGAAGGCGTGGTTGAGACCGACGAGGTCGTCTTCGTCGGGGGCCCGGTCCAACCCGCCTCGATCGTCGTGCTCGCCGAGTTCGACGATCCCGCCGAGGCGGCGTTCCTGGTCGTCGCGGGCATCGGCTTGGTCTCTGACCGCACCGGCCTGGAGCGCCTCGCCGACGCGACCGCCCGCCGGCGCGTCTATGCCGGCTACACGGGCTGGGGCCCGGGGCAGCTCGAAGCCGAGCTGGAGCGCGAGGACTGGATCGTCGAGCCCGCCCAACCGCAGGACGTCTTCGACGAGGAGCCCGCCGACCTCTGGGGCCGCGTGCTCGCACGCAAGGGCGGCCAGTTCCGGCTGCTGGCGCGGATGCCGGTCGACCCGACGGTCAACTAGCGAGCAGCGCGAGCACCGCCACCACGACGATCCCCACGCCGATCAAGGCGTAGACGATGGTCTGCGCCGGCCAGTTGCGAACCCAATGGGACGGGTCGGCGCGATCACGCGTCACACGTCCCTCCGGCGGGGTGCCGGTCCAGTCGTCATCGTCGTCGTAGGGCGGGGCCATGGTGCAGTTGTACCCAGTAGCTTGCCGCCCGTGGCGAAGAAGAAGCCCGCACGCCCGGCGCGTCCCGCCAAGAGCGCCGAGCCGACGACCGCGCAGTTGCGCAAGGAGTACTACGCGCGCCGTGCGGCCGAGCAGGCGCTCGAGGAGCTCGGCCTACGCCTCGAGGAGCGAGAACCGCCCAAGGGCGACGCGCACTGGTGGGCCTCGGCGCGCGACGCGCTAGACCGGCTGGAGATCCTGCACGCCGTCTGGCGCTTCACCGGCCTCACCGGCTACGCGCCCGAGCCCGAGGACTTCGATCCCGACCGCGGTTGGCCGACGGCCGACGAGGTCGAGTCCGTCTTCGGCTCCTGGGACAAGATGCTCGACGAGTCGGGCATCGACGACGCGATCTTCGGCGCCGTCGTCGAGAAGGCGCTAGGCGCCCACGAGAAGCTCGCCGCGCGCGAGAAGGAGCTCGAGCTGCGCGCGGGCAAGCTCGAGGAAGAAGGCAAGAAGATCCCCGAGCTCAAGCGGCGTGAAGAGGTCGCACGGGCCAAGCGCGACGAGGCCGACGGCGCGCGGGCGACCGCTGAGGCGCAGCGCGACGCGGTCGGCCGCGAGCGCGACGCCGCGACAGCGCGTGTCACCGAGTTGGAGGCCGAGGTCGCGACGCTGCGCAGCGCAGCGGCCGCGGTCGCCGATGCACCGCCCGCCGAACACGAGCTGCTGGAGGAGATGGAGCGCACGCTCACCGCCGCCGCCGCGACCCAGCAGGCGCGCGACGAGCTGCATGACCACATGGAGCGGTTGCGCGCCGAGCGCGAACAGGACCGCCGCACGATCACCGAGCTCACCCAGCTGCTGGCCCGCGTTGACACCGGCACCGAGGACGCGGGCGCGCTCGAAGCCGCCGAGCCCGAGGTACCGCCGGCCACCGTGCTGGAGGCCGTCGAGCGCGCCGCCGATGAGGCCCAGCACCTGCGCTTTGCGCCCAAGGCCTTCGAGACCGCGGCCGAGTCGCCGTTTCGCCGCCCCGGGCTGGTCTTGCGCACGCTGCGTGGGCTCGACGCGCTGGCCGCGCGCTACGAGGCCGGCGACATGGGCAAATCGCTGAGCCAGCTCGCCGCCGAGCACGGCATCACGCAGTGGAAGGGCGACATCGCCGAGACCACGCGCAAGCGCTACGAGGACGACTACTCCTTCTACCTCGCCGGGCCGGGCAGCCCCAAGCTCTGGGTCGGTCCGCACATCGGGCTGGGCTCGGGGTCCGGCGCGCAGTTCATCGCGCGCGTCTACCTTCATGTTGCTGACGGCAGCGATCCCGAGGTACCGCGCGGGATCGTCGTCGCGGTCGTCGGGCGCCACCTGCCCGACACCACCACCTAGCCTTGTCCGCACCCGTGACCGCCCGCGAAGTCATCGAGGAGGAGCTGCGCCCGCTGCTGCGGGGCGTCACCCACGCCTATGCGTTCTGGGTGGCCTTGGCCGCGGCGACCGTCCTGGCAATCCTCGTTCCCGCTGGCACGCCGCGGATCGCGTCGATCGTCTACGGCATCGGGCTCTGCGGTCTCTTCGCCGCGTCGGGGACCTACCACCGCTGGCGCTGGCACCCGCGTTGGCGGCCGCTGCTGCGGCGCATCGACCACTCCACGATCTTCGTGTTCATCGCGGCGTCCTACACGCCCGTCGCGCTGCTGGTCATGCACGGGACGCTGCGCTGGGTGATCCTCGTCGCCGTCTGGACCGGCGCGATCATCGGCGTCGTGCTGAGCGTCGCGTGGATCACCGCGCCTCGTGTGCTGAGCGCAGCCTGCTACCTCGCGCTGGGCTGGACCGCCATCTTCGCGATGCCGCAGATGCTCGACGCGCTCGACGTCGCGCCGCTCGTGCTGCTGGCGATCGGTGGACTGCTCTACACGGTCGGCGCGGTCGTCTATGCGACCAAGCGCCCGAACCCATGGCCGAGCACATTCGGGTTCCACGAGATCTTCCACGCGCTGGTGATCCTCGCGGCGGCCGTGCAGTTCATCGCGCTGGCGGGCTGGGTCTTCCCGGCTGCCTGATGGCCAAATCGGCCAACTGAACGTCACCGTTCCTACTTCGTGGTAGCTTTGCTGCATGGCCAGCACCGCTGAGACGCCCCAAGACACCGAGACCGCCGCCGCCGAGCCGGCGTTCTCCCTCGCCCTCACCCAGGAGCAGAAGGACCTGCGCGAGTGGGTTCATGGCTTCGCCGAGGGCGTCGTGCGCCCCGCCGCCCATGAGTGGGACGAGCGCGAGGAGACGCCGTGGCCGATCATCGAGGAGGCCGCGAAGATCGGGCTCTACGGCTTCGAGTCGCTGCAGCAGTTCGCCGCTGACCCGTCGGGGCTGACGATGCCGATCGTCCAGGAGGAGCTCTTCTGGGGCGACGCCGGCATCGGCATGGCGATCATGGGCACCGGGCTGGCCGCCGCCGCGATCGCCGGCCAGGGCACCTGGGAGCAGGTCATGGAGTGGATCCCGCGCTGCTACGGCACGGCCGACGACATCAAGGTCGCCGCCTTCTGCGCGAGCGAGCCCAACGCCGGCTCCGACGTCTCCAACATTCGCACGACCGCCAAGTACGACGCGGCGTCCGACACCTGGACGCTCAATGGCCAGAAGGCCTGGGCCACCAACGGCGGCATCGCCGACATCCATGTGATCATCGCCCAGACCGATCGGGAGTTGGGTTCCCGCGGCCACGCCGCGTTCATCGTGCCGATCGCAACCGACGGCATCGAGCAAGGCGCCAAGGTCAAGAAGCACGGGCTGCGCGCGTCACATACCGCCGACGTCCACCTCGACGACTGCAAGATCCCCGGCGCCTACCTGCTCGGTGGCAAGGAGAAGCTCGACGAGCGCCTCGCCCGCGTCCGCGAGGGCAAGAAGGGCAAGTCGCAGGCCGCGATGCAGACCTTCGAGGCCACGCGCCCGATCGTCGGCGCCCAAGCGCTGGGCATCGCCCGCGCCGCCTACGAGTACGCCTTGGAGTACGCCAAGGAGCGCGAGCAGTTCGGCAAGAAGATCATCGAGAACCAGTCGATCGGCTTCGCCCTGGCCAACATGAAGATGGAGCTCGACGCCGCACGGCTGCTCGTCTGGCGCGCCTCGTGGATGGCCCGCAACGGCATCCCGTTCGAGAACGCCGAGGGCTCGATGAGCAAGCTAAAGGCCGGCGAGGTCGCCGTCTGGGCCACCGAGCGCGCGATCCAGATCATGGGCGGCAACGGCTACACCCGGGAGTTCCCGGTCGAGCGCTGGCACCGCGACTCGAAGATCTACACGATCTTCGAGGGCACGAGCGAGATGCAGCAGCTGGTCATCGCGCGGGCGATCTCCGGCATGCGAATCTCCTAGCGACGTACGACCATGGGACGCGCACGGGCGGCGCATCTAGGACCGGAGCTGCGACGGCCGCTCGTCCTGGACGCCGCCCTGCCGCTCTTTGCCCGCGACGGGTTCGAGGCCGCCTCGATGCAGGCGATCGCCGACGCGGCGGGCGTCTCCAAGCCGGTGTTGTACTCCTGCTACGACTCCAAGGAGGAGTTGTTCGAGGAGCTGCTGCGCCGTGAGGAGCGCAAGTTCTGGCACATGGTCGAGGAGTCGGTGCCGGCCCTCGGCGCGCAGGGCAGCAGGGAGGAGCTGCTGCGCTACGGCCTCGCGGCGCTGCTGCGCGCGGTGGTCGAGGCGCCGGACGCGTTTCGCGTCATCTACCTGCAGCGCAACGGTGAGAACCGCGTCGAGCGTGGACGCGAGCATTGGGAGCAGCGGATCGGCGAGGTCCTTTCGGCCTGGATGCACCTGCCTGAGCGCGAGACCACGCTCCTGGGCCGCATGTTGGTGGCCTGGGCCGAGCTCGCCTTCCGCGTACAGCTCGACGAGCCGGGGCAGTGGGAGCCGGATGCGCTGGCGGCTTACTTGGCGGGCGTCGTGATCCACGGGATCCCGACGGGCGACGGCGGCTAGGGTCGTAACTGGCTAAAGCGCCGCGGCGATGCGCGCGGCGACCGTGTCGCGCGCGGCATCGTCGGCGTACTTGGTCCGCGGCCAGAAGAAGCCGCGCAGGCCGTCTCTGGGATTGCGCGGGACGACGTGGCAGTGCAGGTGCGCCACGGATTGACTGACGACGTTGTTTATGGCGACAAAGGTGCCCTTCGCGTCCATCGCCTGCGGGATCGCGACGGCAAGCCGCTGCGTCAGCGTAAAGAACGGGGCGATCGCGTCGGGCGGCAGGTCGGCCAGCGTCTCGATGTGCGCGCGCGGGACCAGCAGCGTGTGGCCCTCAAACAGCGGCCGCGCGTCGAGGAACGCGACGTGATCGTCGTCCTCGTAGACGATCGACGCCGACAACGTCTTGTTGATGATCTTGCAGAAGACGCAGTCGGGCACGCGGTGCAGCCTAGCCGCGGGTGGCGGCGCGATTGCGGCAGCCGCACAGCGCAACGACGTCGCCGCTCGTGGCGGCCGCCGTCATAGGGCACGAACTGGCCTCGTGAGACGGATGGCACCTGGACGTTGAGATCCAATGGTGGTCTCTATCGGTCATCGCATCACGTGGTGTTGTGATGTCGATGAATCGAGGAAGAGATGGGTGGTCGGCGTGGGTTTTCGTTGTCAGAGGCCGAGCGGTTGGAGGTCGTGGAGCGGCTGAAGGCCGGGGTGGCGGTGATGACGGTCGCTGCCGGGGTGGGGTGTTCGCGGCGGACGGTGTTTCGGGTGTGGGCTGATCGGCGGTTGGTCGAGCAGCGTGCGGGCCGTTCGGGGTTGCGGTTGTCGCTGGCCGAGCGTGAGCAGATCAGTCGTGGTCTGGCGGCCGGTCAGACGTTGCGGGCGATCGGCCGGCAGCTCGGGCGATCGGCGTCGACGATCAGTCGCGAGGTCAACGCCAACGGTGGGTGCCGGCGCTATCGCGCGTTGGCCGGCGAGCGCAGGGCGATCCGTTGTGCCAAGCGGCCTCGCGCAGGCAAGCTCGAACTCTCCGCGCGGCTGCGGGCCGAAGTGCAGGCGGGTCTTTTGCAGCGGTGGTCGCCGCAGCAGATCTCGGCCAGACTGCTGGTGTCCTTTCCCGACGATCTGGAGATGCGCATCAGTCACGAGACGATCTATCAGGCGGTCTATGTGCAGTCGCGTGGCGAGCTGCGGCGCCAGCTCACCGGGCATCTGCGGACCGCAAGGACCAAGCGCCGTGCCCAGGGTGCCCGCAGTGGGCGCGGCCAGATCAAGGACATGGTCTTGATCTCTGAGCGTCCGGCCCAGATCGAGGACCGTGCTGTGCCGGGCCATTGGGAGGGCGATCTGATCCTCGGCGCTCATGGCCGTTCGAGCATCGCGACCTTAGTCGAGCGTCAGACCCGGTTTGTGATGCTCGCCCGACTGGGCAACCAGCGCGATACCGAGCACGTCACTCGTGCGCTCAAGCAGCGCATCGCAGAGTTGCCCGCAGAGCTCATTCGCTCGCTGACCTGGGATCAGGGCATGGAGATGGCTGGGCATGCCAGGTTCAGCATCGAGACCGGCGTCGAGGTGTTCTTCTGCGACCCACGCAGCCCCTGGCAGCGGGGCAGCAACGAGAACACCAACGGCCTGCTTCGCCAGTACCTGCCAAAGAGCACAGACCTAGCTGTTCATTCCCAAGCCGATCTGGATCAGATCTCTGCAGAGCTCAACGGCCGACCCCGACAAACGCTCGGCTGGGCAACGCCCTCTGAGAAGATGAACCAACTGCTGTTGCGATGAACCCCTGAAGCCGCCAATGTCTAGGTGCCATCCATCGAGCCTGTCCGACTCGCCCGCCCCAGCGCCAACGGACGACGCGCCACCGCGACGAAACACCGAACCGTGCACGCTCCTCGATGCCTGATCAGTCCGGGATAACCCAGTGGCGGGCGCGGTCGAGCGCGCGTTGCCAGTCGGCCAGCAGCGACTGGCGCTGGTCGTCGCCCATCGCGGGCTCGTAGCGGACCGACTCGGTCCAGAGGGACGTGACGTCGTCCTCGGTCCAGGCGCCCGTCGCAACGCCGGCCAGGTAGGCCGCGCCGAGCACGGTCGTGTCAGCGATCTCGGGGACGACGACGGGCACGCCGAGCATGTCAGCCTGGAACTGCATGAGCCAGCCGTTGGCGGTCGCGCCGCCGTCGGCGCGCAGCTCCGTCAGACGACTGCCGAGCGCCGCGTTCTGCGCGCGCACGGCGTCGACCGACTGGTAGGCGATCGCCTCCAGCGCCGCTCGCGCGATGTGCGCACGCGAGGAGCCGCGCGTCAGCCCGACGATCGTCCCGCGGGCGTAGGGATCCCAGTGCGGTGAGCCCAGCCCCGTCAGCGCCGGCACGAAGTACACGCCCTCGTTGGCGTCCAGCGACGCCGCCATCGCCTCGGTGTCGGATGCGTTGTCGATGATCTTGAGGCCGTCGCGCAGCCATTGGATGCCCGCGCCGGTCACGAACATCGAGGACTCCAGCGCGTAGTCGACGCGGTCGCCGATCCCCCACGCGATCGTCGTGATCAGCCCCTCCTCCAGCACGGGCGGCCCGTCGCCCGCGTTCTGCAGCAGGAAATTGCCCGTCCCATAGGTGTTCTTGCCGAGGCCCGTGCCGATGCACGCCTGGCCATACAGCGCGCCCTGCTGGTCGCCGACCATCGCGGCCACCGGGACGCGGCCGCCGAACTCCGTCGTTTCGCCTAGCACCTCGGCGTTGCGCACCGGCTCGGGCAGCGCGCCAATCGGGATGCCGAGCGTGTCGCACAGCTCCGGGTCCCAGCGCAGCTCGCGAATGTTGAACAACAACGTTCGCGACGCGTTGGAGTAGTCGGTGGCGTGGCGGCCCGTGAGCTTGAACAGCAGCCACGAGTCGATCGTCCCGAACGCAGCGTCGCTCGGCACGCCGCCCTCCTGGAGCATCCACTCGTACTTGGTCGCGGTGAAGTACGCGTCGAGTACGAGGCCCGTCCGCTCCCGGAACATCGCCTCGACGCCCTCAGCCTTCAGGCGATCGCAACGGCCCGCGGTGCGACGGTCCTGCCAAACGATCGCGCGATGCAGCGGCTCACCGGTCTTGCGATCCCACGCCACCGCGGTCTCGCGCTGGTTGGTGATGCCAATGGCGGTGAGCTGGGAGCCATCGATCCCCGCATCGCCTAACGCCGCGTGACAAACCTTCTTGGTGACCTCCCAGATCTCGGCCGCATCGTGCTCGACCCAGCCGGGGCGCGGGAAGAACTGCTCGAACTCCGAGTACGCGCTCGTGACGACCTTGCCGTGCTCGTCGAAGAGGAAGGCGCGCGAGCCCGTCGTGCCCTGATCGATCCCCAAGATCATGGGACGAGTCTTCCACGCGGTGCTTTTAGGCAGCGTCGGCGAGCGATGGCGCGTCGGCTGCGGCCGGCACCACGCCGGTGATCGCGCGCAGCGCGGCGACGCAGCGAGCGTCGAACTCGGTGTCGACCGCCAGCAGCGCCATCGCGCGCTCCGGCGTCCACGCGCCGCGGTAGACGCGCGGCGAGACGAGCGCGTCCCAGACGTCGGCGACGGCGAGGATGCGCGTCTCGAGATCGAGCTCGTCTCCGCGCAGGCCGTCGGGATAGCCGCTGCCGTCCAGGCGCTCGTGATGGCCGCGCACACCGCGGCGGATTTGCTCGGGGTAGCCGAGCTCGCGCAGCAAATCGTCGCCCAGCACCGGGTGGCGTCGGATGACGTCCATCTCGGCGTCGGTCAGCGCGCCCGGCTTGCCAAGGATCGCGTCGGGGATCGAGAGCTTGCCGATGTCGTGCAGCAGCCCGGCGAGCGCGAGGTCGCGCAGGCGGCCGGGCGCGAGGCCGAGCTGCTCACCGATCGCCACGGCCCACTCGGCGACGCGGCGGGTGTGCTCCTCGGTCGAGCGGTCCTTGGCCTCCAGACGTGCCATCAGCACGCGCACGCGGGCACCCAGGAACGCCTCCTCCTCGGCAACCAGCTCGGCCGCGGGGAGGTCGCCGACCAGCGGGTGTGACGGCCGGCCGCGGTGGACGTCGAGCGCGACCGGGATGCCGACTAGCGCGACGCCGAGCAGCTCGAGCCCGTGGCCCATCCACCAGACCCAGGTGTAGGGGTCGAGGACCAGGACGGGAATGAGCGCCATGCCCAGCCAGACGATCCCGACCACGACGACGAGGTCGCCGGCGCGGCGGGTAAGCGCGAAGGTGCGCACGGCGCGAGCGGCGACGATGCCGAAGAAGAGCGTGCCGAGGACGAGCAGGGCGATCGCCTCAGGAGAGTTGTAGCCCGGGACCGACGGGACGTCCTGCGGGGCGACGAAGCCGATGACGCCGAGCGTCGCGATCGTGCCGAGCAGCGTCGTCAGGCCGATCGCGACCGTCTTCAGATGGCGCGGACCACGCAGGGCGGGCAGCGCGGCGATCGTCAGGATCGCGCCGCCGACCGGCAGCGCGAGGCCGCCCGCGACGGCGACGACGCCGTTGGGCCCGATGATCACGCCGGGTGTCGCCAGGCCGTGGATCAGCAAGACGAGCGTCATGGCGGCGAACGCGCCGCCGGCGATGACCGCGCGTGTCTCGCCGCGCCGGAAGCCGGCGAGCATCAGCGCGACGCTGGCCGTCGCGGCGATCCCCGAGCCGATGGCCATGATGAAGAGGTGCTGGATCGCGGTGACCGGTGCCTTGTCCTCGCTGACGAGGAAGTGCATCACCGCGGCCGGAACCGCGGCGCTCGCGGCGATGAGCATCAGGTTGGCGCCGAAGCGGCTGCGCAGCAGACGGTCCACCTCCGTGTGCGTCGGCCGCTGGCGCAGCGGCTTGAGCGCTGGACGTCAGCCTGCGGTCAGCGGGCAGCCGTGAAGCGCAGCGTCGCCGAGGCACACCGCTGCCCGGTCGCGATCGAGCCGTGCACGCGCACCGTGCCGGCGATGCGCTGAGTGCGACGGCGCAAGACGCCGGTGATCGTGACCCGCTGAGCGGGCTCGCCGGCGGCGAAGCGGAAGCGGCCGTCGCGGTCGATCGCGGCGCGGCCCGTCTCGCGGACGACCAGCGGCCCGATGTCACCGAAGTCCACGCACGGGTAACGCCTGATGCCTACGTGCACCCCGATGACCGCGCGCCCGCGCACGTCGACGACGATGCGCCGGTGTTCGGTGGTCTGCCCCACGTAGGGCACGGCATCGGCGAGCACGCAGACAGGGTAGGCAGACCGGCTGGACCGGCGGTCGAAAGGCCCTCGACAGCAGGAGGAAATCGCGTGACGCCACCGTCTTGGGCCTTTACCGTCCGTGATCACATGGACCGTGACGAGCGCAACGTCCTGCGGATCATCGACGGCGACGAACAGTCGCTCGCGCGTCGCGTCGACCTGGCGCTCTCCGGCCTGCCCGACGGCTCGCGCGTCGCCCACTTCACCTACTGGTACACCGGCAGGCCGCCGCTGCACGAGGCGACCGTTTCGCCGCCCGCGGAGGGCGGCGCCCAGCAGTAGCACGCCGCCCTCCGGTCGCGGAAGCGGTGGACGGCGCCTCAGCCAGCCCGCCGCCCACCGGACCCTCAAACGCAGGTCCGCGTCAGAACATGCGGCGATTGCCGTGGCGACTCAGCGTTCGAGCAGGTGCTGCTCGACGATGCGCCGCTGCACGTCGCTCAGCGCCGGCGCCTCGCCGCGCTCCAGCGCCGCAGCCGCCTGGGCGACCGTCAGCCCCGTGCCCGTGAGCACGGAGCCGATCAGCGGCGGAACGTCGGCGCCGCAGACGCCGGAGACGCAGCCCGCGTCGTGGACGTGCTCAGCCTTCGACGGCTTGCCCATTGGCGGTGAGCGTCACGGGGATGTTGCCGCGCGTCGCATTGGAGTAGGGGCAGACCTGGTGGGCGGCCTTGACCAGCTCGGCCGCCTGCTCGGCATCGACTGAGGGCAGCGTCACGTCGAGCTGGACCGACAGATCAAAGCCGCGCGCCTCGTTGGGGTGCAACGAGACCTTGGAGTCGATCACCGCATCGCCGGTCTCGACCTTGCTGCGCCGCGCGACCGCACCGAGCGCGCCTTCAAAGCACGCCGCGTAGCCAACCGCGAAGAGCTGCTCGGGGTTGGTGCCACCGCCCTGGCCACCCATCTCGGCCGGAAGCCGGAGGTCGACCTCGAGCGCCCCGTCGCCGGTCTTGCCGTGTCCCTTGTCGCGCCCGCCGGTGACGTGGGCTTCTGCCGTGTAGAGCGTCTTGGCCATGGCCCCGACGATAGCGGCGGCGGCTCGCCGCGGAAGGCCGGGACGGGTGGGACCGTATTCTCCAGGCGGTGAAGCCCGAGATCCACGTCCTTGGCCTGTCGATCAAGACGTTCGGCCTCTTCTTCGCCCTGAACTTCGCGGCGTGGGGGCTGCTGGCCGCCCGCCGGCTCAAGGAGCTTGGGCGGCCCGTCGACTGGGCCTATGAGATCGTCACGGTCGCCCTGGTCGGCGGCCTGGTCGGCGCGCGCGCCTACTACCTCCTGCAGAACCACGACAGCGTCGGCGTCGGCGACATCTTCGGCGGCTCGGGGCTGATCTGGTACGGCGGCCTGATCGGCGGCTCAATCGCCGTCCTGTACTGGGCCCACCGCCGCGGCTTCCTCTCGCTCGACCTCCTCGACATCGCCGGGCCCGGCCTCGCGCTGGGCTACGCGGTCGGGCGGATCGGCTGCCAAATCTCAGGCGATGGCGACTACGGCAAGGCCTGGGACGGGCCGTGGGCGATGGGCTACCCGGACGGCACGGTGCCGACGGCGCCGGGCGAGACGGTGCATCCCACGCCGATCTACGAAACGCTCTCGATGGGCCTGCTCGCCTTCGTCCTCTGGCAGCTGCGCGACAAGGTGCGCCCGGGGATGCTCTTCGCGCTCTACCTCGTCGGCGCGGGTCTGGAACGCTTCCTGGTGGAGTTCCTACGCCGCAATTCCGATGTCGCGATCGGGCTCACCGCCGCGCAGCTCGAGAGCCTGACGCTCTTGATCATCGGCGTGATCTGGATCGCGGTCGTCGTGCGCCGCCACGGCTCGATCCTGTTGCCCGAAGGCGAGCGGCGCCGCCGCCCGCCAGTGGCCGCGAAGGTCGGCGCCGCGCCCGTCAACCAGACCTGAACCGTGGGCGCCGACGACGAGATCCTCGACGTCTTCGACGAGCGCGGCTGGCATGTCGGGACCAAGCGTCGCGGTGACGTCCACCGCGACGGTGACTGGCATCTGGCGTTCCACCTCTGGGTCGTAGCGCCAGCCGGCGTACTCCTGCAGCGTCGCGCGCACGACAAGTCGTCATGGCCAGGGTTCCTCGACGCGTCGGCCGCCGGGCACCTGCTCGCGGGCGAGTCGATCCGCGATGGGCTCCGCGAGGCCGATGAAGAGCTCGGCACGGCCTACGTGTTCGACGATCTGGCGCACTTAGGGGTGCATCGAGTAGCCGATGCGGAGCGCTCCGGGACCGTGAACCGTGAGCTGCAGCACGTCTTCGCGGTGCGCGACGACCGTCCGCTGGCCGCTTGGCGTGATTTCGACCGCGTCGAGCTCGACGGTCTTGTGCGCATTGGCCACGAGGGCTTCGCCTCACTGGCCGCAGCGGTCAACGGCGAGCGCGCCAGCTCTGTTGTCGTGCGTGCCCGGTCGTGGGATGGATCGTCGGAGGCCGACGTGGATGTCGCGGCCACCGAGCTCGTCCCCGCCCCCTATCTGCACAGCATCGCGCCGGCGCTGCGGCGCATCGGCGGCAGCTGAACGCACGCGCCCCGAAGGGGGAGAAGTCCGCACTGCCGAATCCGGCAGACTTAGCACTGAGTTTGCATTATCGTTCCGGGTGATCGTGCAGGGTCGCCGAGAGGAGGATTGACGACGGTTCAGTGTTCTTACACAATTCGAGTCCGCAAACCTGTACAAGATCTGCCCCTACCCGACGGCGGGGCAGGCTAAGGTTCGCATCTCCCGCCAATACCTGAACGACTTGGACGGAACGTGAAGCCCATCACCGCAATTGACGACCCTCGCTACGTGAAGGCCATGAGCCATCCCGTACGGGTCCGCATCATGGCCATGTTGCAGGAGCGCAAGGCCAGCCCGAACGAGCTCTCCCAGTGGCTCGGCACGACCCTGGGAGCGACGGCCTACCACGTCCGCACGCTCCACAAGCTCGGCCTGATCGAGCTTGTTGACGAGACACGCGTACGCGGAGCAGTCGAACACCACTACAAGGCCAAAGCCCGCCCGAAGGTGACGCAGGAGAACTGGTCTAAGGCTTCGCCCGTCGCGAAGCAGGCGGCTGTCGGCTCCCAGCTGAAGATGCTGGAGGACTACACTAATGCGTCGGCCGCGGCCGGCGGCTTCGACCGCCCGGACGCTGTCATCGAGCGCAAGACCGCGCGCGTCGACCCCAAGGGCTGGACCGCGCTCACCACCGAGGCGGCGAAGTTCCTGGAGCGCATCGACAAGATCGAGGCCGAGGCCGCCAAGCGCATCGCCAAGGCTGGCGATGAGGATGCGGTCGACGCCGGAGTGGTCCTCTTGGGCTTCGAGTCGGTGCCGCTCAGCAACCAGATTCCCGAGTCGAAGAAGAAGCGTACGCCGATGAAGCGCACGCGGCGCGCCTCCGCTTAGAGCGGCTACGCGCCACGATTCAAAAGTTCTCGACCACGCCCCCGGAGGCGCGCCAGGCTCACGGAGCCGGCGTCACCGGGGGCGTTGTCGTATCGCTTTAGGGTTCTCACCGCCGTGCTCTACCGCAACGTTCGAACCAATCGAACTCCGGCGAGCATGGAGCAGCCGGCGCCCGTGAAAGGGCTCGGCGCGGGCGCGTGACGTCCCGCCTCAGTGAGCTCTTTGAGGACGCCTAGCCGCGTGGGACGAGACGGACCTTCGGCGGCATCTCGAACGGCTTGGGCGGCGGCGCGTCAGATGGGCGCAAACGCGTCCGGCCGGCCTTACGGACCAGCGGCCAGCCGGCCAACTCGACCTCGTAGAGCGCCTGAGCGGGCATCTGCAGGCCTTCGGCCCGCATTTCGGCCACGCTCAGCCCCTTCTCTCCCGCCTCCTCCAGCAAGCGCAGAGCGAGACGGCCATCAGGGGTGGTCAAGGGTCGGGCGGATGACATTCGTGCAGGCAGGCTAACGGCATGCCCAGCGCACCGCGCTTCGATGCGCCCTTCGCGATTCCGCCGCATCCCGGGCCTCGGACCGCCGTCGCCCCCATTCAGCCGGCGGCCCAACGGCTGCGCGAGCTCTCATCCCACCTTGAGGTGGCACTCAGGTTGTGGCGGTGAACTTCGGCCATGCCTTCCGTGACCTCCCTCCCCGAGACCCTCGACGGCACCCGCACCGACGTCCTGGACGCCCTCCCCCGCGTTAGCTTCCGTGAACGCCGGCACACCGTGTCGTCAGAGCGCCCTGCGCCGGGGCGATACCTCGAGCTCGACGACGGCGACGAGCGCGTCCTGCTCCCGCTGCGCCCCGGCACCACCCATGTCGGGCGTGGCTTCGCCGCCGACCTACGGCTTGAGGACCAGAGCGTCTCGCGCCGCCACGCGATCGTCCACCAACGGGCCGGGGGCTCGCGGATCTTGGACGACCGCAGTGCGAACGGGACGTTCGTCAACGGGCGGCGGGTGACTGAGGCGGAGTTGTGTGATGGGGATGTGGTGGTCCTGGGGCGGGTGGTGTTGACGTACCGGGATGTGGTGGCGTAGCGCGTCGCTGGGGGTGTCGTCCGCGGGCGGTGGCTGGCGTGGCGCACCCAGTGCTGGCGGCGCTCAGCGCGCGTTGTGGTGGTGGGTGCGCGGCGTGATCCGGGGCATCGAGGGGAGTGAGCAGTTGGTGGCGGCTCGGGGCGCCTGGTGTCGTCCGCCGGCGCCGGGGCGCGGGTGCTTCGGGGCCGAAGCGTCCGTCCAGGGCGTTTCGTGGTGACATATTCACCACCAGCCGACCCGGACCCTCGCCGCCGGCGCCCAAACGACCCCGGCCGTCCCGCGAACCCTCACGCGGACGACAGACGACGCCGCGAGCCAGAAGAGCTTGCTCCCCTCGGTGCCCCGGATCACGCCGCGCGCCCAGCAAGACAAACCGCGCTGAGCGCCACCGGGCGCCGCTACGCAACCCAGCACCCGCGGACGACACCTCACGCAACGCAGCACCCTCTTGACAGAAGAACATTCTCGATATATCGTGATGTTCGTTCGATAGATCAACCGAAGGGAGCACCACATGACTGGTGCCATGTACGCAGCGCCACACGGGCGCTGCCATCACAAGCAGCATCGCGGCGAAGGCCGCGCGTTCTTCCCCGAGTTCCTCGCCATGATGGGCGGCGGACGCGGACCGGGCGGCAGTGCCGGCTTCGGCCGCGGTCCGGGGTTCGGCGGTCCGCAGGGCGGCCCGCACCACCGCGGCGGCCGTGGCGGCCGGCGTGCGCGGCGCGGTGACATCCGCTCCGCAATCCTCCTGCTCCTCGCCGAGGAGCCCCGCAACGGCTACGGCCTGATGCAGGAGCTCGAGGAGCGCAGCGGCGGGGTCTGGCGCCCGAGCCCCGGCTCGGTCTACCCCGCGCTGTCGCAGCTGGAAGACGAGGGCCTTGTCCGCGCGACCGAGCACGACGGGCGTAAGTCGTTCACGTTGACCGACGAGGGCACCGCCCACGTCGAGGCCAACCGCGAGCGGATGGGCACGCCGTGGGAGACCGTCGGCGAGGGCGCCTCGGGTGAGCTCCATGAGCTCCGCCACGCCGCCCAGGCGCTGGCGATCGCCGCCATGCAGGTCGCCCAGACGGGCACGAAGGACCAGCTCGGGGAGGCCAAGGCCATCCTTGAGGAGGCACGTCGCGGCCTGTACCGGCTCCTGGCCGGCGAGCCACCGGCCGAGGGCGACGTGCAGTAGCCCACCGACGGTGGCCCCTCTCCCCTCCGAAGACCCGCTGCCCGTCGACTGACTCAGTCGGCGGGCAGCAGCTTTCCAGGGTTCAGCACGCCGGCCGGATCGAGGCGCGCCTTCACCGCGCGCAGCACGTCGACGCCCAGCTCCCCGATCTCGGCGGCCAGCCAGGGCGCGTGGTCGGCGCCTACCGCGTGGTGGTGGGTCAGGGTCGCGCCCGCACCCGTCAGCGCCTCCATAACCGCGGCCTTGGCCGCCGTCCACTGGCCGACCGGATCGTCGCCGTCGCGGCGCGCCAGGACGGTGAAGTACAGCGACGCGCCCGCGGCGTAGAGGTGCGAGACGTGGCAGGCGACGATCGGGCTCGCACCGTCGAGTGCGGTCCGCAGCGTCTCGCCCACCCGCGCGTGCAGCGCCTCCAGATCGCGCCACGTCGTCGCGGTCTCCAGCGTCTCGATCAGCATGCCCGCGCCGAGCAGCTCGTCGCGCAGGCGGGGCGCGCGGAAGCGCCCGTGGCGCCAGGACTCCGCGGCCTCCTCTCCCAGTGGCGTGGCGCCCGCGGCGCACAAGATCGCGGTGGCGGCATCGGCGCGATACGCGACATCGTCAGCCGCGCCCTCCCAGCCGACCAGGAACAGACATCCGCCGGCCTCATCGGTTCCGCCACCGCCCGTGGCGACACCCATCGCCGTCTCGGTCTCATCCGACAGCCGTGCAAGATCAGGCTTGGGCCCGCGCTGAGCGAGCGTGCGCAGAACACCGACGCCGGTCGCCAGATCCGCGACGCGCCAGCCCTCGTGGCGGCGCACTTCCGGGATCGGTCGTACCCGCACCGTGACCGAGGTGATGACGCCAAACGCGCCCTCCGAGCCGAGGACGAGCTGACGCAGGTCCGGCCCCGCCGCGGTGCCGGGCGCGCGACCGAGATCAAGGTCGCCCGCGGGCGTCGCGGCACGCACGCGCTCGACGAGCGCGTCAAAGCGCCCCCAGCCGGTCGACAGCTGCCCGGACGAGCGGGTCGCCGCGTAGCCGCCGATCGTCGCGCGCTCGAAGCTCTGCGGGACGTGGCCGAGCGTGAAGCCGTGCTCAGCGAGCAGCTCCTCGGCGCGCGGGCCGGTCACACCGGCCTGCAGCGTCGCGGTCTGCGAGACGTCGTCGACGTCGAGCAGCGCGTCGAGGCGGCGCAGGTCGAGTGCGACGACCGCGTCGAAGCCGCCGCGCGCCGGGGTCACGCCGCCGACGACGCTGGTCCCGCCGCCAAACGGCACCACCGCGACGCGGTGCTTGGAGCACCCACGCAGGATCGCGCCGACCTCGTCGTGGTCGGCGGGCAGGACGATCGCATCCGGCGCGGCCGGCGGCGCGGCGCTGCGGCGGACGAGGTCGAGGTAGGACATGCCGTTGGCATGGGCGGCGCGCGCCGCGTCATCGAAGAGCACGTGGTCAGAGCCGACGACGGCCTGCAACGCGTCCGCAACGGCCGGCGTCAGACGCGAGGGCGCGACCTGCAGCACGACGGCGGCCGGCGAGGCGGCGGCGCTGCCCTCCTCGATCGCGAACGCCTGGCGCAGCAGCAGGCGCAGGTCCTCGCCGACGATCGGCTCGGAGTCGGGCGCGGCCCAGCGGGCGGCGGGGTCGAAGAGGTCGGTCGGCTGGCTCATCGTAGGAGCGGATGTTACATTGTCTGCCCAGATGTCACAGAGCTTTCTCAACGCCGACCGCCGGACCGCCGACCTCGAGGCCCTGCGCGACGGCGCGCCGCTCGACCTGCTCGTGATCGGCGGGGGCGTTACCGGCACCGGCGTCGCGCTGGACGCCGCGTCGCGCGGGCTGCGCGTCGCCCTCGTCGAGCGCCGCGATCTGGCCTGGGGCACGAGCCGCTGGAGCTCCAAGCTCGTCCACGGCGGCCTGCGCTACCTGGCCCAGGGCGCGGTCGGCATCGCCATGGAGAGCGCCCGTGAGCGCCACGTCCTGCTCACCAAGACCGCCCCGCACCTCGTCCGGCCGATCGTGCAGACCGTGCCGCTGACACCGGCCGTCGACGCGAGCGCCGAGCGCAAGACGCGCGTCGGCTTCGCGCTTGGCGACGGACTGCGCCGCCTAGCCGGCACCTCGCCGCGCGATCTCCCACGTGCGCGCCGCGCGGACGTCGACGAGCTGCTGCGCCTCGCCCCCGGCGTCGCACGCGACGGCCTGCGCGGAGGCCTCCTGGCCTGGGACGCCCAGCTCGAGGACGACGCGCGCCTGACCGTCGGCCTCGCCCGCACCGCCGCGCTGCACGGCGCGCGAATCATCACGCGCTGCGGTGCGATCGAGCTCTCGGGCGACGGCGCCCGGCTGCGTGACGAGCTGACCGGCGAGGCCTTCGACGTGCGCGCCCGCGCGGTCGTCAACGCCACCGGCGTCTGGGCCGGCGAGCTGGTCGACGAGCTGCGCCTGCGCCCCAGCCTCGGCACGCACCTTGTCGTCCCGCTGGAGCGGCTCGGCGGGCTGGCCGGAACGCTCAACGTCCCGGTGGCGGGCGAGCGCAACCGCTGGGTCTTCGCGATCGCGCAGCGCAGCGGCCTGGCGTACGTCGGCATCACCGACGAGCCCGCGCCCGGCCCGATCCCCGACGTCCCGCAAGCGCCGCAGGCCGACATCGACTTCCTGCTGACGACCCTGTCGGGCGCGCTCGCGGTCCCGTTAACCCAAGACGACGTCGTCGGCACGTACGCCGGCCTGCGGCCGCTCGTCGATCGCGACGACGACGGCAAGACCGCCGACCTCTCGCGCCACCATGCGGTCGTCCGCGGCGGTGGCGGGCTGGTGAGCATCGTCGGCGGCAAGCTGACGACCTACCGCCGGATGGCCCAGGACGCCGTTGACGCTGCGATCGAGGCCGGCGGCCTGACCGACGCCGCCGGCCCGTGCCGCACGCGCGATCTCCCACTGGTGGGCGCTGCAGCGCGGGACGCGCTCGCCGCGGTCGCGGCGCCGTCGCGCCTGGTCGACCGCCACGGCACCGAGGCGCCCGCCGTCCTCGCGCTCGCCGCGGGCGACCCGCAACTGCTGGCGCCCGTCGCACCCGGGCTCGACGTGCTCGGCGTGGAGGTGCTCCACGCCGCCCGCACCGAGGGCGCGCTGGACGCCGACGACGTCCTCGACCGTCGCACCCGCATCGGCCTCGTGCCAGACGATCGTGCGCGAGCCCATCCTGTCGTCCAGACGCTCATCGCCGAAGCTCGTCAAGCTTCGGCGGTGTGAGCGACGCCACGACCGATGCCATCCTCGACGCGACCCGGGCGTCCGTCCTGAACTTCGGGATCCGGCGCACCACGCTCACCGACGTCGCTCGGCGCGCGGGCGTGAGCCGCATGACGGTCTACCGCCGCTACCCGGACGTCGACGCGGTCCTGCGCGACCTGATGACGCGGGAGTTCGGCGCGGCGATGGCCGCGATCGCCGGCGATCTCGGCGGCGGCGACGGCCGCACCCGCACCCGCGACCACGTGCTCAAGGTCGTTGACGCGTTTCGCTCCAACGCGTTGATGAACAAAATCGTGGAGGCCGAGCCCGAGCTGCTGCTGCCTTACGTCCTCGGCCGGATGGGTGAGACCCAGCGCGCGGCGATCAGCCTGGTCACCAGCGATCTCGCGATCGGCCAGGCCGACGGCTCAATTCGCCAGGGCAACCCGCGCACCATCGCCCAGGCGCTGCTGCTCGTCGCTCAGACCTTCGTTCTCTCAGGCTCGATCGCCGAAGACGTCGCCGAAGACGAGCTACGCATCGAGCTGGCCCGGATCATCGACGCGCTGCTGGCGCCGTAGCGCGCGTCAGCGCCGCGGCGGCCGCAGCCCGCGCGCCATCGCGCCGTCGAGCTGCTCGTCGGTGAGCGCGGCGGCCGGCAGCGGGGTCTGGGCACCGCCGGTCCGCAGACCGTCGAGCACGATGGCGAGGTAGCGGCGCCAGGCATCCGGCGAGACGTCGTCGGTGTACTCCATGACGGCGGTCAGCATCAGCTGGATGAGCGGGACGTCGGTGATGTCGATGTCGGGCCGCAGCTCTCCGGCCTCCTGCGCCCGGTCGACGATCCGGCCGACGATCGGCTTGAGCTTGCCGCGCGCTTGGGCGACGCGGTCACGGCCGTGCGCTGTGCTGAACACGAGCTCCTTGAGCGCGCGGTCCGTGCCGTGGAGCGAGATCGCGCGGTCGAAGAAGAAGACCAGCGCGGCCCACGGGTCGTCGATTGCGCACGCCTGCTCAGCGATTGCGCCCACCGCGTCGATGCGCTCCTCGAAGAGCGCGTCGATCAGCGCCTCCTTGTCGGGGAAGCGCCGGTAGACGGTGCCAACCCCGACGCCCGCGCGCTCAGCGACGGCGTCGAGCGTGACGTGCAGGCCGGCCTCGGCGAAAAGCTCGCCGGCGGCGGCAAGGATCCGCTGGCGGTTGAGCTCCGCATCCTTGCGAAGTGGGCGTGTCTCAAGGCTCACTTGGGCGAGTCTACCGAAAACGGAGTACACATCTCCGCTTCTGTGCTAGCCTCTCGCAAACAAACGGAGGCACCTCCTCCACTTGCCCTCAAATTCCCTCTTCCCCATCTCCCCCCATGAGCCCCGCTTCCCCTGATCCCCACCACGCCCGACGCTGGCTGATCCTCGCCATCCTCGGCCTCGCCCAGCTGATGGTCGTCCTCGACGCGACCATCGTGAACATCGCGCTCCCCAGCGCCCAGCAAGATCTCGGCTTCTCCGACGAGAGCCGCCAATGGATCATCACCGCCTACGCGCTGGCCTTCGGCTCCCTGCTGCTGCTTGGCGGCCGCATCGGCGACCTCTTCGGCCGCAAGTGGGTCTTCATCGCGGGCCTGATCGGCTTCGCCGTGGCCTCAGCCCTTGGCGGCGCGGCGCAAAGCTTCGGGCTGCTCGTCGGCGCCCGCGCGCTCCAGGGTCTCTTCGGCGCGCTGCTCGCCCCCGCCGCGCTCTCGCTGCTGACCACGACGTTCACCGAGCCGTCTGAGCGCAACAAGGCGTTCGGCGTCTTCGGTGCGATCGCCGGCTCTGGCGCCGCCGTCGGCCTGCTGCTCGGCGGCATCCTGACCGAGTACCTCTCCTGGCGCTGGTGCCTCTACGTGAACCTGGGCTTCGCCGGCGTCGCGGCCTTCGGCGCGTTCACGCTGCTGACCAACTCCGCGCATCCCGACAAGCCGCGCCTGGATGTCCCCGGCACGATCACCGCGTCGGCCGGCCTCTTTGGCCTCGTCTACGGCTTCTCGCACGCGGCCGAGACGAGCTGGAGCAACACCACCACCATCGTCGCCCTGATCGGCGGCGCCGTCCTGCTGACCGCCTTCGTCGCGATCCAGCGGCGCGTCGCCCATCCGCTACTGCCGCTGCGCGTCGTCCTGGACCGTGACCGCGGTGGCTCCTATCTCGCGGTCGGGCTGTCGGGCATCGCGATCTTCGGCGTCTTCCTGTTCCTGACCTACTACCTACAGCAGAACCTCAACTTCTCGCCGATCGCCTCGGGGGCGGCGTTCCTGCCGATGACGTTCGCCATCATGCTGACCGCGACGACCTCGCAGACCAAGCTGCTGCCGCGCATCGGCGCCCGGCCGCTGGTCGGCGCCGGGCTCGTGCTCGGCATGGTGGGCATGCTCTACCTGACCGGGATCGGGACGGACTCCAGCTACTGGACCCACGTCTTCCCCGCGCTGGTGATCATGGGCGCGGGCTTCGGCCTGATCTTTGCGCCGGCGATCGCGACCGCGACGCTCGGCGTGGAACCCGGCGACGCGGGCGTCGCCTCAGCGATGGTGAACACCATGCAGCAAATCGGCGGCTCGATCGGCACCGCGTTGCTGAGCACGCTCGCCGCCAGCGCGACAACGAGCGCCCTGGCCGGCAAGCAGCCGACGCCCGACCTCATCGCCCAGGCCGCCGTGCACGGCTACACGACCGCGTTCTACTGGTCGGCCGCGATCTTCGCGGTAGCCGCCGTGGTCTGCACCGCGCTGCTGCGCGGCGGGGTGCATGAGCCGTCGCAGGCCGGGGAGCCGGTGTTGGCGCACTGACTCCCAGTACGGTGCCCGGCGTGGGACCGCTCCTGCCGGACACCGGACCTCGCGGTCCCCGCTTTGCTCGCCGTGCGCGCGGCATCGTGATCGAGACGATGGCCTTCGCCGTCGTGACGCTCACGCTGCCGCTGCTGCTGGCCGCCGCGACCAGCGTCGACCTCGTGCTGTGGGCGGTCAAGCGCAAGCCGTGGATCGGCGTGCGGCTGGTGGCGATGTTGTGGTGGTTCCTGTTCGGCGAGTTGCGCGGCATCACGGGCCTGGCGCTCATCGGCCTAGCTTCGCTGGGGCGCGACACGCGCACGCGCCGCTTCCGGGTCTACCGCCTGCGCCAGCTGTGGTCCGGCGGCCACCTGGACGGCGTGCGGCGGCTCTTCAACCTCACGTTCGACGTGCGCGGGCTGGACGTCGCGGCGCCCGGGCCGGTGCTGATCTTCATGCGCCACGCGAGCATCATCGACAACACGATGCCCGACACGGTCGTGGGTCGCGCGCACGGGCTCGGGTTGCGCTTCGTGCTTAAGCGCGAGCTGGAGATGATCCCGACGATCGACATCGGCGGCCGCTGGGTGCCGACCAACTTCGTGCGCCGCGGCTCGGGCGACACGGTGGGTGAGCTCGAGGACCTGGCCAAGCTGGGCATTGACCTCGATCCGCACGAGGGGATCCTCATCTACCCCGAGGGAACGCGCTCGACGCCGGCCAAGCTCGCTGCGGCGAAGGCCAAGATCGCCGAGCGCCAGCCGCACATCGCCCCGCTGGCGACCAAGTTGCAGCACCTGCTTCCACCCCGCCTCGGCGGCCCGCTCGCGCTGCTGGAGAGCACGCGCGGCACCGACGTGGTCTTCTGCGGCCACGTCGGCCTCGACGGCTTCGAGCGGATCTCCGACATCTGGCGCGGCGGTCTGGTCGGCGGCACGGTGCACGTCCAGTTCTGGCGCTACCCCGCCGCCGAGGTGCCGACCGACCGCGACGCCCAGATCACGTGGCTGTACAAGCGCTGGCAGGTGGTCGACGACTGGGTCGGCGAGCACCGCGCGGCGTTGCCGTGCTAGTGCTGTAACAACGCGCGTGCGGCGCGGGCGGTGGCGTCGGCCAGCGCGCGGCAGAGGAAGATCGCGACCGGGATCAGGGCCAGGCCGGCGGCGACTCGCACGACTGACGGTCCCACTGCGTGGCTGTTAAGGAAGTCGAGCGCGGCGGAGTCGGTGTTGTCGCCGTCGGGCAGCGCCCAGTACCAGAGCGGTGAGGTGAGCAGACCGAGCGCGGTGCTCCAGACCGTCACCGCGACCGTGAAGCCGAAGATGCCCAGCGGCAGCAGGATCAAGCCCCAGACCATGTCGCGCCAGGCGCCGACGTCGGTGAAGGCGGTCTTCGTGCGCTCCCAGATCCCGCCGCCCCAGGGGCGCGCGGTGCGGGTGACGGGCGCATCGAGGACCCAGCCGGCGCGCCAGCGCTCGGCGTCGCCCATCAGGCGCGAGGCGTAGAGCGTGGCGAGCATCACGGGGATGCCGACCAGCGTGATCGCCAGGCCGGCGGCCAGCGAAAGACCGGTGACGAGCACCGACAACGTGACGATGCCGGCGGGGAGCCCGGCACAGAGGTAGACCGCGTCGCGCGCGATCGTCGCCGGACGGGGAATCCGGAGGGTGCCGCGATCGGAGGAGGAGAGGGTGGGGAGCGGCGAGGTGGCCATGTCCAACATCTTCGCCGTGTCGCCTCATGGCCACCAGGTGGCGGTCCCGCCAGCGCAACCTCTGGAAAACCCGAGAGCGCGCACCGACTCCTAGCGCCCGACGGCCGAGCCGTCGCCGCCGCCGAAGCGCTCGCGCAGTTCGCGCTTGAGCAGCTTGCCCGACGGGTTCTTGGGCAGCTCGTCGACGAAATGCACCGACTTGGGGAGCTTGAAGGACGCGAGGTGCTCGCGGGCGTGGGCGAGGATCGCGTCCTCGGTGGTGGGCTCGCGCGTGACCACGACGGCCGCGATCGCCTCGATCCAGCGCGGGTGCGGCAGGCCGATCACCGCGACCTCGGCGACGGCCGCGTGCGTGTACAGCGCCTCTTCGACCTCACGACTGGCGACCAGAACGCCGCCGGTGTTGATGACGTCCTTGACGCGATCGATGACGAAGATGAAGCCCTCCTCGTCGACACGGACGAGATCGCCCGAGTGAAACCAGCCGCCGGCGAATGCCTCGGCGGTCTCCTCGGGCTTGTCCCAGTAGCCGGTGCACAGCTGCGGCGAGCGGTACAAGACCTCGCCCCGGCCGGCGCCGACGATCTCGTTGTTGTCCTCATCGACCACCTTGATCTCGACGAACAGCACCGGCCGGCCGGCGGAGTCGGGGCGCGCATCGTGCTCCTCGGGGCGCAGGACGGTCGCCAGCGGGGCGATCTCCGACTGGCCGAAGGCGTTGTAGAAGCCGACGCCGTCGAGCGCGGAGCGCAGCCGCTGCAGCACCGGCACGGGCATGATCGACGCGCCGTAGTAGGCCTTGCGCAACGAGCGCAGGTCGCGGGTGGCGAAGTCCGGATGCTCGGAGATCGCGATCCAGACCGTCGGGGGCGCGAAGAGGCTGGTAATCGCGTCGCGCTCGACGCGCATCAGGATGTCTGCCGGGTCGGGCTTCTCGACCACGTGGTTGGTCGCGCCGAGCATCAGGTAGGGCATCAAGAACGCATGCATCTGCGCGGAGTGGTAGAGCGGCAGCGGGTGCAGCGGAACATCCGCGGCGTCCATGTCGAGCGCGATGACGCAGGAGACGTACTCGTGGACGAGCGCGCGGTGGGTCATCATCGCGCCCTTCGGCGCGGCCGTCGTTCCCGAGGTGTACAACAACTGCGCGAGGTCGTCGTCGGCGACGTCGACCTCGCCGCTGACGTCCGGGACCTCGCCGGTGAGCGCCCAGTCGAGGACGTCCATCAGCGCGTCGGCGCCGTCGCGCAGCGTGCCGACGTGACGGACGTCGCCAAGGTCGCCGGCGATCGCGTCGGCGGCCGGCTGGAGCGCCGGGTCGGCGAACAGCGCGGTCGAGCCCGATTGGGTGATGATGTAGGCCAGCTCGCCGCCGACCAGGTTGTAGTTGACCGGGACGTGAACGAGACCGGCCCGCGCGCAGCCGAGGTACAGCAGCAGATAGGCGTCGGAGTTCGTGCCCAGCGCGGCGACGCGCTCGCCCTTGGTCAGACCCAGCTCCAGCAGCCGCCCGGCGACGCGACTGACTGCATCGTCGAGCTCCTCGTAGCTCCAGCGGCGCTCGCCGAAGTGCAGCGCGATCCTTGTCGGCCAGCGCCGTGCGCTGCGTCGAACCACCTCGGCGACGGTGCTGGTCATCTCCATGCGCTGAACCTACCCCGCCCAGTGTCGAGGCGGTCGCGCACGACGCGCCTACCACGACCACGCTCAATCGAGGACGTTCAGGAGACCAGTAGCGACGATCGTCGCCGTCACCGTCGCGGGCAGGCCGCCGGAACCGAGGGTATGCGCAGTCACACCGGACGCGGCGGTCACAGTCAAGCGCTGATGGTGCCACACGGTCTGCAACGATCCCGGCGCCGGTGCGAGAGTTCCAGTCAGACGCACATCCACGCCGTTGACGGCGCACGTCGCCGATCCAGCCGGCGGAGTAGTTTCAAACCGGGCGTCGATGTTGACTCCATGAATCTGGATGTTGCTAGTGTCGATCGCAGTGGCCCTCCACGGGAAACCAGTACCGGCCACAGTCGCAGTGCAACCGGCCGCCGCGCCGACGGTGCCGTGACAGTTCTTGAACGACGCACTGGTGATAGTCAGCACCGCAGCGCTGGCGACATTGGCAGTGAACTGCGTCTCCCTGCATCGCGCCGCGCTGCTGATCGCCGCGATCCCGAACCCGAAGTCAGGCGAGTCGAGGGCCCCATCGATAGTGCCGACAGGCGACCAGCTAGCCGCCGGCGCCGTCGACGGCATCACCAGCGCACACAGCGCCATCACAGCGCCGAAGAGCAGAACGCTCTTCTTCAAAAGCCTCTGCAGCATCCCAAACCCCTCAACTGCTCCGTAAGGACAGCATTACAACAAGGTCAGTAGTACGCTCTGACCAGGACGAAGTCAATACCGACGCCTTGCCACATGGCAGCTCGTGGCCTTGCCCGTACCGGGCGCACATGGCGCTGAACCTTCGACGCCGAGGGTCAGCCCACGGTTGAGGCCCGGACGACCAGCTCGGATGGCAGCACCCGGTTCTTCGGGCGGCCACCTTGGAGGCGCGCGTGGAGAAGCTCGAAGGCGGCGGCGCCAAGGGCCTCGGGGTCGAAGCGCACGGTCGTCAGCGGCGGGTTGGTCAGCCGCGCGAGGTCGAGATCGTCGAAGCCGACGACGGCGACTTCCCCGGGCACGTCGATCCCCAACTCGTTGGCCGCGGCGATCATCCCGGCGGCGAGCAGGTCGTCGTCGCAGAGGAACGCGCTCGGGCGATCAGGACGGCTGAGCAGCTCCTTGGCAACCGCGATCGAGCTGGTCGCGTCGAAGGTGGCGAACCCGGTGGCCTGCGCTTCGGGATCCTGACCATGCGCACGCAGGTGCGCGGCCCAGGTGTCATGGCGACGGTCGAAGGTCTGGCCACCCGCCGACGAGCGGAAGTGGCCGATCCGGGAATGGCCGAGCGCGTGCAGATGCGCCATCGCGGCGGCGGTCCCGCCCTCGGAGTCCAAACGGACGAACGGCATCCGCGACTGCTCGTACTCGACGATGACGATCGGCCGCCCGCCGGGCTCGCGCAACGACCGGGGCACCTTGGCGGCGAAGAAGAGAAAGCCGTCGATGCTGCCCTCTGAGAGCCCCTGCACCGCGCTGTCACCTCCGCCGCCGCTGTAGTCATCCTGGATCAGCACGACGACGTGGCCCGCGGCGCGCGCGGCCTGCTGCGCGCCGCGCAGTGTGCGGCCGAAGAACGGGTGCGTGACGTCGCGGACGACGAGGCCCACCGCCGACGCCGTTCCCGAGCGCAGCGCCCGCGCCGCAGCGTTGGGGCGGTAGCCGAGCTCGCGCGCCGCGGCGCGCACGGCGTCGGCCGTCGTCGTCGAGACGCGCCCCGGCGCCTTGCCCGAGAGCACAAGCGAGACCGTGCTCTGCGAGACGCCGGCACGCTTGGCGACGTCCACGCTCGTGACCTGGCGTGACCGCGCCGAGGGCGCGCTCGTGGCGCGGCTGGATCTACGGGGGCTCGCGGCGATGGGACGGATCTCACCACGCGCGGCCGTCGGGTGTGGTTGCGGGCACGTGAGCCAAGGCTAGCGGCCCAACATCATACGTAGTACGCTGGTACGTATGACCCTTCCCCACCTCCATCGTTCATCGAGCACGCTGGCGCGCAGCGCGCTGGTGGCTGTTGTGCTCGCCGCCAGCGCCGGAGCCGTCGCCGCCTCCTCGCCGGAGCGCATCGAGGCCTCGCCCCCGCCGCGTACGGCGGTCCTGGCCGGCACCGACGCGCCGTCGGCGACCGTTACCGCGGCATCCCAGCGCGCTACCGGCACCGTCACGATCCGTCACGCCGCCGGCGCCCTCGACGCGCAGGCCCAGGCCACCCGCCTTGCCGCCGAGGGCTATGACACGGTCATCGGCGTCGGCGCCCAGGCCCGCGCGGCCGTCGCGCAGGCCGCGGCGGGCGAGGTCGGCGACGGCACCGACTGGCGGACCGCAGCACACTGAATAGACTTTCAGGGAGCGGCAATACGCCATTCGAGCGCGCGGCGGCCCTGCTTCAGCCGAAGCGGGAGACCGAGTCCCATCTCTCGCTCCTCGATGCGCTCAAACGTGGCGAGCTCCATCCGAGGCCGTGGTGGCGAGCGTCATCCCAGTGCCACCCATCGCCGTGATCTTCACGGTTTCGGCGTGTCCATGTCCAGGAATCGGTCGCTTCTGACCGAGCGATGCCTGGGCCGCGCCGCCGACCTCAGCCAGCAGGCGGCGCGGCCAGGCGTTGATATGGGCTACCTGAATTTATTTTCAGCGCAGTCGTTGCACACAGCAGTGAGTACAGCTACAGTGCCCCGCCACTCCTGACGTCTGCCACTCCGCGACCGGTGCCTGCCGGCCGGCGCATAGGGATGCCCACCACGCCATGCCGCTGCCACCTTCTGACGCCGCCTCACCCGAGACGCGGCTGTCGCCCAGAATCCGCCCTCGCGCCGCGGAGGGCGCCGAAGCACCCAGTGACCATGAGCTGGTGGAGGACGCGATCATCGCCGCGCGCGACGCCGCCGTCGCCGCATTGCGCCAGACGCTGAACGCCAAGCCCGGCGAGGCACCCGACGTGCGGGTGATGATCACGGCGACGCGGGGCAACCCCTCCACCGAGTATTCCCACACCGAGGTGCGCTTCGCGGCGCCTGACGGGGTCGCGATCAGCCATCACGACAAGGTCGCGATGGCGCTGGCGAGCATGAAGGCGGTGTCCCCCGAGCTCTACGCCACGATGGTCGCCGGGATCGAGCGGGGTCGCCGCTTCTCCTTCGAAACGCTCCGGGCGTGCTTCAGAGCCGTCGAGCGCTAGTTCGGATCCTCGCCGGTGGCGACGATCTCCTCCAGCGTCGCGACCAGCGCGGGCCAACCCTGATAGCACGTCCCGTACACGCGGCGCAGCAGGTTCGGCGTCGACCCCGCGCGCTCCTGGCGCACCGGCTCGATCAACCCCGCCGCCGCCAGCGCGCGCATCGCGTGGTTGACGCGGTCAAAGGCCTCCCCCAGGTCCTCGGCCATCTCCGACGGACTGCGCGGCCGCTCCTCCAACGCGAGCAGGATCGGCAGCCGCACCGGGTGGCGCAGCTCCGCAAGGATGTGCACGGCCTGATCGGAAATGTCACTCACGCGTTTGCTCAGCATTTCCCGAAAATAGGAGCCTGAACCCTATGACGACGTCCAAGCGTCAGCAACAGCAACGCCGCAGCACCTTGCGCCCGCATCCCGCGCGCGACCAGATCGTGGATGCGATGCGCAGCTACGGCCAGCCGATCAGCCCGACGCGCCTGGCCGAGGTGACCGGCAACACGCTGGGGTCGGTCGCCTACCACGTGCGAACGCTGCTGGGAGCCGGAGTCGTCACCCTCGCCGAGGAGGGCCGCGTGCGCGGCGCGGTCGAGCACTTCTACGCGCTCGTGCCCGACAACGAGGCCGACCTCAACGACCCCATCATCGGGCTGCAAAAGCTGTGCGGCGCCCTGACGCTGCCCCTCTCCAATGGCGGCTACCCACAGCCGATCGTCCTCGACCCGCAGGCGCGCAGCGAGCTGGAGAAGCTGCTCAAAGGGCTGCGCCCGAAGGTGCAGCGCATCGTGCGCGAGACGGCCAAGCGCGCGGAAGCGACGTAGCGCGGTCGCCATCACTCGGTCGCCGATGCTTCGGGACCGGTGACCGGGAACTCACTGGGCCTCAGGGCGTAGGACTTGGTCGAGCCGTCGGTGAGGGTCGCCGCCAGCGTCGTCCCCTGCAGCGCGTCCTCGCGGGTGACGGCGATGAACGCGTCGCCCTTGATCGCCAGCGGGCGCGAGCCAGTCGCGCCGGCGAGCGTGATGCCGGTGACCTTCGGCGTGACCACGCCGAAGATCACGGCCCGCGCCGGCAGCTCGCCGCTGGCGGGGTAGTGGTTGATCGCGAGCGACATCGGGGCCTTGACGAGATCAGCACACGATCCGGCCGCCTCGATGTCGAGCACGTGGAACTTGCCGTCGCCGTACACCTGTCCGAAGTTCCCATCCTTGGTCCGTCCGGCCTCGGGACAGGTCAGGCCGGCTTGTGAGCGGTAGACGCGGACGGCCCACGCGACGCCGCCGTCCGGATCGGCGGTGGTCACCGGCACGCTTGCGCCGCGACCATCGGGCTGAACCGCCTCGGGCCCAAGCGGCGTGTCGTTGCCACCGCTGGAGGTCAGCGCCGACGCGCTGGCGACGCCCGCGACAACGGCGAGCAAGGTGGCGAGGCCGAGACCGACGCGACGCATCAGAGACACCAGTTGGGGGCGTAGTGGGTGTGATCGGAGAAGACGCCGGCGTTGTAGACCCGCGCCGAGCCCGCGCACTCCGTGTAGTTGCCGAAGTCCAAAGACCAGGAGTTGCAGGTGCCCGAGTCAAAGGCCGTCGACGAGCCGCGGATCGTGTTGTAGCTGTAGATCGCGCAGGTGCGATACGAGGATCCGCATCCGGCATCGACGCGCGAGAAGAAGCTGCCGTCGGTCTGGCTGCCGCCCTCCACGAAGCCGTGGCCGACACAGGTCACGTGGTAGCTGTTGGCCAGCGCCACCTTCACGATCGCCGCGAAGGAGAAAGCGCACAGCAGCACCAGCAACACGATCCCGCGGGAGAGCCCATCGCTCTTCGTCGTCATCCAAAAGCTCCGTTTCGTCCGGCGTTCGGGAGCACTAGGGCGATGAGCTGCGCGGTTGTGACCAACGAACGCGGATTCTGTGACATCGAACGTCTGGCCGGTTCTGAGGGGCTTCCAGGCTGGAGGGTTTCTAAAGCTCTGACCAGTGTGCGAGGATGCGCCGGTCATGGGTCGTCGGCTGTTGAGATTCGGGAGTGGACGTACTTCACCCGGCTTTGTCGGCGCCCGTGAGGACCCCTCGACGTTCGCCGACGTGTACGTCGAATACCACGAGCAGGTGCTGCGCTACTTCGCCCGGCGCACGTTCGATCCCGAGACGGCCTTCGACCTCATGGCCGAGACGTTCGCCGAGCTCTTCGCCCACATCGACGGCTTCCGCGGCGAGACTGAGGAGCAGGGCCGCGCCTGGATGTGGACGGTCGCCCGCCATCAGCTCTACCGCTGGCGCGAGCGCGGGATCGTCGAGCGACGCAGCATCGAGCGCCTCGGCGTGCCAATCGCGACGCTGGGTCAGGTCGAGTACGAGCGCATCGAGGATCTCGCCGATCTGCAGCGCGTCCGCCCGCAGTTGGAGGAGGCGCTCGACAAGCTCGGCACCGAGCAGCGCGAAGCCCTGCGACTCCGCGTATTGGAGCACCGCGAGTACGACGACATCGCGCAGCAGTGCGGAGCGAGCGCACAGGTGATCCGCGCACGGGTGTCGCGTGGCCTGCGACAGCTCGCGAAGTCCCTCGCCGAGGCCGAGCCGGCGGAGCCCGAGGAACTGCTGACGTGACCGCGATCCCGCCAGAGCACAGCGCCGCCCGCGCACTGGAGGACGCCTTCCGAACGCTGGGCGAGCGGCGGGCGCGAGCCCGCCGGCCACGGCAGCACCGCCGTCGCATGCCAAGGAGCGCCTCGCGTGTCGTGGTCATCGCGCTCACCATGGTGCTGCTCGTCGCCGTGGCAGCCACCGGGACGAAGGTCTTTCTCGGCGACGGCCCGACGATCGATGCCGACCCGGCGGGGCTCACGGGGCGCGTCCACCCCACGCCCTCCTACCGCCAGCTCGCGCTCGCCTCGGCTCCCGATCCTGTCGAGCGCCAGCGCTGGGGCCTGCGACTGCTCAAGAGCGCCAACGGCGACACCTGCCTCACGCTGGGGCGCGTCGTCGGCGGCCGGCTCGGCGTCGTGCGCGAGGGGCAGTTCCGGGAGCTGCCCACCCGCGCCGCCGGCATGTGCGCACCGCTCGAGGAACGCCACATCGCGATGGCCGTCCGGGACTTCACCAACTCGGTCATCGCGGGCAGCCGGGGCGTGCTCTTTGGCATCGTGGATCGCACGGTCACGCGCCTCAAGCTTCGCGCGGCGAACGGACGCTCGTCGGCGATCCCTGTCGAGGCCGATGGCACCTTTGTCGTCGTCCGCCCAGGCTGGAAGGCGTTTCGGCAGACGGAGCTCGTAGCCGAGGGCCCGTCCAGCCACAGAGCGATCCTCCTCGCCCGCTAGCCCCGCAAACTCCGGGCACGACGCCCGGAGGCGACCTCGCCCCCTTCTACGATCGACGCATGTCTGTCGATGCCCACGACCGTGCCTTGGAGGAGTGGGTGCTCGCCAAGGTCGCGGGGCTGGACGTCGAGGGGCTCAAGCTCGGGCTGGGCGTGCGGGAGCTGCCGCTGCCGGGCGTCGCTGAGGCGGCGGATCTGGATGAGCGCGTCGTCGGCGTCGTGGTCGACCGGCTCCATCAGCGTGGGCTGGTCCGGGCGATCGACGCCGATCCCGCGCGCGTGCTCCTCACCCCTGCGGGGCGACGAACCGCGGGCGCCGTGACGCTGCCACCCGCGCCGCCGAGGCCCGACGCCGGCCGCTTCGTCTTCCTGCGCCCGGCGGCGCCGGTGGGAAGCGGTTCCGCTCACCACAGGACCGATCCCGACGAGGACGTCTGTGACTTCCATCCCCAGCGGCGCCGCAAGGGCACGATGGACCCGGGCGAGCACTGCGACGGGTCGGGCTGGATCGTCGACTCGGTCTCCCGTGAGAGCCGGGCATGCCGCTGTCGCCCGCTGCGCATCCAGCGCAACCGCGACCGCCGCCTCGGCGGGCGCGTGACGACCGAGACGCTGAACTTCGGCCTCGCCTCGTCGCTGCACCCCGAGCTGCATCCGGCGCTGACCCCGGTGGTGCGCCGCTGGACCGACGACATCGATGGACACCTGCGCGACGGGCGCGGGTTGTGGATGACGGTCGGGCCATGGGACCGCCAGGAGCGCGGCGGCGTCGGCGCGGCGCTCGACGGTGCCGACCGGCCGCCACAGACCCAGGAGGAATTCGCCCAAGCCACCGCGCGCGCCGGCCAGCTGCTGGACGCCGAGGCGGTCGCGGGCGCGACGCGCACCGAGCGCGGCTCGCGCGCCGGCGGCGAGCTGAGCCTGATGGAGATCCAGAAGGTCGCCCAGACCGCGGCGGGCTCGTCGGCCGCTGCGATCGCCCGCGCGGCCCACAACGCTCGCTACGGCGTCGCGCTGTACTCGCTCTCCTCGCTCTACCGGTCCTTGGTGTTCCTGTCCAAGCACGGCGGCTATCGCATGCGCCTGCAGGCGCTGGCCGAATGCGACCTGCTCGTACTCGTCGGCCTCGACCAGCAGGTGCTCGCGCGCGCCGCGCCCTGGCAGCGCGAGTGGCTGTCAGAGCAGCTGGAGCTGATCGCCTACGGGCGCTATGAGAACTGCCGCGCGACCGTGCTGGTCAGCACGGGCTGGCCGCTGGAGGCGCTGGAGCAGGCGCTGTCGCCCGAGACGCTGCACCGCCTAACCTGCGCGGCCGGCGAACCACTGCTGGCCAGCCGGATCCCCGAGAAGAAGACCGCGACCCACCATGCTTGAGCCCGACTTCGAGTGCCCCAACGGCTGTGACGCCAACGGCTTCCTCTTCGACGAGGAGCGCCGTCAGGCCTACCCCTGCAGCTGCCGCGAGGAGCGGCTGCGCCGCCGCCTGCACGGCGACATGGAGGCCAGCGTCGGCCGCTACGCGCCGCCGCGCTTCCAGGACTTGGACTGGGGCGCGCTGCCGCTGTCGGGCATCGCCGAGCAGCACGGCGCGGCGGCGACCGTCGTGCGCCGCTACGCCGCGGCGATCGAGCAGAACGTCCGCTCCGGTCGCGGGCTCTGGCTGCTGGGCAACAAAGGCACGGGCAAGACGACGCTTGGCTACTACGTCGCCCAGCAGGCGCGCGCGGCCGGGATGTCGGTGCTGACGCGCAACACCACCGACTTGCTCAACGAGCTGCGCGACAGCTACAAGCCCGACGCTCAGCCGACGACCCGGCAGATCATCGACGCCATCACCCAGGTCGAGCTGCTGCATCTCGAAGACGTCGCCGTCCCCCGCCCCAACGACTGGGTGCTCGAGCAGCTCTACACGATCGTCAACCGCCGCTACGAGCACAACAAGGCCATCGTCTTCACCAGCGACACGCCCTACGGCGCGCCGCTGGACCCGGGCGGGCTGGCCGACCACATCGGCGAGCGCACCTACTCGCGGCTGATGCAGATGGTGGGCGACCCGATCCTCATGACGGGGACCGACTACCGGCTGACCGTCGGGGCCTAGCCGCCGCCTTCTTCTGCCGTTCAGCCGACGGCGATGATGATCTCAGCCAGCCGCGGGCCGGCGTCCTCCTGGGAGAAGTGCGCGACGCCCTCCAGCATCACGTGCGGCTGACCGGCCGCGCCGGGGATCAGCGACTGCAGGACGGCGTCGGCGCCGCGGGTGACCGGGTCGCTGTCGCCGAACGCGCAGACCAACGGCTTCTCCCAGCGGCGCAGCACCTCCCACGCCGCGCGGTTGGCGGGCACCGCCGGGTCGTCGGAACCGTCGGGCACGAGCATGGGGAACTGCCGCGCGCCCGACTTGTAGGACTCGTCGGGAAAGGGCGCGTCGTAGGCGGCGATCTCCGCGGGGTCCAACGCTCGCGCCGTCCCGCCATCGACGATCCGCCCCACCGGGAGCTCGGGGGTCTGCTGGGAAAACGTGCGCCACGCCTCGAAGCCGGCGCCCAGCGGCCGGTCGCCCGCCGGCAGGAAGGTGTTAGAGGCGACGATCGCGCCGAAGCGGGCCTCCTGCTCGGCGGCCACGCGCAAGCCGAGTAGGCCGCCCCAGTCTTGGCCGAAGAGGACCACGTCGGTGAGGTCGAGGTGGGTGACGACGAGGTCGGTCAGCCAGCCCACGTGGCGCGCGTAGGTGTAGTCCTCGCGCGCGGCGGGTTTGTCGGAGCGCCCGAAGCCGATGAGGTCTGGCGCGATCACGCGCCGGCCGGCCGCGACGAGCGGGCCGATCATCGACCGGTACAGGTAGGACCAGGACGGCTCGCCATGCAGGAGGAGCACCGGCCGCCCGTCGTGCGGACCTTCGTCGACGTAGGCCATCCGAGCGGTCTGACCCTCGGCCGTGACGTCGACGTAGTGCGGGTCATAGCTCCAGCCCGGAAGGTCGGCGAAGCGCTCGTCGGGGGTGCGTAGCAACTCCATCATCTGCTCCTCGATCGTCGGTGTGGGAGCGCCGCCCCGGCGCATCGCCGGGCGCAGCATACGCCGCTGCTCGCGTGCCATCGGCTCAACCACCGCGCGTGCGCGGTCGATCTTCGGGAAGTGGAGCCCACCCGCTCACGCCTGCCGTCCCCACGCACGCTGGCCATCGGCGCGCTCGTGCTCGCTATCCCTGGCTTGCCGTGGCTGCACGCACGCAGCGAGCGGCTGGAGGTCGAGCACCGCGCCGCTGCGGTCGCCAGCGCGATGACCAACCGCACCATCAAGGTCCGCTGCCCCGGGCCGATCCGGCGGCGCATGATGTATGAGATCCATGAAGGCTCGGTGTGGTTTGACGCCGACGGCGTGCCAACCGATGAGACGAAGCTCAGCGCCTCGACCTGCGATGGCCTGCGGACCGTCATCGACCACGGCCCGGCGCTCGACTTCTCCTGCCTGGCGACCGCCTGCCCGAAGGACGAGCGCCGCGCCGCCCAGGCGCTAGCCGTCATCACCCACGAGATCATGCACTTGCGCGGCACACGCGACGAGGGTCAGACCGAGTGCCGCGCCCGCGGACGGGTCGCATGGGTCGCCGGACAGCTCGGCGTGCGCCCACAAGGCGGCGCGCAGATCGGCGCCTGGCAGGCGACGACGTGGCAGTCGATGCTGCCCGACGCCTACCGCAACGCCAGTTGCTGAGCGCGACTCAGCCGTCGGCGAGCCGGGTCAGCATCCGGCGCAAACGGGTGCGCTCGGCGGTGCTGACGCCGTCCAGCACCTCGTCTTCCATCTCGCGGATCGCGCGGCGAGCGGCGGCGTGGCGCTTGGTGCCCGCGGCGGTCAACGAGATGATCCGCGCGCGCCGGTCGGCCGGGTCGGGGGTGCGCGTGATCAGGCCGTCGGCCTCGAGCCCATCGAGCAGCGCGATGAGCCGTGTCTTGTCATAGCTGATGGCCTGGGCGAGCGCGAGCTGGGTCTCGGCTGGCGCGTGCGCCAGGTGTGACAGGGCGATGTAGCCCCACATCGACAGCCCCAGCTCGGCCAGTAGCGGCCGCTCGGCGTCGATGAGCCGGCGCGTGACGCGCGCGAAAAGCGCTCCCAGATCCTCTTCGTCTTCCGCCATGGCCTCGAACTTTACGCGTTGACAGATCGTCTGTCCTAGTAGATCATCAACAGATGCCTACGAATACCGTCACCGGTCCCGTCGAGACCCGCTCGATCTCCATCGCGGCACCGCCGGAGGCTGTCCTAGCGGTCGTCGGCGACCCCTACCGCCTACCCGAGTGGGCACCTGCCTTCGCAACCGCCGTCGAGCCGGACGGCGACAACTGGCTGATTGGCAGCGGCGACGCGCAGTTCGCCATCACCGTTCGCGTGTCGGCTGAGCACGGCACCGTCGATCTCTTGTCTCCCAACAACGCAACGTTCGGCGCTCGGATGCGTGTCCTGCACAACCACACGGGCAGCGAGCTGGTGTTCACCCTCGTCTTTCCCGCAGGCGTCGCCCCGGAGGCGATCCGCGCGCAGATGGAGACCGTCGAGGCCGAGCTGGAGACGGTCCGCGCACTGGTCGTGGCGCCATGAGGACCCGGATGGTCTCCGGCCCACTGCCGCGCCGCGACGGGCCGGTCGTCGTGAGCCTCACGGAGTTCACCCCGCGCTCTCGTCGCGATTGGCCGCTGATCGCGCGTGACGGCCTCGCGCTGACGCGCGGCTGGTGGGCGATGGCGGGCGCGATCGGCGTCGTGCTCTACGGCGACGTCCGCCATCGATGTGGAGGCTCGCTGTCGCTCTGGGCCAGCGAGGAGGACCTCCGGCGCTTCGTCTCGCTGCCGCGCCACGTGGCGATCATGCGCCGCTACCGCGACCGCGGGACGGTGCGCGCGGCGGTGTGGACCGCGGAGGGCCTCGACGTCGACCTCGACGCCACGGTCGCGCGGCGCGAGGTCTGGCTGACGACTTGAGGCGACCGCCGTCCCACGGGTGCGCCACGATGCAGCAGTGCTCTTCGCCGATCTCGCCGCCACCTCGCTCGCCGTTGGCGCGACCCGCTCGCGCAAGCGCAAGGCCGAGCTGCTGGGCGAGGCGCTGCGCGCGCTGGAGCCCGGGGAGGTCGAGCCTGCCGTCGCCTACCTGAGCGGCGAGCTGCGCCAGCGGCGCACAGGCGTCGGATGGGCGTCGCTGCAGGATCTTCCGGCGCCGGCGGCCGAGCCGTCGCTCCAAGTCGGCGAGGTCGATCTCGCGCTCCAGCACCTCGCCGAGCTGTCGGGCGCCGGATCGCAGGCGGCGCGGCGCGACGCCGTTGCGGGCCTCTTTGCCCGCGCGACCGAAGACGAGCAGACGTTCCTGCGCAGCCTGATCTCCGGCGAGGTGCGCCAAGGCGCGCTGGCGGGCGTGATGGCTGACGCGGTCGCGGTGGCGACCGGCATCCCGCGCGCGACCGTCGACCGCGCGACGATGCTGCGCGGTGACGCGCGGGCCGTGGCAGAGACGGCGCTGCGCGAGGGCGAGGAAGGCTTGCACCGCTTCCGCTTGGAGGTCGGCCGGCCGGTGAAGCCGATGCTCGCCTCGCCCTCGGCGTCGTTGGACGAGGCCATGGAGAAGGTCGGAGAAGGCGTCGTCGACTGGAAGCTCGACGGGGCGCGCATCCAAGTCCATCGCGATGGCAACGACGTGACGATCTCCAGCCGCTCGCTCGACGACCTCACGGCGCGGTTGCCCGCGGTGGTCGCCGCGGTCCGCGCGCTGCCGGCGCAGCAGGTGGTGCTCGACGGCGAGGCGATCTCGCTGCGCGACGACGGCCGTCCCGAGCCGTTTCAGGTGACGTCCTCGCGGATCGCGTCGGGCGCGCCCGGGGTCGTGCCCGTCGTCTTCGACATCTTGCACGTGGACGGCGAGGATCTGCTCGATGCGCCGCTGGCACGGCGCATCGAGGCGCTGGAGGCCGCGGTACCGCAGGAGCTGCGCGTCCCGCGCCTGGTCACCGGTGATCGCGGCGCCGCCCAGGCTCACTTCGACGCGGCGCTGGCAGCCGGCCACGAGGGCGTCGTGGTCAAGGCACTCGACGCGCCCTATGCCGCCGGCCGGCGCGGGGCGAGCTGGCTGAAGGTCAAGCCGCGGCACACGCTCGACTTGGTGGTGTTGGCCGTCGAGTGGGGCAGCGGTCGCCGGCAGGGCTGGCTGAGCAACCTGCACCTCGGGGCGCGGGCGGTCGACGGCGACGGCTTCGTGATGCTCGGCAAGACGTTCAAGGGGCTGACCGACGCGCTGCTGACATGGCAGACCGAGAAGTTGCAGGCCTTGGCCGTCGAGCAGCAAGGACATGTCGTGTACGTGCGACCGGAGTTGGTGGTGGAGATTGCGTTTGACGGCGTCCAGACCTCGCGCCGGTATCCCGGCGGCGTCGCGCTGCGCTTCGCGCGCGTCCTGCGCTACCGCGAGGACAAGACCGCGGCCGAGGCCGATGACCTCAACGCCGTGCTCGCGCTGCGCCACTGACCCAACGGCGCCCTCCGCTCCTGAGGCTAGGTTCTGGACCATGTTTGACCACGTCACGATCCGCGTCGCCGACCGGGCGGCCTCCGAGGCCTTCTACGCGACGGTCCTCACGCAGCTGGGGATCGACATCACCTATAACACGGGCGTCTTCGCCGAGTGGCGCGACTTCTCGCTGGCCCAAGCCGATGACGACCATCCGCCGACCCAGCGGCTGCACGTCGCGTTCGTCGCCCCCACCCGTGAGCAGGTCGACGCGTTCTGGCAGGCGGGCGTCGACGCAGGCCATCCCGACGACGGCGCTCCTGGCCCGCGACCGCAGTACTTAGAGGACTACTACGGCGCGTTCCTGCGCGATCCCGACGGCAACAGCGTCGAGGCCGTCCACCACGGTCGGCTGCGCCGCGAGGGGATCATCGACCACCTGTGGATCCGCGTCGCTGACCTGCCGGCCGCGACCGCGTTCTACACGACGGTCGCCGCCGCGGCCGGGCTGCACGTCCGCCACGCGGGCGCGGACCGCACGACCGTCATCGGCGCCGAGGGCGGCTCGTTCTCGCTCGTGCCCGGCGAGGCGACCGCGAACTTGCACATGGCCTTCGGCGGCGACGAGGCCGCGGTGGGACGCTTCTACGCCGACGCGGTCGCCGCCGGCTACCGCCCCAACGGCGAGCCGGGCGAGCGCCCGCAGTACCACCCCGGCTACTACGCCTCCTACGTGCTCGATCCCGACGGCAACAACATCGAGGTCGTCGACCACCATCGCAGCTGAACGACGACGGCCCACGGATATGTCACGCTGTCGGCCGCTTGCCAGATCCGCTCTCGTTCGACCCCATCGCCGAAGCCGAGCGCCAGTGGCGGCGTCACTGGGGCAACGCCGCGACGCCGTCGATGGCCGCCGTCACGTCGATCATGCGCGTCCACCAGCTCGTCATGGCCCGGCTCAACGACGAGCTCAAGCCGTGGGAGCTGACCTACCCGCGCTACGAAGCGCTGATGCTGCTGTTCTTCAGCCGGACCGGCTCGCTGCCGCTGGGCAAGATGGGGGCGCGGCTGCAGGTTCACCCCACGAGCGTGACCAACCTCATCGACGGGTTGGAGAAGCTCGGCTATGTCACGCGCGCAGCGCATCCGAGCGACCGCCGCACGACGCTAGCGATGATCAGCGACCGCGGCCGCGAGGTCGCCCAAGCCGCGACCACGGCGCTCAACGCGATGCGCTTCGGCACCGGTGAGATGTCGCGCACGGACCTCGCCACCGTCACCGACGTCCTGCGCCGGATGCGCGAGGACGCCGGCGACTACTTCGAGGAGCCATAGCGGCTCCTTCGAGGAGCCCTAGCCGCGGCCGGCCACAGCCCCGGCCGGCGCGTAGTCATAGAAGCCGCGGCCGCTCTTGCGACCGTGATGGCCGGAGACGACCATCCGCTTCAACAACGGCGGCGGCGCGTACTCGGGACGCTTGAACTCCTCATAGAGGGAGTCGCAGACGGCATAGAGGACGTCAAGGCCGATGAAGTCGCACAGCGTCAGCGGACCCATCGGGTGGCCGGCGCCGAGCTTCATCCCCTGGTCGATGTCCTCACGCGAGGCGAAGCCGTCCTCGTACATCCGCACGGCGGCCATCAGGTACGGGACCAAGAGCATGTTGACGATGAACCCGGAGCGATCCTTGGTCCGGATCGAGGTCTTGCCGATCGCCGTGACGAAGGCCTCGGCGCGAGCGACGACCTCGGGGTCGGAGTCCAGTGCGACGACCACCTCGACGAGCTTCATCACCGGGACCGGCGAGAAGAAGTGCAGCCCGATCACGCGCTCGGGATGCTGCGTCCAGGACGCGAGCTGGGCGATCGGGATCGACGAGGTGTTGGACGCGATGATCACCGACTCGGGCAGCAGGCCGTCCAGCATCTGGAAGATGGCGCCCTTGATCTCAGGGTCCTCGACAACGGCCTCGATGACGAGGTCGGCGTCGATGAGCGACGCCGGATCATCAACCCAGGCCACGTGGCCGACGAGGTCGGCCGCCGCGGCGGCGTCCAGCTTGCCACGGCTGACCGCGCGATCCAGCGATGTCCGCAGCCGGTCACGCGAGCGGTCCAGCGCGGCTGCGTCCGGCTCGAAGAGGACAACGTCGAGCCCAGTGCGGGCAACCGATTCCGCGATTCCGGTGCCCATGAACCCGGCGCCGACGATCCCGACAGCGCGAAGTGGAGAGATCTCGCTCATCGGGCCAACCTAGCAACCTACGCGGGCGTCCGATAGTCGCACCTCCTACTATCTTGGCCATATGTCGCCGGAACTTGGGAATGTTCCTAGAATGAACTGGTGACGATCGAAGCGATCGTGCAGGCGGCGATCCTCGAGCGGCGAGCGCTGTCGTTCACCTACGAGGGGGATGGCCTACCGGCACGCACCGGCCATCCACACGCACTCTTCCTCAGCGTCACGGGCGAGACGCTCGTCGACATCTTCCAGGTCGCGGGCTTCACTTCCAGCGGCACGCTTCCGTGCTGGCGCAGCTTCAACGTGCAGAAGATCCTCTCCGCACGACGGCTCGACAGCACTTACGAGCTCGCCCCCGGCTGGGACCCCGACGGCCCGAAGTACGCCGGCGGGATCATGGCGATGGTCTGAGCGGAGGCGGCGGCCGACGGCCGTTTAGGGCCCCAGGGCGCCGATCGGGATGACGTGGACACCGTCCTCTCGGACGTAGCCGTAGCCCGAGCCGGTGATCACGCCGAGGACGGAAGGCGCTCCCATCTTGGTGGTGTCGACCTTGGCGGCGAACGCACGCAGGCTGTCGACGCCTTCCTGGACCCTGCCTGCGGCGAGCTTGATCTCAAACGCCGCCCACCGGCCGTTGTCGGTTTCGACGATCGCATCGACCTCTACACCTTTGTTGTCGCGGTACTGCTTGACACGGCCGTCGAACGCCTGTGCGTAGATGCGCAAGTCGCGCACGACCAGCGACTCGAAGAGCAATCCGAACATGTTGAGGTCTCGCAGGAGCTGCTCCGGCGATGCACCCAGCGCGGCAACCGCGAACGACGGATCGACGAAGTGCCGGGCGGGCGTTGCGCGGAGGTCAGACCTCGAGCGCAGGTGAGGCGTCCACGAGGGCTGGTCTTCGATGATCATCAACCGCGTCAGCGCTGCGAGATAGCCGCGAGCGGTCGCGTCGGTCATCGTGCCGCCGGGCTCTGCGGCGTCAGAGGCCAGCGTCGTCACCGGCGTGCGTGTGGCGACGTTCCGCGCAAGGCTTTGAAGGAGCCTCCTCACGCGCTCCGGGTCCCGGGTAATGCCGTCGACGGCGCTGATATCGGTCCGGCGCACCTCATCGAGGTAGTCGCGGACCGCACGACGCGCCTGTGCCAAGCCAAGCTCTCGAAATCCGGGCCAGCCGCCCCTGCAGACTTCCTCGATCAGGTCGTCGAGCCCCAGCCCGGGATCGGCCACCTGGATCGGCGTGCCGTTCATCAGCTCCGCAAGCGAGACCTCGCCTGTACTGCGCCCTGTCTCATACAGCGACATCGGCCGCATGCGCAGGCGGGAGATCCGAGCGGCGCCGGTATGCCGCGTCGCATCATCGGCCGGGACCGCCGAGCCGGTCAGGATGAACCGACCGCGCTTGTCGTCGACCCAGCGGCGCACGTGATTCCAGACCGCAGGCTCAAGCTGCCACTCGTCGATGAGCCGTGGCATCTCGCCGGCGAGAATCAATGACGGATCCACCAGCGCTGCCTCGCGGGCGTTGGCGTCGACGTCCAACAGGACCTCCGACGCCGCCACCTGGCGGGCCGTCTCGGTCTTGCCGCACGCCTTCGGGCCTTCGATCAGGACTGCCCCCTGAGCGCCCAGGCGGTCGATTAGCTCGGCGTCGACGACGCGTGACCGATAGGTCATCGGGCCGACCAAGCCAGCGTCGACCGCCGTGATCGTACCAATCTCATTGCCGTGATCGTACCAATCTCATTGCCGTGATCGTACCAATCTCATAATCGTAATCGTACCGATCTCATGATCGTGATCGTACTGCTGTCAGGGCCGTGATCGTACGACGCGGTGACCGTGCGCCAGTGGATGGGCGGCGCTCCGTGACGATCGCCACCACGCTCCTGTGGCCTGGGCGTGTGGTGCGTAGGTGAACTGTGGTTCGGCGTGCATTTGTATGGGCATCGAACCGGGCCCGCGCGGATGGCGACATCACGGATCACCGCCCTCCCTTCGCGCTCGCGCCGCCAACGCGGCGTTGCGCGAGATGTCACAGAGTTGCGACCAAGCGCTCGGCAATCGTTGCGGGCTTCGCCACTTCGTGGCGGGTCTGACCCCGTCGCGACTCTGCGCGGCTGCTCGCGCGGGTCCGGGGCGTTTCGTGGTCAATAGTTCACCACCAGGCGCCCCGGATCTCGTGCGTCGGGGTCCGGGGCGTTTGCGGCTCCATCGCGGAGCCCAGAACGACCCGGACCTCACGCCGAGGGTCGAGGGCGTCTGATGTCCCACATAGGGACCCCAGACGACACGGATCCCTAGCCGGTCACCAAAGACAACGCGAATCGCCGACCCCAGCGCCCGCGGACGACAGGCCAACGCCAAGCACAACCGACCCCGCTCACTCCCCTCGGTGCCGACAGACCACGTTGGCACACCATCCACCGTCTGAGCGGAACACCACCAACAAGTCGCACCACCCATGCGCTCGCAACACACCACGCCCGCCCCGCGGCCAGCGCCCCACGACGTCAGTCTTGGGCGGTCCGCCACCCGTCCCGAGCAACACCTCCGAGTTGTTGGTGCGGTCGGTCCGCAACGAAAGTGCGACGGCTTGCAACGACTCTGCGGAATCGACCAATCCCGCCGACCCACCCGCTAGGCTCCGCACCTCACAACCAAATCAGCGCCCCCGCGACCGTTGGACCGGCCCGGGGGCATGACCCAAAGGAGTACAGACCTCCCATGAGTGCCCACCAGGGTAATTCAGCCTGCCGTATCAGCGTCGACCCCTCGACCGCCGACGTCCTGCGCATCGAGACCAAGAAGGTCTTGATGTTCAACCACGACCCCTTCGAGGACTTCCTCGACTACGTCCCAACCAAGCAGCTCGCGCTCGCCGACGTCTACCGCGACGCGACGGCGGTGATCGACGCGCTGGGCTGGGATCCCGAGATGGTCCCGCACGCCGACAGCATCGAGGTCCCACTCACCCGCGGCCACATCGAACACCTCCACGAACGCCGCTGCGACCTCCTGGCCACCAACCTCGACCTCCTCACCGACATCGGCGCCGACACCACCACCAACGCCGCAGTCATGTCCGACATCCACGCCAACCGCCACAGCGTCGAAGCCCTCAACCGCATCTTCGACGCCTACAGCAACACCATCACCACATAGCCCGTCGCACTTCCGTTGCGGGGCCCAGGCCCCGCAACGGAACTAGAAATCGACCCACCGCATTTGGCAAGTTCTACCGCAGAAAAACTTGCCCAACGCCCGCTCGCGATTCCGAGGTGCACCACGGTTCCGCGCGCAATTCGTCGCAATCGTGCGTAGAGACGGCACGCGATCAACGGTGTGCTGTGGTCCATGAATCCAACGCCGACCATGGCCGAGACACGCTTTCGAGAGCTACTGAAGGCTGAGGGCCTTCCGCAGCCCGACGCGATCGAGCACCACCCAGAAGAGCTCATCTTCCTGTGGCACGACCAGAAGCTCGCGGTCGCAGTGGAGTTGAACGATGTCCCCGGAGCGAAGGCGCAGATTGACTCATAACCATTCGGCTGGGTATGTTTCCGAGCGTGAGCACGCCTCTCCCGGTCATCACCCCTCGTGAGCGCCAGGCCGGCGGCTGCTGTGAGCCGTTCGTCGAGCCCGATCTCGGCGCCGAGGAGGCCGCGTCGCTGGCGGTGGTCGTCAAGGCGCTGGCCGATCCGACGCGGCTGCGCATCGTCGACACCGTCCGCAAGGCCGCGCCCGAAGCGGTGTGTCAGTGCGAACTGCTGCCGTTGTTCGACATGTCGCAGCCCGCGCTGTCCAAGCACCTTAAGGTGTTGATCGGCGCTGGGATTCTGGCGAGCGAGCGGCGCGGCCTCTGGGCCTACTACTACCTCGTCCCGGACTCCACGGAGAAGCTGCTGTCCTGGCTCGGGGCGACGTGACCTCTGACGCGCTGCACCGGCGCCTGCTGGCCGAGTTCTTAGGCTCCGCGCTCCTGGCGGCGGCCGTCATCGGCTCGGGCATCGCCGCCGCCCGATTGTCACCCGACGACGCCGGCCTCCAACTGCTCGAAAACGCCGCCGCGACCGCCGCCGGCCTGTTCGCGATCATCCTGATGTTCGGCCCGGTCTCCGGCGCGCACTTCAACCCGGTGGTGTCGCTCGTCGACGCGGCGCTCGGCGGCATGGCGCGCCGCACCGCACTCGCCTACATCCCGGCGCAGGTCGCTGGGTGCGTCGCCGGTGCGGTCCTGGCCAACGCGATGTTCGCGGAGGCGGCGGTCAGCATCGCCACCACCCACCGCGTCACCGGCGCGCACGTCCTGGCCGAGGTCGTCGCGACCACCGGGCTGTTGTTGGTCATCTTCTCGCTGGCCCGCACCGGCCGCGCGGCAACGGCGCCCGCGGCGGTCGGCGCCTACATCGGCGCCGCCTACTTCTTCACCAGCTCGACCAGCTTCGCCAATCCCGCCATCACCGTCGGGCGGATGTTCTCCGACACCTTTGCCGGCATCGCCCCTGCCTCGGCGCCGGCCTACGTGGTCGCGCAACTCGTCGGCGGCGTCGCGGCCCTTGCACTGATTCGGACGCTGTACCCCGACATCACCCCGGATGCGGTCGCCGAGGTCGTCATCCCACACCCCACCGAAGCCAACGTCGCCTGATGTCCACGGTCCTGTTCGTCTGCCTCCACAACGCCGGGCGCTCCCAGATGAGCCGCGCCCTCTTCGACCACGCCGCTGACGGCCGCCACCGCGCCATATCAGCCGGCAGCGTCGCCGACCCAGACGGCTCCGTGCATCCCGAGGTCGTCACCGTCATGCGCGAACTCGGCATCGATCTCGCCGGCGTCAAGCCCCTCCAGCTCACCCGCGAGCTCGCCGAGCAGGCCGATGTCGTCGTCACGATGGGTTGCGGCGACACGTGCCCATTCATCCCGGGCAAGCGTTACATCGACTGGGATCTCCCCGATCCCAAAGGCCGCCCGATCGACGAGGTCCGCGCCACCCGGGACGACATCGCTCACCGGGTCAAGGACCTCGTCCAGCAACTCGCCGCGCCGACGGACCGCCGCCCTGCGCGCCGTGGGCCAGCCACGCGTACGTGACCTGTCCTGAAGTTGGGTACCTCGGGCGTCATGGCCTCTTCGATTGCCTTCGTCCTTCTCAACCAGCCCGACGCCGATCGCATCCTCGACGCATTCGAGGAGCAGACGGGCCTGGAGTCCGAGAAGCCCGACGACCAGACCCGCGTCTATCCGCTCGAGGGCGACGACCATCGCATCGAGGTCGTTCAGACGCTCACCGAGATCGACGAGCACTGGCCCGACCACCTCTCACCACAAGCGCCAGCCTGACGCTTCGCCTTCCGGCGTCGCCGCTGAGCGGCCACGTCAACGCTTGCGACGCCGTCCGACCGACTCAAACGGCGGGTTCCCACGATGGAACTCGCCTGCGGGCGGTTGTACGCCGCCGCGGCTGTTGCGCGCCAGCCGGTGCATGAGCCAGAGCCCGAGCGCGGCCAGCACGGCTACCGCGATCACGATCGCCGCGATGAGACCCAAGCGATGCCCGACCCGGGATCCTGACCGCCACGGCCCGCGTCTGCGGCGAGAACGAGCACGGTGAGAACCATGCAGAGGCACTACCCGGTCCGGGCATCGGTCACCCACGCAGCGCCGCCTGCTGACTAGCGGTGCGCCTCGGTGGGAATGTCGCCCAGCATGAAGATTGGACTTGCTCTTTCCTGTGAGGAGAACGCTCCTCTCGCGCTCGTCGACCAGGCCAAGCGCGCACAGGCCGCGGGCTTTCACGCCTTGTGGATCTCCGACCATTACCACCCATGGAACGACGAGCAGGGTCACAGCCCGTTCGTCTGGTCGGTGATCGGGGCGATCGCGCAGGCCACCGACCTGCCCATCATCACCGCAGTTACCTGCCCGACCATGCGCATCCATCCCGCCGTGATCGCGCAGGCCGCGGCCACCAGCGCCCTTCTCACCCAGGGGCGCTTCGCGCTCGGCGTCGGATCGGGCGAGGCGCTCAACGAGCACATCTTTGGCGACGCATGGCCCGAGGCCGATGAACGCCTGGAGATGCTGGAGGAGTCGATCGAGGTGCTGCGGCTCCTGTGGGGCGGCGGGCAGCAGAGCTTTGAGGGCGTCCACTACCGCGTGTCCAACGCCCGGATCTACGACCTGCCCGACGCGCCACCGCCCATCTACGTCTCCGGGTTCGGACCCAAGGCCACCAAGTTGGCCGCACGCCTAGGCGACGGCTACTGCACCACGACCCCCGACGAGGAGCTGATCGGCCGCTACCGCGCCGAGGGCGGCAAGGGTCCGATCCAGGCCGGCGCAAAGGTCTGCTTTGGCCGCGACGAGCAGGCCGCACGCGAGACGGCCCATCGCCTCTGGCCCAACGTCGGACTGCCTGGCGAACTGGCCCAAATCCTGCCGACGCCCACCCACTTCGAGCAGGCCGGCGAGCTCGTTACCGAAGACATGGTGGCCGAGACGGTGCCCTGCGGCCCCGACATCGACCGCCATGTCGAGGCGCTGCGCGACTACGAACAGGCCGGTGCGGAGGAGCTGTTCGTCCAGCAGATCGGCCCCGATCAGGAGCTGTTCTTTGACGAGTGGGCGCCGGCCATCTTGCCGAAGTTCGCATGACCGCTCGCCGTCACGCGATGCTTCGGACTACTCAATAGACGTCACGCCGCCGGGTGGTGACCGCATCAGGAGCGGACGCCCGGTCGGCCCAGATCGTCATCCACAGCAGGCTGATCAGCAGACCAATGACACCCACGATCATCAGGATCACGCCGATCGTGTGGATGCTGAACCCGGAGGCCTGCACCGAAACCGCGAAGCGCAGGATCGCGCCGATCGCGATGAGAAAAATGGAGGTTCCAATGCCCATGTGGTGCTCCAAACCGAGAAGAAGTACAAGAACTGTTATCGCGGTCTACCCACCGAGCGCCGCCATGAGGCCTGGACGACCCCGTGCGGACCGCCGTTGAAGTAGGCCCTGACATTCCTCCCAGAGCTGCGTTGGTGCTGCTGGACAGCACGGTCGCAGGACGCGGTTCACGCTGGGCATAACCACGCGCGAGGGACGGAAGAGTCAGGGCCTATCTCCACCCCGTGTCCGCACGCCGTAACAGGCGCTGCACACCAGCTGCCTTGGGTACTCATACAGCCCGGAGTCGCTCCGCGGAAGTTGCGTTGCGACGTCGGCAGCCAGCGCCTACCACTCATCTATCGAGGACCCACATGATCCTTCTCGGCCTGATCCTGCTCCTGCTCGGCTTCCTGCTGGGCATCGGCATCCTCTGGACCATCGGCATCGTGCTGATCATCATCGGCGCAGTGCTCTGGGTCCTCGGATCGATGGACCGCGCCGTAGGCGGCCGACGCCACTATTGGTGACGCCGAACGTTCCCCTCGTCTCCTATAACAAGCGTCCAAGGGGCCCGAGGTCCAGGTTGAGGTCCTCGGGCTCCAGGCCGAATTGCTCGCGCAGTTGGGCCATGCGACGGTCCAGCGCGAGGAAGGTCTCGCCAAGGCGCTCGATCTGGTCGTCGGTCAGCGCCCCCGCATCGATGCGCCTCAGCGCCTGGCGCTCCATCAGCTGGCGCAGGAGCTCGACGATCGTGAGGACAAGCTGGGCGAGGCCCTGCTCGACGTCATCGGGACTCGCGTCGATGCGGCGCGAGAGCGCGTCCTTCAGTCGGGGGAGCTCCGTGTCGAAAAGGTCGAGATCCGGTGGGGCGTGGAGAAGCTTGTCGTCGCGCATCAGCTGGTGAAGGAGTAGGGCGGCCAGGGGCCGGTGCACAAAATCCGTAGGTCCGGGTGAGCAGCCTGCAGCTCTCGCACTCCGCGGGCGAACGCTTCGACGGCATCGCGGTCGACGAGGTAGGCGCCGCGGAGCAGATCGCCTCCCGCGCGGGGGCGGCAGGTCGTCGCGCGGGCTCGGGCGGCCAGCGGACGGTGAATCGTTGCCAGCGCTCGAGCCGGGTCGGAGGCCGCGTCCGAGGCAGCGGCCACGCGCACCGCCAGCTCGACCGTCCCTCGCACGCGGCCCAGCGCGCCGGCGAGCTCCTCGCGGCGCTCGATGAGCAGGCGGGCCGCGGCGGCCACGTCCGCGACACGCGTCCCGTACCGCATCGGCAGGAGGTCGCGGTCGGCCATGAGCGCCTCGACGATCGCCTCGTGGTGCCGGATCCCGTCAATCGTTACCTCAGGGCGGGCGTCGTCGGCCGGCGCCCACACCGCAGCCAAGCGTCCGGCGCCGGCCGCGCTGAGCGCTGCGTTCTCAACGGCGGGCAGGGGCGGCCCCGGGTGGTCGGTGACGGCGTACAACTCGATCACCGCGCCTCCCCAGGGTCATCGTCTTCTGGCGGTGCGGCCGTCGCCACCGAGCTGACCAGCGCACGCAGGCTGACGTGGACGAGGTCGACGTCTGCCACCGCGAGCGTGATCTCCCCGGCGACCACCACACCCCCACCGAGCAGACGGTCGAGCAGATCGACGAGCGCGACATCACGTGTAGCCAAGCTCGTGCTCATGGTTGCGCCAGCGGGCCGTTGCGTGGCAGGAAGTTGTAGGGCGGCCAAGGACCGGTGATCTCGAGGTGGGCGCCGACGCCCGCGTGCTCCTCCTCGATGGCCGCGGCAGTCGCGCGGAGCCGGTCGATCGCACCGGACTCGACCAGGTAGGCAGCGTTGAGGACCATGTCGCCTTCGTGCTGGGACAGGTCGCGGTTCTGCGGCGGTCGGGTGACCGCGTCGACCGCGCAGCCACGAAGCCGCGCGTGGACCTCGCTCGCCAGCTGCGTGGCAAGCGCCCCGGCACGTTCGCGCACGTGCCGGTCGAGCCGGCGCTTCTCGAGGTAAGCGCCGCCCTCGGTCCGGGCCGCGAGGCCTTGATCGACGGCCTCGGCGGCGCCGTCGGACCTGAGCGACGACTCCAGCAAGCGCTCAGGATCCAAGAGCAACTTTGCTCCCCACTCCTCACGCCCTGCCAGGTACGTGAGCGCTTCGACGAGCGCGGCACGATCTCCGGCGAGCATCGCGCGGACACGCTGCGGGTTCTCGTAGATGGTGCACAACCGCAAGGGGACGACGGTCGCGGTCCGGAGCGCGGCGTCGAGCACCCCTTCATGTGCTCGGGCGACGCGCGCCAGCCAGGTCATGTCGTTGAGGTGCTCACGGAGCGGCTCGGCGTCGAAGACGTGACGGGGCACCGCGCTGACCAGGGCGGCGAGACCTCCCGCTTCGATGCGCTCAACCGGCGCAGCGCCGTCAACACCGCAGAGCCCAGCAAGCACCACCTCGTCACCGGCGTCCGTCACGCCGTACGCCCACAGGAGCTCCCCCGTGCGGGAGGGAGCGACCGGGGGAGCTTCCCGGGGCGCCGGCTGTCCACTGCGTGCCGGCGTTGTCGGCGCGGCGTGTGCGAGGGCCGCGCGCACGAGGTGGTCACGGAGAACGGCGACGGCTTCCTCCTCGGCGCGGGCGAGCACCGCGGGGGAGCGCTCACTCACCCAGCGCGCGAGCGGGTCAGCCATCGCGCCCGCCCGTGCCGATCTGGCGCTCGAGACGATCGAGGCGCTCGCGCAGCTCTCGGTTCTCCTGCTCCAGTTGCTGACGCTGGCGGCCGCCGCTCTGCAGCGAGGGATCGTCTTCCCACCAGTTGATGCCCATCTCCCGGGCGCGGTCGACCGATGCGACGAGCAGGCGCAGCTTGATCGTCAAGAGCTCGACGTCGAGCAGGTTGATCTGAATGTCACCCGCGATGACGATGCCCTTGTCGAGAACGCGCTCCAGGATGTCGGCCAGGTTGGTGGTGTCGCTGTCGGGGCGGCCAGGCAGCGGGTTGGACGATCTCATCGGCGCACGTTGCTGATCCACGATCACTCCTCGTCGCGTTGACCACGCTGGAAGCGGCGCGAACGCCGGTAACCGCGAAGCGTGCCGTCTTCGTCGAGCTGGACGACGTACTCGCCCAACAGGTCGGTGGTGTTCGGAATGCGCTGCAACTCAATAGCGTCCACCGTGATCTGCCAGGACTCCGCTTCGGCGTCCCATTCCAGCGCGGTCACCGCTTCGGGGCGATAGCCGGTCAGCTCGGCCACGGTTGCCAGCGCGGCCCGGCTGAGCTCGGCGGCCGACAGGCGCGCGCCCTCGTTCTTGTCGCTGTCGCCGTTCTTGCGGTCTCTGGCTGCCATGACTCACGCCCCTTCGGCTCGGCGTAGCTCCACGAGCTGCTCGATCAACGCATCTTCTGCCGCAGCGATCTCTGCCTCGTCGACCGCGCCCGTCTGCCGCAGGGCCTCAAGCTCGAGCAGGCCCTCGTGGATCGATGCGTCGTCGTGCAGTTCAGCCTCGGCCTGCTCCTGAAGGCGCTCGGCGACCCACACCGTGCCGCGTACGGGCGCGAGGGGCAGGGTCAGCAGGCCGGTCAGAAGACCCATCACACCGGCTCCGCGGGCCGCAGCTCCGCTTCCGTGAACGAGTACGCCGGCAGAGGCCCCACATAGCGGATCGCAATCGTGTCTGCGAACTCATCCCGAAGCGCAGCGACACCGGCGCCGAACGCGTCGACGGCCTCGCGCGCAACCAGGAACGACAACTTGAAGGCTGCGTCCGACGTCGCCGGCTCTTCGACCCGTTCGGCCTCGGCCAGCGGCCCGAGCACCGACAACGCCCGACTTGTGTCGGCCGTGCGCGAGCGTTCCACCGCTGCCGCGATCGCCTCCCCTAGACGGATGCGGTCGTAGTAGCCAGCAGCCTCCGAGCGGCCCTGCATCCGGCGGCGCAGCCAGGCGATTCCCGGCGAGCCTTCGACGATCGCGCGCAGCAGCCGTTCCTCGTCGTACCGGCCCTCCACCTTCAGCTGGACCCTTCCAGTCAGGAATGTCAGCAGCTGCTCGAGGTGCTGGGCGTTTGCGGCGAGCAGGTCGCGACGCACCGCGTCATCGTCCTCGAGGATGGTGCCGAACCGCGCCGGGATGACGGTCGCCTGTTCAGCCGCTCGTTCGAGGACGCGCCAGTGCGCGCGCACCGCACGTGCGGCAGACAGCGATGAGGCGTCCAGGTCGCTGACCAGCGCGCCGAGTCGGTCGCCGCCGAGGGTCCGGACCATGCAGCCGTCAATGCCGTCCACGGCGAACGCCGCAGCCTCCGGGGCCGCCACCACGCCGTAGACGTAGACCGAACGTGCCACCTACGAGCTTCCTCCCGAGCGGGACCGCGTGCGCGACGAAGAAGAAGACGATGCTCTGCGCGTGCGAGCCTTGGGCTTTTCGTCCTTGCCGTCGTCGCCGTCTTCGTCGTCGCCGAAGATCGTCTCCTTGGCACCTTCCAGCGCGCCCTTGGTCTTCGACTTCGCGCCGCCGGAGGTGACCGACTCCATCAGGTCGGGCAGATTCTGCGACTCGTCCGCCTGCTGGAGGTTCAGCCGCCCCACCGCTTCGGCAAACCGGAGGTACGTATCCACGCTGGCGATGACGATCCGAGCATCGATCGTGAGAATCTCGATGCCGATCAACGACACTCGCACATAGGCGTCGATGACGATCCCTTTGTCGAGGATGACCTCGAGGACGTCCGCCAGGCCGCTCGGTTGTGGACGCTCGAGATAGCCACCGCTCGGTCTCGTTGCGACTGCCATGAGGCCTCCCTTCCACGGCGCGGCCCCGTGCCGCACCATCGTTGGTCGGGTCTAACCCCTGCGTCCTGATCAAAATCAGGGATTCCGCGGCCTCTGACCGCCCGCTTTGATCGGACCTGACGTTCACGTGGATCTTGCGTTAGTAGGCGTGGCCCGACCTCTTTCCGGAAATCAGATCGCCATCTTGGACACCGCACATCGTTAGGCCCTGATGTTCGGCAGCAGTTGCCGTTGCTATGTCAATTTATGCAACAACCATAAGTTGGAGCAAGTCATAGCTGTAGCGTGTTTCCGCCCGGCGAGCGCGTGGTACGTCGAACTGCACCCGAAGAAGGCTAGGAGGCAGTTGTCATGGCGAAGGACGTCGGAGACGCCATTGGGGCGGCCATCGGTCACGCGGCCCGCGAGGTCGTAGACACGGTGTCGACCAATGCGCGGAGAGGCTCGAAGAAGACACAGCTGCCACAGCTTTCCGGCGGCAAAGGCGTCGCTGCGGGAGCGGGACTGGTCGCGCTCGTGCCGCTGGCGGCCAAAGGTGCCGGGATGGTCGTGCATGGCTTGCGCAACGGCGCGCGCCCGCTGCAGGCGGCTGGCGACAAGGTCAGCGGCACCGTTGAGGACGCGGTCGGCAAGAAGGTCGACGAGGCGGGCGGCGCATCGGGGCTCGCCAAGGAGGCCGGCAAGGCGATGCTGCCGTTCGGTGGTGGGAAGAAGTCAGGCGGCGGCGGCGTGGGCCAGGGGCGGCGGATGCCGATCCAACAGGCTGTCGATGTCTCGGCTCCCATCGAAGACGTCTATGAGCAGTGGACGCAGTACGAGGAATGGCCGAAGTTCATGCACCGCCTCGACCGCGTCTCCCAGGACGAGGAGGACGACACCACCATCTCGTTCAAGACGAAGATCTGGGGCATCTCCCGGGAGTTCAAGGCCGAGATCATCGATGAGCGCTCGCAGGAGCGGATCAAGTGGCGCGTCACCGAAGGCGTCAGTCACACGGGCGTGGTGACGTTCCACGAGCTCGGTCCGCGACTGACGCGCGTCGACGTCGACATCGACGTGCACCCCGGCTCCATGATCGAGAAGCTTGGGCGCGGTTTGCGACACGCCAAGCGCGCGGTCCGGGCCGACTTGCACCGCTTCAAGGCACACGTCGAGATCGAGGACGAGCAGGAGCAGGAGGACTCCGGCCAGCAGGAGGCCTCCGGCCAGCAGGAGGAGCAGACCTCCGGCCAGCAGGAGGAGCAGACCTCCCGCCCGAGCCGTGGCTCGAAGGGACGCCGCGCCGCGTCCTCCTCGTCGCGGTCGTCGAGCGGCCGCAGCAGCGCAGGCAGCAGCCGGAGCGGCGCAAGCGGTGGCCGCAGCAGCAGCGCTAGCCGCAGCAATGCCAGCCGCAGCAGCGGGGGGTCCAATGGGGCCTCGGCGTCGGGCAGCTCCTCATCTCCGCGCGGCCGTTCGCGCTCGTCGTCCTCCAACGGGTCCGGCTCGTCGGGGTCGGGAGGCTCTCGCTCCTCGAGCGGTAGCTCGCGCCGGCGCACCACGTCCCGGAGCTCGTAGGAGGCAGCCATGAGCGCGTTCCTGCAGCGTGTCGCCCTGGATCGGGTTCAGGGTCGGCGACCCTCGGCCGTCCGTGCGGCGACGGCCGCGACGGCCACGGGCGCAGTTGCCGCGGTCATCACCTACAAGATGCTTCGAAGCTGATGTCTCGTCGCCGGCTTGACATCAACAAGATCGCCGCAGCCGCCGTGGAGGCCGCGCTTGACGAGGTGCAGGACAGCCGTCGTCGGCGACGGGTCGGCCCAGCGGCGGCCCTGGCGACGGGCGCGGCTCTCGCCGCCGCCGCACGGATCGCGGCGGCGCGCGGGCCGCGCCTCCCTGGGCTCCCAGGCATGCCCGAGTTCGGCGACCTCCAGGATCGTGTGCGCGAGCGGCTCGCGGAGCGCGGTTGGGGAGAAGTCGACGACGAGGACGAGCCCGGCCCCGACGAGGACGACGGCTGGGACGATGATGATGGCGATGAGCCGGAGGCCGAGCAGACCGACGACGAGCCGGAGGCCGCAGACGAGGACGAGCCAGAGGCCGAGCAGACCGACGACGAGCCGGAGGCCGATGACGAGGACGAGCCCGAGGCCACCGACGAGGACGAGCCGGAGGCCACCGACGAGGACGAGCCGGAGGCCGATGACCAGGACGAGCCGGAGGCCGAGGAGGAGCCCGCCAAAAAGCCCGCACCAGCACCTCGGCGACGCGGGCGTGGCCGGGCGATCGACCCCGCGGAGAAGCCGCCGAAGCCGCCCGCTAGGCGTTCGCGCGCTCGTAAGTGATCTTGGAGCCAGCATCGTGTCCTTTGAAGGAGGCTGATGGAGGACCCTGACCCACAGATCCTGTGGCGCCGGTTCGGGGCGGGTGATCGCCGCGCGTTCATGGCGCTCTATCGACGCCACGAGGATGATGTCCTGCGCTTCTGTCAGGCCATGCTGCGCAATCCCGATGACGCTCGGGAGGCCGCCAACAGCACGTGGGCCTCGCTGTGGGCCTCGCGCCCGTCGGCCAAGCGCGACGTCCCCTTGCGCCCGTGGCTTTTTCGGATCGCACACAACGAGGCGATCGACATCATCCGCCGGCGGCGCGCACACGAAGAGCTTGACGTCACCATGCCGGCACCGGATGACACCGCCGCCGACGCCGAACTGCACGAGCGGCTCGCGACACTGCACCATGACCTGCTGCGGCTGACCGATCCGCAGCGTACGGCGCTCGTTCTCCGGGAGATGAGCGGCCTCAGCCATGACGAGATCGCGGCAGTCCTGGGCATTTCGAGCGGCGCGGCGCGACAGACGATCTACGAGGCGCGCCAGGCGCTGATCGAGGCCGAGGGCGGACGATCGCTCGCGTGCAAGCTCGTGCGCCGCGACATCTCCGCCGGCGACCGCCGCGTTTTGCGCGGCCGCCGGATCCAGGCTCACCTGCACGGCTGTGCCGCGTGTCGTGAGTTCGCGGCCGCTGTGGAGCGCCAGCAGCGCCACCTTCGCATCCTCCTCCCCGTGCCGGTCGGCGCGACGTTGCTCGCGCGCATCGGGCCGGCAGCAGAGGTCACGGCTGGCGGCGCGACGGCTGGCGGCGTGGCGGCGCTTGGCGCCAAGGTGGCTGCGCCGATGGCAACGAAGGTGGCGGCTGCTGCGCTCGCCGTTGTCGTGGGCAGCGGGGCCGCGGGCGCGGGGCAACCACCGACGCCCAGGGCTGCCGACCGGCCGACCCTCGCGGTCGCGACCGCGCCAACCGGGCCGACCGGACTGACCACACCGACCGGGCGGACGGCACCAACCGGGCTGACGGCACCGACCGGGCCGCAGGATGCGCGACGCCGGATCGGACCCTCGCAGCGACCCAGCAAGCAGTCCGGCGGGCCTGCGACCCGCCCGGCAACTGTCCACGACCTGGCAACCCGCGCGGCGACGTCAACCCCGCACAACGCGACGTCGTCCGGTGCTGGCGAGCTACCCGGCCCGAGCACCTCGGAGGCGGAGGCCATTCCGGCACAAGGCGGCGAGGTCGTCTCAAGGCCACCGTCGCAGGCCAGCCCGACCGACAAGGCCCCGACCGAGGCCCGCACCACGACGTCAGCGGCAGAGAACAAAGGGAACGGCACCGCAGGACAACCGCCAACCACCCCGCCCGGCCAAGCCAAAAAGCAGGACACCCCGCCCGGCCAAGCCAAAAAGCAGGACACTCCGCCCGGCCAAGCCAAGCAGCAGGACACCCCGCCCGGACAGGCCAAAAAGCAGGACACCCCGCCCGGCGAAGCCAAGCAGCAGGACACCCCAACACCACCGCCAACCGCCCCGCCAACCGCCCCGCCCGGCCAAGCCAACAGGACGAACGGCCCGGCGACCGCTCCGCTTTCCGCTCCTCAGGGTCCAACTACCCCGCCCACCTCCGGCGCCGGCTCGCCACCTGGCTCAGCCCGCGCGACGCCACATCCCTCTCACGCCTCGCCCGGCCGGCCCGATCAGGGAGGTCGCTGATCGGTCGCCGACATCGCCCCACTCGCGCTGTGACCAGGGCCGGCTCGCGTTCGCGAGTCCAGCAACGCCTATGCGTAAATACACATAGTACTTACTCGGACAACCCTAACATAGAACCTGTTTTTGGTCAGCAACGGCGGTGGAACCGCTAGGACATGGAGATCATCGGACTCATCATCGCCGGCCTGGTGGTCGGGCTCCTCGGCCGGCTTCTACATCCTGGCAGCGACCACATCGGCTTGCTGGCGACCCTGGGCATCGGGGTCGCTTCAGTGCTGGTCGTCGGTTTGCTGCTCAGCGGTCCGCTCGGCTTCTTGGGGTACGTGGTGGCCGTCGCGGTGGCGGCGTTGCTCGTAGCCCTGTGGTCGCGGATGAGCGCGCGTTCCGGCCATCTGGCCTGACGCGCATCGACGACAACTCAAACGACGGAGGCATCATGGGTAACAAGGCAGATCGGACGAAGGGCGGACTCAAGCGCGCCGCGGGGACCGTGACCGGCGATGACGCCCTCAAGGAACAGGGTCGCCGCGATCAGGCCAAGGGCAACGTCAAGGCAAGCGCCAAGAAGGCCAAGGAAGCCGCCAAGAAGCTTTGAACGGTCGCGCCCCGGGCGCGTGGGCCTGGTGGGCGCCGATTTTGAGTGCTACGACGCGAGCAGAGGGAGACGTGATGGCCAGGACCGCACGCAGGGACAGCACGGACGGGATGCTCGACCGTGTCGCCGGCCGCGCCATGGAGGCTCGGGGCGCGATGACCGGCAATCGCAAGACCAAATCCAAGGGCCGGGCCGCGCGCTTGCGTGGACAGAGCCGCACGGCGAAGGGCCGCTTCAAGCGCCGCTCGCGTCGGACACGGTGATGATCAGGCCTCCAGGACTTGATCTCTCTGAATCACGAACTATTGCCGAATGCAGATAGACCACCACCAACGGAGGAACCATGCCACAGCCGCGTAAGCGCAAGAGCGAGTCCGAGCCTGAAGAGCCCGAGGTTCGCGAGGAAGAGACGGCCGACGAGGACGAGTTCGACGACGAGGCGTCCGCCGGTCCGAACGGCCTCAACATCGACGTCGCCGACGATCGGGTGATCATCGAATTGCCTCGCGACGGCAACGAGCGACCTGCCCTGGAAGCCATCGGGGCGATGCTTGAGTCGATGAGCTAGGTCCCGAGCGCGTCGGCTGCCGATCAGACCGCGAACCGTCTTGCCTGCCGGGCGCGCCCCGCATCAGCTCGGGGCGTGCCCCTCAGGGCAGCTCAGATCGGCAAACCTGGATTGGGCTTGGCCGGAGCTAGTCTCGCGACAGGCTACGGCTGGTAGGGCGGCGCAACACCCCAGCCCCACCGCGGCACCGGCGCCTGCTCGACCACCTCGGCGCCTGATTGGGAGTTGTGCTGGGCCAAGCGACTGCCCCACTCCGCATAGCCGACGATCGCCGCGCGGAATTCCGGGTCATCCGGCAAGCCAGCGTCATCGGCCGCGCGACTGAGCAGCGTCACAAACCGCAAGCGCTGCTCGGACGTAATGCCGAGACCAAGGTGATGAGACAACATCGCCGCATAACCACCGTGACGATCGGTGTACTCCGCCGGCCCACCCATGACCTCAACCCACCACGCGGCCGCGTGTGCACGGTGCTGCTCAGAGACCTTGCCGCCGAACAGACGCACAAGATCAGGCTCGCCCTCGATCAAGTCATAGAACACATCGAGCCAGCGCCGAAACGCCTCGGCGCCCCCACCCCACTCCACAATCGTCGGGATCTGCTCCGGCTCATCGGCGACCACGGCATGACCGTACCTGACAAGGGACCACCTGCACGCGCAACGGGCTCGTCGTCGGAGTAGCGCGCGTAGCGCCCTGGCTTGCGAGGTGGTGCCGTCCGGGTAGCGCGGTCCGCATGACCTTCGAACGTCCGCTCGCGCTCGTGACCGGCGCGTCCGCCGGGATCGGCCGCGCGATCGGCCAGGAGCTGGCGCAGCGCGGTTTCGACCTCGTCGTGGTCGCCGACGACGCCGCGATCCACGACGCCGCCCAGGAGCTCCGCGCGAGCACCGCGTCGGTGACCGCGCTGCGTCTCGACCTCGCGAACGCCGAGAACGTCGAGCTGCTCTGGCAGGCGGTCCAGGACGAGGGGCGCCCGCTCGCCGCGGCGGTGCTCAACGCCGGCATCGGGACCGGCGGCGCGTTTGCCACCGACATCGATCTCGGCGACGACCTCCGGGTCATCGACCTCAACGTGCGCTCCACCGTCCAGCTCGCCAAGCACGTCGCGCACGACATGGCGCTGCGCGGCGAGGGCCGGATGCTGTTCACATCGTCGATCGCTGTCGGGCTGCCCGGCACCTATCAGGCGACCTACAACGCCTCGAAGGCCTTCGTGCGGTCCTTTGCGCTGGCGCTGCGCCACGAGCTGCGCGACCAAGGCGTCTCAGTGACCGTCCTGCTCCCGGGCCCGACCGACACCACGTTCTTTGCCCGCAACGCAATGGACGACACCCGGATCGCGACCGGTCGCAAGGATGCCACCGAGGACGTCGCGCGCGACGGCGTCGAGGCGATGCTCAGGGGCGCCGAGCAGGTCGTGGCCTCGTCGTGGATCACCAAGCTCCAGCACGTGAGCATGCAGCTGCTACCCAACGCCGTCAAGGCGGAGATCAATCGCCTGCTGGCGCGCCCTGGTTCGGGAGGGCAGTGATTGCGGCGGGCGCGTCGCGGGGAAGCGCGTAGGCATGACGCCCGCCGCGATCGTCACCGCCTCGGACTCCGGGATCGGCAAGGCGACGGCCGTGCTGCTCGCCCAGCACGGCTTCGATGTCGGGATCACCTGGCGCAGCGACGAGGCCGGCGCGGAGGCGACGGCCAGGGAGGTTCGTGCGGCCGGCCGGGCCGCCGAGGTCCGGCATCTGGACCTTGGGGACGCGACCCGCGGTCCGGCCGTCGTTGATGAGCTGGCTGACGCGCTCGGCGGCCTCGACGTGTTGGTCAACAACGCCGGCACGGGCGACTCGACGCCGTTTCTCGACGTCGAGTTGGATACGTGGCGCCACGTCCTCGAGGTCGACCTCACCGGTGCGTTTCTCTGCGCTCAGCGCGCGGCGCGGCGGATGGTGGCGCAAGGCCGTGGCGGGCGGATCGTCAATGTCACGTCGATCCATGAGCACGTGCCGCTGGTCGGCTCGGCCGCCTACTGCGCGGCGAAGGGCGGGCTCGGGCTCCTGACCAAGGTGATGGCCTTGGAGCTGGCGGGCCACGGGATCACCGTCAACAGCGTCGCGCCGGGCGAGATCGCCACGCCGATGACCGGAAACGAGGACGTCGATCCGGCGAGCGTCGAGCGGCCGGCGATCCCGGCGCGTCGTGCGGGCGACGCGCGCGAGATCGCTGCGGTCGTGGCGTTCCTCGCCTCGCCGGGTGCGGGCTATGTGACCGGCGCGTCCTATGTCGCCGACGGCGGCCTGACGCTGATGGCCGCCGTCCAAGACGGCACGGCGCCGTGAGGAGCGCTTAGCCCGGGCGCTCGGTCAAGACATCGGCTCCACCGGCGTCGCGCCGCGCAGGAAGCGACGGGGGAGCGGCGGGGCGATCGGAAGGCGATCGTCGTCGTTCTCGGCCTGCTGACCCTCAGCCATCCATCTGAGCGTGGGAGGGTCGTGGAGGTCATACGCCACGCCCGTTGATGTGTCGTCGTCCATGTCGACGACATTCCCGGACTCTCGCTGCGGGATGCGCGGATGCCCACGCGGGTACGGAGGAGCCATGGCCCGCAACGAACGGCTTATCGCCGCCTCGCCGGAGCGGATCTTCGCGGTCCTCTCCGATCCGGACGCCTACGGCCACTGGGTCGTCGGCTCGGACATCATCCGGGACGCTGACGACGGGTGGCCGGCGGTCGGCACGCGCTTTCACCACCGCGTCGGCTTCGGGCCGCTGAAGGTCAACGACCACACCGAGGTTCTTGCGGCCGACCCGCCGCGCTGCCTGCAGTTGAAAGCGAAGGCACGGCCGCTCGGAACCGCCCGCGTGACGCTCACCCTCGAGCGCCGCGGCGCCGGGACGCTGGTCACGATGGTCGAGGACGCCGGCGACCCATTGACAAGGTTGGTGTTCAACCCGCTGACGCATCTCCTGGTCCGCGGTCGCAACGCGGAGTCGCTGCGGCGGCTGGAAGAGCTGGCAGTCGCACGCGAGCCGCATGAGCGATGACGCGCGTGGTCGTGATCGGAGCCGGTCACAACGGGCTGGTGTGTGCGATCCACCTCGCGGCAGCGGGCGTCGACGTCCTGGTGCTCGAGCAGGCCATGCGGCCGGGCGGCGCGACATCGTCCTCGGCGCGGACCCTCCCCGGCCACGTCCACGACGACCATGCGGCGTTCCTCCCGATGACCGTGGCCTCGCCGGCGATGCGCGAGCTGGATCTGGAGGCCGAGGGCGTCCGCTGGATCACGCCGCCGACGGTGATGGCGCACCCGTTCGAGGATGGCAGCGCGATCGCGCTGCGGCGCGGGGTCGACGAGACCGCAGCGTCACTCGGCGGTGCGTCCGGCGCCGGCTGGCGGCGGGCGATGGACGAGCTGCTTCCCCACGCCGACACCCTGGTGCAGAGCATCCTCGCGCCGCTGCCGCCGCTCCTCCCGCCCCTGCGGCTTGCCGCGGCGCTGCGCCGTGACGGCCTCGACTGGCTGCGGCGCTCGCTGGGATCGATCGAGGCGATGGGGTTGGAGCTGTTCGACGGCGACCGCCGCGCGACCGCGTGGCTGTCGGGGTCGGCCCAGCACTCAGGGCTGCCGCCGTCGACGGCGGGCAGCGGCGCGTTCGGGCTGTTGTTGCAGGTCTTAGGTCACGCGTGCGGATGGCCGCTGCCGGCGGGCGGCATGGGCACGGTCGTCGACGCGCTGGTGTCGCGCGCCGAGCGCGAGGGCGCACGGATCCGCTGCAACGCAGACGTCGAGCGGATCCTCCTCGCGCGCGGGCGCGTGCGCGGGATCCAGCTGGCCAGCGGCGAGCAGCTCCCGGCCGACGCGGTCGTCACCACCGTGAGTGCCGGCCCGCTGGTGCGGCTCCTGGAGCCAGGCGCGCTGCCCGGGCGGCTAGAGCGTCGCCTGCGCTCCTGGCGCTACGGGACCGGTGCGTTCAAGCTGGACTACGCGCTGTCGGGGCCGGTCCCGTGGACGGCCGCCGAAGCGCGCGAGGCGGGGGTCGTGCACGTCGCCGGAGAGCTCGAGGCGCTGAGCGCCGCCGCCGAGGCCGGGGCGCTGGGTCACGTTCCGCAGCGGCCGGCGCTGGTCGTGGGCCAGCAGTCGCTGCACGACCCGTCACGTGCCCCGGCGGGCTGTCACACGTTGTACGTCTACGCGCACGTGCCGTCTCGCCATGCGCTGGACGACGAGGAGGTCGCGGCGCGCGTCGAGCAGCAGCTGGAGCGCTTCGCACCCGGCTTCAGCGCGCTCGTCTGCGCCCGTGCGCTGCGCTCGCCCGCCGCGACGGAGGCCGAGAACCCCAGCATGGTCGGCGGCGACCTCGGCGGCGGAACGATGGAGCTTGACCAGCAACTCGTCTTTCGCCCGGCGCCCGAGCTGGCCCGCTACCGGACGCCGATCCGCGGCCTCTACGTCGCCGGCGCCTCGACACATCCCGGCGGTGCCGTGCACGGCATGAGCGGCCGATCCGCGGCGCGCGCACTGCTCGCCGACCGCCGCCTGCGGCCGTGGCGGGTGCGCTGAGGTGCGTTTGGTCAGCTCTTCGGTTGCGGTGGCGCGCTGCGCGTCACGGTTCTGCAGCGTGTGCAGGGACATTGCAGCAAGCCACCGACGGGACTCGAACCCGTGACCCCTTCATTACGAGTGCAGCTGAGCCGTTTCCGGCGTCCACTCGCGTCTGCTGGGATTCTCCCAAGTCCCCGCAAGGCCAAAGGCTTTGCGGACTTGGCATGCCCGGATTGTACATCTCCAGATTGGGTGTTCCGGACCCCATCCAAACCCCATCGGACCCCGCCGCGAACCTCCATCGTGCGAGTCGCCCTAGGCTCACTCAGCGCTGGTGACGATCCATCGTTCGACCCCGTCCGCGCGCGCCGCTAGACCATCAAGGGTGTAGAGCACCTTCACGCGTATGGCGCGCGCCGTAAATCGACCATCCCGCCGTTCGTCGAAAGCCCGGGCAGCCCCGAGGCGGCGACGGCTGCCGCCCCTTGCGCCGGCTGGCGGCAGTCCACCTAAACCCGAACACCTCATGCCTCATTCACCGCAGCAGCCAAACACTCCTGAACCGATGCGAGCCGCCGAAACGACTGACATCGGGGACGCCGGCCAGGCCATGGCGGCCGCCGCATTCGCAGACTTCGGCTGGCCGGCGACGCCCACGACTGCCGCACAAGACCTCGGCACCGATCTGCTTATCGCGGCTCGCGACAGGCGCTTCCACCGCGGTGAGTACGTCGGGGCACAGGTCAAATCGGGCACGAGCAACCTCGATGAGCCTATTCGGGAAGGCAACAAGCACGTCGGTTGGTGGGTGCGGGTCACGCCCAGGCACGCGGCGTACTGGCTAGACAACGCGCTGCCGCACATCCTCGTGCTGTATGACCATACGACCAAGCGGTGCCATTGGGTTCATCTTACAAATAATTCCGTAATACAAACCGGCTTGGGACGAAAAGTGCGGGTCCCGGCTGTTCAAGTCGTGCATGCGACACAAATCGAGGCACTCCTTGCCGTCGCTGCTTCAGCCCGGGGGGCGGTTCCATTGGAAGGGACCGCATGGACGGGAGCGGCACCGAAGGGACCGACCGACCACCTTCGCTATGCGCTCGTCGCACCTCGGCTTATTGCGCCGCATCCCAACAGCGGCCTGATGCCTGCGACGGAGGCAGAGGTGATCGCGCTCCTCATGCAGGCACGCGTCGATGACGTATGGACCCGGTCTCGCCACATCGACGACGTGCCCAGTCTCGAGGAGGCCCGCGACCACGGGGTCTGGGCTTGGCGGTTTGCCGCTGCCTCGGCGGACTGGCTGCTCACTGACGAAGTACGGCGCCAACCGCGTCCGGGCTGAGCATATGCACGGCCGTGGCATCCACGTCGGGCGCAACGCCGTCCAGCTCATCATGCGCGAACTCGGCGTCAAGCCCGCCCAGAGAAAGATCGCCGTCTCGCTCATCCCAACGCCGCACCGAGCTATTTGACCCGGGTTCCAGCGCGGACGCGCTCGAACACCTCACCACGGATCGGGGTGGGCCCGGCGGAGATTGGGGGTGTGGTCTCCGCCGGGCGCCCCGGGTGTTACGGGTGTTACGGGTTAGCGCTTTTTGGCCGCGGTCTTGGCCTTGGGTGAGTAGGCGATGCGGGTCTTCTTGGTGTTCTTCGGGGTAAAGGACACCTTCACACGCACATCTTGTTTGGCCTTGCGCAAGCGCTTGCCTGTGCTGGTCAACTTCGCGGTCAGCGTGGCGGTGCTCGCCGAGCTGATGGTCCGGCGGGTCGTTCTGAGGCCGGGGCCCGAGATCGCCACGGTTCCGGCCCCGATACCGCTGATCTTGACCTTGACCGCGGTGGAGGTGAACTTCCGGGACACGATCGCGAGAGGGCATTCGACCGCCATCGAGAACGCAGCGTCTCGCCTCTTGCCGTTGTGACCGACGATAGCCAGGAATGGCTTTTGTGGGGCTGAGCAGATGTCATCGTGGCCGTCGGTGATCACCAGCGGACCCTTCTTGCCGCCGTTGATCTTGACCACCGCTGAGCTCAACGGCGCATCAGGAATCGTCGGGAACGTCGAGGTCAAGTGCTGGTTATCAGGCACCGACGTCGTACCACGAAGATTCACGTTGACCTCACCACGCAACTGCACCAGCAGGCTCGGGAGTGTTCTGATCTGCCGGCCACTCTTGGGATCGATGCGGATGCCCTTGACCCAATACATCTTCCCGCTCAACGGCCCCTTCAGCAACGGACTAATCGCGGTCATCGTCCCGATCACCGCCTTCTCCGGACACTGACCCTTCAACCCATCCGCAAACTCACACAGCTGATCGCTAGCAGCATTATCGGGATCCAACGCCAAACTCAACGGCAACGTCAGCGTCAACGCCTTGGTCCCGGCCTCACCACGGCGCTGGGTCACCACAACCTCCAACCCAGGATGACCACCAACCTTCGCCTCCGAGGGATTGGTGAGCTTCATCGTCATCTTCGGCGCAAACGGCAAATTCTCACAACCGGTGGCCTGCAACGGCGTCACAGCACTCGCGGTCTGGCCGTCTTGGGAGCCGATCGTGGTCTGGATCGTCTTGGGTGCACACGAGCTCGGCGCACGCATGAACCCCGGACGATCGATATCGACATGCACCCGACGGATCCGGAACGGCACACCATCACGAATCGTCGGCAACGGATCACTCGTCACGACCGCATGAACATCATCAGGATCGACGTTCAAGGCCTGACGCACCACAACCGTGCCCAAATCGAAGGGACCGGCGACAGCGTGGACGGCGATCGCTAGCCCATACGGAGCGCCCTTATACGGCCCCGTCAACGACACCGGCTGATCCGTCAGATAGAACGGATGCCCGCCCGGACCAGCCGCCGCCGTGGCCGACCCGATCCGAGACGCTGCCGGGCAGGTACCCGCGTCGGCGTCGACATCGACGCAGAGTGCGACGTCCTTGACCGCGCCGAGCAATCCATCGGGCAAGCTCACGTTGATCGCGGTCGGGATGGCGTGGCGATCCTCACGCGTCAGATCAAAGCTGAACGGGCTCGACCCGCCTGCTTGGGTATCGGCAAACCCGGCGGTGACCGGCGCACTAAACGGCAACCTCGCCGGGCACCCCGCACCCTTACCGTCCCAACTGACCTCAAAGAACGAACTCGAGCTCACATCGGCGGTACCCGGGACAACGACACCATCAGACCTGGTGCCCGGTCGTGACCACGGCGTAAACACCCCGGTCGTCTTGGCCGTCGTGCACGACGGCGGGTTCGCCAACGACGCCCTGTCTCCAGGCCTAAAGGTCATCGAGAGACGCTTGGCCGGGACCTGCGGGTTGTTCTCAAACCGGGCCGTCAAACGACCCGTCACCCGATCCGCGGTCACGACACCCGGAATCTTGACGTTGACCCCATCCTCACGCGAATCGACCTGGATCAACAACCGAAACAGACCATCACGATCACCGGAAGGGCTCAAATCACCCGGATGCGGCTTGATGACAAACACATCACCCTTGATCGGCTTGGCGCCGGTAACCGCATCGGTCTTGGGATCATACGATGCCAACAACGGCGAGGTCGCAACCACCGTCCCGACCTTCGAAGCGTCAGGACAACTGACCGGCAACGTGTCGTCATACCGAACCTGATCACCCGCGCCTGGCAGATCGGAGCACCCATCCAACCCGTCAGCGGCCGATGGCGAGATCGAGACGCCCTCCGGCAAGGTCACCGTCGCGTCCTTCAAGCTCGGTGCCGAGGGCACCGCCGGGTCATACGATGACTCCGGGTCGGTCGGATCATTGCTCTGGGGGAACGTCAGATCAACCGAATACCCCGAGGGCGCATCAGCCTGCGATGAACCCGCCTCCTCCGACGGCCCGATCTTCAACTCCGGGGCAAACTGCGACACCAACCCGCGCGCATCACACCCGGTCACCGGCGGCGCCGGCGCAACCGCCGACTTCCACCGATCATCGCTCAGATCAGGAAAACCGTCCACCGTCAGCCGGCCCGGCTGCGTCCACGAGTCAACGATGATCCGCGTCACCGGGACTCCAACCAAACAATCAGCCGGGTTGTTCAACACCGGCACCGGCGGACCGCCCAACCCCAAACGCTCAGACGGCACTCCAAACACCCTGGCCTCAGCACCCGTAATACCGAAATCGGCGGCGCCCGGAGCCGCGACCGTTACCCCATACCCCTCGGTACGCGAACGCAACCGCGGAAACAACACGACCGCGTTGTTCAAGTACTTGAATCCGAGCCCCGCCGGATACCCCCGGTCGGGCACCATGTTGAACAACGGAATCGGAGACTGCTGGTTTCCCTGGGTGCGCAGACGCACCGTGCCGACCTGGGTCTCAACCGGACAATTGGCGCCAAAGAAGCCTTCGGCCAGCTTTGACGGTAGGCAGCGCTTGATGCCCGCCAGATTTCCGATGAACCCCGGTGGCAGCTCGGTGAAGACCGACTTGAACGGTTCTACAGAATCGACATCTCCAGCGCCGTTGACTCTCGTTGGAAAGGCGAAGGAGGTGCTGGCCTCGTATGGGTTACCGCCGGCGACCGTGTAGTCGTTGTTGGCGCTGTCTACGGCCTGGGCGGCGAAGTCGAGCACCTCAAAGACCCGATCTGGATCAGCAGCCCGAGCCGCGCTCACCGTTCCCCCACCCAACACCACCACAGCGGCCACCAACGCTGCCAGCACACGATAAGACCGGCCACTGAAAGACATCACAACCATCTCTCTCCCACACAACACAGGCAACGAACCGTCGGTGCGCTTCATGACCGGCTCCCCTGACGATCCGAGCCCCGCCCGACCGACGACCCCTTGACCTTGTTCTTGGTCGCCAGCGTGACGCCGAGCGTCACCGATCGCGGCAACGCGACCTTGGAGTGGCTGACCACGATCCTGACCGACAAGCGCCGCTTGGCCACCAACCGCGCCCGCGCCTTCTGCGACAACCGCAACGTCACCTGCACCGAGCCCGCCTGGGCCATGGTCTCTCGAGCCGCAGCACCATTGGAAGGCTTGCCACCGATCGTCGTCGTGGCCCTCGCTGCCACCGTCCCCGGCTTGCTCGCCCTCACCGTCACCGTCACCCGCCCGGTCTGGGCCAACGCCCGACGCTGAGCCGCACTGATCCTACGAATCGTAAAGCTAGGTGCCGGCTCTTGGATATCGCCCTGCCCACCCAGGCCGCCCGCGCCGTTCCGAAGGACGGGCGGCGCGCCGGGCGCCCCCACACAACCCTCACCCTCACACGGTGCCAGCTCACTCAGGTCAAAACCACCGCCGACCCGCGCGGTATAGATATCCACGTTGGTGTCGCTATCAGCCGCGGTCACCCGCCTATCGGTCGCAAAGAAGATGTCGGTGCCCGAGGCGCTGATCCCGGGAAGTGCGCCTCCACCCTCAGGGCTAATCAACGACACCTGCCCCTCATGCCAGGCGTACACGTCGTCACTGCTGCTGTTGGCATCATCCGGGGTCAGCGCCTCATTGGTCGTAAACACGACGGTGTGCCCATCATCGGTCATCGCGTCATAAAACCAAACAAACGCGCCGATCTCTGCGTTGCCGCCGCTGCCGGTGGCGTCGGTCGAGAGCCGCAACCACTGCCCCGTCTGCGCGTCATAGCGATACACATCCAGAGCGCTATCGGTATCCGCACCTGCACCAGAGCTCACCAGCCGGTCGGTCGTGAGCACCAGCAGGTAACGACCATCAGGCGTGACCTGGGTCGTACTGGTGCCCTTGTCGCCCACCTCGCCGGGGGTGATCAGCCGGGCCACAAACTTCGTGTGGCCCGCGGGATGCGCAGCATCGGTCTGCCACACATACAGGTTATGGGCACCGGCTAGCGCGGTCTGATCGTTGGCCCCATGGTTGGCCGCCAACACAGCATGCGCGACGAAATAGACGTGTGAGCCATCCTTAGAGACACGGACCACGTTCTCGACATCGGCGCCGCCGGCCGCAGCGGTGGTGAGCTGGCGTAGGCTGGGGCACTTGTTGACCGGCAACTCGGCAGCGACCGTCTCGGCCGGGATCTCGCACACATACAGATCGTTGGTCGTATCGATATCCCCGTTGACCAGCTGCTGGGTCGTGGTCATAAACGCTCGCGACCCATCCCGCGCAAACCCCACAGGGTTCACTAGGGCGTCGCCGTTACAGGGCCCGCCGGGATCACCCGAATCCCGCGTGCACTGAGACGCCGCCAGATCAATCGTCCTCGCACCACCCACCCGCGCCCGAAACGGCTTGAAGCAGCCGTTGAGGCCGGTCCCGAAGAAGATCACCCGACCATCGGCAGACATGCCTTGCGAGCACAGCTCACCGGCCCCCGGCAGCGGTGCTCCGGTGTTGTCGACACCGATCGGGCGCAGAACCTGATCACCACCGATGACCTCATACAGATTCGGCGCCGGTCCAGAATACTGACCACCCAGCACCACGTGTGAGAAATCAGACGTGTACACCCAGACGCGCACAGCGATCGTGCCGGGGTTGGGCGCGAGCAGCGAGAACACCCCATCAGGCCGACGAACATAGATACCTTCGCGATCAGGATGATCGGATTGCCGCTCGTCAGGTGACGAGCGCGGCCGCATCGCCCACAACGAGGACCGAAGATCCGTCGACATCCCATTCTGCGCTCCCTGAGCCCACGTGGTGACCCATTGCTCGCCTGGTGGGTTCATCGCAATGGTCTTCCACCCGGTCTCCGATCGCCGCGCCACATACTGGTTGTAGGCGGCCCCGTAGGGGTTGTCGGCGAAGTTCCCGGACGAGATGTACGCCACAGCCCCGTCATCACCATAGATTGAGCTTCCCGCCGCAACGGCGAAGTCTTGTTTGTATGGGTTGGTGACCATTTCGTAGGCGCGGCAGTCGGGCAGGCCGCTGGAGTTGTTGAGTGCCCGCAGTTCTGCGTTGGGACACGTGTCTGTGGCGGCGTGTGCTGGGAGGGTTGGTAGGGCGAGCGCGATCCACGCCACGATCACACCGAGCAGGAGGCGGCCGGGTCCGGCCAGACGCTTTGACCAGTGATCGGTTGCGTGGGTGTGGTGCATGCCGGGCTCCTTGGACACAACGACGCCGCAGTTGTTAACGTTGTTCGTGTGTTGGGGCATTAGCGGCCCGCCTTGCGCATGAAGGTCACCGTGACCGACTTGGTCACCGGCTGAGCACCGACCGGGGTAAACCTCAGCCGGACTGTTGTCTTGAGTCGGCGGCTCTTGGCTTTGGCCAGGGCTCGTTTGCCTGCGGTGCTGAGCTTGACCTTGATCGTCTTCGTTCCAGCCTGGGGCATCGAGACGCTCGTGGTCTTGATGCGGCTGCCGGTAGCGCGGATCGCGCCTGGGGCCTTGGTCGTAAGAACGATCGAGGCCGTGGCGCCCTTCACCGTCTTTTTGGTGATGGTCAGGCTGTTGTCGGCGGCGATCGTGACCGCGATCGTGTTGGAGACCCGGCCACAATTGACCGTCAACCCCAACGTCCCCCTCGCCTCATCGGGCACATCAACGGTCAGGCCGTTGGCGGTCCAGTCGGTTGAGGTCGTGACCGTGGTGCCGAGCATGACGCTGCCGCCGACCCCGAGATCACTACCTGAAATGGTGATCGATTCGCCGGCCTTGGGCCTCGCGTTGTAGGCCTTCAGGACCGGGGTCGCGCACCCATACCCAGCGGGTGGTGGCGGTGGCGGTACGGCCTGTGGTTGGGCTGGGGTCGCGAAGGCGAACTGGCTGCTGTAGGCGGTTGCGCCACCCTCAGCCGTAGCGATCAGTCGGCCCAAGAACCCGCGGCCCTCCGGAAGCCCTGAGAACTCTGCCGTGACCCGCTGCAACCCATTGACCGCCGGGGTCGGGTGTTCGGTGCTGTTGGCCGCAAATCCCTTGTCGAGCGAGGTCACTTCGAAGCGGTAGGTGCCTGGGAGGCCGTGGGTGTCGGCCGAGCCGACCAACGTCGCCGAGCTCGTCGTGACATCAATCGCACCAACCCCAACCGCCACCGGACCAGCGACCGTCTCAAACGTACCTTGGGCACCCGTGCGAACCGTCCCGTCAGCACTCGTCGCGATCAGTTGAACGTAGTAGGTGCGGCCGGCCATCAACCCCGCGACCGGCATAGAGACCGCGAGCTCTCCATTGCCCGCGCCCGCGCTGACCTCTGGGGTGTTCAACCCCAACGCCGGACTCGGGCCATACGCGAAGTGATAGGTCGTGGCCAGGCCGTGGGGATTGAGGACCCCGGTCAACGTCGCCATCTCAGACGTCACCGCGACCGCACCGGCCGCCATGGCAGGGGCGGTAATGAAGGTTCCGTCGGCCCCAGGCACAGCACCCGGGGTTCCGTTGTCGGCAACGATCCGGAAGTGATACAGCGTCCCCGGTGCGAGATCGGTCAGGCTCGTCTGAACCTCTGTATCAGCTGGCGAATCCCCCGCCGGCTCGGCAACGGTCGCCGACCCATAACTGGTCGTCGTGCCGTACTCAACATAAAAGGTGGTCGCGGAATGGTTCGGGTCCACCGACCCATGAACCCTCACGCTGGTCGGCGTGATCGCCGAAGCCACCGCAGAGGAACCCACCACCGGCGGCGCCGCATCGGTCGTAAACGACCCATCCACACCCAAAATGGAACCCGAACTATTCGAACCAACGATCCGATAGTGATACGTCGTGTTCGGATCCAGACCGGTCACACCCTGCGGGGCGGGCACCGGGCCGCTGCCCGAACCAGCATCAACCTCAGCGGTGGTCTGGCCGTAGGTGGTGTCCAGGCCGTACTCGTAGTGATAGTAGGACTGGATGGCGCCGGGATCAATCGTCCCGGCCAACGTCGCTGACGTGGTGTCGGGATCTGCGACGGGGTCGGTGGTCACCGTCGGACCGACAAATGCCGTGAAGCGTTCGACCCGATTGGTGTTGAAGTCCCCGACATACACCGTGGCGTCGGGACCGACCGCAAGCCCACGCAACGGACCACCATCACCCGGCAGCGTCACCGGCGCAATGCTGAACGTCTGTACCCACGCCGCACCGCCAGCGCTGAAATGTGTGATCTGCAAGCCCGACGCAGCGGACTCAGCGACATACACCTCGCCCAACATCGGATCGGTCGCGACCGCTACCGGAGCCCCACGACTTCCGTCATCAACCGTGGCGCCGAACACACCCGCAGACGAATACCGATCAACCCGACCCTTACACGTGTCCAACACAAACACCTCACCCCCAAACGCCCCGAGACCGCTCGGAGGACAGACAAACCCACCATCGGGCGACCCCGTCCCACCACCAAACGAACCGACCAGAGCACCCGACGCCCGGTCAAACCCCGCAACCACCTGCGTAGGAGCGTTCGGATCGGTGAAATCGGTTGCCGTGACCCAGACCGTCCCGTCCACTGGATCTACCGCCAACGGCCCATAGTTCATCGACAACGACGAACCTGACCCATCTAACACCCGCTCAACCACACCCGACTCGGTGAACTTCACCACCACGGGCGCACCCGTACTCGAATCCAGCGCCATCACATACACACCACCACCCGGCGCGGAATCAACCGCGACCGCCCCCAACGACGAATACAGCGCCCCATCCACCGGCCACAACCCCACAAACGTCCCGGCCCCATCAAACCGCTCCACCCGCTGCCCCGAAAACAACCCCGGATCCGACACAAACACATCACCCAACACCCCAACCCCAACCCCCGACGGACCACCCTCAAACACCTCAAAACTACCAAAACCACCACCCGACACATGCCCAACCGACCCCCACGCACAACCACACACCACCAACAACCCCAACACCACAGAAACAAAAGGCGCCAACACACGACCAACACTCCGACCCCGACCCAAGCTCACAGACATAGCACCCTTCTCGCTCAACCCAAAACACCAACGCACTAAGGCCACGCCCACGCACGGCATCCGTCCAGAATTACACGAAGTTGTCTCTTGAAGTCAAGCCACAACCACGACACCCAATCCAAAGACCATCATGTTTCCAGATAAGCAGCCACCCGCCCGGCGCCCCACGAACCACGCGACCCAAAACAACGACAACCACAAGACTGGGGCCGCCAAGGCGGCCCCAGTCCAGGACTACAACCTCACATCACTAAGCAGACGATAATCAGTCAAGGACGTTCAGATTACCAGTCAGAGTAGCCTGACCCAGCGCCGCAGCATTGAAGGAACCAGAACCAGGAATATGCGCAGTAAACGCACCCGCCGGACCAGGGCCGAAATCGAACCTTCTCGCGTCCGGCGTAGCGTTCGGAGTGAAGCTCGCAGTCACCTGCCCAGTCAACTGGATATTGGCACCAGCCTGGAGGCACTCGCCGAGAGTGCCGGGAGTCTGCTCAAACGAGACGTCAACGTTGGCGCCATGGATGACGATGTCGCTAGTGGTGATCGCAGTCGCCCGCCACGGGAAACCAGTCCCCGTAGCAGTCGTAGTACAACCAACAGAAATACCGCGGTCGCCGTGGCAATTCCTGAACGCAGCGCCGGTGATAGTCGCCACCGCAGCATTGTGAACGGTCACGCTAAACGACGAGGCCGTACAAAACGACCCAGAAGCCGACCCGCCGGGCGCGGTAGAGAACCCGAGGTTGCTCGAGTCAATGTTGCCCGTACCGGCCCAGCTCGCCGCCGAGGCCACTGACGGCAACACAAACGCACACAGCGCCATCACAGCGCCCAAGAGCAACATGCTCTTCTTCGAAACCATCTTCAACATTTCAAAACACTCCTAATGAAATTCCGGCTCACGCCGGGATCTAACGCGGCCCCCGCAACGCCGACATACCAACGACGCGCCACGGAGCCGCCCAAATAACCAGCCTGCCCACCACGGGGACCAACGGCCAGACAGACTCACAATCAGCTCAGGCTCAAAACACCCCCCTCGCCAACACCACAGCACCACCAGCACCGACCAGATCGATCCCCAACCCAGTCCAGGCAGGCAGCGCTCCAACAAGATCAGTAGTACTCCCCACCCCAATTAGAGTCAACGACCACACCCCTGCCCGTATGGCAGAACCTGCCTCTCCGTCAAGCCAAACCACCAAACCCCGGCAACACAAACGCGATCACCGCCTCCTACGCGAGCAGGTCAAGGCGGGCGCGGCCAAGGTCGACAGCCTCGACCTCAGACGAAGCCCTCGGCGCACAGCCAGGCCGCGGTGCGCTCCATCCCCTCGGCGAGCCCGACCTGCGGGTCGTAGCCAAGCTCGGCCCGGGCGCGATCGATCGCGTAGGTGCCGGTGCGCGCGAGATAGCGCGCCGCAGCTGCGTTGACCTCGGTCTCCCGGCGCGCAGCGCGGGCGCCGAGCGCAGCGGCCGAGGCCAGCATCGTCGCCGCACCCGTCGGCAGCACCGGCAGGCGCCGCCCGAGCAGCCGCGCATAGAACCAAAGAACTCGCGCGTCGTGACACCGACGCCGTCGGTAAGCGTGAACACCCCGCCCGCGCCCGCAGGCCCACACGCACCCACGATCCCATCGACCAAGTTGTCGATAGAGCGGCAGGAACGGAACCTGTCTGGACCCGACACGACCCGGTTCCGGACCCCATCCGGACCCCATGAGCGCGTTCGGGCGTGCGCTGCGCGTCGCGGTTTTGCGGCGTTTGCAGGGACGTTGGGGGAAGCCACCGACGGGACTCGAACCCGTGACCCCTTCATTACGAGTGAAGTGCTCTACCAACTGAGCTACGGTGGCGTTACCGGACCAGATGGTAGCCGCTGAGGCGGAGGGCGTGGGTGCTGGACGTCTGGGCCAGTTGGCTTTGGACTAGCTGTCCCAACAGAACCGCCATCGCGATGCCGACCTCCCGGTGGCATGCCGAGCAGAGGCAGTTCTTCCCGTCTGATGGCCGCGGTGGCCGATGTCGCAGCCACGACGAGCGTCGAGGACTGCGCTGCCGTCGTGCAGCGGCAAGCCACGAGGCTCTTCCCCGGGCTGCAGCCGCAGCTCAAACTCGGGACCGGTCCGGACGGGCCGCCGGATGCGGTCTTCGCGCTGATCGCCCGCGGAAAGACGATTGGCTACCTGCAAACTTCGGTTCCGATCCCGACGCGCCGCAAGCGTCAGCGCCGCGCCATCGCGACCTTCGCCGAACATGCTGCGCTGGTCCTCGACAACCTCTTCACGATCGCCGAGCACGACGCTCGCGCGCGTCGCGATCCGCTCACCGGCCTGCTCAACCACCGCGAGTTCCATGACGCGCTCGACGCGCATCTGCATCGCGCCGAGCGAGCCACGCCGCCGCTCGCACTCTCGGTCGTCATCTTCGATCTCGACCGCTTCAAGTCGGTCAACGACCTCGGTGGCCACGCAGCTGGCGACCGCACGCTGCGCACGACCGCCAGCGCCGTCGCGGCCGCGTGCCGCACGACCGACTCCTCCTTCCGCATCGGCGGCGACGAGTTCGCGCTCGTCCTCCCGCGCGCCGACGCCGACGCGGCCGCGCGGATCGCCCGCCGCGCGGCCGACGCGATCGAGCGCGTCGCCCACCACCACGGCGTCTCCTTCGGCATCGCGACCTTCCCCGCCGACGGCACCACCCGCGACGCCCTGCTCTTCGCCGCCGACTCCGCGATGTACACCAACAAGGGCCGGGCCCCGCAAACCCCGCGTGAGGATCCCGGCCCGCACGCCCGCCTCGCCGTCGCCGCCCGCCTCGCCACCAAGCTCGCGCCGTTGGACGAGCCCGCTGCGGTCGCCCACGCCGCCGTAGACGAACTGCACTCCGCGTTCGGCTTCTTTCTCGCCGTTATCCAGCGTCTCGACCCCGACGACACCCTGCGCGTGCTCGCCGCAGCCGGCCCGCTCGCCACCCACGACGACTTTCTGGCTTACGAGCAACCGATACAAGAAGGCGTCAACGGTCGCGTCGCGCGCACCGGCCAGCCGGCGATCATCGCCGACACGACCACCGACCCGGACTACTTACGCCGCGACCCCCGCTCGGACCCGGGCTCCGAGCTCTCGCTGCCGATCGTCGTTGACGGCCGCATCTGGGGCGTGCTCAACCTCGAACAGCTCGCCACCCACGCCTTCGGCGATGACGACCTCCTGCTGGCCGACGCGGTCGTCGCCCAGGTCGGCGCCGCACTACACCGCTGTGCGCTGACCCAGGAGCTGGAGACCTCCTTCGCCACGACGCTCGGCGTCCTGGCCGACGTGCTGGAGACCAAGGACGCCTACACCGCCGACCACGCCGACGAGGTCGCCGACCTCGCCCTGCAGACCGGCCGCGACCTCGGCCTCTCCGACGCCGAGCTGCGCCCACTGCGCTACTGCGCGCTGCTGCACGACATCGGCAAGATCGGCGTCCGCTCTGATCTGCTGACCAAACCCGGACGGCTGACACCCGACGAGTTCGAGGAGATCAAGGAGCACTCGGCCATCGGTGCCGCGCTGCTGGCGCGGATCCCGTTGCTGACGGGCGTCGCTCCGCTGGTGCGCGCGGTCCACGAGCGCTACGACGGCGCCGGCTACCCCGACGGCCTGCGCGGGGACGCGATCCCACTTGCTGCCCGGATCGTCGCCGTCTGCGACGCGCTGCACGCGATGACGTCCGACCGCCCATACCGCGAGGCGCGACCGCTCGACGTGGCGCTCGTCGAGCTCCGGCGCTGCGCCGGCACGCAGTTCGACCCCGAGGTCGTCGCCGCCGTTGCCGACGGGCTCGACGGCGGCGACATGGCGGGGCGTTCGGGGCGGACCCAGCACCAGCGTCCGGGCGCACTCGCGGCGTCGAGGGACGACTGAATCTCGCTCTACGAGATTCAATCGTCCCTCGATGGCAGCGCGCGCCAGGCTCCTAAAGCGCCACGGCGGGTACGGTCCGCAGCGATGGCCCGCCCGACCTTCGACCTGCAGTCGCACTCGACGTGCTCGGACGGCTCGCTCGCCCCGGCAGAGGTCGTCGCCCGCGCGGCCGCCGCGGGCGTCGAGCTGCTCGCCCTCAGCGACCACGACACGGTCGACGGCGTCGCCGAGGCGCTGGCGGCGGCGAACGCGACCGGCGGCGCGATCCGGGTCATCACCGCCACCGAGCTGTCGACCATCGACGGTGACCACGAGGACCTCCACATCCTCGGCTACGGCATCGACCACACGGACGCCGGCTTCCTCGCCGAGTTGCAGCGCTTTCGCGCCGACCGCGCAGCTCGCGCCGCCCGGATGGCCGACGCGCTGGAGGAGTGCGGATTCGCCCTGGACCGCGCGCCACTAGATGCCCGTCGCGCCGCCGGGCTGCCGATCGGCCGGCCGCACCTCGCGCAAGCTGCGTTCAACCACCCCAACAACGCCCAGCGCATCGCCGACGAGGGCCTCGCCGACTTCGGCGCGCTCCTCGAGGCCTACCTGGTCTCCGGCACCCCGGCCTACCGCCGCCGCACGACGCCGACGGTCGCTGAGGCGATCGCCGCCATCCACGCGGCCGGCGGCGTCGCGATCTGGGCGCACCCGTTCTGGGACGTCGACCACCCCGACGACGTCGTTGCGATCATCGACCGCTTCACCGGCTACGGCCTGGACGGCGTCGAGGCCTTCTATGTGACCCACACGCGCGAGCAGACGCTGCTCGCCGCGCGCGTGTGCGAGCAGCGCGGCCTGCTGACCACCGGCTCGGCCGACTTCCACGGGCCCAACCACCCGCGCTTCAACGCCTTCCGCGCCTTCGAGCTCCACGGGTGCACGCCGCGCCTCGGCCCGATCGTCGCGGCCTGAACGGCAACCTGAACACCATGGCGCGACCTGGCCAGTCGGACGTCATCGCGGCCTATCCGGCGACTACTGTGCGCCGCGCACATGGACGCACTTCAGGCCATCGTCTTGGGGATCGTGCAGGGGCTCACAGAGTTTCTGCCCATCTCCTCCTCCGCGCACCTGCGCATCGTCTCCGCCTTCTTCGGCTGGGACGATCCGGGCGCCGCCTATACCGCGGTCACCCAGATCGGGACCGAGGCGGCGGTGCTCATCTACTTCCGCAAGGACTTGTGGGAGATCCTCAACACCTGGCTGCGCGCGCTGCGGGATCCGTCGCTGCGAGACGATCCGCACGCCAAGATGGGCTGGTTCATCATCGTCGCGACGATCCCGATCGGGCTGATCGGGTTCGCGATGAAGGACCAGATCGAGAGCGGCGCGCGCGACCTGTACCTGATCGGCACCACGTTGATCGTCTTCGCCCTCGTCCTGCACTGGGCCGACCGCCGCGCGCGGCTAGAGCGGGAGACCGACGATCTCTCAACGCGTGACGGCATCCTCATCGGCCTCGCGCAGTCGCTCTCGCTCGTACCGGGCGTGTCCCGCTCAGGCGCGACGATGAGCGCCGGCCTGCTACTCGGCCTGACCCGCGAGGCCGCGGCACGCTTCGCCTTCCTGATTGCCGTCCCGGCGGTGTTGGCGAGCGGGCTCTTCGAGCTGTTCTCGATCGCGACCGGCGACTCGCCCGGCGAGGAGTCAGCGGGCGCGATCGTGCTCTCAACGGTGATCGCGTTCGTGGTCGGCTACGCGGCGATCGCGTGGCTGCTGCGCTACATCGCGTCACACACGCTGACCGTGTTTGTGGTGTACCGGATCGCGCTGGGCGCGATCGTGCTGATCCTCGCGGGGTCCGGCGTCATTAGCTAGCGCCAGCGCGTACTGCTCGGTCCCACAGAAGCAGTCCTGCCAGATGGCAGGGAGCAGTGTCGACAAGGTCATCGACGTTGGTTGACGTTGCTCATCAGATCGAGTATCACTGACCATAGTGGAACGCTGTTTACGTCGACAGCTTAAGGCGCCCCGAAGCGCGTCGTTGGCACGCTGGCGCTCGGGCAATCGCTCCCGGCGTGCGCCGGGACTCACAAGGAGTGCTTCAGATGTTGAAGATGGTTTCGAAGAAGAGCATGGTGCTCTTGGGCGCTGTGATGGCGCTGTGTGCGTTTGCGTTGCCGTCGGTTGCCTCGGCGGCAAGTTGGTCGCCCGTCGGTACTAGCGATGGCAGGCTTGACTCGGGCAACTTCGGGTTCTTCATCCCCGCGATGGGTAGCACGGGAAGCTGTGGTGCCACGACGTTCAACGTCACCGTTGACAGTGCCGCGGTGGCAACTATCACCGGTGCCAGTTTGAGCCAGTGCGCCGGCGACCTTGGTGCTGGCAGTGGCTGCACCATCACTGCTACCGGCACTAATTTCCCGTGGCGGGCGACTGCGCTGACGACTACGAACATCCAGATCCATGACGTCGACGTTGACCTCAGGTATGAGCAGCCTCCCGGCGCGGCGACGTGCAACCAAAATGGTCTCCAATTCCGATGGACTGGGACTTTGTCGGGAGCGGCCTTTACTCCGGGTGCAGCGGGCTCTAGAAGGATCGATCTCAATGGTGCGACGGGCCTGTCCATCCATATTCCCACTACCGCCACCATCCCCGCCACGCCGCGAGGCTCCTTCACCGCTACTGGCCTGTTGAACATCCTTGACTGACCGAACGTACGGACTGACGCCGCCTACATCGTCGGACGCGCGACCGAACAAGCACCGCTGACAACCAGCGCGACGGACACACCATCCGTCGCGCTATCTCAGTGCAGCAACCGCTCCACCTTCGACGCCAGCGCCTCCAGCGCCAACTCCTCAGACGGGTTGAGGATCTGCATCGTGCGCGCCTCCTCGACCAGGCCGACCGCATCGCGCAGCCGGTTGGCCGAGGCATCGCAGGCCTCGGCGTCGGCGCTCACCTGCTCGACACGATCAACATGGTGCACAAGCTCCGGCACCCCATCCTTGACGCACGCGACGTCGCGGAGCCACAACCCAACAAGCTGCATCCCATGGTCGAGCGTTGCCGCATACGCGCGGCGGTGAGCGCGTTTGCCCGCCGTCTCCCCCTCCCGCTTGGCGCGCTTGGCCTCACGGTCGGGCAGTAGGTCGGCATCCTCGGCGATCCGCTCGGCGACGGCGGTGGCGGCGACATCGCCACGAGCGCGCGCGAGGTCGAGCAGCGCGACGTGCGGGCGCTCGGCGAGCTTCGAAGAAAGCGCGGCGCGCGCGAACTTCTCGCCAGCGTCGCGCAGCGCCGGCCCCTCGGCCAGCGCGAGCGCCAGCGCCCGCTCGGCATCGCCCAGCGCCAGGCGCGCGCACGCGTCCGCCGTCAGCGGCGGCACGCCGTGCTTAGTCTGCAGACGGGTGCTCAGCTCCGCAGGCGTTGCGGCCTCGAAGCGCACGAGCTGGCAGCGCGAGAGGATCGTCGCGAGCATGTTGCCGAGCTTGTCGGTGAGCAAGACGAGGTGCGCGAACGGCGGCGGCTCCTCCAGCGTCTTGAGCATCTTGTTGGCCGCCTGGTCGTTCATCGTGTCGGCCCCTTCGATCACGAAAACCCGGCGCTGGGACTCGAACGGGGTGCGCGACGCCGCGCCGATCACCGGCTCCTCGATGTCGCCAACGAGCATCTCGGCGGCACCGCTCGGTCGGACCCACGTGAGGTCGGGGTGAACGCCTTCAACCACCCGGCGGCGCGCATTGTCCGGATCGGCCGCACCCTCGGCCAGCAGCTCGGCGGCAAAGGCTCGAGCAGCCTCGCGCTTGCCGGCGCCGGCGGGCCCGTGGAAGAGATAGGCATGTGACGGCGATCCGTCCGGTGGCACCGCCGCGTGCAGGACCGCGCGGGCGTGGGGATGGCGATCGACGACCTCGAGCATGCGCGGGCCAGGGTACTGTCACGCGGCGATGGTGCGGAGTGGACGACTGATCGCGATCGAAGGCATCGACGGCGCTGGCAAGACGACGCTCGCCGAGGGCATCGCAGCCGCGCTCCGAGACGTCACCGTCCTGCGCGAGCCGGGCGGCGCGGTGCTGTCGGAGCGGATCCGCGAGCTGGTCACCGATCCGGCGCTGGAGGTCGATCCGCGCGCCGAGGCGCTGCTGTACGCGGCGGCGCGGGCGCAGCTGGTGAGCGAGAAGCTACTGCCGCTGCTGGCCGCAGGGCGCGACGTGATCCTGGACCGCTTCGTGGACTCCTCGCTGGCCTACCAGGGCGCCGGACGAGGGCTCGGGGTGCAGGAGATCGCCGAGCTCAATCGCTTCGCCACGAACGGGCTCGTCGCCGACCTGACGCTCTACTTGCGGGTCGATCCGGCGGTGGGCGCAGCACGCCGCGGCGGTGAGGATCGACTGGAGCAGGCGGGCGAACCGTTCTTCTCCGCGGTCGTCGCGGCCTACGACGCACTGGCCGCACAAAAGGGCGATCGCTACGTCGTCCTCGACGGCACCGACCCGCCCGACGTGCTCCTCGCAGCCGCCCTGACGGTCCTCAAGCGCCTGCAATAGCCGGTCCGGCGACTACGATCGGCGGGCGACGCCGGGTTTGTTGCGCCCTTCCCCATGACTCCGCGCTTCGAGGTTCAGTCCTTCGAGCAGGTCCCCGCAGGTCCCGGCACAGTGCTGCTGCGGATCGCTGGTCGCTGGGTCGGCCCGTCGCGCGAGCGCCTCCCGATGCCGCTGCTGCTCCTCGATGACGGCCGGCGGACGCATCGCCTCTCGCCGCTGCCCGGCCCGGAGGACGCCGCGCCGCTCGTCGGCCCCGAGGGTCCGGCGTGGCGCGCGGCGTTCAGCGCGCCGGCCGAGGTCGTGGCGAGCGCACGCGTGGCGTTCGCGTTGCAAGCGGGTCGTGGCCAGATCACGGATCTGCCGCGACCGACGGGGCGCGGCGGGCGGCCGGTGCCGGTGGCGCCGCCGCCGCAGGCCGTGGTCGAGCCGCCGGCGGTCGCCGAGCCCGAGCGCGGCCGTGGCGGTCTGCGGCGGCTGGTGCGCGCGACCGAGGAACCACCGCCCTCGACGCTCGACGTCGGCGAGCTCGCGCGCGCGTCGGACGTCGCCGCGTTGCACGCGCGGCTCACCGAGGAGCGCGCCGCGCGCGAGAACGCCGAGCGCCGGGCGGCCGAGGCGCATTCGATCGCCCAGCAGGCGGCCAACGAGGCCTCGCGGATCGCCGAGCTCGCCGCCCACGCCGAGGCCGCCCGCGCCGGCGCCGTCGACGCCCTGACCGAAGAGCGCGTGCGCGCCAGCGAGCGCGCCACCGCCGAGGAGGAGCGCGCCCGCGAACACCGCGAGCGCGCGACGCGAGCCGCCGAGCAGGCGCGCCAGGCCGTCGAGGTCGCCCACGAGGCGCGCCGTGCGCTGGAAGAACGCGAGGGCGAGGTCGCCGCCGCCCAGGAAGTCGCCGAGCGCGCCAGCCGCGCCGCCCGTGCCGCCGAAGCGCGGCTGGCCGCGGTCGACGAGGCGCGCCAGGTCGCCGAGGCGCGCGCCGCCGAGCTGTCGGAGCTGCGCGAGCGCGCCGAGACGATCGAGGACGAGCGCTCCCAAGCGCTGCTGAGCGCCGGGAGCGCACAGCGGCGCGCCGAGCAGGCCGAGCAGCGCATCCAGGCGCTGGAGCAGAAGCTGGCCGAGACCGAGGCGCTCGCCCAGCGCGCCGAGGCCGCGGCACGACGAGCCGACGACCTCACCACGCGCGTGCGCGAGGAGCGCGCAGCGCGGCGAGCAGCCGAGGCCGAGGCCCAGCAGGCCGCGCGCGAGAGCGCCGACGAGTCCGCCCAGCGGGCGGCGCTGCTCTCCTCCGAGCTGCGCGAGGCGCGCCGCCGCATCGACGCCGAGGACACCGCCCGGCGCGAGGCCGAGGCGCGTGCGGAGGCGGCAAGCGCCGAGCTGGAGGAGCTGCGAGCGGCGGCGACGGCCGCCAGCGAGCGGGCGGCATTGGCCGAGCAGGCGACCGCGAGCCTGGCGCGCGTCGAGGCCGAGCTGACCGAGGCGCGGGCGCGCGCCGAGGAGGCCGGATCGCTGCGCCGGCGGCTGGCGTCGGCGACCGAGGATCGCGACGCGGCGACGGGCGAGGCCGAGACGCTGCGGGCGCAGCTGGAGCAGGCCGAGGCGGCGCGGACGGCTGAGGCGTTGGAACTGCAGGCCGCACTGAGCGCCGCTCAGGCCGACGCTGAGGGCGCCCAACAGGCGCTGAAGGCCGACACCGACGACCTGCGCAACTGGCTCGCCGACGCCGAGCAGCGCGCCGGCCGCGCGGCGGCCGAGGCGGCGGCGGTGCGCGAGCGGCTGACGGCAGCGGAGGCCGAGGCGACGGCCGAAGCCCAGACGCTGCACGCGCGGCTGGAGGAAGCTCAGCGCGCTGCCGACGACGAGCTCGCGGCGCTGCACGAGCGGCTTGCGGTCGTCGAGGCCTCCGGCGAGTCCGAGGCGGCGGGTCTGCGCGAGCGCCTGGCGGCGGTCGAGCGGGCGGCGCAGGAGCGCGTTGCCGAGGTCGAGGCGCGGCTGGCATCGACCGAGACCGAGGCGGCGCGCGAGACGGAGCGCCTGCGCCGTGCCGCGGTCGAGGCGGCCGAGGTGGCCGCCTCGGAGGCCGAGGGCCTGCGCGCACGGCTGGAGGAGGCGCAAGCGTCGGCCACGGTCGAGACCGACGCGCTGCGTGCGCAGCTGCGCGAGACCGACGCGGCGGCCGCCGCCGAGGCCGACGCGCTGCGCCGGCGGCTGGAGGACTCCGAAGCCAAGGCGACCGCAGTCCTCGACGAGCTCCAGGACGAGCTGGTCGCGGCACGAGCCGCCGAGGCGGCCGTGCGCGAGGAGGCCGCCGCGCAGGAGGCGTCGTTCGAGGAACGCGTGGCCGCGGCACGGGCGACCGCCGCGGCGGAGGCATCCGCGGCGCGCGAGGAAGCCGAGCAGCGCGTCGCGGCCGCGCGGGAGGCGACGGAGCGGCAGCTCGCCGAGGTGCGCGAGGACGCCCGGCGGCGCGTGGCCGAGGCGCAGGCGGGGGTCGAGGCCGAGACGTCGGCCGCCCGCGAAGAGGCCGAGCGGCAGGTGGCGGCGGCGCGCGCCGAGGCCGAGCAGCGCGTGGCAGCCGTGCAAGAGGCTGTCGAGGGCGATATGGCCGCCGCCCACGAGGAGGCCGAGCAGCAGGTCGCCGCAGCGCAGGCCGCTGCCGCCGAGGAGACCGCGAGGGCACGGCAGCGCATCGCGGTGGCGCACGCAGACGCCACGACGGCACGCGAGGAAGCCGAGGCGCTGGTTGCCGCAGCGCAGGCCGACGCCACCGCAGCCCGCCAAGAAGCCGAGCAGCAAATCGCCGCAGCACAGGCCGACGCCTCCGCGACCCGCGAGGAGGCCGAGCAGCAGATCGCCGCAGCGCAGGCCGATGCCGCGGCCACGCGCGAGGAGATCACGCAGCGGGTGGCCGCGGCACAGGAGGCTGCGACCGAGGCGGTCCGAGCAGCACGCGAGGAGGCGCGGCAACGCGTCGCGGCGGCCCAGGCAGAGGCCACCGCCGCACGAGACGAAGTCGCTCAGCAGATCGCAGCCGCGCACGCAGCCGCCGAAGAGCAGGCCACAACGGCACGCACCGAAGCCGAGCAGCAAGTCGCGGCAGCACAGGCGGCCGCCGACGAACAGGCCACAGCGGCGCGTGCGGAGGCCGAGCAGCAGATCGCGGCGGCGCAGGCAGCCGCCACCGAGGCGATCGAGAGCACACGCGAGCAGGCGCAGGATCGCATCGCGGCGGCCGAAGCTGAGGCCGCCGCGGCACGCGACGAGGTCGCCCAACAGCTCGCCGCCGCGCGGGCGACTGTGGACGAGCAGGTCGCGGCGGCTCATACAGAAGCGCAGCAGCGCGTCGCCGCGGCGCAGGCCGAGGCCGCGACGGCACGCGAAGAGATCGCGCAGCAGGTCGCCGCTGCTCGTGCGGAGGCCGAGCAGCTGGTCTCCGCCGCTCAAGCGGAGGCCGCCGCAGCACGCGATGAGGTCGCCCGACAGGTAGCCACCGCACGTGCCGCCGTCGCCGACGAACTCGCGACCGCCCGCGAGGAAGCCGAGCAGCGCGTCGCGGCGACGCGGACGGCGGCCGAGCAGCAGGTCGCGGCGATCGAGGCGGACGCCCGCGAGCGGGTGGCCGATGCCGAGGACCGCATCAGCGCCGCTGAGGAGGCGCGCGCACGTGCGGAGACCGAGATCGAGCAGGCCGTCGCGCGCGCACGGTCCGAGATCGTTGAGCGAACCTCTGCGATCGAGGCCCAAGGCGAGGCGCGCGTCGCCGCCGCCGAGGCCGAGGCACGCGCGGCGCAAGCCCACGCCGACGAGCAGGTCACCGCGGCACGAGAGGCCGTCGAGCGCGCGCGGGCGGAGGCGATCGAGGATGCGCGCGAAGCGCTAGAGGCGGCGCGCGCGCAGGCCGCGTCGGCAGTCGCCGAGGCCGAAGCCGCCGTGGCGCGCGCGCAGGCCGACGCGCGAGCAGCGCGCGACGAGGCGACCGCCGAAGCCGAAGCCGCGGTGGCCCGCGCACAGGCCGACGCACGGGCGGCACGCGACGACGCGACCGCCGAGGCCGAAGCCGCGGGTGCCGCCATCGCGGCCGCGCGCACCGTGGCGCAGGCTGACGCCGAGGAGCGAGTCGCCGCCGCGCGGGCCGAGGGCGAAGCGCGGATCGCCGCGCTCCAGGACGAGTTCGATCGTGAGCGTGACGAGGCCGACGATCGCATCGAGGCCGCCACGGCCGACGTCGAGGCACGGATGGCGGCGACCATCGCTGAGCGCGAGCGCGAGCGCGACCAGCTCGCCGCGCGCATCGATGCGACGCGCGCCGACGCCGAGGAGCGACTCGCGTCGTCCCAGGACGCCTTGGCTCGCGAGCGCGAGGCAGCCGCTGAGCAACTGCGAGCAGTCGAGCTCGCAGCGCAGGAGCGGCTCGTGGAGGCCGACGCCAGCGCGGCAGCACAGGTCGCGGCGGTCCAAGAGCAAGCTGCCGCGCGCATCGCGACCATCGAGGCCAAGTCCGCTGAGCAGCTCGCCGCGGCCGACGAGCAAGCTGCCGCGCGCGTCGCCACCGCAGAGGCGCAGCTCCAAACGCAGCTCGCCACCGCCCAGGACGAGCTCACCCGCGAACGCGAGGCCGCCGCAACCAAGCTCGCCGCGGCCCAAGACGAGCTCACCCGCGAGCGGGAAGCCGCCGCCGCCCAGCTGGAGGCCGTCCGCGCTGAGGCGCAGACCATCGCCACCCGCGCGCAGCAGCGGGCACAAGAGCGCATCGCCGCCGCCGAAGAGGAGATCGCGCGCATCCGCGCCGAGGCGGGCAGCACGGTCGACGAGCAGGCCACGAGGGCGCGCGCCGAGGCCGCCGCGCAGCTCGACGCCGCTCGCGCCCAGGCCGAGCAGGATCTTCACTCCGCCCGCGCGACCCTCCGGGCCGACGCCGACGCGCAGATCGCCGCCGCCGTTGCCGACGCCCTCGCGCGCAGCGACGCCGCGATCGAAGCCGCCCGCCTCGAGGCCGACCAGCAGATCGCGACCGCCCAGACCGCCGCCGAGGAGCGCACCCGCGCGACCGAGGGCCGTCTGGTCGCCGCCCAGGCCGAGCACGCCGACCGGGTCGCGGCCTTCGAAGCCGAGCGCGCCGAGCTTCTCGCCCGCGTCTCCGACAGCGAACCGCGCACCGCCGAGCTCGAGCAGGCGCTCGCCGACGCCCAGGACCGCATCCGCGCCGAGAGCGAGCGCGAGGCCGCACTCCAGGCCGAGATCGATGAGCTTCGCACCGCGGCCCAGCGCGCCCGGGCCGAGTCCCCGGCGGCCGGGATCGTCATCGACGACGAGTTGCTGGCCGCGCTCGGCGACGACGGCGAGGACCGCACGCTGCTCGCTCCGGAGGTCCGCCGCGAGCGCCTCGTCGTGATGACCTTGATTTTCATCGCCGTCCTGGCCGGCGTGGCGCTCGTGACCAGCGGGCTCACCGACGTGCTGTGGTGAACGACGGCACGCTGAGGCGCTTCGTTAGCCTGTGGCGCCGGATGCGCCGCCGTTTCCTCACCGCCGGGATCTGCTGCGCCGCCCTCGCGGCGGCCGCACCCGCCTCCGCACAGGCGCCCGGCCAGTCACAGCTCAGCTCCACCACGCCTGGCAGCGCGACGTCCAGCACGGCGACCTCGACCGCACCCGCCACCTCGTCGCTCCCGGCAGGAACCCTTCCGCCGGCGGCGAGCACGACCGCTCCGCCGAGCACCGCCGCGCCGGCCACGACCGCGGCACCGGCGAGCACCGCCGTCCCCGCTGGGACGTCCGGCAACGCCGCCCGTCCGTCTTCGGACGACGAGACGACGACGATCATCCTGCTCGCCGCCATCGGCCTTCTGCTGCTCCTCGCGGCTGCGCTCTGGGCCGCCGCGCGGTGGTGGGCCTGGGAGCCCATGTGGTGGGTCCGATGGCGTCACGCGACAGCTGAGGCCGGTTGGCGGACGTCCGCCGCGTGGGCCGAATTCCGTGACTGGGTTCGTCTCGGGCGCTAGCCCGGGCCTACACTGGAGTTAACCCGGAAGAAGCGGGATCGAACCGTTCTTCCGTCCGGCCCACGCGCCACCCTGCTCGACCCACCTTCAAGGTTTCGAGCATGCCGCGGGCCGGCGGCGAGGAAGGAAGCAGAGGCGCATGGACACAGCACCACAGACCGCATTCGCATCGGAGATCCAGCCGGGTCGCGCGCTGTCGATCGAGCGGTATTTCACCACCGCGGGGGTCGCCCCGTTCGACACCGTCGACTGGGAGCTGCGCACCGCAGACGTCGGCTCTTTCCGTCAGGACAACGTCGAGTTCCCCAAGACGTGGTCGCAGAACGCCACCAACATCGTCACGCAGAAGTACTTCCGTGGCCAGATCGACTCGCCCGCGCGCGAGCGCTCCGTCAAGCAGATGATCGGCCGTGTCGCCGGCACCATCTCCGACTGGGGCCGCCAGCGCGGCTACTTCGCGACCGCGGAAGACGGCGACGCCTTCCAGGACGAGCTCACCTACATCTTGCTGCACCAGCTCGCGGCCTTCAACTCGCCCGTCTGGTTCAACGTCGGCTTCGAAGAGTCCCCGCAGTGCTCGGCCTGCTTCATCCTCTCGGTCGAGGACACGATGGACTCGATCCTCGACTGGAACACGCGCGAGGGCCGGATTTTCCGCGGCGGTTCCGGGTCGGGCATCAACCTGTCCAACATCCGCGGGTCGATGGAGCCGCTGAGCAAGGGCGGCACCGCCTCGGGCCCCGTCTCCTTCATGCGCGGCGCCGACTCCTGGGCCGGCACGATCAAGTCGGGTGGCAAGACGCGCCGCGCGGCCAAGATGGTGGTCTTGGATGTCGACCATCCCGACATCGTCGAGTTCATCGAGTGCAAAGCCAAGGAGGAGGACAAGGCCGAAGCGCTGCGCAACGCGGGCTTCGACATGTCCATCGACGGCGACGGCTTCAAGTCGATCCAGTACCAGAACGCCAACAACTCGGTCCGCGTGACCGACGCGTTCATGGAGGCCGTCGAGAACGACGCCGAGTGGCGCACGCTCGCGCGCGCGAACCGCAAGCCGATCGGCGAGCCGATGAAGGCACGCGACCTGATGCGCAAGATTGGCGACGCCGCCTGGCGCTGCGCCGACCCGGGCGTGCAGTACGACACCATCATCAACGAGTGGCACACGTGCCCGAACTCGGGGCGCATCAACGCGTCGAACCCGTGCTCGGAGTACATGCACGTCGACGACTCGGCGTGCAACCTGGCGTCGCTGAACCTGATGAAGTTCCGCCGCCCCGACGGCACCTTCGAGGTCGAGAAGTTCGAGAAGGCCGTCGACGTCGTCTTCCTCGCCCAGGAGATCGTCGTTGGGCCGTCGAGCTACCCGACCGAGGAGATCGGCGTCAACGCCCGCGCGTTCCGCCAGCTCGGCCTCGGCTACGCCAACCTCGGCGCGTACCTCATGTCCAACGGCATGCCGTATGACTCAGACGCCGGCCGCGCGACGGCCGCCGCGATCACGGCGCTGATGACCGGCCGCGCGTACCTGCAGTCGGCCAAGGTCGCCGCGGCGATCGGCCCCTACGAGCGCTACGCCGAGAACCGCGAGGCGCACAACAACGTCATGCGGATGCACCGCGACGCGACGGCGCACATCCCGATCGGCACCGGCCGCGACGACACGCTGCTGGCCGCGGCCCGCGAGGTCTGGGACGAGGCCGTCGAGGTCGGCGAGACCCACGGCTACCGCAACGCGCAGGCGACGGTGCTCGCGCCCACGGGCACGATCTCGTTCTTGATGGACTGCGACACGACGGGCGTCGAGCCCGACTTCTCGCTGGTCAAGCACAAGGAGCTCGTCGGTGGCGGCTCGATGATCATCGTCAACAAGACGGTGGGCCTCGCGCTGCAGACGCTGGGCTACGAGCAGGCCGAGATCGACCAGATCGTCGCGCACATCGACCAGTACGGCACGATCGTCGAGGCGCCTGGCATCAAGGACGAGCACCTTGAGGTCTTCGACGTCGCCGTTGGCTCGCGCGCGATCAGCCACATGGGCCACATCAAGATGATGGGCGCGGTCCAGCCCTTCATCTCGGGCGCGATCTCCAAGACGGTCAACCTCCCGAACACCGCGACGGTGGAAGACATCGTCGACGCCTACACGCAGGCCTGGCGCCTGGGCGTCAAGGCGCTGGCGATCTACCGCGACGGGTCCAAGACCGCCCAAGCGCTGCGCACCGACGCCCAGGAAGAGCAGGCGCTGGTGCCGTCGCTGGACTCCGAGGAGTTCGCCCAGGCCGTCAAGGACGAGGTTGCCAAGCAGCTCGACGCGATCGGGCCACGCCGCAACAAGATGCCGAAGGAGCGGGCTTCGCTCACGCACAAGTTCAACATCGGCGGCCACGAGGGCTACATCACGGCCGGCATGTATGAGGACGGCTCGGTCGGCGAGATCTTCATCACCGACGTCGGCAAGGAGGGCTCCACCCTCCGCGGCATGATGAACTCGTTCGCGACCGCGATCTCGATCGCGCTGCAGTACGGCGTGCCGCTCGAGACGCTCGTCTCGAAGTTCGCCTACATGCGCTTCGAGCCGGAAGGGATCACCCAGAACCCGGAGATCCCGTTCGCGAAGTCAATGCCCGACTACATCATGCGCTGGCTCGCCTCGCGCTTCTTGGACGCCGAGATCCAGGAGGAGCTCGGGATCCTGACCCCGGAGGTCCGCGCGAAGAAGTCGGCCGAGGAGGCCATCACCTTCTCGACCGACACCGCCGGCCCGGCCACGCCGCAGGCGACGCCATCCAACGGCGGCGGCAACGGCGGCTCCAAGCCACCGACGTCCGCGCTGACCGACACGCCGCCGGTCCGCCCGGCGCGCCTCGTCGGCCTCGACCTCGGCCCGGCGTGCAACCAGTGCGGCGGCATGATGCAGCGCACCGGCTCCTGCTACACCTGCTCGTCCTGCGGCAACAACACCGGCTGCGGCTGAAAGTTCGGCGGCGTGAGGTATCTCTCTCACGGCCCTGAGGGAGATGTTGGGAGGGGCCGCTTACACAGCGGCCCTTTCCATTTCGGCGCGCATTTCGAACTCTTCGAGGCGTCGTCGTACTGACGGCGGTGACGGATAGCCTCCAATCCGATGATCACCGGAGAGCTCAAGTCGAAGGTCGACCGCATCTGGGATGCGTTCTGGTCCGGCGGGATCGCCAACCCGCTCGAAGTCATGGAGCAAATCACCTATCTGCTCTTCATTCGACGGCTCGACGACCTCCAGACAGCGAAGGAGAATCGGGCCAATCGGCTCGGGGTCGCGATCGACGCACCCATCTTCGCTGTGGGTGAAGACCACGAGGGCCGCGCGTACACGGATCTCCGTTGGTCGCGGTTCAAGGATCGAGAGCCCGGCGAGATGTTTGCGATCGTCGCCGATCGCGTCTTCCCGTTTCTTCGCCAAATCGGCGGCGACGACTCGACGTACTCGCATCACATGCGCGACGCACGCTTCACAATCCCGACCCCCGCGCTGTTGTCCAAGGTTGTGGACATGCTCGACGACCTGCCAATGGAAGGTCGTGACACAAAGGGCGATGTCTACGAGTACATGCTCAGCAAGATCGCGTCGGCCGGACAGAACGGTCAGTTCCGCACGCCGAGGCACATCATCGCGTTGATGGTTGCGATGACGGCTCCGACGCCAAAGGACGAGATCTGCGATCCCGCCTGCGGTACCGCGGGCTTCCTAGTCGCGGCCGGCGACTACCTCCGTCATGCATATCCGGACGTAGAGGTCGACTCACAGTCGCGCACGCACTTCCACAACAGCCTGTTCCACGGCTTCGATTTCGACAGCACGATGCTACGGATCGGGTCGATGAACATGCTCCTGCACGGCATCGAGGCACCCGACATCCGTTACCGCGACTCGCTCTCCGAAGGCACCGGAGAGGAGGAGGGTCTGTATTCGCTGATCCTTGCCAACCCGCCGTTCGCGGGGAGCCTTGACTATGAGACCACGGCGCAAAACCTGCTCCGCGTCGTGAAGACCAAGAAGACGGAACTGCTCTTTCTAGCGCTGTTCTTGAGACTCCTTAAGCCCGGTGGCCGAGCAGCAGTCATTGTTCCCGACGGTGTGCTGTTCGGATCGAGTAAGGCCCACCGGGAGCTGCGTCGCATCCTCATCGAGGATCAGAAGGTTGACGCAGTGATCAAGCTGCCGAGCGGCGTCTTCAGACCATATGCGGGCGTCTCGACCGCGATCTTGCTCTTCACGAAGACCGAGAGCGGCGGGACCGACTCTGTCTGGTTCTACGATGTCGCAGCAGATGGCTTGAGCCTTGATGACAAGCGCACGCCGCTCGTCGAGGAGCGGAAACTCGGCTGCGATCCATCAGAGGCGCTGACCGCTGAGGAACACGAGAAGAATAACTTGCCGGACGTGCTTGCGAGGTGGACTGTTCGCAACACCGCCGAGCGTGAGCGAGCGCGGACCTTGCAGAGCTTCTGCGTTCCGAAGGCCGACATCGTTGCGGAGGGCTACGACCTTTCGCTCAGTCGGTACAGGCAGGTCGTCTATGAGGAGGTTGAGCATCGACCGCCGACGGAGCTCATCGCCGAACTCGAGCAGATCGAGGAAGAGATCCGGGCAGGCTTGCAGGACCTCAAGGAGATCGTCGGATGAGCACGCGCCGCCTCGCCGATGTCTGCGAGGTGATCATGGGCCAGGCCCCGACCGGAGACTCGTATAACGACACCGGCCAGGGTGTGGCGCTCGTGGCCGGCGCAGGCGACATCAAGGCCGGCCGCATCGTTCCCACGAAGTTCACGACAGCTCCGACCAAGCTCTCGCAGCCCGACGACGTCATTATCGGGATCCGAGCCTCGATCGGAATGCGAGCCATATCGCCTTCAGTCGTTTGTCTCGGTCGTGGAGTGGCGGCCCTCCGCTGCGGGCCGAAACTCGACCACCGCTATCTGTGGCACTGGATCGGTTCGGCTGCGCCACAGCTTGCCTCGAAAGGCCGCGGCGCGACGTTCCTGCAGGTCAATCGCGATGACGTCAGCGAGATGCTCATCCCCGTTCCGTCGCTTCAGGAACAGCGACGTGTCGTCCGGATCCTTGACGCTGTCGATGCCCTCTGCGAGAAGCGACAGAAGACCCTGGGCTTGCTTGACCGAATGACCTCGTCGGTATTTACCTCAAGGTTTGGTGATCCCATCACAAACCCGCGAGGATGGCCAATCACAACACTGGGCGACCTTGGTGACTTGGAGCGTGGCGTATCCAAGCATCGTCCTCGCAACGCACCTCACCTTCTAGGTGGTGCATATCCCCTGATCCAGACGGGTGACGTGGCGCGGTCTGGAGGTGTCATCACGGACTACACGAGTACGTACTCAGAGGCGGGCCTCAGCCAGAGTCGGCTGTGGCCAGCTGGAACCCTGTGCATCACCATCGCCGCGAACATTGCGATGGCGGGTGTCGTCACCTTCGACGCGTGCTTTCCGGACAGCGTTGTGGGCTTTACTGCGGATCCAGCAGTGACGACGTACGTGCAAGCGTGGCTGTCGTTCCTGCAGCCGACGCTTGAGCGTTCGGCGCCCGAGTCCGCCCAGAAGAACATCAACCTTGCCATCTTGCGAAGGCTGCCGGTGCCGACCCCACCGCGACCGGCTATGAGTGACTTTGCCGGCGTAGTCAGTGAGATCCGCAGGGCAAGACGTCGTCACGCGAAGGGTCTCGTTGGGCTCGAGGTGCTCCGCGACGCACTGCTGGCTCGCGCGTTTGTGGGAACCGTCTAGCAGTGTCCGGTGGCGCTCACCGCCCGCCGTCGAACTTCGCGTTCCTCAAGAGCGTATGGCCCAGCCTGGCATCGGATGCCATGAAGGCCGAGCGCAACGCTGCCGCCGATCCGCGTGCCGCCTGCTTCTACGCACGCCGCACGCTGGAGCTCGCGGTCCACTGGCTGTACGACGCCGACCGCTCACTCCGGCGCCCGTACAAGGACGACTTGTCGGCGATGCTCTTCGAGCCGACCTTCCAGGTCGCCGTGGAGCAGCGCGTCCGGGTCAAGATGGACTTCATCCGTCGGCAGGGCAACGCGGCGGTGCACGCCCAGCGGCCGATCAAGCCCGAAGCTGCACTTGGCGTGGTGCGCGAGCTGTTTCACGTGACGTTCTGGATCGCGCGCACCTATGCACGTGACCCAAAGGACGCACCGCAAGCACATCTTGCGTTCGACGCTGCGGCGATCCCGCGACCGCTGACGGCCGAGCAACGGCAGGTCTCGATCGAGGCCCTGCGGCGCAAGCAGGCCGAGCATGCTCAGCGCGACAAAGAGCTTGCTCAGGCACGCACGAACAACGCTGCACTGCAAGCAGAACTCGACGAGTTGCGGGCCCAGGTCACGCAAGCGAAGGCACAGGCCGCAGAGCGGCCCGACGATCACGACTACGACGAGCAGGAGACCCGCGACCGCTATATCGATCTGCTCCTGCACGAGGCGGGGTGGGCACTCGACCAGCCGCATGACCGCGAGTTCGAGGTCGACGGCATGCCCAACGAGCAGGGCAAGGGCTACGTCGACTACGTGCTCTGGGGCGACGACGGATTACCGCTCGCGATCGTCGAGGCCAAGCGCACCCGCGGTGACGCCACCGTTGGCCGGCAGCAGGCGAAGTTGTACGCCGACTGCCTGGAACAGCGCTACGGGCGGCGACCGGCGATCTTCTACGCAAACGGCTACGAGACGTGGCTCTGGGATGACGTGCGGTACGCGCCGCGCCGCGTGCAGGGCTTCTATACGAAGGACGAGCTGGAGCTGTTGCTCGGGCGGCGCACGTCGGCGCGTCGCCTGGCGGATATCGAGATCGACGGGGCGATCGTCGAGCGCCACTACCAGCAGCGGGCGATCCGCCGGATCACGGAGGCCTTTGAGGAGAAGCACCAGCGCAAGGCGCTGGTCGTCATGGCTACCGGCGCGGGAAAGACGCGCACGCTGATCGCTCTCGCGAAGCTGCTCATGGAGGCCGGCTGGGTCAAGCGGGTGCTGTTCCTTGCCGATCGCGTCGCGCTCGTCAACCAGGCCGCGGGCGCTTTCAAAGAACACCTGCCCGACGTCACCACCGTCAACCTGGTCACCGAGAAGTCCGTCGACGGCCGCGTCTACGTCTCGACCTATCCCACGATGATGGGCCTCATCGGAGGTGGCGAGGCCGGTGAAGAGCGGCGTTTTGGCCCGGGGTACTTTGACCTGGTCGTGATTGATGAGGCCCACCGATCCGTCTACCAGAAGTACGGCGCGATCTTTGCCTACTTCGACTCCCTTCTTGTCGGCCTGACCGCGACACCGAAGGACGAGGTCGATCACAACACCTACGGGCTCTTCGACCTCGAACCCGGGGTCCCCACCGACGCTTACGGTCTGGATGAGGCTGTCAACGAGGGCTTCCTCGTGCCCCCGCGTGCAATTCAGGTTCCGCTGAAGTTCCCGATGGTCGGCGTCCGTTACGACGATCTGACCGACGAGGAGAAGGAGCGCTGGGAGGAGCAGGATTGGGGTGACGAGGAGGAACCCCCTGACGCCGTCGCTGCCGAAGCCGTGAATCGTTGGTTGTTCAACGCGGACACGGTCGACAAAGTCCTGCAGACACTCATGGAGCACGGACATCGCGTCGCCGGAGGCGATCGGCTCGGCAAGACGATCGTCTTCGCGAAGAACAACGATCACGCGGAGTTCATCGCGAAGCGCTTCGACTTCAACTACCCCGAGTACGCCGGGCATTTCGCGCGAGTGATCACGTTCAAGACGGAGGACGCCCAGGGCCGTATCGACGACTTCTCGATCAAGGACAAGGTTCCGCACATGGCGATCAGCGTCGACATGCTCGACACCGGCATCGACGTTCCCGAGGTCGTCAACCTCGTGTTCTTCAAGCCCGTCCGCTCAAAGACGAAGTTCTGGCAGATGATCGGTCGCGGCACCCGGCTTTGCCCCAACCTCTTCGGACCTGAAGAAGACAAGGAGGACTTCCTGATCTTCGACGTGTGCGACAACATCGCGTTCTTCAACCAGGAGATTCCCGAGCGCATCAGTGCCGGCGAGACATCACTCCGGGCACGGCTCTTCAGCGAGCGCCTCGAGCTCGTCGTGGCCCTCGATGCCGCGACAGGACAGAGCGACGGGACGGTGAGCGAGCAAGGGCTGCGAGTCGACCTCATTGCCACGTTGCGCGAGCTGGTCGCGGGGATGAACGTCGACAACTTTCTCGTGCGCCCGCAGCGTCGACTCGTCGAGCAGTATCGCGAGCTGGCTGGGTGGGAGGGGCTCGACCTCGATCGAGCGACTGAGCTCGCCGCGGGCGTTGCAGATCTTCCCAGCGCGGTTCGTGACGACGACGAAGAGGCCAAGCGGTTTGACCTCATCGTCTTGCGCCTGCAGCTCTGCCGCCTGCGGGGAGCGCCGGGGCAGGAAAGCCTTCGACGTCAGGTTCAGGAGATTGCCAGCGGGCTGCTGGAGCAGCTCGCGATCCCTGCGATCCGTGAGCAACAGGAGCTCTTGAGCGACCTGGCTGGGGACGAGTGGTGGGTCGACGTCACGCTCCCGATGCTCGAGACCGCACGCCGCCGCGTTCGCGGACTGGTCCGCTTGCTGGAGAAGCGCAAGCGCGTCGTGGTCTACACGGACTTCATGGACGTCCTCGGCGAGGTCGAGGAGGTCGCGCTGCGTCGCGGCGGCGCCGCGGGCACCGACTTCAACCGTTTTCGCCAGAAAGCGCGTGCGTACCTCCACGCCCATGCCGACCACGTCGCGCTTCAGAAGCTCCACCACAACCGCCCGCTGACGCAGACCGACCTCGATGAGCTCGACCGCATGCTCACCGAGGCAGGCCTTGGCGAGCCGCTTGACCTCGCGCGGGCCCGTACCGAAGGCGATGGCCTCGGTACGTTCATCCGCTCGCTGATCGGACTCGCCCGTGACGCCGCAACAGACGCGTTGTCCGGGTTCATCGACGGGCAAACGCTGACGGCCGACCAGCACGACTTCGTCGCCCTGGTCGTGGAGCACCTCACCGCGAACGGTGCGATGGACGTGGGGCTGCTCTACGAACCGCCGTTTACGAGCGTGGCTGTAGGAGGGCCTGAGTCGCTGTTCTCGGACGCCGTCGTCGACGCGTTGATCGCGGCGATCCGGGCGGTCGGCGCAAATGCCCACCCGCAGGACGAGGTCGGCAACCCGATCCCGTGAGCGGGCGGCGTGCGGTATACCCGCACGCCAATGCCCTCCGACGTCGAGCTCTACCAGCGCACCTACTCGACCCTGCTGCGGTCGCGTGGTGAAACGAAGCTGAGGATCTTGGAGTCGTCGCACATCGCGATCGAGTCCTCGTTGCATCCGTTCGCCGGTGCGGAGGATCTTGACCTCGGTGCGTTCTTGTACGCGACGCAGCGACTTCCCGCGAGCATCTACCAGGGCCGCGTCGTGATCATGGGCCAGGAGGCCGAGCAGTTCGCCGCCGTCGGCCTGCCGCTAGACGACTGGCCGACGACCGAGGCGCCCGCTCGGCGACGCCAGTGGCACGAGGGCCCCGACGGCCAGTGGGGCGTCCTGCTCTCCTCGACCTCTGACGTCGACGACCTGATCCCGACGCTCGTCGCCTACCAGATCGAGTGGAACAAGCTGCGCCGCAAGCTGCGCGCGATCGGGTGGCCGCGACCGCAGGCCCTTCCCGGCGCCGCCGAGTGCGCGCGCGTCCTGGGCGGCTCGGTCGACGACTGGGAGCGCCTCCAAGAGGCCTGGGGCACGGCGTTCGCGCGCCGCCTCGGCGAGGTCGCCGAGATCAACCTCTCGCTACGCGTCCGCATGCTCGGCGGCTCACAGGTCTCCTACGCCCGCCTGACCCGCCGCTGGTGGGCGCCGGTCGCCAACACGATGCGCGACCACGGCATCGGCCGTGACGCGCCGATCTACTTCGTCTCCTCCAACACCCACTCCTTGGTCAACCTGCTCTCCGGCGACGCCCGCGCCCGTGAGGCCGACCTCGTCGACTGGGTGCAGCGCGCCGGCGCGCGCGACCTCCAGGACGAGCTTGCCGCCTTCCGCGAGGAGCGCACCGCCGGCTCGTGGAACAACTTCCTGTACTTCCTGGCCCGCGAGCAGGCGATCTCCGAGCCGGGCACCCAATCGCGTCGCCAGGCCGAGGCCGCGGGCGGCATCCTGCATCTCAACGCCGAGTCGGGCCTGCGCGTCGCCGCCCAGGTGCTACCACTGAACAAGCTCGACGCCACGGCGATCGACGACCGCCTCGGCGACGTCGACCCCGCCGCGCTGCAAGCCAGCGCGGCGATCATCGTCAACATCGACTACCCACTCGGCCTCGCGGCCTACAACATCCTGCGCGAGATCACCGAGGACCGCGACACGCTGCGCGGCGTCTACGTCCTCGGCAAGGCCGCCACGCTCAACGCCGACGTGGGTGACGTGATGATCTCCAGCACGATCCACGACGAGCACTCCGGCACCACCTACTGGCTCGACAACGCCTTCGACTTCGACGCGATCGCGCCCTACCTGCGCTTCGGATCCGGCCTCGACAACCAGCGCGCGGTCACGGTCCGCTCGACCTTCCTGCAGAACCGCAACTACCTCGACCGCTACTACCGCGAGGCCTACACCGTCGTCGAGATGGAGGCGGGGCCCTACTGCGACGCGGTCTATGAGATCGCCGAGCCCGACCGCTACCCCGCCGGCGAGCAGGTCAACTTCTCCAAGCTCCCGATCGATTTCGGGATCGTCCACTACGCCTCAGACACCCCGTTCACCCAAGCGCGCACGCTCGGCGCACGGGGCATGAGCTACTACGGCATGGACTCCACCTACGCCACCTCGATCGCGATCCTGCGCCGGATCTTCGCACTCGAGGGCGCGCTCTCCTGACCCAGCGCGCGGCGGTCTCCAGGGCGGGCGTAACCCGCCGATAACCTGGGAACAACGTTGTTTGCCCCACGGCGTCCTTCAAGGTCGCTAGCGTCACGTCATGGTCAACGCCGAGCTCCGCACGCTCCACGCCGCAGACGGCACCCCCGTCTGCAACGTGTCGTTCGATCTTTCGGCCGACCAGCTCCACGCCACGGCCCGCGCCGCCGAGGCGATTCGCCTTGAGCGCCATCGTCACCAGGCCCTCAGCACCGACGACGTGCTCGCCCTGCGCGAGCTGACCGGCCTCTCCGACGAACTGCACCTGCTCGCCGAGCAGGGTGCCCACGCGACCGTGATCCTGCAGCTCGCGCGTTTCGTCGCGCTGCACGACGCGCTGTCGGAGTGGCTTGCCGCCGCCGCGCAACGCGGCTGGATGCGTGAGGACGACCAGGCCATCCATCCGCTCGTCGCCGCGCTGATCGACCCGATGGCCTCGCTGCGCGCTGACGCGCTGCACGCTGTCCTCGGCGAGACGGCCCGTGCGGCCGACGCCGGCGCCTAGCGCCACCCTGTCAAGTTCCGCTTGACCCCGCCCGCCAGAGGGGCGTACCGTCGATCTCGGGAGGCGCGTCAACCGCAAGTCAGGAGGGCCTCATGGGCCGCATGTACATCGACTGCCGGGAGATGCCCAGCGAGAGCGGCTGCGATCTCGCGATGTCGGGCAGCGAAGAGCATCTCCTCAAGGCCGCCGTCACCCACGCGGTGACCGCCCACGGCCACGAGGACACGCCGGAACTGCGTGAGCAGATCCGCGCGGGGATGAAGGCCGAAACGCCCACCGCGCTCGCCTAACCGGTGTTGCGCAGGCCGAACGCGATCCCGGTCACCGTCCCCAAGAGGGCCTGGCGATCGGCGGTCGCGTCGGCCCGTGTGCGTTCCAGCAGCTCGACCTGCAGGTGCGAGAGCGGGTCGACCCATGGGTCGCGATGCACGAGGCGGTCCTGCAGGCGCGGGGCGCCCGCGAGCAGCCGCGTGCTCTGGGTGATCGCCAACACGGAGGACTTGACCTTCTCGTGCTCGACGACGATCTGGGGCCAGAAGTGGGCGCGGAGCTCGGGGTCGACCAGCCGCAGGTAGCGCTCGGCGACGCCGAGATCGGTCTTGAACAGCGCCATCTCCAGCGTGGAGACGAGCGTCGCGAAGAACGGCCAGCGGGCGTGCATTGCGCGGTAGCGCTCGAGGTCGCCCTCGGCCAGTGCCGTGCCCGCGCCGTACCACGACGGCAGCAGGATCCGATTCTGCGTCCACGCGAAGACCCACGGGATCGCACGCAACGACTGGATCGTGCCGTCGCCCCCGCGCGACGGCGGGCGCGAGCCGATGTTGAGGTCGGCGAGCGCCTCGACCGGCGTGATCTGGAAGAAGAAGCGCGCGAAGTCCGGGTCCTCGTAGACCAGCGCGCGGTAGGTCTCACGTGAGCGGCGCGCGAGGCGGTCGAGGTCGGCGCGCCAGTCTTCAGACGCCGCCGGCCGGGCGATGTTGGAGGCCAGCAGGACCGCGCTCAGCGTCTGCTCAAGCGAGCGCTCGGCCAGCTCAGGATGGCCGTAGCGGGCGCTGATCGTCTCGCCCTGCTCGGTGATCCGGATACGACCGTGCACCGAGCCGGTCGGCTGAGCGACGATTGCGTGGTAGGTCGGCCCGCCGCCGCGCGAGGTCGAACCGCCGCGGCCGTGAAAGAGCTCCAGCTCGATGCCCGCGTCGGCGGCTTGCCGCGCGAGGCCGAGCTGCGCGCCGCGCAGCGCCCACTGGCTGGCGACGAAGGACCCGTCCTTGCCCGAGTCCGAGTACCCCAACATGATGACCTGGCGGTCGCCTTGGGTCGCCAGCAGCTCGCGATACGGTGCCGAGGCGTACAACTTGGCCATCGTCTGCGGCGCGCGGTCGAGGTCGTCGAGCGTCTCGAAAAGCGGGACGAAGCGCAGGTCCAGCGCCGTGCCGGCGCGCTGCGCCAGCCAGCGTGCGCCCAGGACGTGTGACGGCTGCTCGGTCATCGACACGATCAGGCAGCGCACGACCTCGGGGCCGTAGGCCTCTGAGGCCAGCGCGGCCGCGTCGAGCGCCGCGACCAGCTCCCCGGCGGTGCCGGGCGGCCGGCGCCACAGACCGGTGTTCCCCGTCGCGATCGCCTCGCCGAGCAGCACCTGGCGCTCCTCCTCGGGCGCATTGGCATAGCCCGGCAGCAGCGCACCGACCGCCGCGTCGATGACCGCCGCGTTCTGGCGCAGGTCCAGCCCGGCGAGATGGAAGCCGAAGCTGTCGACCTGGCGCGCCAACCGCTGCAGCGACCCATGCGCGACATGGCTGGAGCCGAGGCTCTCGGCGATCAGCTCAAGGTCGGCGCGCAGCTGGGCAGGCGTCTCGTAGCCGGCCTGCCCGCCGCCGACGTCGAGCATGTTGATCAACCTGCGCTCGATGAACCCCAACTTGGTTCGCAGGGGCTCCCAATCGTGATGGGGGCGGCGGAGCACGCGCGCGTCGGGCAGCTCCTGCGCATCACGTGCCAAGGAAGCCGCCAGCGCGTCGCTCACCGTCACACTCCGCTCGGAGTGTGAGAAGCGGCGGGCCAACAGCGCGACGCGATCGCGCAGCAGCCGGATCGCGGCGCGCCGGTGCAGCTCGATCGTGCGGGTGACGGTGGCGGCGCCGACTTCGGGATGGCCGTCCATGTCGCCGCCCGGCCACGACGCGAACTCCAGGACCGGTGTGGCGGGCAACGGCCCGAGGTCGCGCTCCAGCTCGTCGAGGACCGCGGGCACCGCGTCGTAGAGCACCGACTCGAAGACGTAGAGCGTGCGACGCACCTCGTCCTCCACATGGGGCCGCGCGCGGCGGACCTCGTCGGTCTGCCACCAGATGGTCAGCACCTCGCGCAGCTCGGCGAGCAGCGCGCGACGACGGGAGCGGCCAGTCCGCGGGTCCTCGACGCGATCCAGCAGCTCGGTGATCGCCCACTGGTGGTCGAGCACGGAGCGTCGCGAGGCCTCGGTCGGGTGCGCGGTGAGGACGAGCTCGACGTGAAGGTCGGCCAGCGCGGTGACGGGATCGACCGCGTGCTCGCCAAGCAGACCAGCGGTCTCGACCAGCGACTCGCGCTGCACCGTGCCCTGCGCGTCGTAGGCGCGGCGGCGGCGCAGGCGCTCGCGCTCCTCGGCGATGTTGGCGACCTGCAGCTGCAGCGAGCAGGCGCGGATGATCGGCTCCAGCTCCGCTTCGGGCAGCGCGTGCAGGCGAGCGAGCAACACCTCTTCCGCGCCCTCCTCGCTCTCGCGCACGCGGGCGGCGGTCGCGTGCAGCCACGCCACGGTCTCAGCGAAGGCGGCCCCGCACTGCTCAGTGAGTACGTCGCCAACCAGCGCTTCGAGCAGCTCGAGTTCTGATGTGTCCATGTGGCGCTCACGCTAGTGGCGTGCGGCGGCCGTGCACATGGACTGGCGGGCACAATGCACCAGCATGGACCTGCGACAGCTCGAGTACTTCGCCGCGGTCGCGCGCCACCGGCACTTCCGGCGCGCGGCGGAGTCGCTGTACGTCACGCAATCGGCGGTGTCCCAAGCCGTGCGGCGACTGGAGACCGAGCTCGGGCTGGAACTGCTGCGCCGAAAACCCGGCGCCCACCCACCCGTCGAGATCACGCCGGCCGGCGAGGAGCTGCTCGGTCGCGCGGAGGCGATCCTCAGCGAGGTCGCGGGCGCGCGGGCGGCGATGGACGAGCACGCGGGAACGCTGCGCGGTGGCGTCCGCGCAGCGGCGACGACGGGCGACGCGCTGCGACTGGCGGCAGCGCTCGCGCGGTTCGGGCGCGAGCATCCGAGCGTGCGAATCGCGCTGCGTCAGGGCGGCCCGAGCGAGGTGGTGGACTTGGTCGCCAAGGGCTCAGTCGACCTTGCGGTCGCCGCGCTGCCAGAGGCCGCGGCGCTGCCCGAGGACGTCGAGGCGCTCGCGTTGGGCGCCGAGCCGCTCGTGCTGCTGGTGGCGCCCGACGATGTCCTGGCCGGCGCGACAAGCGTCAAACTCTGGGACGTCCGCGACCGCCCGTTCGTGCTCGCCGAGCCGGGCACCGCGCTGCGCGGAGCGGCGCTGGCGGCATGCGCGGCCGAGGGCTTCGGGCCGGTCCCGCTCTTTGAGGTCGGTGAGCCGACGGCGGTGCGCTTCCTGGTCGGCGCAGGACTGGGCGTGTCGCTGGTCCCCGCCTCGTGGCTGTCGCTGGAAGGCCCCGAGGTCGGGGTGGCTACGGTCGCCGGCGCGACCGCGGTGCACGCGGTCGCGCTGCTCACCCGGCGGGCGACGCCAACGCCGATCGCCCGCCTGCTGGCCGAGCACCTGCGCGCGACGCTGGGCTGACCCCTAGAGGACCTCTGCCAGCTCTTGCTCCAGCCGCCGCCGCGGCCGCGAGCCGACGAGCTGGAGGATCGGCTCGCCTTTGCGAAACAGCAGGAAGGTCGGCATCGACAAAACGCCGTACTTGGCGGCGATCGCCTGGTTGGCCTCGACGTCGAGACCGACGACGCGCAGATCGTCGCGCTCAGCGGCGAGCGCGTCGAGAATCGGGTGCATCGCGCGGCACGGCCCGCACCAGGCGGCCCAGAAGTCGACCAGGACGGGGACGTCTGATTCGAGCACGTCGGCGGTGAACGAGTCGTCGGTGGCTTGGGGGAAGGAGACGGTGGTCATGGCTCTGAAGTGTGCGCCGCGGGAGCCCATCAGTCGACGCCGATCGGCGATCGTGGCGAGTAGCAGCGCTGCACGCGGCAGAATGAAGGCAGTGGCCGAGCTACAGACAGGCAGCGAGTTCGCCGGCTGCCGCATCGAGGCGGTCCTCGGCCGCGGCGGCATGGGCGTGATCTACCGCGCGACCGAGCTGCGGCTCGGACGGCCCGTCGCGCTGAAGCTGATCGCCACCGAGCAGGCGTCGGACCCCGACGTGCGCGAGCGCTTCGAGCGTGAGGCGCGGATGACGGCGTCGATCGAGCACCCGAACGTGGTCCCGGTCTATGGGGCGGGTGAGGAGGACGGCCATCTCTACCTCGTGATGCGCTTCGTGCCCGGGACCGACCTGCATCACTTGCTCGGTCAGGAAAGACGTCTGGCGCCGGCGCGCGCCGCATCGATCGTCGCGCAGGTTGCCGACGCGCTCGATGCCGCCCACGCCGCGGGCCTCGTGCACCGCGACGTCAAGCCGGCCAACATCCTCATTAACAACGACCATGCCTATCTCAGCGACTTCGGGATCACGCGCGTGCAGGCATCCGACACGCGGATCACCGACAGCGGCAACTGGATCGGAACCGTCGACTTCATGGCGCCCGAGCACCTGCGCGGCGAGCCGACCGATGCGCGCGCCGACGTGTACGCCTTGGGCTGCGTCTTGTTCACGGCGCTGACCGGGACGCCGCCGTTCCGGCGCGCCACGGTGCCCGTGACGATCACCGCGCACCTGCACGACCCGCCGCCGCGGCCGTCGGAGACCATCGGCGTGCCCGCGGCCTTCGACGCCGTCATCGCGCGGGCGCTGGCCAAGGAGCCCGAGGATCGCTACCCGTCGGCGGGCGATCTCGGCCGGGCCGCGCGGGCCGCGGCAGCCGGGGAGCGCGCATCGACGGCCCGCGGCTCGGTGGCCACCGGCGCTGCGACGCCCGAGGAGGCCGAGCCGACCCGGATCGCCCCGGCGCCGGGCGCGACGGCGGTGATGGTCGACTTGCCCGGGATAGTGCCGGACAAGTCGACCAGCGCGGCGCCGGCGACCGCCGCCACAGCCCACGCCGGCGCAAGCAACGGGGCCGGGACACCGCCACGCGACCAGCGTCGCCCCGCCGCGGTGAAGGTCCAGCGCGGCCGCGGGCGCAAGCTCGCGCTGGCGGCGACCATCGCGGTGCTGGCGATCCCGACGGTGCTCGTCGTCCGCTGGGCCGCGGGTGCCGGCGGCACACCGACGGGCCCGCTGACCGCCGGCGAGGTGCGCGACGCGGCGCAGTCGTTCGCCAACGCCTATAGCAACGAGGACGACGCGGCACTGCGGCGCACGCTGACGCCCGCGGTCCGGCGCTGGGGCGCGAGCGGCACCGCGCAGCGCGGCCGCATGGCGGTCGTCGGCGAGTACCACCGCCAGTTCGCCGCGAGCAACGTGCAGCGCTACGCGCTCGCCGACCTGAAGGTCTCCGGCGGCCGCGCCGGCCGTGCTGAGGGCCGCTACACGGTGACCCGCGCCAACGCGCCGCCGATCACCGGCCGGATCGTCTTCGGCGTCATCCGCCGCGACGGCAAGCCCGCGATCGACCTGATCGCGACCGAGCCACGGGCCTAGCAGCGGCGCGCGAGCTGCACGACCACCGTCGAGCCCGGATCCACCCGGGCGCCGGCGCTCGGGTCGGTCGCGCAGACCTCGGGCGAGCCGCCGAGCAGCTCGTCGAAGAAGCCGCCGCCGGTGGTCTGGAGATCGGCCTTGAGGTCGGCGTCCTCCAGCTCGCGCTTGGCGTCGTCGGCGCTGAGGCCGACGAGATCGGGAACCATGACGTCGACGACGCGACGGATGCGGACGGCGGTCAGCGCGGGACGGGCGCGACCGGCGCTGGCGAGGACGTCGACGACGTTGACGCCGGGCTCGACGCTGATCTGCGCGCTCCAGGCGCCGCTGCTCACCCGAGCGCGCTCACCGCGGACGGTCACCGTCGCGCTGGATGGCGACACGATCCCGCGGACCTCGACGCTCGCCGTCCGCACCGTCCCGAGATCCTGCGGCGCGGTCACCTGCAGGCGCACGGGCGCGACCGGCTGGGCCGGCTTGTCGCCACCACAGGCGCCGAGCAGGAGGGCGCAGGCCGCGCCGGTGAGGAGGGAGAGCCGCATGCGTCGAGATCGCCGGCGCGGGCACGCCGGACCCCGTCAGTATGCGACAGCGACCGCCGCGCGTCGTCCTGAGACGACCGAAGCCCCCTGCTGACACAGAGGGCTCCGGTTGAGGAAGGTCAAACATGAGCGCAGAAGGAGGGTGACGCGCGCTCACCCCAAGAGTCGGCACACATTTGGCAGTACTTGAGATGCCCGCGCGAACGTGGCCGGGCGGCTCAGCTCACCGCGCCGTCGGGCTCCTGCACCAGCCGGACCGTCCGACGGCCACCCGCCAGGGCGCGCTGCCATGGACCTAGGCCGTGGAGATCCTGGCCCGCGTCGAGCAGCAGCGCCGCCAGCGTGAGGGCCTCATCGCGCGGCTGCGGCGGCGAGGCGTAGGCGCGGTCGTGGCGGCCCGTCAACCCCGGGCTGAAGCGGTCGTCGACCTGCACCGTGAAGGAGGGGCCGAGCGTCAGGGAGAGCTGATCGGGAGCAGACACCGGGCGCAAGCGTCGCAGGTGCGCGACGCTTGCGCCAAGCGCGTGCGAGCGAGCTATCGCCCGCAGGCGGGCCAGGGCGCAGTGCCCTGGGCCGCCAGCAGCGCGGCGGCGCGCTGATCCTGCTCGGCCTCGGGCGCGACGGCAGGATCGCCGCTGCCGCCCATCGCCTGCCATGTCGCACGGGTGAACTGGTACTTGCCGCGGTAGCGACCGTCGGCCGAGATCGCGCTCGGATCGCCGCCGGACTCGCAGCGGGCGATCTTGGCCAGCGTCGCCGAGCCGGGGCCGCTGGAGGCCTTGACGGCCTTCGGGGCGCTCGCCACCGGCCCCGACGCCAGCCCCAGCGCCGCGGCCGTCTGCGGGCCGACGATGCCGTCGACCGTCAGGCCGTTGGCGCGTTGGAAGGAGCGCACGGCGCGCGCGGTCGCGGCCGAGAAGCTGCCGGTCTGCTTGATGCCGAGCGCCGCCTGAAGGGCGGAGACGGTGTTGCCGGACGAGCCGGCACTCAGGGTGCTCGGGGCGGGCGCCTGCGCGCTGGTCTGCGCCAGTGCCAGCGGGCCGCCCAGCGCGAGCACGGCGCCGAGGACCGCCACCGAGGTGCTGCCACCGCGCCGGCGTCGTCGTCGCCGGATCGCCGCAAGCCGTTGCGCCATGGCGCGACGGCGCGCGTGGGAGCGCTCCAGGGACGCCTGGCAGGCGTGTTCGAACTCGTAGATCACGAAGGGTGCTTCCTTTGCTCTTCACGCCTACGGGGTTAGCTGACGGGCTCGCGCTGAAAGAGCTGCGCTACGCCACAGATGTGGCGATTCGCCCCCGAATCCGCTGCGGATTCACTTGGGTCCCCCGCTCCCGGCGACACGGCGCCACCGGAACTCGGCTGGTGTACAGCCGTGAAGGGAAGCACATCGCCGCGACGCGTGCTGGGCGACATAATCGTTCGGGACCGAGCAGCCGGCGGGAACGGCCGTCGCGCTTCGTACACTGCGCCTCAGCGCATGCCACCTGAGCCAGAAGCACCCCGCCGCAGGGACGACCGCCAGCCGACGCCGTGGCGGGTGGAGGGCGGACCGAAGGAGAAGACCAAGGGTCCGATGGGCATGCCGCGGCCTCCCGGAGGCCGCCGCTTCCTCTACTTCGTCGTTGCGCTGCTGGCCCTGAACTTCCTGTTCGCGTCGCTGATCCCGAACTCGCCGAACCGGATCGAGGTGCCCTACACGCAGTTCCTCGACCAGGTCGACAAGGACAACGTCAAGAGCGTCTTCGCCAAGGGCGACAGCCTGCAGGGCACCTTCAAGACCAAGGTCGACCCCCAGGAGTCCGGCCACAAGCCCGAGACGAAGTTCACAACCTTCCGGCCGGCCTTCGCGCCGTCCAACGACGAGCTGCTCAGCGAGCTGCGTCAGAAGGGCGTCGTCGTCACCGCCAAGGCGTTGGACAACGGCCGCTCGCTGCTCGCCGACATCCTGCTCTTCTTCGGCCCGACGCTGCTGCTCGTGGGCCTCTTCGTCTTCCTCGCCCGCCGCGCCGGCGGCGGCGCCGCGGGCCTGTCGGGCCTCGGCCGCTCAAAGGCCAAGCGCTATGACTCGGCCGAGACGTCGCGCACGACCTTCGCCGACGTCGCCGGCATCGACGAGGCCGAGGACGAGCTCGAGGAGGTCGTCGACTTCCTCAAGAACCCTGACAAGTACCGCTCGCTCGGAGCGATGATCCCCAAGGGCGTCCTGCTCTCGGGCCAGCCGGGCACCGGCAAGACGCTGCTGGCCCGCGCGGTCGCCGGCGAGGCCGACGTGCCGTTCTTCTCGATCTCGGCGTCGGAGTTCATCGAGATGGTCGTCGGCGTCGGCGCCTCCCGTGTGCGCGACCTCTTCACGCAGGCCAAGGCCGCGGCGCCGTCGATCATCTTCATCGACGAGCTCGATGCGATCGGCCGCCAGCGTGGCGGTGGTGCGTCGCTCGGCGGCCATGACGAGCGTGAGCAGACGCTCAACCAGATCCTCACCGAGATGGACGGCTTCACGGGCTCTGAAGGCGTGATCGTCCTGGCCTCGACCAACCGGCCTGACGTCCTCGACGCGGCGCTGCTGCGCCCCGGCCGCTTCGACCGCCGCGTCACCGTCAACCCGCCCGACGTCGATGGCCGCGAGAAGATCCTCGAGGTCCACACGCGCTCGGTCCCACTGGCCGACGACGTCGACCTCAAGGGCCTCGCCGCGACGACGCCCGGGATGGTCGGCGCCGACCTGCGCAACCTCGTTAACGAGGCCGCGCTCGGCGCCGCCAAGGCGGGCCACAAGGCGGTCGAGTCCGCCGACTTCTACAACGCCTTCGAGAAGATCGTGCTCGGCACCGAGCGGCGCATCACGCTCAGCCACGAGGAGCGCGAGCGCACCGCCTACCACGAGGGCGGCCACGCGCTGCTGGGCATGTTGGAGCCGGGCGCCGACCCGGTCCGCAAGGTGTCGATCGTCCCGCGTGGCCGCGCGCTGGGCGTCACCTTCCAGTCGCCCGAGAGCGACCGCTACGGCTACGACACCGCCTACCTGCTAGGCCGGATCGTCGGCGCGCTGGGTGGCCGGGCGGCCGAGGAGATCGTGTACGGCTCGGTCACCACCGGCGCCGAGTCCGACCTCCAGCAGGTGACCCAGATCGCGCGCTCGATGGTCGGCCGCTGGGGCATGTCGGACGCCATCGGCCTGGTCACCGTCATCTCCGACGAGCCGCAGTACCCGGGGACCGATCCGGCCTCCGAGGAGACACGCGAGCTGATCGACCGCGAGGTCCGCCGGATCGTCGACGAGTGCTACGTCCGCGCCGTCGACCAGCTACGCGAGAACCGCGAGCGCCTCGACGGACTGGCCACCAAGCTGCTGGAGCGCGAGACGCTCGACCAGGACGCGGCCTACGAGGCCGCCGGCTACGAGCGCGGCAGCGCGCCGGGCGACCGGCCGCCGCACGGGATGCTCAAGGAGCCGTCGGTCGCTCAGGGCGTTCCGGAGCTCGACGCGGCGCCGAGCGACACCATCAACTAGCTCTCCGCAACTTCCACGCACCCCGGGCCGTTCTTCTTACACGGCCCCGGGGGTGTCGTGTTGGAAATCGGGGCCAAGGTACGGCGCGAGAACTGCGCTGCCCTGGCCGCCCCGGTTTTCACGTCCTCCCAGATGAGACGTCCCGGGGCCGTCTCCTCCCATGTCCCGACACGCCCTCACAGGGGCGGCGCTGGCCGCTGCCCTCACCCTCTGGCTCGCTTGCGCCGCACCCGCCGCGCCGGCATCGACCCGCGTGCCGATGTACTTCGACGCGGGCTCGGCCGCCGTGCGCGACAGCACGCGCGAGACCACGCTGGCGCGTCTCGACGCCCTCGGCGTCCGCGCGCTGCGCCTGACGCTCGTCTGGGCCGCGGTCGCGCCCGCCGCCGGCAGCACGGTGCGCCCCGCGTTCGACGCCGCCGATCCCAATGCCTATAACTGGGGCGGCTACGGCGACCGCAAGCGGTCCGTCCCGCCGCTGCTGTTCCTGCGCGGCGTCTACTGCGCCGGCTGCGCGAAGCTCCGCGTCGACGGCTGGGCCCACCACCCCTACGCCAATCGGCGCGGACCGTTCTCCATCCCACCCGATCGCGACAACGTGACGATCGGCGTCATGAAGCGTCTGGAGGTCGCGCTGACCCGCGCGGTCCATCGCCCGCTCGCCGTATGGGTGACCGAGTTCGGCGTGCAGAGCGCACCCGACACCACGCTCGGCGTGCCGCTCGCCCAGCAGGCCGAGTACCGCTCGATCTCCGAGCGGATCCTGCGCACCGACCACCGGATCGCGGCGACCTCCCAGTACTTGCTCACCGACGACGAGGCGCTCAGCGGCTTTCAGTCCGGGCTGATCACGGCGGCCGGACGCGCCAAGCCGAGCCTTGATGAGTTCCGCATGCCCTTGACCGTGCGGCGCGACGGCACGACAGCCTTGCTGTGGGGGCTGATCCGGCCGGCCAGCGGCGCGACCCGCGTCGAGGTCCTCGTCCGCGACCGCGGCAGCGCGCGCTCCGCAGCGGTCGCGACGCGACCCACCGATGCCGGTGGAACATGGACGGCGCGGCTGCCGTGGCACGCGGGCCGGACCTGGCGCGTGCGCTGGACAGCGCCCGATGGCGCGACGTACGTCGGGCCACCGGTGCGCGTGTACGGATAACCACAGCGCAGGACACCGGCCCGCCCCCACGAAGTGAGACATCCGATTCGGTTGGATGTGCGGAACCCGACGTGCACAAGCACGTTTGCGGGGTACACCTCTCAATCGCACTGACATGCAGACCCAGATCCCGACCATGTACGCCACGGAAGTCCGCCACCATCTGCTGCTCCTGGGTGAGGAGCGGGTGCTCGCGCACGAGGCCGGGCTGGACCACGATCGCGCCTACATGGCCGACCTCGAGACCGAGATTGCCACCTACCGGTCGGCCTACATGGGCGCCGTCGTCACCGAAATCGCGATGCTCCGCGCGCGGCTCGACGGTCCCCTCCAAGGTTAAGCAACCTGCCCTATCGGTAAGGCTCTTGCTGTGCGAGCCCTGCCACAATCCGGTCGCGTGCGTGCGTCAGCCCTCATCGCGGTCGCGGCGCTGTCGCTCGCCGCCGGCAGCCCGATCGCCTCAGCAGCGGAGGCTCCCGCCTGCCCCGGGGCCGACCAGATGGCCGCGACGCTCACCATCCCCCAGGCACGCACCGCGATCACCTGCCTGCTCAACGCGGCCCGCGACGCGCCGCTGCGCGCCGATGCCCGCCTCGATCGTGCCGCGCAGCGCTTCGCCCGCACGCTCGACCCGGCCAAGCCGCTGACGCACGCCGGGCGCGGCGAGACAACGCCCTTGGACCGCATCGCGACCACCGGCTACCCGCGCGGCGGCTCGTTTTCGGCGGCCGAGACGCTCGGCCGCTCCCGTGGATCCCTGACGACGCCCGCGCGGCGGGTCAAGAACTGGCTGGCCAGTCCCAGCACACGCCGCCTGCTCACCAGCGCGCGCTACCGCGACGTCGGGATCGGCGTGGTGACGCGCGGCAACGTGACGACCTTCGTGGTCGAGGTGGCGACGCGCCGCGCCGCCGCGCGCGTCACGCCGTCGCGCTGACCGTCTGGCCCGAGGCGCGCAACGCCAGCGCGAGCTCGAAGCGCGCGTCCGGATCGTCGAGGCGTGCGCCGAACAGCTCGCGCAGTTGGGCCATCCGGTAGCGGACGGTCTGCGGATGCACGTGCAGGCGCTCGGCGACGCGCGAAACCTGGCCGGGCTCGTCGAGCCACGCGCGGAGCGTCTCGGCGAGCTTGTCGCGCGCGCCCGCGCGGAGGTCGTCTAGCGGCGCGAGCGCGCGGGCAGCGAGGTCGGCGGCCAGCGCGCCGTCGCCGTGCAGCAGCAGTTCCGGGAGATGCTCGTCGCTGAGCAGCGGGCTGGCGGGCGGGAGCAAATCGCGCTCCTGAAGGCCAAAGGCCGCCTGCGCGCGAGCCAGCGAACCGGCGGCGCGCTCCAGGGCGACGATCGGGCCGAGCGCCGCGGGCGTGCCATCAAGCGCGGCGGCAAGCTCGGCATGGCGGCCGGGCGCGCCCGGGTCCGGGACGAACGCGAGCGTCAGCTCGCCGTCGGCGGCGGCGATCGTCTCTCCGCCCAAGCGCGAGGCGAGACGGTCGGCATCGGGCGTGCGGACGACGAGGCCGGCGACGGTCGCGGGCCGCGGCCAGACGGCAAGCTGTGCGAGGTCGCGAACCTCCTCGCCCCCGGCGTCGTCGCGCGCCAGCAGGCGGACGAGCGCGCGCCGGCGACGTTGGCGCTCGGCCAACGTGGCCGACTGCTCGGTGGCGTAGCCCTCGACCGACTCGGCCGAGATCCGGTCGATGTAGGAGAAGATCGCGGTCGCCAGGCGGTAGAGCGTCTCGGGATCGAAGCCCGCGGCCTGGCCGACGGCGACGCAGCGCTCCCAGGCGATCCGCGCGCCGAGGCGGTACGCGCTGAGCAGCGCGTCCAGCGAGCGGCCGGCGCGCATCTCACCGCGGCCGAGGGCGATGTAGATGGCGCGGAAGCTGGGGTCCTCGTCGGCGGTCGGGTCGACGAGCGTCTCGACGAAGCGCCCCAGCGCCTGCTCCACGCCCGCCCGCAGACCGCGCCCGAACGGCCCCTCCAGCGGGCGCGCGTACTCGGGCACCTCGCGGCCGATCGCAACGATCATCTCCTCGGCGAGGGCCGGGAGGACTGGACGCAGCGCGTCGGCGAGCGCTGAGGGAAGGGGCTCGTCCATTTGTCACGAGGCTACAGATTCGTAGACCTCCAGACACACGCTTGAAAACGACGGGGAAGTTCCCGTATATTTCTACGGAGTATCTCCCGTACGAACTTGGAGCGTTCATGGACCCGCTGCTGCCACAGCCTGGATCGACGATCGACCCCCGCAATGCGGTCGGTCGTGAAGCGGTCACTTCGCGCGCCCGACGCGAGCTGGCCAGTGGCAACAACCTCGGCCTCAACGACCCGCGGCGGATGGGCAAGACCGTCTGGCTCGATCTGTTTTGTGACGCTCCGGGTGACGGGCTCCTTGCGGTGAAGCTTGACTTCGAGGGCGTGCAGAGCACCGAGGAATTCCTTTTGCGTGCCGTCGCAGGACTGAGGCAACACCACAGCGTTCCGCGGCAATCCATCACCAGGCTCAGAGCCCTCTTCGACGGCATCGAGGTCGAGGGACCGGTCTCCGTCAAGGTCGGGGTCTCGACGCGCACCGCGACCGAGTTGCTGGAGCAGACGATCCGCAGCGTCGAGGATCACCTTGCCGATGATGTCTTGCTCGTTATCGCCATGGACGAGGTCCCGATCGCCATCGGCAACATCGCCGACAAGGAGGGGCCCGACGCGGCCAACCACCTGCTGCAGACCCTCCGGAGCCTGCGTCGCCAGGGCAGCCGCCTGCGGTGGATCGTCTGCGGGTCGATTGGGTTCCACCACGTCCTGCGGCGATGCAACGCCACCGAGGGCGCCGTCAACGACCTGGTCAACCTGCCGCTGGGGCCGTTCACCACCCATGAAGCCGAAGAGCTAGCTCGACGCCTGCTGCTCGGCATCAGACGGCCCGCCGACGACCGCGTGGTCGCTGCGATGGTCGAGCACAGTGGCAGCATCCCGTTCCTCGTCCACGCGCTCGCTCATCGACTTCACGATGCCGACGTCGGGCCCGTGTCGATCGAGGACGTCACCACCGCGTTCGTGGCATTCATGGACGACCGCGACGACAGCCGCGCTGTCACGCACTTGGTCACGCGCCTCGCTCCGCTCTACGGCGATCGGGCACCAGCTGCCGAGAGCCTCCTCGACCGAGTCGCGATAGCCCACACCATCAACATCAGCGACGTGGGCGTACCCAACGCGCTCGTCAACGATCTCATCGACGACCATTACCTGATCGAGCGCGACCGCGCCATCCGCTGGCGACACGACATCCTGCGCCGGATCTGGATCCACCGACGGAGGCTCGGATGACCACCAACGGCTCGACACTGTCGCGTTTCACCCCCTCGCTCATGTCGCACGAGCTCCTGGAGCGACTGTTCGTCGTGCGGGAGCGGACGCTCGACGCGGTCATGGCGCGGATCGATGCCGCCGAGACCAGCAAGGAGCGCAACCACACCTTGCTCGTCGGACCGCGCGGCGCCGGCAAGACCCACCTCGTGTCGCTCGTCTATCACCGAGTCCAGGAGCGCCGCGCCACGGACGCACGGCTCCAGGTCGCCTGGCTGCCCGAAGACCCGTGGACGCTCGTGTCCTACCGGCATCTCCTGTCGGCGATCGCCGGGCGACTCGATCCCGCGGTCGTCGGCGAGATCCCGCGCTCGATGGGGGAGCTCGAAGCCCTCCTCGCATCCAGAGCCAATGCCGATGGTCCGATCGTCGTCATCGTCGAGAACCTCGATCAGATCCTCACCGCCATCAAGGATGAGGGCCAGCAACGCCTCCGTCATCTCCTCCAGACAGACCGCTCGCTGCTGCTCGTAGCCACGAGCACCCGACTTGACCGCACGCTGTCGGACCAGAGCAGCCCGTTCTACGGGTTCTTCACGACGACCCGCCTCGGGCCCTTCGACGTCGATGAGGCGGCGGCAATGCTCTCCGCGATCGCCGAAGAGCGGGGCGACCACAAGCTCGTGGAGTACCTGCAGACCGATGAAGGTCGCGCGCGATTGCGCACGATCGCTCATCTCGCCGGCGGGCAGCCCCGGATGTGGGCGGCGCTGGCCTCGGCACTCACGGTCAAGGGGCTCGATGGGCTGATCGACCTGCTCCTCACCCGCTTCGACGACCTCACGCCGTACTACCAGGAGCAGCTCGGACGGCTGTCGGGACAGCAGCGGGTCGTCGTTGCCGAGCTGGCCGAGATCGATCGCCCGATCAACGTCAGCGAGCTCGCCGAGCGATTGGAGATCGACCAGCGCAGCCTGGGCAAGACGATGAGCGAGCTGGTCGATCGGGGCTGGTCTGCTCCAACGACCTCACCGGTCACCGCGCTGCTCGACCAGCGCCGGACCTACTACGAGCTGGCCGAGCCGCTAGCGCGCCTCTCGTTCCAGATCAAGGAGTCGCGAGGCGAGCCGCTGCGGTTGGTGGTCGAGTTCCTCAAGCACTGGTTCGACCCGAGTGATCTCGGAAGCTCGGCTGCCGAGGGTGAAATCGCCGAGTACCTGATGCTCGCGACCGAAGGACAGGACCACGATCCCGTTGTCGCGGTCACCCGTCGGCTCCAGCGGCTGCCGGTTACGCGAGCTCCGGCCGTCGCGCTGTTGGGCGAGATCGATGATGCCCTCAGCGCCCTCATGACCAAAGATCCGGAGCCGTTCCTCCGTCTCCCCATGCCGGTGAGAGCTGCCCTTGAGCAGAAGCTCGAGACCCACGACACGGCCTTTGCGCGGGTCGAGATCCATCAAACCGCACGGGCTGAGTTCGGGCACACGCGCCATCCGGCGATGGAGCCGTGGATCGCGCGCGCCGAGCGCTTCGTGGCCGCGTCCGACGCGGCCGCGACAACGAGCGCGGCCCAACTGACGCTGGCCAATTGGCTCGGCCGAGCCTGGCGCTTCGACGAAGCGACGGAGGTTTTGGCAACCGCGGCTACCACGCGCGGCTCAGACGACCTCCCAACGCTCGCCACACGCTCCGACCTCGGCACCTCCCTTTTGCAGGCCGGGCACACGGCTGAGGCCATGGAGCGCATACAAGCAGTAGTCGATGACGCCCAGCGCAGCCTCGATCCCGGCCACCCCATGACCATCACGGCACGCGCCAACCTTGCGTCCGTTCTCTCGGCAGCCGGGCGCGGGTCGGAGGCACTCGACCTCGCCCAGGCAGTCGCCGACGACTTCGAACGCATTCTCGGCCCCAACCACTCCTCCACCCTCAACGCACGCAGCAACCTCGGGCACTTCCTCTTGGCAGCCGGGCGCGTGCCGGAGGCACTCGACCTCGCCCAGGCAGTCGCCGACGACCTCGAGCGCAGCCTCGGCCCCGACCACCCCTCCACCCTCACCGCACGCGCCAAACTCGCTGGGACCTATCGGAAGGCCGGACGCGGAACGGAGGCCCTTGAACTGACACAAGCCGTTTTGGAGGAGCACCAACGCGTCCTCGGGCCCGACCACCCGTCCACCCTCATCGCACGCGGCAACCTCGTCGTCGCATATCACCACCTAGGCCGCTTCAACGAAGCGCTTGAGCTCGCCCAAGCCGTCGTCGACGACTTCAAGCGCATTCTTGGCGCCGATCACCCCTCCACCCTCACCGCACGCGCCAACCTCGCTGTCACCTACCGCCAACCGGGCCGCGACCACGAAGCCATTGACGTCGCCCATGCCGTACTCGATGACCGCCAGCGCATTCTCGGCGCCGACCACCCCGCCACCCACGTCAACCGCGTCTACCTCGCGGCCATGTACCGGGCAGCTGGCCGCATCGGCGACGCCGAGCAGCTCGAAGCCGACTGATCCACCACGACTCCGTGCCATGACGGCAACGCCATAGGACATCTGAGTCCCACGCGCTAAGATCATCGAAGACGTTGCAGAAGCAACGACTCGCGGACCAAAGGATCTCAGCCCCGCATGACCTCTCTTCTCCTCATCCCGCTCGACGACACCGTCGTCTTCCCGACCATGGACGTGACGCTGCCGGTCGACACCGGTGACGACGATCGCGTCCTCCTCGTCCCGCGCCACGAGGGCGAGTACGCCTCCGTCGGCACGATCGCCAAGGTCTCCCAGCGGGTTCGCCTGCCCGGTGGCGGCCATGGCGCGATGCTCGAGGGCATCTCCCGCGGCATCGCCGGCGCCGCGCACACCGATCACGCCGGGCGCCTGCGCGTCGAGGTCGAGGAGCGCGTCGACGACGTGCCTGTCGACGGCCGCACGCGCGACATGGAGCGTGAGTACCGCGCCACCGTCGAGGAGATCCTCGAGCTGCGTGGCGACGACGGTCGCATCGCTTCGTGGGTGCGCGCGATCACCGAGCCCGGCGCGCTGGCCGACACCTCCGGCTACGCCCCGGACCTGACCTTCGAGCAGAAGGTCGAGCTGCTGGAGAAGGTCGACGTGACCGAGCGGCTCGAGCTGGCCTTGACGCGCCAGCGCGAGCGTCTGGCCGAGCTGCAGGTGCGCGCCAAGATCCGCGAGGACGTCGAGTCCGGCGCGGCCAAGCAGCAGCGCGAGTACGTCCTGCGCAAGCAGATGGAGTCGATCCGCCGCGAGCTCGGCGAGGACGACGCGACCGTCGGCGAGGACTACCGCGCCAAGATCGCCGAGGCCGGCATGCCCGACGAGGTGCGCGAGCAGGCCGAGCGCGAGCTCGCACGCCTGGAGCGCTCTGGCGAGCAGTCGGGTGAGGCCCAGACCATCCGGACCTACCTCGATTGGCTGATCTCGGTGCCATGGAGCGCGCGCTCCGAGGACCACCTTGATCCGGGCGCCACGCGCGAGGTGCTGGACGCCGACCACGCCGGCCTGGATGACGTCAAGGACCGCATCGTCGAATACGTCGCCGTGAAGAAGCTGCGCGAGGAGCGCGGGATCTCCGCCGACAAGCGCAGCGGCGCGATCCTGACGCTGATCGGCCCGCCCGGCACCGGCAAGACCTCGATCGGCGAGTCGATCGCCCGCGCGATGGGCCGTGAGTTCGTGCGGATGTCGCTCGGCGGTATCCGCGACGAGGCCGAGATCCGCGGCCATCGCCGCACCTACATCGGCGCGCTGCCGGGCCGCCTGGTGCGCGCGCTGCGCGATGCGGGAACGATGAACCCCGTGATCCTGCTCGACGAGGTCGACAAGGTCGGCGCCGACTGGCGCGGCGATCCGTCGGCGGCGTTGTTGGAGGTCTTGGACCCGGCACAGAACTCGACGTTCCGCGACCACTACCTCGACGTCGAGCTCGACCTGTCGGAGGTCGTCTTCATCGCGACCGCCAACCAGGCCGAGACGATCCCCGGCCCGCTGCTGGACCGCATGGAGGTCATCCGCTTTGACGGCTACACCGTCGACGAGAAGGTCGCCATCGGCCGCGACTACCTGTTCGGTCGCCAGCGCGAGCGCAACGGGCTGCGCGAGGACGAGGTGACCATCGAGGACGGGCTCCTGCGCACGATCATCTCCGAGTACACGCGCGAGGCCGGCGTTCGCCAGCTCGAGCGCGAGCTCGGCAAGGTGCTGCGCAAGGCAGCGGTCCGCATCGCCGCCGACGAGTCGATCGCGGCGGACGGCGGCCTGGCCATTGATCTCGATGCCGTCCGCGACGCCCTCGGGCGCCAGAAGGTGTTCCACGAGGCCGCCCAGCGCACCGCCGTCCCCGGCGTGGCGACGGGCCTGAGCGTCACGGGCACCGGCGGCGACGTGCTGTTCATCGAGGCCAACGCCACCAAGTCGTCCAAGCCCGGCCTGCAGCTGACCGGCCAGCTCGGCGACGTGATGAAGGAGTCCGCGCGCATCGCGCTGACGTTCGTGCGCGCCCACGCCGAGGAGCTCGGGATCGACCCCGAGATCTTCGAGCAGCGTGAGTTCCACGTGCACGTGCCCGCCGGCGCGATCCCCAAGGACGGGCCGAGCGCCGGCATCACGATGACGACGGCGTTGGCCTCCCTGTTGACCGGCCGCCCGGTCAAGCACACGGTCGGCATGACCGGCGAGGTCACGCTGCAGGGGCGCGTGCTCCCGATCGGCGGGCTCAAGCAAAAGGTGCTGGCCGCGCACGCGGCGGGACTGACCGACGTGATCATCCCCGAGCGCAACCGCGGCGACCTCGACGACGTCCCCGCCGACGTCCGCGAGGCGATGACGTTTCACCCGGTGATGACCGTCGCCGAGGTGCTAGAGCAGGCGCTCGAGCCGGCCCCCAAGGCTGCTGAGACGCTGACGACCTCATCCAGCTAGGTGCAAAAGCGCGTGCGCGCCGGGTCAGCCAATGGCGAACCCGGCGCCGCGCGCATAGCATCGCCTGAGTGCCAGACGATCCACCGACCCGGGAGGTTCACGACCCCGGCTCGCGCGCGTTGCCGATCGCGCTCGTCGGCCTCTTGGCCGTCGTAGTCGCCGACCTGATCACCGGCGGCACGGCGCTGACGATCCTCGCGGTCACGGTGCTGGTCGGCGTCGCCTTCGCCTTGTTCCGCGCCCAGCGGACGCTGGCACAGACGGCCCGGGCGCTTGCCGCCGAGCGCGATGCCGAACGGACCGCCCGCCGCCGTGCCGACCTCGTGGCGGCCGTGAGCGAGCTGCTGGAGTCGATGCTCGAACCGCAGGTGATGCTCTCGCGCCTGACCGAGCTCTTCGTACCGGCGCTCGGCGACGTCGCCATCCTCGACCTCCTGCAACGCGACGGGTCACTGCGCGGCGCCGTCACCGCCGCCGTCGAGGAGACCGTTGCCCGCGACCTGCGACGGCTGCGCGACGCGCATCCGCTGGACCTCGCCAGCGACCATCCAGTCGCCGTGGCACTGCGGACGCGCGAGCCGGTGCTGCTGCAGGATCTGCCCGAGGAGGTCCACGGCTACACCGCCAGTCCGGAGCACGTCGAGCACGTCCTCGGAGCCGGCTTCCAGTCGGCGCTCGTGCTCCCGCTGATCGGCCGCGGAGCGACCTTCGGCACGCTGTCGTTGGTCCGCGGCGGCGGCCGCGAGCCGTTCACCGACGACGAGCTGCAGCTCGGCCGCGATCTCGCCGGCCGCGCCGCCCTGGCGCTCGACAACGCCCGGTTGTTCGACGACCTGCGCCGCGTCGAGGGCCGTCTGGAGGCGATCATCGACAGCCTGGGCGAGGCGGTCGCGGCAATCGCTCCCGACGGCAGCCTGCGCTTTGCCAACAGCGCGGCCGCCGAGTTCGCCGGCGTGCAGGACGTCACCACGCTGATCGCCCGTGGCAGCGCCGCGCTGCTGGACCGCTGGAAGGTCCTCGACGAGCACGGTGAGCCGGTCGCGATGCAGGATCTCCTGGTCATGCGCGCGCTGGCCGGAGAGACGCCGAGCCCACGCCTGAAGCACACGATCGATCGTGAGAGCGGCCAGGATCGCTGGCTGCTCGCGCGCGCCGTGCCGGTCACCGACAGCGATGGCTCCGTGGACTTCGTCGTGTGGGTCGGCGAAGACGTCACCGCGGTCAAGCGCCAGGAGGTGCGCGAGCGGCTGCTGTCCAACGCGAGCAAGCTCCTGTCCTCCTCACTCGACATCGACGCGACGATCGACAAAGCAGCGTGGGCGGTCGTCCCGGAGCTTGCCGACTGGGCGCGCATCGATCTGCGCGACGAGCGCGACGCGCTCGTGCAGGTGGCCGTCGCCCATCGCGACCTGGAGCGCGTCGAGCTGCTGCACGAGTGGCGTCGTGACTACCCGCCGGCCGAGTCCGACGACCGCGGGCCGGCCGAGGTCATGCGCACTGGCAAGTCCATCGTCTGGGCCGACGTCGTCGCCGAGGATGTCGCCCGCTACGCCCAGTCGCCGCGGCACGCCGAGCTGATGCGGATCATCGACACGCGCTCGATGTTGATCGTGCCGATGGTCGTCGGCGACCGCGTGATCGGGACGATGCAGCTGGCTACGACGTCAGAGAGCGGGCGGCTCCTCGGTGCCGCCGACCTCGAGCTCGCCGAGGAGCTTGCGCGGCGCGCAGCGATCGCGGTCGACCACGCCCGGGTGCATGCGATCCGCACGCACATCGCCACGACGCTGCAGCGGTCGCTGCTGCCCCCGCGCCTGCCGGTGATCCCGGGCCTGGCGATCGCCGCGCGCTTCCGCGCCGCCGGCACAGCCACCGAGGTCGGCGGCGACTTCTACGACCTCTTCGAGGCGCGCGACCGCTGGATGGTCATGATGGGCGACGTCACCGGCAAGGGCCCTGGCGCGGCGGCGATCACGTCGCTGGCGCGCTACACGATGCGCACCGCGGCCGAGTACGAGGACGACCCGACCGCGATGCTGCGCCGGCTAAACGCGACGCTCGGCTCAGATCCCGAGCGACGCCAGATCTGCACCGCGGTCTGCGTCGGCGTCCACCCGCCGGCCGACGGCGTGCCCGGAGTCGGGCTGCAGGTTGTCTGCGCCGGGCATCCGTCACCGCTGCTGGTCGCCGCTGATGGCGATGTGCGACCCGTCGGCCGGCCGGGCACGCTGCTCGGCGCGTTCGCGGAAGGCCGCTGGACGGTCGCCAATGTTCCGCTCGGCGCCGGAGACGCGCTGGTCCTCTACACCGACGGCGTCACCGACACGCGCGGACCGGACGGCCGCTTCGGCACCGAGCGCCTAGTGGCGCTGCTGCGGGCGATCGGGCCGGCAGACGCCGAGACGATCGCCGGCGGGATCGACGCGGCGCTGCAGGAGTTCGGCGAGCAGCGCGACGACGTCGCGGTGCTGGTGCTGTCGGGAACGGCAACGGGCACGCCGCAGACCACCATCGTGGGTGGCGCTGCGGACATGCGCGCGGCCTGACGTCCGGCCCCGTTTCGAAAGATTCGTCCGGAACGTGCGGCATGCTCGCGCGCACGTCGTTGACCCCCGGGGCCAACGAGCGTGGCATGCCGCCTTGGAGGAGGGTCATGGAACGGTCGCTACCGATCTACGCCAGCACTGCCAGCCGCCGTGGCCACGGCCGCGGATGGTCGCGTCGCCGACGCCGCTGGGTGCGTCGCGCCGTACCGGGAGTTGTGGGTGTCGCCGCGACGCTCGTGACGCTGCTGACCGTGGGGGCGGAGCGACTGGGGTAGGTTCAGGTCTCCGGCGACTTGCATGCATTATGCCTGCATTGCAGGCGTGGTGCTAGCATGACGGGCATGACCAACGTGCAGGTCCGCGGGGTGCCCGAGGACGTCCATCGCCAGCTGAAGTCCCAGGCGGCGCTGGCGGGCCAGTCGCTCAACGAGTTCCTGCTAGCGCGCATGACCGACATCGCACGGACGCCGACAGTGCCGCAACTGGCGGAGCGCATCCGCGGACGGGAGCGCTACGACGGCCCGTCGAGCGCCGCCGTCATCCGCGCCGCGCGCGACGCCCGTTGATCGTCATCGACGCATCGGTGCTCACCGACTTCCTCCTGGGTCGCACCGAGGCAGTCGAAGCCATCGACCACGAGCTGGCCGGACGCGAACAGGATCCCCTCCACGCACCCGAGGTGGTCGAGCCCGAGACGCTCAATGCCATGCGCAACCTCGTGCGCGGCAGAGCCATCACCGACCAGCGCGCGAGCGAGGCGGTCGACGACCTCGGCGCGATCCGACTCATCCGTTACCCGCACGACCCGCTGCGCGCAGGCATTTGGAAGCTGCGCCACAATCTCACGGCCTACGACGCCGCCTACCTGGCACTGGCGGAGGCGCTCGATGGCGCAGTCCTGATGACCGGCGACCGCGGTCTCGCGACCAGCGCCCGCGCCGCGCTCGGCGCGGATCGCGTGCGCTACGTGCACTAGTCGGCGATACATTCAGTCCGTGCTCTTGGAGCTCGGCGACACACCCCGCTAGGACGACGCCGCCGGCACGGTGCCGGCGGACCCGCACATGCCATCGGCCGCGAGGCCGACATGTCTCGTCGTTCCCAAGAGAAGGTGTCTTCAGGTGTCGCTCGTCGTTCCGAGGGAGGCCGAGCTGCAGCACGCTCGGCGGTCCTTGCGCTCCATTGCCATCACGTTTGCCGGACTCGGGTTCTCAACCGGCGTCTGGTCGGTGCACATCGAGGATCTCCGCCGGTCCCTAAACATGTCCACAGCCGCGCTCGGCGTTGCCCTGGCGGTCATGTCAGCCGCCGGCTTGGTCGCCGGTCTCGCGGGCCTGCGCCGCATCGACGCCATGGCGCTGCGCTGGCTGACCGTCGCCGGGCCGATCGCCGTGGCGCTCGTCCTGGCCGCGCTGGCGGTGGTCGACTCCTACGCCGCGCTGCTCGCTGTCTTGATCGTGTACGGGGTGTCGGCGACCGTGTACGACATCTCGGTCAACACGCTCGGCGGCGCCTACGAACGTCGATTCCGCACAAGCGTCATGACCCGTCTCCACGCGGGGTTCAGCGTCGGAGCAATGGTCGGCGCACTCAGCGCCGGCGTCGCGATGGGCCTCGGGACGTCCTATCGGATCGTGTACGTGTTGACCGGCGCGGTTCTGACGCTGATCGCGGCCCACCTGTGGACCGCTGCGCTGCCGGATCGGGTCAACGACGCCGAGACGACCTCAGGGTCGGTGACGTCGGCCTCGCATCTGCTGCGCCTTCCCGGTGTGACGCTCGCCATCGGCCTGGTGACGCTCGCGTACTTCGGCGACAGCGCGCTTGAGGGCTACGCATCCACCTACCTCAGAGGCACGCTCACCTCTGGGGCCCTGCTCGGCGGCGCCGGCCTGGCGACGTTCTACGGCGCGGGAGCGGTCGGCTGCTGCCTGGGCGGGACGACCGCTCGCCGACTCGGCGAGCCGCGGACGATCGCCATCGCCGGCGCGCTCATCGCCCTCGGCATCGGCATCGCCGTCTGCAGCGCCTCGCCCGCTTTCGCGATCGCCGGCCTGCTCCTGGTCGGTGTCGCGTCCGCTCCGCTCGTCCCGATCGGCTACTCCATCGGCAGCCGTGCCGCCGGCGACCGCGGCGCGAGCGTCGTCACGCTGATCACGATCGCGGGCTACGGCTCATTCGTCGCGGCACCCCTCGAGGTCGGGATCCTGTCCTCGGTCGTCTCGCTGCGCGTGGCGCTCGCGACGGTCGCCGTGCCCGCCATGTTGATCTGCGCCATCGGGCTGCGGGCGAGCGATTGATCGGCGGCGACGCGCTCGCTACGCCCGGCCGCCAGGGAGGACCAGATCAGCGCGTTCCAGGTCAAGCAGACCGACGCGACGTGCAGCCACACGGTCCACGCCGGGTAGTCGAGCACGTGGTACTGCAGGGTGCCGATGATGCCGGTGATCGCGACCGCGACGCAGACGGCGGTCAGCGGCGCAAAGAGGTCACGCGCACCGCGGAGGCGGGCGAAGATCCACAGTGCGACGGCGGCTACGCCGAAGACGGCGGCGACGCGCGCGTGGACCATCATCACCGTCCTGAAGGTGTCGTCGCCGAAGAGGCCCAGGCGCGAAACCGTGTCGTCGGTGCCCTCGCCGCCGGCGTAGGGCCCGGAGGCGGTCACCGAGGTGCCGACCACGACCACGACGGCACCCGCCACCGTGAGCGCGCGGGTGAGCCTGACGAGCAGCGGATCGTGGACGGGCGTCTCCGTCTTGCCGGCGCGCTCGCGCATCACGCGCCAGACCAGCGCCATCGCGATGACCAAGGTCACCATCGAGAGCAGGAAATGACTCATGACGGTCACGGGATGCAGGCCCGTCAGCACCGTGACCCCGCCGAGCACCGCCTGGACGAGCACGCCCCCGACCAGCAGCGCGCCGAGCACCGTGAAGTCGCGCCGGTAGGGCCGGCGCAGCAGCGCGAAGGCGAGGCAGAGCACCGCGGCGATCGAGACCGGCGTCGTGATCATCCGGTTGCCGAACTCGATGTAGGCGTGGCCGTCAGATGGCGTCACCGACGTGCCGTTGCAGCGCGGCCACTCGGGGCAGCCCAGGCCAGAGCCGGTCAGCCGCACCGCGGCGCCGGAGATGACGATCAGGGTGAACAAGACCAGCGCCGACCAGGCGGCGTAGGCGTGAACACGGGGCGAAACGGGCCACCGCGCGCGCAGGCGATCCAGACGGGACATGCGCCCGACAGGATGACAAGTCGGGCGCCCCGGTGGGGCTGCCGGTCAGCCGCGGCCGGGGAGCGCGGCGCGCAGCCACTGCGCAAAGGCGGCACCGCCGACATCCGGCACGGCGAGCCGTGGCAAGGCGTAGGGATCGGTCCTCGCGCCGACGAGGCCGGGCGTGTTGACGGTGGCGTGGGTGTAGCCGGCGGCGCCGGCGGCGGTCTTGGTGGCGTGATCGACGTCGACGCCGGGCACGCCGAAGGGATAGGAGAAGATCGTCGGGCGCTTGGGTTCGCCGAGCCAGGACGCGAGGTCGTCGGCGCTGCCGGCCAGCTCGCCGGCGCGGACCGGTGCGGGGGCGTGGGCGAGGCTGAGGTGGGTGCGGCCGTGGGCCTGAACGGTGAAAGGGCCGGCGGTGGCGAGGGTGACGAGCTCGTCGGGAGTGAGCGGCCGGTCGCGGTCCGGAGGCTGGGTCGCGCCGTCCTGGCCGGCCCAGGCTTGGAGCTGCGCGAGCGCGCCGGCGATCGTGGCGCGGTCGCGGGTGCGCAGCGCGGCGTGCACGTGGGCGCGCACGGCGGCGCGCTCGTCGCGGGTGCGCGGGGCCCAGGCACGCGTGCCCTCGGGGAGGTCGAGGGCGAGGATGTCGCGGTCGTCGGCGTCGGCGTTGGCGAGCGCCGCCGTGACGCCATCCCACCAGTAGCCGACGCCGGTGGCGATGTGGCTGGTGGAGGCAAAGAGCGTGGCGGGGATACTCGCGGCGGCCAGCGCCGGCAGGGCGTTGAGCAAGTTGTCGTGGTAGCCATCGTCGAAGGTGATGGCGACGGCGTGCGGGCCGGCCTTCCCGGCGACGACGGCTTCCAGCGGCGCAGGCGTCCAGCCGCTGGCGAGCGCGTCGAGCTGCTCGGCGAAACGCTCCGGCGTGACCGCGAGGCCGAGCGGGTCGGGGCCGATGTCGGCGACGCGGTGGTAGAGGAGGATCGCGCCGTGGCCCCCGGCGCCCCCACCGGCCGTCGAGGGAGGGCGGCGACGCAGCGGGTGCGGCGTTGGCGACGGGACGTCGGCGCGCAGGGTGGTCGAGGAGCGATCGGGCTGCAAGCCCGCGTGGGCGAGCGCCGGGCCGAGGACGGCGCCGGCGCCGGCGGCGGCCCAGGCCGCGCGGTCGATCGCGGCGGCGCGGTGGCCACGCAGGACGTTGGCGGTCGCCGAGGCCGCGGCGCGGGCGGCCAGCGCCGCGCCGGCCTGGCGGTCGGTGGCGCCCAGCGTTGCGGCGCGGGCGCCGGTCTGCGCGCGGCGGCGCAGCAGCTCGACAGGGCGCAGCGCCGAGAGGTCGCGCGCGGCGGACATCCCGGGAGCGACGACGATCTTCCACCCCGCCTCCTCCAGCTCGCGCTGCGCCCGGCGATCCTCACCGACCGTGTCGCGCGCGGCGGCGTGGCCGCGCGTGGGGAAGAAGCCGCCAACGCCGCGCAGCGCCGCGACGCGAAACGCGACGTTGCCGCCAGGGAACGGCCCAGACCGCTGCGGGTCGCCGTCGTGGAGGCCGAGCACCTCGGCGTGGCCCTCGGCATCCAGCCACCCCGGCACGCCGATCGCCCGCAGCGGCCCACCCGCCACGCCGACGCGCGCATCGCCAAACGCCTCTTGCACGGCCGCATACCAGCCCGAATCAACCCGTACATCATGGTCGACCAACGCCATGATGTCGCTCTCTGCGGCCAGGTCGAGGGCACGGTTGCGCGCCCCCGCCCACGCACCCGGCCGCTCCAGCGCGACTGTCAGCGCATCATCGACGCCAGCGTCGCGCAGCGCCGCTAACGCCGCCGCACCATTGGCGCCAGGAGCGACCACAACAACAACGCACAACCTCACGCCCCGACCACCCCAGCGCGTCGAGGGACGATTGGATCTCGCTCTCCGAGATCCAGTCGTCCCTCGACGGCCCCGTGGAGGCTTACGGTCACGGGAGCGCTCGGAGTGCCGTGGCGAGCGCGGCGGCGGTGGCCGACCAGCCGGAGGTGATGTGGGCAAAGCCGGCGCGGGCGCGCTCGGCGCGGAGTGGGAGGTCGGCGAGAAGGGTTTCGACGGCGTCGGCGGCGGCGAGGGGGCCGGAGGCCAACGAGGCGGTCGAGCCGAGGGCGGCGCGGGTCGGCGCATCGTCGGGCGCGACGATCGTCTGGCCGCAGGCCAGCATCGCGACCGCGGCCGGGCGCCAGCCGCGGACCGGCGGCGCGAGCGCAACGGTCGCCGAGGCAAAGGCATGGGCCAACGCTGTGCCGCCGGGCTCGACGCCGAGGAACGGGAACGGCAGCTCAAGATCCTCGCGCACCCCGCTGACCGCAAGGGTCAGGTCGTCGCGCCGGCGGAGCAGCTCGGCCGCGGCGAGGAGGCCGAACGGCTCGTCGCCGTGGACGAGTACGAGATCTTCGCGGCGGTGGACGGGCAGCGGCACGTAGACGGCATCGGTGCCGCCGGGCAATGAGCCCCCCAGCCACGGCGGGCCAAGGAGCTCGATCCCCGCCGTCCACCCCAGCTCCGCGAGCGGCGCGGGTGCGCTGGTGGCCAACACGGCGCGCGCCCGGACCCCGGTCGCGCGGAGCACTGCGGGCGCAGCCGGCCACCCGGCAGCAAGGACGACATCTGCGCGCGAAAGGTCGTCACCGCCCACCTCTGCCGGATCCTCCGTCACGTCGCCCGCGACGACCCGCACAACAACACCCTCGTCCTTCAACGCCTGCAACAACTCCGCGGGCACACCCGCCGAGCGCGCCTCAACGCACCCTGGCCGCAGGACGAGCGCCACGTCGAGCCGATCGGCGTCGCCGACCGCGCGCTCGATCAGGGGCGCCGGTCCGACCCGCAGCAGCTCCCCCAACGCCCACGGCACCGCCGGCGCGACGCCGCGCACCATGCCCTCGCCAGCCCCGCCTCGCCGGCGTCGCAACGCCGGCATGGCTACACCGCCCCGCGGTCGCGGTGGGCGTGGGCGATCGCAGCGCGCAGGCCCGCGTCGACCTGGGCCGCCGCGTGATCCCACGTGCGCTGCGCCCGCAGCACCACGCCCTGCGCCGCACGGTCGGCGCGCAGCGCCGGATCGTCCAGCAGCCGCTCGAGCGCGTCGGCGATCGCAATCGGGTCCAGCGGCGCGAAGTCCACCGGGCCGCCGCGACCGAAGGCCGCGACCACGCTGGGCGCGTCGAGCTCCACGCACGCTAGCCCGCAGGACAGCATCTCTTGGGCGACCAGCGAGTAGTTGGTCATCGACAGCACCAGCCCGACCGTCGCCTCGGCGTAGATCGCCGGCAGCTCCGGCTCGGGCACGACGCCCAGGTTCTTATAGGGGAAGTCGACGCCGGGCGGCCCGCCATGGCCGAAGAGCCAGGCCTCGACCTCCGGACGTCGGGCGTGCAGCTCGGCCAGCGCGGCCAGCGCGACAGGCACGCCGCGCCGCGGCGTCGCCGACCGCGCGTAGGCCACCACCACGTTGGAGCGCCGCGCCACATCCGGCGACGGCTGATAGCGGTCGCCGTCGATACCGAGGTCAAACGCCGTGGCGGGCAACCCGTACAACTCGCCCATCGTGTCGGCCAGCCACTGGCCCGCGGTGATCGGGTACAGGCCATGCCGGTAGCTGTCATCGGCCCACGCGCGCTGCACGCTGGTCCCAAAGAACTCCGGCTCGTGGTCCTGCACCAGGTACGCGCGCCCCGCCGCGGGCAGCGTCCGCACGCGCGCGACCGTCTGCCAGCCCGTGGCCACCGCCACGTCGGCGCCCGTGAACGCCTCCAAGCCATAGGCGACGCTGGCCTCAAACGGTCCGAACCACGCGCGCAAGTCGCGCGCCGCGCCCTGCGCCCCGCCCCGACAGCGCCCGCCCGGATCGTCGATCCACAGCGAGCACCGGTGCCCGCGGCGCTCCAGCGCGCGCACGAGGTTGGCGATCGTCATGTGCCCGCCGCTGCCCTGCTGGAAGAACGGGACAACGAACGCCACGTGCAGCGCGGCGCCCTCGGCAGGCGGCGCCAACGTGGCGCCGCCCGGCGCGCGCAGCAGCGCGCCCAGCACCCGCGCCTCGACGTACTCGTCGTTGACCACCGGCCCGCTGGCCATCTGCTTCAACTTGGTCTTGATGCCGAACCCCATCTAGCGACGCCCCGCCACGGCACGGCGCACCATCTTCAGCGGGCCCTTGGAGAGCAGCGACTCGATCCGGCGCATCCGCACCTCCAGCCGCTCGTGGTCGCGCTCAGCGGCCTGATGGCGTTGCATCGTGGTCCGGATGTCGGCGGCCATCGAGACCGCCGAGCCGGTCGGATCCGGCGACGGCGCCGCGAGGATCCGGCCGAGCGCGATCGCGAGCATCGCCGTCGACTGCTGCGTCGAGGGCCACGAGCGCGCGGTGCGGACCGCCCCGACGCGCAGCCGGTGCAGCAGCTGGCGATCGCGCGCGAGCAGGTCGAGCAGGCGCGAGGTGCCGCGCTCGTCGTCCCAGCTGGTCAGCAGCGCGTTGCGGCCGTCGGAGATGTACTCGTCGTGCCCGGTCACCGGCGTCGTGACGCAGGTCGCGCCGCAGTGAAAGCCCTCCAGCGGCGGCCCGGCCATCCCTTCCACGCGCGCGAGCTTCAACACCACGTCGGTCTTCGCGTACAGCTTGGCCATCCCCGCCGCGTCCAGCGGGCCGACGACCTCGTCGGCGCCCGCGGGCACCGGCCCCGCGACCACGGCGCCGTCGGCGCAGACGAGCGTCACGTGCGCGGGCTCGCGCATCGCGCCCGCGGCCGCAAGCGCCTCGTCGACGCCCTTGAACGGCACGCCCGGGCGGCCCTCGACGAGCACCCGCAGCGGACCGTCGATTCGCGGCGCCGGCGTCAGCTCACCGTCGGGCAGCGCGAAGACCGACTTGTCAATGCCGTTGCGAACGTAGTGCACGAGGAACCCGTTGCGCGTGCCGCGCAGCTCCTGGAGCTGGTCGGCGATCCAACGCGCCTCGGTGAGCATCGCCACCGGCAGCGCGTGCGTCATCGCGGCGGCCGCGCGCTCGGCGGTATCGGGCCCGTAGAAGCGGTCCTCCATCGACTGCACGAAGTAGGCGTAGCGATCGGCGGCCAGATCGTGGAGGTGCAGCGTCGTCTCCCACCATGTCGCGACCGCCACGTCGAAGTGCTCCCCGCGGGCGCCGTCGAGCTCCAGCACCGGCAGGCCGTCGAGGTCCTCGAAGCCGTGCTCACTGGTCGCGCGGTCAGCGCGCGTGAGGACGAGAACCGCGTCAATGCCGTGGCGCTCGCGCAGCCGCCGGGCGTGCCCGACGACGACGCCGACGCCACCGAAGAGATCCAGCGCGGGGACGAGGAACGCGACGCGCATGATGGCCGCCTCAGCCTCCCTCAGCCCGACGCGGCCGGCGCCTCGAGCTGCGCGAGGCGCGCCTCGAGGTAGGCCAGGTCGCTCTCGCGCCGGCGGGCGTCGGCGCGCTCGGCGTCGAGGTCGGCCGCACGCGCCAGCGCGACCGGGGCGAGGCGGTCAGCTCCGGCGCCGAACGCCAGGAGGTGATGCGCGGGCGCGCGATCGGCCTCGACCGTGACGCTTCCCAGCGGCGCGCTCGACGCCTCGGCGCCCGCGGGCACAATCGCCGCCGCGCGCACCGGGACCTGCCGCGCGACGACCGCGCCAGCTCCCAGCAGACGCCGCAGCTCCTCGGCCGCGCCAGCCGACCAGGCGCTGCGACGGTGCGGATCGTCGAGTGCGCCGGCAGCGTCGTCGGGGACGCTAAGGACCACCGTCGCGGTCTCCCCCAGCCCGAGCAGCAGCTCGACGGCCGCGGTGAAGTCGGCGAGCTGGTGCAGCACGTCCAGGCAGGTCACGACGATCGGGCCGTCAGCGCGGACGTCGGCAACCGCTGCGCGGACCGCGTCGGCACCCGACGCTGTCGACAGGTCAGCCACGACCCCGTTGACGACCTCCACGCCGACTTCGCGGCGCGCCTCGGCCAGCGCGTCGGGCTCAACGTCGACCAAGAGCGCACGCGCGCTCACCGACGCATCGCGCAGTGCGGCGCCGGCGGCGACGCCGGTCCCACATCCGAGGTCGACCCAGAGCGCCGCGTCACGCAGCAGCGGCGCCACATAGGCATAACGGAGCTCGGCGTCGACCCGGTCGGCCGGAGCGGTCCCGCGAGTAACACGGGCTTCCCAAGTCGGCATCGCGGGCAGCGTAACGTATGCCTGCCGATGGCCCGCCCCGCCACCTCGCCCTATCCCGCCCCGCCCGAGGGCGCGCCGTTGCGCTTAGCCTTCGTCGGCCAGCAGACCTACTTCCGCGCCTGCGCACTGGACGAGGACTCGGCCCGGATCCGAACGGCGTTCATCGACTACCGCGACGGCCGCGACCCCGAGCTGCTGCGCGCGCGGCTGACCGCCTTCGCGCCGCACGCCGTCGTCGTCTTCCGGCCCGAGACCGTCCCGGCCGGACTGCTGGCCGACTTCGCGGTGCCGGTCCTGGGCTTTCTGACCGAGCCGATCTCACGAGAAATCGGAGGCGGGGCACTCCATTGGGATCTCGAAGAGCGCCGCCGCGCGATGGCCAGGCTGGACCGTGCCAACGTCGACCGCCTGGTCTCCTTCGACCCGCTGATCGTGCCCACCGTCGACGAGGTGATGGACGTCTGGCGGTCTCTGCCGATCCCGGTCGCCGACCGCCTCTACCGCCCCGTCCAACGCGTCAACGGCACCCCGCGGATGCTCTTCGTCGGCCGCTCGACCGTGCACCGCGAGCGCTATTTGATCGACGTCAAGCACCGTTTCGACTGCCTGCACGTCGCGTTCGGCATCCAGGTCGAGGAGCTCGAGGAGCTGCTGGACGCCCACCAGATCACCTTCAACATCCACAACGAGCCCTACCCGAGCTTCGAGAACCGCGTGCTCCTGCATCTCGCCGCCGGCCATCTGGTGATCTCCGAGCCGCTGAGCCCGACGCACGGGCTGGAGCCGGGCTTCGACTTCGTCGAGGTCAGCCATCCCGAGGACCTGCTCGCGGTGGCCACCGAGGCGCGCGCGTTCCCGGACGCGTTTCACCGCATCCGCGTGCGCGGCCGCCAGAAGGCCGAGCTGGTGCGCGCCTCGCGCGTCTGGCCGGCGCTGATGCGCGACCTCTTCGCCGACCTCCACGCCTTCGGGACCCACCGCGAGGTCGCGACGCAGCTCGTCGGCGCCGCGGCGCGCGGGTAAGCGAGCCGGACGACGGGCGTGCGCTACGACCTGCCCTACGCGCCACCGCCGCCGGGCGTCCCGGCGCGCGTCGCGTTCGTCGGGCAGCGCACGTACTTCGAGGCGTGCTCGCTCAACGCACCCGCCGGCGGCCTGCAGCCGATGTTCATCGACTTCCGCGGCGGGGCACAGACCGCGCCGATGCTCGACGCCCTGCGCCGCTTCGACCCGCACGCCGTCGTCGTCTTTCGCCCCGAGATCCTGCCGCCCGCAACGATGGACGCGATCGCCGCGCCCGTCCTCGGCTTCCTCACCGAGCCACTGCCGCGCACCGTCGCTGGCCAGCCGGACGACACCGACCCACCGCATCCCAACCTGACCTACAACTTGGCCGAGCTCGCCAAGATCGACCGCGGCAACGTCGACCGGGTCATCACCTTCGACCCGCATGGCTGGGACGCCGCGGCCGCGCTCGTCCCGCTCTGGCGCGCCATGCCGTTGCCCGTCGACGACCGTCTCTACCGCGCGCCGCGACCGTCGCGCCGGCCACCGCGGATCATCTTCATCGGGTACTCAACGATGCACCGCGAGCAGTCGCTGGTCGGCCTCAAGCACGAGCTCGACCTCCCGCACTACGCCCACGCGCTGATGGGCGACGAGCTGCGCGACGTCCTGTGGAGCGCCGATGCCGGGCTCAACCTCCACGGCGAGGAGTGGGTGCGGTCGTTCGAGAATCGCGTGCTGCTGCACCTGGCCTCCGGCGCGCTGGTCATCACCGAGGTGCTCGAGCCGCTTTTTGGGCTGGAGCCCGGCATCGACGTCTTGCAGGTCAGCGACCGCCACGAGCTGAGCCTGCGCGTCCACCAGCTGACGCAGATGCCCGACATGCACGACCGCATCCGGATCCGCGGCCACCACAAGAGCCGCCAGTTCGCAGCGTCCAAGCTCTGGCCGCGCGTGATCGGCGACCTCTTCGCCGACCTGGCCGCCTTCGGCACCGAGCGGCAGCACCCGCGCCCGCCCGCCCCGCATGCCGCAGTCAGCGCGCCGGCTTGACCGCCCGCGCCCAGATCACCATCTCGTAGTCGGGATCGTGGGGATCGAGCTGGGCTGGGTCCACCTCGCCGGCCGGGATCCCGTACAAGAACGCCGCGCAGGCGGCGACCGTGCCCTCGGCGCCCACCTCCACGTTCTCGGGGCCGAGCCGCTCGCCCAGCAGCCGGGCGATCGCGCGCCAGGTGAAGCGCCAATGGTCGGCGAAGAGCTCGCCCTCGGGTTCGGCCTGGTGGGAGATTCCCGGAGCGGTCAGCAGCAGCACCCCACCCGGGGCCAGCGCGGCGCACGCCGTGTCCAACGCGCCCGCGACGTCATAGGTGATGGAGATCGTCTGGGTGAGGATGACGCAGTCGAAGGCCTCGCGCGGGACGGCGTCACCGGTCTGCAGATCAGCGCGGATCGTCGCGGCCGTGTTGCCCGGATCGAGGTCCAGGACATCGGCGGTGACCACGGCGTCGCCGCCGAAGCGGCGCGTGTAGGTGTCGTCGAGCACCTCGAGCACCCGCCCCCGCACGTCGTCGGCGTGCCGCGCCAGGAAGCGCTCGATGTAGAACCGGTCGACCGGCTGCCCCACCCGCAGCCCGTAGCGGCGGTGCACCGGCGCGCCCGGCAGCACCGGTCGCGCGCGCTCGCGCCGGACTGAGCCGGGGGCCAGCCGCGCCAGCGCGCCGTCGGCGGCGCGCCAGAGTGCGGCGTAGGCACGGCCAAGCGCGAAGCGGACACGACGCAGCGACGAGGACATCGTGCGAGCAACCCTACGGGGGGCGGGCGGGAGCCGATCTGTCGCCGCTAGGCTGCCGCCGTGCCCTTCGACGTGATCGAGACTCGGCTGGACGGCCCGCTGCTGCTCCAGCCCAAGGCCTTCGGCGACGACCGCGGCTTCTTCGTGGAGACCTACCGCCGCAGCGACCTGATGGCCTTGGGCATCCAGGAGGAGATGGTCCAGGACAACCACTCGCGCTCGACGCGCGGCGTCGTCCGCGGCCTGCACTTCACCGTCGGACGCGGCGCGGGCAAGCTCGTGCGCTGTGCGCGCGGCCAGATCCACGACGTGCTCGTCGACCTACGCCGTGGCTCGCCGACCTACGGCGAGTGGGAGGGCTACGACCTCGACGACGAGTCGCTGCGGATCCTCTACGCGCCCCCCGGCTTCGCGCACGGGTTCTGCGTGGTGTCGGAGATCGCCGACGTGGTCTACAAGCTCGACGCCTACTACGACCCGGCGACCGAGCGTGAGATCTCCTACAACGACCCCGCGCTCGGCGTCGTCTGGCCGGTGCCCGCCGACGAGCTGCAGGTCTCCCAGCGAGACCTTGACGCTCCGGCATTCGCCGACGTCGCCGCCGGGCTCCCGTTCGACTACACCGGCTGAGCGCCCAGGCGCGGGCACCCTGACGGCTGGCAGGGACACGCAGCCGAAGGCCCGAAGATCTCGGATACGTTGCGAGCGATGAGCTACGCCGCGCTGTATCTGGACGAGGTCGCTGAGATCGCGGCGAGCATCTCGCGCGAGGACATGGAGCGCATGGCGACGGGGATCGCCGCGGTTCGTGAGCGTGGAGGACGGCTGTTTATCGTCGGGGTCGGCGGCGGTGCCGGGCATGCTTCTCATGCGGTCAACGACTTTCGCAAGATCGCGCATATCGAGAGCTACACGCCGTCAGACAACGTGTCGGAGTTGACCGCACGGGTCAACGACGAGGGGTGGGACACGAGCTACAGCGCGTGGCTGCGAACGTCGCGGATCAGCGCCAAGGACGCGATGCTCGTGTTCTCGGTCGGCGGTGGCTCGCGCGAGCACAACATCTCGATGAACCTCGTGCAGGCGATGGAGCTCGCCACCGAGGTCGGCGCCCCGATCTACGCGATCATCGGCAAGGCCGACGGCCACGCCGCCCAAGCAGCCGAGGTCGCGATCGTCGTCGAGTGCGACGCCGCACGCCGCACCCCGCATGTCGAGAGCTTCCAAGCGATCCTCTGGCACCTCGTCGTCTCCCACCCAGCCGTCGAAGCACAGCCGGGCAAGTGGGAAGAAGTCGAGGGCGTCGGCTCACCGTCGCCCTCCTGAGGCCAGCATGACCGCGACCACGACGGTTCGGCCGACACGCCTGCTCGCCCTGGCGACGTGGATCCGCCAGCACAAGGCACTCATCGCCTTCTGCGCGGTCGTTGGGGCTTACTACCTGTGGACGGTCTCGTCCTCGGGACCGCTGATCACGTCCAACGAGACCGGCCCCGGCCGATCCGGCCTGGGTCAGAACTACTACAACCTGCTGTCCGACGCGTTCCTCGGCGGCCACCTGCACCTGCTCAAGGCGCCGGACCCCAGCCTGCTCGCGCTCCCCAACCCATATGACCCGGCGGTCAACCAGAACGTGCCCCTCGGGATCCACGACCTGTCGCTCTATCACGACAAGTTCTACCTCTACTGGGGACCGACGCCGGCGCTGCTGCTGTACATGCCATTTCGGCTGCTGCCGCTCGGCGACCTGACGGATGTGCTCGCGACCTTCCTCTTCGCCTTCGTCGGCTTCTGTTTCGCGATTGCCTGCCTGCGCGCGCTCGCACAGCGCTTCGTGCCCGAAGCGCCGCGCTGGATGCTCGGCGCCGCGGCGGTGGCGCTGGCCCTCAGCAACGCCTTGCCCTTCACGCTGCGACGCACCGCGATCTACGAGGTCGCGATCATGGCTGGGTACTGCCTCTCGTTCGTCGCGCTTTACCTGGTGATCACCGGCCTGCGCGACGGCGTCCGGCTCGGCCGGCTCGGCGCCGCGAGCCTCATGGTCGGGCTCGCCGTCGGTGCCCGCCCGACGATGATCATTTGGGCGCTTGGCCTCGCGGTCGTCGCGGCGGTGCTCTATCGCCGCACGCAGGGGCGGCGGTCACGCGCACAGATCGTCGGGGCGCTGCTGGGGCCGGTCATGGCCATCGGCCTCCTACTGATGCTCTACAACGTCCTGCGCTTCGGCAGCCCCTCGGAGTTCGGCCAGAGGTTCCAGCTCGCCGGCTTTGACATCACCACGCGCGAGGGCAACAAGTTCGAGTACGTGCCGCCGGGCATGTGGTACTACCTGCTCTCGCGCCCGCACCTGACGCTCGGGTTCCCGTTTATCTACCTGTCGCCGCCGCCCGCGTCCTATCCGTTCACCGCGCCACCGGAGTACGACGGCGTCGAGTTCGTCAGCGGCATCCTGCCGAGCGCGCCCTTCGTCGTGTTCGCCCTGGCAGCTCCCCTGGTGCTGCGCGGGACGGCTCGCCGTGTGGTCCTGGGCTTGGCCGCCGTTGGCGCCGTGATCATCTTCATCACCACCTTCGCCCTGTGGGGCGCGACAATGCGCTATGCCGTCGACTTCGCGTCGGTGCTGCTGATCGTCGCGGCGCTCGGCTGGTTCGGATGGGCTGTTCGTCTCAACGGTATGCGAAAACGACTGCTGACGGGTGGTGGCGTCATCCTGATCGCCTGGGGTGCCGCGTGCGGAGCGGCATTCGGCATCAAGGGGTACTACGACGGCCTGCGAACGTCCTCGCCTAAGACGTACGCACGCCTGCAGAACCTCACCAGCCCGATCCCGACCCTGATCTCAGCGATCGACGGCAAGCCCAAAACCGTCGACATCTCTGCCCCGACCGGCCTGGAGAGCGACACCGACCCCAACCAGGGCGTGGGCCGGGTGACCTTCCCCCTGGCCGACATCCCCGTCGAGCTCACGGTCGTCAGCGGGTCGGCCCGCAAGTACGGGCTGCAGCTCTCGGCCGCACCGGCCCAGCCACTGCCCAAGGACACCATCGTGCAGATCAGCACGCCCGACACGCACGGCTCGACGAAGGTCCCGGGCGCCTTTGACACGACGATCTACCCGATCACCCTGCGCCGCGGCCTCAACCGGATCCAGTTCCGCGTGCTCGGGCCGTTCGGCGCCATCACGCGCCTGGCCAACGTCCACCTCGTCCCGCTCCCCGCCTCGACGCCCTAGCGCCTTGACTGGGCCTCCGAGGGACCGTCGAACGGGCCATCCGGCACCCTGCCGCATTGGCACCCAACCTTTCTCCCGAAGCCGCCCTCATCTGTTCATGATGCGGAGGTCCCCCCGACTGAGAGGTCAGCGAGGTTCAACGTAATGCTCGATCGCATCTCGACGAAGATCTTCGCGGATGGTGCCGACCTGGACGGCATCCTCCGCCTGGCTGCCGACCCGCTTATCACGGGCTTCACGACCAACCCCACGTTGATGTGGAAGGCGGGTCTGACCGACTACGCCGACTTCGCTCAGCGGTTGCTGGAGCAGATCCGTGACAAGCCGATCTCCTTCGAGGTCTTCGCCGACGACGAGGACGAGATCCGCCGGCAGGCGACTAAGCTCGCCGCCTGGGGTCCGAACGTCTACGTCAAGATCCCGATCACGACGACCAGCGGCGTGTCGATGGCCCCGCTCGTGCGGGAGCTCTCCGAGGCCGAGGTCCAGGTCAACGTGACCGCGCTCTTCACCGCCGCCCAGGTCGAGCTGATCACCGCCGCGGTCGCCGACGGCGCGCCGTCCTGCATCTCGGTCTTCGCCGGCCGGATCGCCGATGCCGGGATCGACCCGGTGCCGATCATGCAGCGGTCGGTCGACATCATGACCGCCGCGCCGCGGTCCGAGCTGATCTGGGCCAGTCCGCGCGAGGTGCTCAACCTCGTGCAGGCCGATCAGGTCGGCTGCCACATCATCACGATGACCCACGACCTGCTGCCCAAGGTCAAGAACCTCGGCAAGGATCTCGACCAGTTCTCCCTCGAGACGGTCCAGATGTTCCACCGCGACGCAGCGGCCGCGGGCTTCTCCCTCTAGCAGCGGCGCAATGCGGCGCGCCCTCATCACCGGCGGTGCCGGGTTCATCGGCAGCACCTTGGCAGACCGGCTCCTGGAAGACGGCGCCGAGGTCGCGATCCTCGATGACTTCCGCACCGGCCGCCACGAGTTCATCACCGGCGCGCTCGAGCGCGGCGCCGACCTGTTCGAGGGCGACGTCCTCGACGGCGCGGTCCTGCGCGCGGCCGTCGAGGGCTGCGACACGGTCTTCCACCTGCAGGCCAACGCCGACGTGCGCCACGGCCTCGACCATCCGCGGCGCGATCTCGAGCAGAACACGATCGCGACCGCCAACGTCCTGGAGGCGATGCGCGCCGCCGGCGCCCGGCGGATCTGCTTCTCCTCGACGGGCTCGGTCTACGGCGACGCGTACGTGACCCCGACGCCCGAGGACGGGCCGTTCCCAATCCAGACCTCGCTGTACGCCGCCTCCAAGATCGCCGGCGAGGGGATGATCGGCGCCTACGCCCACGGCTTCGGCTTCACCGGCCTGGTCTTTCGCTTCGTCTCGGTGCTCGGCGAGCGCTACACGCACGGCCATGTGATCGACTTCTACCGCGCGCTGCGGGCCGACCCGAGCCGGTTGCACGTCCTCGGCAACGGTCGCCAGACCAAGAGCTACCTCTACGTGCAGGACTGCGTGGAGGCGATGCTCACCGCCACCGCCCACCACGGCGATGGCCCCGGCACCTTCATCTACAACCTGGGCACCGACGAGACCGTCACCGTCGACGACTCGATCGCGACGATCACCGCCCAGATGGGCGTGACACCGCGCGTCGAGAAGACCGGCGGCGATCGCGGCTGGGCCGGCGACTCCCCCTTGATCCACCTCGACACCGAGAAGATCCGTTCCCTGGGCTGGGCCCCGACACTGAAGATCCGGGACGCCATCGCGCGCACCCTTCAGTGGTTCGAGACCGAGCCTGGGATCGTCCTCGACCAGGAGACAACACCCTCGTGAGCGTCATCTTCAGCCGCGCCCCGCTGCGCATCTCACTCGGCGGCGGCGGCACCGATCTTCCCTCCTACTACGGCGAGCACGGCGGTTACCTGCTCAGCGGCTCGATCGACAAGTACATCTACATGCTGACGCACACCGTCTTTCAGAAGCGGTACCGCATGAAGTACTCCGACACCGAGGAGGTCGACACGATTGCCGAGATCAAGCACCCGATCCTCCGCGAGACCCTGCTGCGTCACTGGCAGGGCAACCCGCTGGAGATCGCGTCGGTCGCCGACGTTCCCGCCGGCACCGGCATGGGCTCCTCCGGCGCGTTCGTCGTCTGCCTGATCAAGGCGCTGTCGATGGCCAAGCGCCGGTCGATCACCCCGGGCGACCTGGCCGAGGCCGCGTGCGGCATCGAGCTCGACGTCCTCAAGGAGCCCGTCGGCAAGCAGGACCAATATGTCTCGGCCCACGGCGGGATCTGCGCCTATGCCTTCAACAGCGACGGCACCGTCGATGTCGAGCCGCTCGACCTCGACGAGACGACGCTGCGCAAGCTGCGCCACAACCTGATGCTCTTCTACACGGGCGAGGCGCGCTCGGCCTCCACGATCCTCTCCGACCAGGTCAAGCGCACCGAGGGGAGTGATTCGACGATGGTCGAGAATCTTCACCGCACCAAGGAGATGGGCGTCCGCAGCCGTGCGCTATTGGAGTCCGGCGACCTCGAGGGCTACGCCGAGTTGATGCACGAGCATTGGGAGAACAAGCGCACCCGCTCCCCGGGCATGACCGACGAGTGCATCGACAATCTCTACACGCTCGCGCGCCGCTCCGGCGCCCTCGGCGGCAAGCTGGTCGGCGCGGGCGGCGGCGGCTTCCTGCTCGTCTACGCCCCACACCCTGAGAACACGCGTCAGGCGATGGCCGCGGCCGGCGCCGCCGAGCTGCCGTTCGACTTCGAGTTCCAGGGCGCAATCGGAACCGAATACGCCTGATGCCCGCACGCGACGACATCGGCACGCTCTCGATCGTCGTCCCGGTCTACAACGAGCAGACCACGGTCCCCACCTTCTACGAGCGGACCGCGGCGATCCTCGATCGCACCGGCTGCGACTGGGAGATCGTCTTCGCGCTCGACCCGTCCACCGACCGCACCGAGGAGATCATCCTCGAGCTGCGCGAGCGCGACGAGCGCGTCAAGCTGCTGCGCTTCTCGCGGCGCTTCGGCCAGCCGGCGGCGACGCTCGCGGGGCTGGCCGCCTCGACCGGCGACGCGGTCATCGTCATCGACGTCGACCTCCAGGACCCACCCGAGCTGATCATGGACATGATCGCGCGCTGGCGCGAGGGCTTCGAGGTCGTCTACGCCCAGCGCCGCACGCGCGAGGGTGAGACGCTGCCCAAGCGCATCGTCTCGGCGATCGGCTACCGCATCATCAAGCGGATCGCCGAGGTCGACATCCCGCCCAACACGGGCGACTTCCGCCTGATGAGCCGCCGCGTCGTCGATCACGTCGTCGCGCTCAACGAGGCCCACGGCTTCCTGCGCGGCCTGGTCGCGCTGGTCGGCTTCAACCAGACGAGCATCCTGTATGACCGCGATGCGCGCGCGGCCGGCGACAGCAAGTACAACAAGTTCATCGGGTCGATGTACATCGGGCTCAACGGCATCGTGTCGTTCAGCCGCTATCCGCTGCAACTGATCTCGCTCACCGGCCTGCTCTTCTCGGCGCTGGCCTTCCTGCTGGCGATCGGCTACCTCATCGCCAAGATCGGCGGCGTCCACTTCCCGCTGGGCAACCCAACCTTGGTCATCATCGTGTCGCTGTTTAGCGGCATCCAGCTGCTCTCGCTCGGGATCATGGGCGAGTACGTGGGCCGCATCTACGACGAGGTCAAGCGACGGCCGAAGTTCATCGTCGAAGACGCCTATGGCATCGAGTCCCACGTGCCGCGCGAAGGGGCCGACGACGTCCGCGAGCGCTACGGGCTCGACGCGTGAGCCTGGCCGGCTCCGAGGCGGCCGAGCGCAACCGCGTCTAGGACGGGACCTGGGCCTGCGCCGCGGCCTCGGCGATGTTGTGGTCGATCGAGTCGATCAGCGCCTCGCGCGAGGTGTAGCGGTTGGCCCAGCCCAGCCGGCGGAGCTTCTCGGAGTTGAAGCGCACGACCGGGACGTCGCCCTTCCAGCCGCGCGTGCCGCCGGTGAACGTGTAGGCGACGTCGGAGAGGCCGAGGCGCTCGCAGCAGAGGTCGGCGATCTCCTCGACGGTGACGTAGTCCAGCGTCCCGGCATTGAACACGTCGAACGACCTGCCGTCGGCGTCGGCCATCTTGAGCATCGCGTCGATGACGTCGGAGACGTGGATGTAGGACTTGCTCTGCTGGCCGTCCCCGAGGATCGTCAAGCGCGTCGGGTCCTCGCGCAGCCGGCGCACGAAGTCATAGGTGACGCCGTGGGTCTGACGCGGACCGACGACGTTGGCGAAGCGGAAGACGACGACGCGGAGGCCGAACATGTGCGAGTAGGCCGACATCATGGCCTCACAGGCGAGCTTGCTGGCGCCGTAGGTGGAGACCGGGTGCATGGCGCCCGTGTCCTCACGGGCCGCCTCCTCGCCACGATCACCGTAGACGCCGGAGCCCGACGAGTACACGATCTTGGTGACCCCGGCCATCCTCGCTGCCTCGATGGCGTTGTTGGTCAGATAGGTGCCCTGCCAGAAGTCGATGGCCGGCTCGGTGACCGCCTTGGCGATGTCCGGGTTGGCCGCGAACAGAAACATCCGCCCGCAGCCCTCGATCGCTGCATAGGTCGCGTCGAGGTCCTGGAGATCACCAGTAACGAACGTCAAACGCTCGTGATCGAGGACGTCGTCCAGATAGGAGATAGTCCCCGAGGAGAGGTTGTCGTAGACGACCACTTCCTGGTCAGGATCCGCGAGCAGGTGTCGCGTCATGTGGCTGCCGATGAAGCCGGCGCCACCGGCGATGAACGTGCGCGTCACCGCACCGCTGTCTCGGACGACCATGCGGCCAGCCTACGGCGCGACGAGCCGCTAGACCCGACCTAACCCGTGCCAACCGGCAGGGGCGCCATGCCTTCGTCGTGACGTCGCCCGGATAGCCTGAGCGCGTTGTGTTGAAAACCCCGCCCATCGACGCGCCTCCATCCGAGGCGGCCTTCACCGCCTACGCCCAGTCGCTGGACGTCAACTGGTCCGATGCCCTGGAGGAGTTGCACGAGGAGGCCTCGCGCGACCACTTCCTCGACATGTGGACGCGAACGTCGCTGATGGACGGCATGCGGAGGTTCGGACCGTTGCGGCCGGAGGTCGTGCTCGACGCCGGCTGCTCGTCGGGATACCTGCTGGAGGACCTGCGCCGCGAGCTGCCCACCGCCTCGCTGGTCGGCGTCGACCTCATCGCCGGCGGCTTGCGCCGCGCGCACCTGCTGGTGCCCGACGCCAAGCTCCTGCTGGCCGACGTCTGCGATCTCCCGATCAAGGACGCGAGCGTCGACGTCGCGCTGAGCGCCAACCTGCTCGAGCACGTGCCCGACGACGCCGGGGCGCTGGCCGAGTTGCACCGCGTGCTGCGCCCTGGTGGTCTGGCCGCCATCATCGTCCCGGCCGGCCCCGGGTCCTATGACTACTACGACGCCTTCCTGGGCCACGAGCGCCGCTACGCTCGCGGCGAGCTGGCCGGCAAGGCAGCCGGGTTCGAGGTCCTGCTCGATACCCACATCGGAGCACTCATCTACCCGGCGTTCTGGGCGGTCAAGAAACGCAACCGGCTCAAGCACAAGGCGCCGACGCCCGCCGAGCGCCAAACGCTGGTGGAACGCGACATCGACCGAACGACCAGCTCGCGGCTCGGGGCGGTCACGACGCGGATCGAGCGATCGCTGCTGGCGCGGGGCGTGAGCTTCCCGTTCGGCATCCGGTCCCTGACCTTCCTGCGCAAGCCTTTCTGATCGGTGCGACGCAGCCTCCCGCCGTCGTTGCAGCGCGTGACCCGCTACTTGACGGTTGGCGGCTTCGTCGCCGCCTTGAACCTCGGGTTGGGCGCACTGCTGTTGGCGCTGGGCGTCGGGGTCCAGCTCACGGTCGCGATCGCCTATCTCGCGGCGATCACCACGCACTTCATCCTGCAGCGGGTGTTCGTCTTCGCCGGCGACGGCGGGTTCGCGCTGACGCTCAGCCAGCAGCTGCGGCGCTACCTGGCCATGGCGGCCGTGCAGTACCCGACGACCGCGGGCCTTGCGGTGCTGCTGGTCGCGCTCGGGTTCCCTGACCTTGCCGCGGTCGTCTGTGCCGCGCTGCTGATCACCCCCGTGAACTACGTCGTGCTGCGCACGCGGATGTTCCACCTCGCGGCGGGCGACGAGCCGGCGCACGCCGCGGGCCCCGGCAGCGGCTCGACGCCCGCCTGAGCGCTCAGCGGGTCGCGACGACGGCGTACTCGCCGGCCTGCGTCCGGTCGGCGTCCCAATCGCCCTCGCCGTAGGGCGCGAACGTGTAGCCCTCACCGAACCCCGCCTGGCGACAGAGCTGGAGCAGCACCTCGGGGAAGATCGGGTGCTGGTGGGTCAGATCGACCCAGAAGGCCTTCAACGCCCGGGCCGAGTGCGGGTTGACGGTCTCCAGGATCAGTCGCCCGCCGGGACGCAGCGCCCGATGGGCGGCCGCGAGCATCTGGCGCAAATCGGCCTCGGGCAGATGCTCGACGACCTGCATCGACACGACGGCCCCCAGCGAGCCGGGGGGCAACCCTTCGAGGTGGGCCACCGCATCGCCCTGCACGACATCCTGATGTCCCTTGCCGTGGCAGTAGGCGACCAGTTCGGGCTCGAGATCGACGCCGCTTGCCGCGATGTCGGCTGCGGCCAGCACGTCCAGGAGCTCGCCACGTCCGCAGCCTGCGTCAAGCACCGGGCCATAGCCGGTCAGCAGCGGGATGTAGCGCTGCTGGCGTTCGCGGATCATGTCCTCTGATCCCCGGAAGACGTCCTCGAACTCGTGGTAGCCCGCGTCGCCTGCCGCCTTGTGGTCAGCGTCCGAATAGCCCATCACGCGGCCGGCGTCATCGGCGTCGAAGCGGGAGAACGGCTTGCCCTCCATGTAGGGCTCGGCTGCCGCCGCACGTGCGAGGTCGACCGCCGGGAGGATCTCGGCGGCGACATGCCGCAGATGCTTGGCGATGCCCGCCAGCTCACGCCGCTGGCTGGCCTGGGTTCCCGACAACGCCTGCAGCTCACCGGCACGACGGCCGTCGGCCAGGCGTGTGGCGTGCATGTGGGCATCGATCCGCGCGATGGCGTCGGCCGTCGCCGCCGCCTGGCTCTCGATCGACCACCAGAGCGCCTCGTCGATCGCGCGCTGGTGCAGCGTGGGCCGGCGCAGCAGCTTGCGCGTCAGCCGCTGCAAGAGCCGGCCGGGAGCCGAGATCGCCGGCTCCGGCGTCGCCCCGATCAGCCCGAGCGTCTCGCTGCGGGCGACCTGCGCCTCGGAGAAGGGCGGCGGATCGAGTACAGCCGCATTCCCGGAGGACGCGCTGCGGGCCAGGCGCTCGGCCATCGCCCGGCCCGCGGCGGCCGGCGAGTGGTTGGCGAGGATGAACGCGCGGCCGCGCTCGGCCCGGGCCCGGGCCTCGCCGGGATCGTCGAGGACCCGGCGCAGAAGCTGCGCGGCGTGGTCAAGGTCGGGCTCGGCCCAGCGGCCGTCGGCCGGGTAGGGATCGGCGCCCTCGCCGATCGCCACCAGCTCGTGGTCGACGACGAAGCCGGTCTGGTCTGACAGGTAGTCGGCCGTGCCGGAGTAGGCGGTGCCGACGACCGGCTTGCCCAGGAGCATCGCCTCGGCCAGCGTGTAGCCGAAGCCCTCGGAGCGGTGCAGCGAGACGTAGCAGTCGCAGCTGGCGACAAGCACGTCGCGCAGGTCAGCGTCGAGGAACTCGTCGCGCAGCTCGATGTCGTCGCGGCCGCCGATCGCCTGCGTCAAGGCCTCGACCGCCTCGGGATGGCGGTCACCGTTGATGGACTTGATGACCAGCGACACGCCGGTCCGCGGCTCGGGGAACGCCCGGCGAAACGCCTCGACCACGCCGCCGGGGTTCTTGCGGGCGACGACGCTGTTGAAGTCGAAGGAGAAGAGGAAGACGAACCCATCCGGCAGGCCGACCGCCGCCCGGTCGGGCGCCACGCCGGGACGCATCGTCACCGGGGTCGGAATGTAGGCGACCGGCACCGGGGAGACCTTTGCCAGCGTCTCGGCGACGAAGCGGCTGCCGGCCCAAACCTCGTCGACGAGGTCGAACGAGCTGTGCCAGCGCTCGGGCAGCGCGTCGGACTCCCACCACCACCAGCCGACGGTCCGGCGATCCTGGAAGAACTCGGGGCCAAGCTGCCCGACGATCGTCGGCAGCATGTCGGCGTTGACGCAGACCAAGTTGGTGGCGAACGGACCGCGCGCGTGGGATTGGTGCTCGAAGTCGTGCGCCTCGCGGCCCACGCCGGCGGTGACGCCGATGGGGATCACCGGGATGGCGGCCGCGTCGAGCGCGCCGATGGCCTGACGCGCAACCTCGCCGACGCCCAACTCCGCGTTGAGGTAGCCGACCACGTTGATCCCGTCGACCGCCGCGCCGGCCGCCGAGGCGTTGCGGGCGCTGCGGCTCGCAAGGCCGTAGGGCCACTTGGAGACCTCCGCGAAGCCCTGCTCCAGCAGCGCGTCGCCATAGTGGTCGGCCACGGCCTTGACGTCGGGACGCTCCGCGAAGTCGATGCGGTCCTGATGCTTGGAGAGCGTGTCGGGGCGGTCCGGGCTATAGCCGCTGAAGTGCAGGAAGCGCACCGGCCCGCCGTCGATCTTCGGACGGCCCGCGTCGCCGTTGATCTCCAGCGTGCGGGCGTGGAGGTTCCAGTAGGCGATGTTGTAGGCCGGATCGCGCAGCAGGTGCGTCTGGGGCCAGATCCCGGGGACGAGGTCGATCCACTTCTGGTCGACGAAACGGCCCGATGGCGGGTCGACGACGCAGTCGGTCTCCAGGCGTTCAGACCACCAGTCGAGCAGTTCGTTGGCGGCGCGCGAGCGCCCGAGGCCGATGAACCCGAGGTTGTAGGCGCCCGCGATGAGGATCGACTCCTCCGACGGGTAGCGGCCGTCACGCGGGATCGGCGTGAGGTTGTGCGGTGTGAGGACAATGCCGTACTCGGTCGCGAGCTCGCGGATCTCGTCCAGCGGTGAGACGACGCGGATGTCGGGGTCGAGGTAGACGGCGTGATCCTGCTCGGTCAGCAGCTTTCGCAGCAGCCACGGCTTAACGGCCGTCGACAGCTCGATGACGCTGTAGGACGACACCATCTGCTCGAACGGCTCGCAGTCGATGTCCGCGGGTCCCACCAGCCGGTAGGGCTCTTGGGCCGGATCGACGTAGCCGTCGACGCCGTCGAGAACGAGCACTGTCAGCTCGGAGTCCGGGTGCTGCTCGCGCAGGGACAGCGCCAGGACCCTCGCGTGGGCGAGGTAGTTCTTGGCGACGATCGTGCAGACGTTCACCGGGCGATCGTAGCCGTCGAGCGGTTGGCGCCGACCCGCCCAGCCCACCCGGACCCTAGGATCCGGGCATGCCGTTCTCCGCGTTCTCGCGCTCCCGCCGATCCGCCGGGAGCGGCCTGGACGGACCGCCGCCGGAGCCATCGGTGGCGGTGCAGGGGGTGACGGCCCAGGACGTCGTGCTGGTCTACGAGGCGGTGCTGGGCCGAACCCCGTCGCCAGAGGAGATCGCCCATCAGCAGGCCAGCGCGCCGCGCTTGCACGACCTCCTCCTCGCGGTGAGCCAGAGCGATGAGCGGTACGCCAAGGCGCTCGGCAGCGCGGTGCACGAGCCCAGCGCGGACACCCTCACGCCCCGGCCGGCCAACGTCGTCAACGTCTACACCGAGGAGCTCGAGCCGTTCGGCACGGCGCCCGGCACCTGGTCGGCCGATGGCGTCGCGGTCACCGGACGGCACGGGTGGGTGTTCTTGGGCGGCGGGACGAACACGATCCTCGACCAGTACCGCGGCGCGTTCGCCCTGCCCGAAGACTTCGACGACCGCTGGGCGCGGGCGCTCCAGGCGCGCCGCCAGGGCGCCGAGGCGCTCGGCGCCGCGTTCGTCGCCGTGGTGGTCCCCGACAAGCTCGCGGTACTCGCCACCGACTTCCCGGACCCGCTGCCGCGGATGGCCGAGGCTCCCGCCGCGATGCTGGCAGCAAGTCCGGAGCTGGACCTCCTCTACCCCGTGGCCGAGCTCGCGGCGGTGCCCGGGGGCGCCTACCTGCGCACCGACACGCATCTGACCTATGCGGGCAACGCCGCGCTGGCGCAGGCGGTCGGGGCGGCGCTGGGTGTGGCGATCGACCACGAGCTGGGGCCCGAGCGGATCAAGCGCTATGTGACCAGCGGAGACCTCGGATCGCGCTACTCGCCGCCGATCGTCGAGGTCGTCGCCGCACCGAACGACCACGGCGACGCCGAGGTGATCGCCAGCAACCGCGACGAGATCGATGCGGTCGGCGCACACGTGGGCACGCGGCTGGTGCTGCGCAACGAGAGCGCGGCCGATCACCGCACCGTGGTCGTCTTCGGCGACTCCTATGCGTTCTCGGCGAGTCACTACCAGGGCCTCAGCTGGTTTTTGGCACAGGCCTTCCGCGAGGTGCACTTCCTCTGGGTGCCCTTCGGCTGGGATCCGGAGTACGCCGCCGAGGTGGGTGCCGGCGTCGTGATCTGCCAGGGCGCCGAGCGGTTTGCGATTCGCCCGCCCGAAATCCAGGTCGACGTGCGCGCGCTCGAGGCCCAGGCGCTTGGTCAGACCGTTGCCGCGACGTCACCGCCTGCAGCGTCGCCAGAAGCGGCGCCGTCCTGGCGCCAGCGCTTTCCGCCCCCGAACCGCCCGTGGACGCCGTCCTACGCGACCGCCCACGAGGCGCTTGTCGGGGCAGCAATCGACGACCCCGAACTGCGCGACGCGATCGGCTCCGGCGCCCCGCTGCCCAACGGCTACGCGGCCAGCTTCGACGAACGGGTGATCGAGTACCCGTGGATGTTCGCGCAAGGTCTCGGCGGGCGCGTGCTCGACGCAGGCTCGACGTTCAACCACCAGCACATCGTGGAGCGGGCACTGCCGCTGGTTGACGAGTTGACCATCACGACGCTGGCGCCCGAGGGCCACGCGTTCGTGGAGCGCGCGGTCTCCTACGTCTTCGCCGACCTGCGCGCGCTGCCGTTTCGCGACGGGTGGTTCGACACGGTGGTGTCGCTCTCGACGCTCGAGCACGTCGGCATGGACAACGCGTTCTACGGCGTGGGCGACGCTCCGGCGCCTGACCCAGACGCCGCGGTCGCACACGCCGCGCGCGAGTTGCGTCGCATCACCCGCCCCGGTGGCCGGATTCTGCTGAGCGTCCCCTACGGCCGGCGTGAGGACCACGGTTGGTTTCGCCAGTTCGACGCCGACAGCCTCTCGCGCTTGATTGCGGCGTTCGAAGCAGCCAGCCACACCGTCTCCTTGTTCGCCCACGCCCCGAGCGGCTGGCAGCGCTGCAGCGCCGAAGCCGCGGCTGATCTGGCCTACCGAGACGCCAAGGCCGATCCGTCCCCGGCGCCCGACGGTGCCGCGGCCGCGCGGGCGGTGGCGTGTGTGACCATCGACGTCTGACCACGAAGTTTGGGGGCATGGCTGCGGCGCTCGGTGCCGAACGCCGCCATGTCGGCGAGCAGGTCGCCGACCACGCGCGGCCAGACCCGCGAGGCGGCAAACTGGCGGCTCTTGTGGTGGCCGCGAATGCGGACCCGGTCATAGATGCTGGGCGCCTGCTGGAGCTGGTGGACGCGCAGCCCCAGCTCGTGGCGGTCGCCGACCTGCACGATGTCCAGGCCGGGCTCCAGCCCGTAGAGCGGCTCGAGGACCTCGGTGATGACGAGGTGCCCGGCGGCCAAGTGCACTAACACGAAGCTCTCGAACGCCCGCACCCAGCGCTCGCCGTGGACGTTGAGCGCCACATCGGCGGCGGCGAGCACCTCGTCGAGCTCTGGCCCGATCAGCCCGTGGGCGTAGTGCGGGAGGTCGAAGTCGTGCTTGAGACCGATCAGGGTCTCTTCGCGATGAAGCGTGGAGTGGCCGACGAAGATCGTGCGCGGTGGATGGCCCGTCGGGCGCGGCGTGCGGTAGAGGCGGTCGTCGACCGGCAGCGGCATCGCCCGCCACAGCGGCACGAGCGGCGCCGCGGCGTCCCAGCTGTTGGCGTCGGTGACGATGACGCGATCGACGTTGCCGCGGTCGATCGTCCGCAGCTCGGCCAGGTTGTAGTCGTAGTTGGGGTGCGGGTTGCGGTCGGCGCGGGGCAGCGGCTCGGTGATGACGCCGAGCACGGGCGCATCGATCCCGTCCATGACGTTGGCCGGCAGCGCCTCGGGCCGGAAGACGACGATCGCGTGCGGATCAGCGTCGGCGAGCGCGTCGCGCAGGGCATCGGCGTCGTCGTCGGCGCCGCGGAAGGGGATCAGCTCGGGGGTGATCCCACCCGCGGGCCGGGTGAGGACGTGCGGGGCGAAGTACGACGGATGGCCGACGAATGCGACGCGGGTGGGCGCTCCGGCGACCGGGAGCGCGTATGGAGGACCGTCGCGGCGCACGCGACGCGTACGATAGGCAACTCGTGCGCGTCGCGTTCCTGCTCCAGGACCTCCAGCTCTCGGGCGGGGTCGGCGTCATCGTCGAGCATGCCGCTCAGCTGCGCCGCCATCACGGCATCGACGCGCGGCTCGTCCTCGCCCGCCCGCAGACCCACCCCGACTGGGGCTACCGCGCGCTGAGCGAGGTCCCGGTGCTGACGCTCGACGAGGCCCAGGCGATCGACTGGGACGTCGCGCTGGCGACGTGGTGGGCGACCACGTCCGCGCTCTTTGGCCTGCGCGCCGAGCGCCACGCCTACTTCATCCAGTTGCTGGAGGACTCGACCTACCCGACCGGCGCACCCGAGCAGCTCGTCGCCGCGATGACCACCGCGCTACCCGTCCGCTTCATCACCGAGGCGCGCTGGATCGCGGAGCTGTTGGAGGACTACCAGCCCGGCAACCACGTGCTCTACGTGCGCAACGGGATCCCGAAGGAGGTCTTCGCGTCGCCCGCGTCGATCGCCCCCGCGCTGCCCGGCGCGCCGCTGCGCATCGTCCTGGAGGGCGCGCGCGGCTACGTCCACAAGGGCGTCGACGACGCGCTGGCCGCGGTCGCCGCCATGCGCGAGCCGGCGCACGTCACGTGGGTCTCACCCCATCGCGGCGAGCCGCCGGCCGGTGTCGATCGCATCCTCGCCGGGCTCAGCCACGCCGAGATGGCCGCGCTGTTCGCCGAGTCCCACGTCCTGCTTAAGCTCTCGCGCGCCGAAGGCATGTACGGGCCGCCGCTGGAGGCCTTCCACATGGGCGCGACGGTCGTGACCACCGCGGTCACCGGTCACGACGAGTACGTCATCCACGACGCCAACGGGCTCGTCGTCGGCTGGGACGACATTCACGGGACGGCCCGCACGCTCGACCTGCTCGCGCGCGACCGGCGACTACTGCACCGGCTGCGCACCGGCGCGCTGGAGACCGCGCGGGCGTGGCCGGACTGGCGACAGGCCTCCCAGGGCATGGCGCTGGCGCTGGCGCGCGTGGCCTCCGAGCCGCCACCGCCGATCGCTGCGGCGGGCAACCGGCTGGTCGCCGACTTCTCCTCGGTCGTCGCCGAGGCCCAAGAGCGCGCGTGGCGGCTAGAGATCGAGGAGCAGCTCAAGGAGCAGCTCGCCGACCAGAAGGCCTTCAAGATCGCGCTGGCGCTGCGCGCGCGGCTGACGCGGGTGCGCGCGCAGCGCGACCGGGCCAAGGCGATGGTCAAGCGCGCGCTGCGGCGCTAGCCAGCTCAGGCCCAGAGGCCGCTGTAGGGCACCGCCCAAAGGCGGTCACCCAATGGCATGGTCTGTGCCACAGGAGCGACGACGATGCCCGCCCGAAACGAACTGCCGCGGGTGTCGCGCAGCTTGATGAGCCAGCGCCAGTCCTTCGCCTTGAGCGTCGCAGCCGTCTTGACCTCGACGCAGGCAATGTCGCCAGCCCGGTTCTCCAAGACGAGATCGATGTCCTCGTCGCGGCGCTGGTAGTGGTAAGCGCGCGTCAGCGCCAAGCAGATGGCAGAGCAGCCTGACGTCCCCGACGTACATCTTCGGGGTGCGAGATCTTTCTCGACCAGGATCTGGCCCCAAAAACCTCTTCCCGGTGATCGATGCGCTGACCGGGCAGGGCATCAACGTCCGTCACGCTTGCCGCGTGCTTGAGGTCTCTGAGTCGAGCGTCGCGTGTTTCGTCGCGACCATCCCGACCAGCTGTGGATGACCGATATCACCGAGCACCCGACCTCAGAGGGCAAGGTCTACTGCTGCGTGGTCCTCGACGCGTCCAGCCGCCTGGTTGTCGGCTGGGCCCTCGACAGCACACAGACAACCAACCTGGTGCTCAACGCACTCGGCATGGCCACCCGTCGCCGCGGCCCGCAGGAAGGGGCTCGTGATTCATAGCGACAGGGGCGTTCAATTTACGTCCTGGGCTTTCAGTCAACGGGTCCGCGACGCCGGCATTGCTCCGTCGATGGGCTCGGTCGGTACGCCGGCCGACAACGCCATGATCGAGTCGTTCTGGGGCCGCATGCAGGTCGAACTGTTCAACCGACGCCGCTAGAAGACCCGCATCGAGCTCGCCTCGGCAATCCACGACTACATCGAGCTCTGGCACAACACCCGACGCCGTCACTCGGCGCTTGGGATGCTCACCCCCACCTAATACGAGAACATCTACATCACCAACAACCAAGCCGCCTGACCCCAGAACCCCGACTCCAAGAAACCAGGGGTAGATCACCCTGTCTACCAGACCGGGGGACTCCAGGGTGGTGCCCGGCGGAGATTGGGGGGTGTGGTCTCCGCCGGGCGCCCCGGGTGTTACGGGTTTAGCGCTTCTTGGCCGCGGTCTTGGCCTTGGGTGAGTAGGCGATGCGGGTCTTCTTGGTGTTCTTCGGGGTAAAGGACACCTTCACACGCACATCTTGTTTGGCCTTGCGCAAACGCTTGCCTGTGCTGGTCAACTTCGCGGTCAGCGTTGCCGTGCTCGCCGCGCTGATTGTCCGGCGGGTCGTTCTGAGGCCGGGGCCTGAGATCGACACCTTCCCGGCACCGATACCGCTGATCTTGACCTTGACCGCGGTGGAGGTAAACCTCCGGGACACGATCGCGAGAGGGCATTCCACCGCCATCGAGAACGCAGCGTCTTGCCTCTTGCCGTTGTGACCGACAATGGCCAGGAATGGCTTTTGTGGGGCTGAGCAGATGTCATCGTGCCCATCGGTGATCACCAGCGGGCCCTTCTTGCCGCCGTTGATCTTGACCACCGCTGAACTCAGCGGCGCATCGGGGATCGTCGGGAACGTCGAGGTCAGATGCTGGTTATCAGGCACCGACGTCACGCCACGAAGGTTGACGTTGACCTCACCACGCAACTGCACCAACAACGACGGCAACGTCCTAATCTGCCGACCACTCTTCGGATCGATCCGGATGCCCTTGACCCAATATACCTTCCCGCTCAACGGCCCCTTCAACAACGGACTGATCGCGGTCATCGTCCCGATCACCGCCTTGTCGGGGCACTGGCCCTTGAGACCATCGGTGAACTCGCACAGCTGATCGCTGGCGGCGTTATCGGGATCCAACGCGAGACTCAACGGCAGCGTCAGCGTCAACGCCTTGGTCCCCGCCTCACCGCGCCGCTGGGTCACCAAGGCCTCCAACCCCGGATGGCCGCCGACCTTGGCCTGCGAAGGATTGGTCAGCTTCATCGCCAGCTTGGGCGCAAACGCCAACTTCTCACAGTCGGTGGCCTGCAACGGCGACGAAACGTTGGCGGTTTGGCCGCCCTTGGAGGTGATCGTCGTCTGGATCGCCTTGGGTGCACACGAACTCGGGGTGCGCATGAACCCCGGCCGATCAACATCGACATGGACTCGACGGACACGGAACGGCACACCATCACGAATCGTCGGCAGCGGATCACTGACCACGACCGCATGAACATCATCAGGATCGACGTTGAGTGCCTGGCGCACCACCACGGTGCCCAGATCAAAGGGTCCTGCGACGGCACGGACGGCGATCGCCAGCCCATACGGCGCACCCTTATACGGCCCCGTCAACGACACCGGCTGATCGCTGAGGTAGAACGGATGCGCTCCCGGACCAGCCGCAACCGCGGCCGACCCAATCCGAGACGCCACCGGACACGTCCCCGCATCAGCATCAGCATCCGAACACAACGGCACATCCCTGACCGCACCCAACAACCCATCAGGCAAGCTCACGTTGACCCCGGTCAGGACGTCGTTGCGATCCTCACGCGTAATGTCAAAGCTCAACGGACTCGACCCCGCCGCTTGCGTGTCAGCGAGCCCCGTGGTGACCTTGGGACCAAACGGCAGCGTGGCCGGACATCCGGCGCCCTTGCCGTCCCAGCTGACCTCAAAGATCGAGGTCGACGTGACATCCGGCGTGCCCGGCACCGCCACACCATCAGACCTGACGCCCGGCCGCGACCACGGCGTAAACACCCCGGTCGTCTTCGCAGAGACACACGACGGCGGATTGGCCAACGACGCCCTGTCTCCAGGCGTGAAGGTCAGCGACAGACGCTTGGCCGGGACCTGCGGGTTGTTCTCAAACCGAGCCGTCAAACGACCCGTCACCCGATCAGCGGTCACGACACCCGGAATCTTGACGTTGACCCCATCCTCGCGCGAATCGACCTGAATCAAAACGCGGAACAACCCATCCTGGTTTCCGGCCGAGCTGAGATCACCCGGATGCGGCTTGATCACAAACACATCACCCCTGATCGACTTTGCCCCGGTCACCGCATCGGTCTTCGGATCATGCGAAGCCAACAACGGCGACGTCGCGACCACCGTCCCAACCTTCGAAGCATCAGGACAACTCACCGGCAACGTGTCCTCATACCGCACCTGATCACCCCCACCCGCAACATCGGAGCAACCATCCAACCCGTTGGCGGCCGACGGTGAGATCGACACCCCCTCAGGCAACGTCACCGTCGCATCCTTGAGCGGCGGTGCCGAGGGCACCGCCGGATCGTATGACGAGCTCGGATCGGTCGGATCATTGCTCTGAGGGAACGTCAAATCCACCGAATACCCCGACGGCGCATCAACCTGCGACGACCCCGACTCCTCCGACGGCCTCACCTTCAAATCTGGAGCGAACTGCGACACCAACCCAGGTGCATCACAACCCGTCACCGGTCGCGCCGGCGCGACCGCAGACTTCCACCGATCATCCGACAAATCCGGAAAACCATCCACCGACAACCTAGCCGGCCGCGTCCACGAATCAACGAACATCCGCGTCACCGGCACCCCAACCAAACAATCAACCGGATTGATCAACGCCGGCACCCGAGGACCACCCACACCCAAACGCTCAGACGGCACCCCAAACACCCGCACCTCAGCACCCGTCACACCGAAATCGGCAGCGCCCGGGGCCGCGACCGCCGCCCGATACCCGTCCGCCCGCGAACGCAACCGCGGATACAACACGATCGCATTCTTCAAGAACTTGAACGCTAACTGAAACGGATATCCCCGCTCCGGCACCATATTGTACAACCCAACCGGAGAGCCCATGTTCCCGAAGAGGTCCAGACGCACCGTGCCTACCTGACTTGAGGCCGGACAATCGGCGACATATGGGTTGATAGCCAACTTCGCCAAGGGGCAACGCGCGACACCGGCCAGATTTGCCAGGAACCCGGGGGGCAGCTCGGTGAAGGTCGACTTGGGCGGCTCGACCGGGACAACATCAGCGCCCTTGATGGTCGTCGGGAAGGAGAACGAGGTCATGGCCTCATGCGGGTGACCGCCGGCCACCGTGTAATCGCTGCCATGGGCATCGAGCGCGCGGGCGGTGAAGTTCTGCACCTCAAAGACAGAACCCGGATTAGCAGCCCGAGACGCGCTCACCGACCCCACGCACATCACCATCAACACGGACAACGACACAACCACAAAGCGATACGTCAAGCCACAGAACAACATGACACCAATCTCTCTCCCACACAACACAAACCCAGACACCGAACCGTCCGTTCGCCTCATGACCGACCCCCCCGACCATCCGAACCTTGCCCAACAGAGGAGCCCTTCGCCGCCTTCTTCGTAGCCTTGGCCGCTTTCTTCTTGGCCTTAGACGCCAACGACAGTCTGAGCGTCGCCGACCGCGTTAACGCGACCTTGGAATGGCTGACCACGACCCTGACCGACAACCGCCGCTTAGCCACCAACTGCGCCCGCGCCTTCCTCGACAACCGCAACGACAACTGCACGCTGCCCGCCTCAGCCATCGACTCCCGAACAACAACCCCACTAGACGACTTGCCGCCGATCGTCGTCGAAACCCTCCCCGACACCAACCCCGGCTCGCTCGCGACCATCGTCACCGTCACACGCCCACTCTGCGCCAACCCCCGACGCTGAGCCACACTGATCGGACGCAACGTAAATCTGGGCGCCGGCTCCTTGACATCTCCCCGGCCACCCAGACCACCCACACTGGACGGCAGGCCGGGCGGCGCACCGGGCGCTCCCCGACAGCCCTCACCCTCACAAGGCACCGGCTCACGCAGATCAAAACCACCACCCACCCGCGCATCAAACACATCAGCGCTGGTGTCACCATCAGCCGCGGTCACCTGATCCTCGGTGATAAAGAAGATGTCGGTCCCTGACGCGGTGACCCGAGGCCGGCTTCCACCATCAGGGCTGATCAGCGAGACCTGCCCCTCATGCCACGCGTACACATCAGCGCTGCTATTGGCGTCAGCCGAGGCCAGCGCCTCATCGGTCTCGAACACGATGGTGTGACCATCATCGGTCATCGATGCCCGCTCTCGGATGTTCCCCTTGAGCGCCCTAACACTGCTGAACGCGTTGATCTCTGCGTTACCGCCGCTGCCGGTGGTATCGGTCGAGATCCGCAACCACTCCCCTGTGACCGCGTCATAGCGATACACATCGCTGGCACCGTCGGTATCGGCGGCCGCACCAGAGCTCACCAACGGCGTCGTCGTGGTGACCAACAGATAACGACCATCAGGCGTCGTCTCCGCATTAACCCCCGCGTCGTTGGCCACCGACCGGGCCATGAACGTTGTGTGACCTTCAGGGTGTGCGGCGTCGGTCTGCCACAGGTACAGGTTATGGGCCCCGGCTAGCGCGTTCTGATCGTTAGCACCATGATCGGCAGCCAACACCCCGCGCGCGACGAAATAGACATGCGAGCCATCGTCAGCGACACGCGCCACGCTTTCCACATCACCACCGCCAGCTGCGCTCGCCGAGACCTGACGCAGTTTCGGACACACGTTGAACGGCATCACCGGCGCCACCGTGCCGGCCGGGATGTCGCAGGCATACAGATCATTGGTCGCATCGGTGTCACCGTTGACCAACTGCTGGGTCGTGGTAAAGAACGCCCGCGAACCATCCACCGCAAACCCCCCAGGGTACAGTGGGTAGACGGGGGCGTCCGCGTTGCACACGCCGCCGGGATCACCCGCGCCCCGTGTGCACTGAGAAGCCGACATCTCAATCGTCGTCGTGCCACCCACCCGCGCCCGCAACGGCTTGTAACAGGCATCTGGCCACCGGTCACCGATCCCGAAGAAGATCACCCGGCCGTCGGTGGAGATGCCCTGCGGGCACAGTAGTTGATTAACCGGAACCGGAAGTGGTGCTCCGGTGTTGTCGACCCCGATCGGGTGTAGAACCTGGTCACCGCCAATGACCTCGTACAGGTTTGGCGCCGGGGTGCCAAGTTCGCCACCCACCACTACGTGTGACAGCAGATCGGGCGTGGTCGCATAGACACGAGGAACGGTGGTGCCGGGGTTCGGCGCGATCTGCGAGAACACTCCATCGGGCCGACGCAGGTAGAGCGCGTCGCGATCGGAATGATCGCCCCAGCGCTCGTCGGGCCCCGAGCGCGGCCGCATCCACCACAACGAGAAGCGAAGGTCCTTCGACAGACCACCCCGCGCTCCTTCACCGCCCAAGAAGACCCACGGCTCGCCGGGTGGAATCATCGAGATCGTCTTCCACCCGGTCTCCGATCTCCGCGCCACGTACTGATTACCGAGAGACCCGAAGTGGTTGTCGGCGAAGTTGCCCAGCGACCAGTAAGCAAAGGCGCCGTCATCGCTATAGGTCTGCTCCTGAGCGTCGAAGCCTTGTTTGTATGGGCTGGTGACCATTTCGTAGGCGCGGCAGTCGGGCAGTCCGCTGGAGTCGTTGAGTGCCCGTAGTTCTGCGTTGGGGCAGGTGTCTGCGGTGGCGGCGTGTGCGGGGCTTGCTGTTAGGGCGATCCCGATCGTTGTCACCAGCACACCGAGCAGCAAGCGACCAGTGCCTGCGAGCCGCTTTGACCAATGATTGGTTGTGGGGGTGTGGTGCACAGCTAGCTCCTTGGACACAACGACGCCACAGCTGTTGATGTTGTTGGTGTGGGGCATTTAGCGGCCTGCCTTGTGCGTGAAGGTCACCGTGACCGACTTCGAACTGGGTTGGGCGCCGACCGGGGTAAACCGCAGTCGGATCGTTGTCTTGAGCTTGCGGCTCTTGGCTTTGGCCAGGGCTCGTTTGCCTGCGGTGGTGAGCTTGACTTTGATCGTCTTGGTCGCGGCCTGGGGGATCGAGACGGTCGTGGTGGTGATCCGGGTGCCGGTAGCGCGGATCGCGCCCGGGGCCTTGGTCGTGATGGTGATCGAGGCGCTGGTTGCGCTGGTGGTGCGCTTGCCGATGGTGAGGGTGTTGTCGGCGGCGATCGTGATCGCGATCGTGTTCGAGACCCGGCCACAATTGACCGTCAACCCCAACGTCCCCTTGGCATCAGCGGGGATATCGATGGTCAAGCCGTTTGCCGACCAATCCGCCGAGGTCGTGACCGTGTTGCCGAGCATCACGCTGCCGCCGACCCCGAGATCGCTGCCGCTGATCGTGATCGATTCCCCGGCCTTGGGCCTCGCGTTATAGGCCTTCAGCACCGGGGTCGCGCAGCCATAGCCGGCTGGTGGTGGCGGTGGCGGCAACGGCGGCGGTGGCGGGGCTGCGGTCGCGAACGCGAACTGGCTGCTGTAGGCGGTTGCTCCACCCTCAGCCGTCGCGACCAGTCGACCCAAGAACCCACGACCCTCCGGAAGCCCCGAAAACCCTGCGGTAACCCGCTGCAACCCGTTGACCGCCGGGGTCGGGCGCTCGGCGCTGTTGGCCGCAAACGCCTTGTCGAGCGAGGCGACCTCGAAGCGGTAGGTGCCTGGGAGGCCGTGGGTGTCGGTGGACCCGACCAACGTCGCCGAGCTCGTCGTGACATCAATCGCACCAACCCCAACCGCGACCGGACCAGCAACCGTCTCAAAACTGCCTTGGGCACCCCTACGAACCGTGCCATCAGCACTCGTCGCGACAAGCTGGACGTAGTAGGTGCGCCCGGCCATCAACCCCGCGACCGGTGCTGAGACCGCAAGCTCACCATCACCGGAACCCGCGCTGACCCCGGCGGTGCTCTGCCCCATCCCCGGACTGGGCCCATACGCAAAGTGATAAGAGGTTTGGACACCGTGGGGATTGAGGACCCCGGTCAATGTCGCCATCTGTGAGGTGATCGCTGTGGCCCCCGCCGCCGTAGCCGGGGCCGTAATAAACGTTCTGTCGGCCCCGGGCTGCGGGCCACCCGTCCCGTTATCAGCAACGATCCGGAAGTGATACAGCGTCCCCGGCAACAGACCGGTCAACGCCGTCTGGACCGGGGTATCAGCCGGCGAATCACCCGCAGGCTCACCCACGGTCGCCGACCCATACGAGGTCGTCGTGCCGTATTCAACATAGAAGTTGGTTGCGGAATGCTGCGGGTCGACCGACCCGTGAATCCTCACGCTGGTCGGCGTGATCGCCGAAGCCACCATCGAGGCGCCCACCACTGGCGGTGCGGCAACGGTCGTAAAGGACTGGTCCTCACCCAGAATCTGGCCCGAGCTATGGGATCCAACGATCCGGTAGTGATAGGTCGTGTTCGGATCAAGTCCGGTCACGCCCTGCGGCGCGCTGTTTGCGCCGCTGCCCGAGCCGGCATCCACCGGATCGGTGCTCTGGCCGTAGTTGGTGTCCAGGCCGTACTCGTAGTGGTAGGAGGACTGGATCCCTTCTGGATCAATCGTCCCGTTCAACGTCGCTGAGGTCTCGGCGGGATCAGAGACTGGGTCGGTGGTCACCGTCGGACCCACAAAGGCCGTAAAGCGCTCAACCTCGCTATTGAGGTAATCGCCGACATACACCGTGGCGTCCGGACCCACCGCAAACCCATGCAACCCACCCTCAGCAGGCAGCGTCACACCAGCAGCACTAAACGTCTGCACCCGCGTCGCGCCGTTGACCCCGAAGTGCGTGATCTGCAACCCCTGCCCACCAGCCTCAGCGACATACACCTCACCCAACACCGGATCGGTCGCTACCGCAACCGGAGCACCACGACCACCGTCATCAACCGTCGCGCCGAACACACCCCCAGACGAATACCGATCAACCCGACCCTTACACGTATCCAGCACAAACACCTCACCCCCAAAAGCCGCGAGAGCACTCGGAGGACAGACAAACCCACCATCCGGCGACCCCGTCCCACCACCAAACGAACCCACCAACGCACCCGACGCCCGATCAAACCCCGCAACCACCTGCACAGGCGCATTCGGATCGGTCGAATCGGTAGCCGTCACCCACACCGTCCCGTCCACCGGATCTACCGCCAACCCACCAAAATTGATCGACAACCCCGAACCCGCCCCATCCAACACCCGCTCAACCACACCCGCCTCGCTGTACTTCACCACCGACACCACACCCGTATTCGGATCCACCGCCATCACATACACACCACCACCCACCGCGGAATCAACCGCGACCGCCCCCAACGCATACACCGACCCATCCACCGGCCACAACCCCACAAACGTCCCGGCCCCATCAAACCGCTCCACCCGCTGCCCCGAAAACTGACCAGGATCCGACACAAACACATCCCCCGACACCCCAACCCCAACCCCCGACGGACCACCCTCAAACACCGACCCATCACCAAAACCACCCACACCCACATGCCCAACCGACCCCCACGCCGAACCAACAACCACCAACAACCCCAACACCACCCCAACAACCAACCCCAACACACGACCCACCACCGACACACCCCAACCCGAATTCACAGACATAACACCCTTCTCGCTCAACCCAAGAACCCCCTCAACCCACCGCACAGCGACCATCCAGAATTACACGAAGTTGTTTCCTGAAGTCAAGGCGCAACCACCATCCAACCTAGAGACCGTCACGTTTCTGACCGACAGCCAGCAGACCCTGCTCGTTACAATGTCTGCCGCCCAACACAAGCTGGGGCCGCCAAAAGGCGGCCCCAGCCCGAACTACAACCTCACATCACTACACCGACCGGCGATCAGTCAAGGACCCTCAACAGGCCAGTGGCGGTAACGGAACCTCGCGGCTCGGCGGCCACGGTGGCACCTCCGACATGTGCAACCAGACCGTGCGCCACTCCGGGGCCGAAATCGATCGTTCTCGGGCCGGGAGTATAGAACGCATTAGTCACAGTCCCAGTCAACCGAAGCTGAACACCACTCGTGGCGCACGCGGCACCGCCAGGAGCCGGCTCAAACTGGACGTCAATGTCGACGCCGTGGATCTGGATGTTGGAAGTCGACGGCGCAGTCGCCCGCCACGGGAAATTAGTGCCCGTCGCAGTCGCAGTGCAACCAGCGGATTGACCACCCGCGAGGCCGGTGCAACCCGCGAAACTGGCGCCGGTGATAGTCGCCACCGCAGCACTGTGAACGGTGACGCTAAACGTCGTGGCCGTACAACTCGACCCGGACATCAACGCCGTGGAGCTGAATCCGAGGTTGGCCGAGTGAATCCGGCCATCCGTAGTCCCCACCGGCGACCAACTCGCCGCCGACGCCGTCGACGGCAACACAAACGCACACAGCGCCATCACAGCGCCCAAGAGCAGCATGCTCTTCTTCGAAACCATCTTCAACATCGCAAAACACTCCTAATGAAATTCCGGCTCACGCCGGGATCTAACGCGGCCCCCGCAACGCCGACAAACCAACGACGCGCCACGGAGCCGCCCAAATAACCAGCCTGCCCACCACGGGGACCAACGCCCAGGCAGACTCACAATCAGCTCAGGCTCTAAACACCCCCTCGCCAACACCACAGCACCACCAGCACCGACCAGATCGATCCCCAACCCAGCCCACGCAGGCAGCGCTCCAACAAGATCAGTAGTACTCGCCAGCCCAATAAGAGTCAACGACTACACCCCTGCCCGTATGGCAGAACCTGCCTCTCCGTCAAGCCAAACCACCCCAAGCCCCCACCCCGGCAACCCCAACGCGATCACCGTCTCCTATGCGCGCAGGTCACCGAGGCGGGGCGCGGTCAAGGGTCGACAGCCTCAACGTCAGACGAAACCCTCGGCGCGCAACCAGGCCGCGGTGCGTTCCATGCCCTCGACGAGGCCGACCTGCGGGTCGTAGCCAAGCTCGGCCCGGGCGCGGTCGATCGCATAGGTACCGGTCCGCGCGAGGTAGCGTGCGGCAGCGGCGTTGACCTCGGTCTCCTGGCGCGCCGCGCGGGCGCCGAGCGCGGCGGCCGAGGCCAGCACCGTCGCCGCGCCCGTCGGCAGCACCGGCAGGCGCCGCCCGAGCAGCCGCGCATAGAACCCGAAGAACTCGCCCGTCGTCACGCCGACGCCGTCGGTAAGCGTGAACACGCCGCCCGCGCCCGCGGGCCCGCACGCGCCCACGATCCCATCGACCAAGTTGTCGATATACACAGGTCTGAAGATCCCGCGCCCGAGCGCCGGCAGGATGAAACGCCGGCGCGCGAGCTCCTCCACCGGCAGCACCGTCCACGGACGTGAGCGCGGGCCATAGACGTCGCCGGGGCGGACGATCGTGCACGCGATCTCCCCCGCGGCATGCGCCCGCAGCACCAGCGCCTCGGCGGCGACCTTCGTGTCGACGTACGGGACGCCGTTGGGCTGGGTCGGGTAGGACTCGTCGACGCCGTCGGGGAAGGCGAAGCCGAAGACCGTGACCGACGAGAGATGCACCACGCGCGCGGCGCCGGCGCGGCAGGCGGCGTCGAGCACGTGGCGCGTGCCCAGCGCGTTGGTCTGCCAGACCGCGCCCGGGTCGCCGCCGCGCATCGAGACAATCGCGGCGGTGTGGATGACGAGGTCACAGCCCGTGGCGTGGTCCTGCCAATCGCCCGGCTCAGCGATGTCCCCGGCAACGATCGCGCGAGCAGGATCGGCCCGCACGTCTACACCCCGGATCTCCGCGCCGAGCGCGGCGAACCGCTCCGCCAACGCCGCGCCGATGAAGCCGCTGGCGCCCGTGATGAAGACGCGCTTGAAGGTCATCGTGCCAGCGGCCGGACGTCGGCCCCGGTCAACACGACCAGATCGGCGGGCGCCAGCTCGATCTCCAGCCCGCGGCGACCCGCCGAGACAAAGACGGTGTCGTGCCCGGTGGCGCTCTCGTCCAGAAACGTCGCCAGACGCTTGCGCTGCCCGAGCGGGCTGATGCCGCCCGCGACATACCCGGTGAGCCTCTCCGCACGCGCGGTGTCGGCCATCGCGGCGCGCTTGCCGACGGCCTTGAGGTCGAGCTGATCGGCGGCCGGGACGACCGCGACCGCGAGCTCGTCACCGACGCACACCACCAGCGTCTTGAAGACTCGTCGCAGATCAAGACCAAGCACTTCCGCCGCCTCGCCCGCATAGGACGCCGCGCGCGGGTCGTGGTCGTACTCGTGCAAGGTATAGGTGATGCCCGCGGCCTTTGCGGCACGGGTGGCTGGGGTCTCGCGGCCGGCCATCGGTCAGCCGATGCTATCCGCGCCGCTCAGATCTCCAGCACATGATGGCCGACGACGTGCACGACCGTCGTCTCCCCCAGCCGTCGCGCCCGCCGCGCCGGCGCCGGCGTATGGCCATGGAGGTGCAGCCGCGGCGCCGCGCGCAAGTCGTAATCGCGCAGCCCGTCGAACCCCTCGTGCGCACGGTCGTCGGGCTCCTCGTGAATCCCGCGCGGTGGCGCATGGCTGAGCAAAATCTCGGCGGCCGGCAGCCGCCGGACCATACGTGACGCCTCGCGCTGGGTGTACTGCAACGGGACGCCGCGCTTGTAACGAACACAACCCTCAAAACCGGCGAAGGTGATGCCGTCGACGTTCGCGCACGCCAGATGCATGTTGGTGGTGTTCGCCGCCTCTAGATAGCGGGCGTCGTCGTGGTTGCCGTAGACGCCCAAGACCGGCAGCGCGAAGCGGCCGAGCGGATCGAGCATGTCCGGCGCGAGATCGCCGAGCGTCACGACGAGGTCAGGCGCGTGGGAGGCGATCAGCGCTGGGAGCGGCAGCCACGACTCCTCGTCGGCGAGGATCAGCAAGCGCATCTCCGCAGGACTGCCCGCGCGCGAGAAGGACCAACCGCCTGGGATTCGGCCGGTGCGGCATTAGCCGTCCCCGCCGGGCAGCGCGGCGCGCAGCGCCAACTCCAGCTTGGCACCGAAGTCCTTGAGCGGCTGGCCGCTGCGCTGCGCACGGCAAAGGATCACGCGCCCTCGACGCCGCGAGGATCGCCGTAGCCAACCGCCGCGCGCGAGCCCCCCGACAGACCGGCCTCGCGCAGGCCGGCGGCGAGCACGTCATGCCAAGCTGCGAACGCCTCTGCCGCGGCGACACGCAGCTAGGGGGCCCGTCGGCGCCCGCCGCCGTCGTGACCGCGACCAACGGGGAGCCAGCCTCATAGGCGACAATCCCTTCAACGCATCCTCCAGAGCATCGGCCGGCGACAGCTCAGCGAGCCGATCGACAACCGCCTCAGGCCGACTCTCTGCCCGCCCGGTGCTCTTGGACTCTCTCTCGCCGTCAGAGATGGAGTTGATAGTCATGGCATTCCTTCCCGGCCACAAGGGGCCGAATCAGTCACCACGACCACACACAGTTGATCGGACAGACCCGCACAGCAGACGTTCGGGATGACCGAGACGACGATCTATAACTGGATCAAGCAGGACAAGAGCGACCAGGGCGAGCTTGACGGTCTGAGCACCGATCAAGCGCTGGAGCTTGCCGGCGCAAAGAAGCGGATCCACCAGCTCGAGACCGAGCTAGCGGTGGCCAGGAAAGTCAACCGCTAGAGCGGGTGGGCTTGCGAAGGAGGGTCGTCTTACCGACTTGACGTGCGCCCGCGACGAAGACGATGCGCGCACCATCGATGCCTTCCTCGATGAGCGACTCCATGCGTCGATCGATCATGCGCGCCACAGCGGGCTCTCCGAGTGTTGGCAAAACCGGACTTCAAGGTGGGCAAATCGGGAAGAGAAGTGCAGCAAAACAGGATTAGCAAAGCGACGTCAGCCGGCGTCGAGACCCTGCCCCCTACCGCTACTCGCGCTCCCCCCACCCCTGGCCACGCTCGGCCGGGATGATGCGCCGCAAGGTGTAGATGTCGGATCCATCGAGGTCGGCGGCGTGGTTCTCCAGGTCCTCCCACGGATCCCAGACCGCGCTCAGCAGGCGACCGCTGATCCCGTCGCTCTTGCGCGAGCCGAGGTAGACCGAGAGCGCGGCGCCGCGGTCCAGCGACGTGCCGCCGCTGTCGCGCTGCTGCAAGGCCTTCGCGTAGAACGCCTCGCCGACGGCGTCCGGACCGGCTTCGAGGACCTCGTCGAGCATCCGCGTGTTCAGCGCGCCGGGCGCAATCGCGTTGACGTCGATCCCGTCGCCGGCGACCTCGCCGGCGAGCGTCTCCATGAAGCGCACGACCGCGGCCTTGGAGGCAGCGTAAGCCGACAGGAACGGCAGCGGGGCGGTGGCGCCGCCGCCTGAGAGCTGGACGACCTTGCCGCGCTCCGCGTCGCGTAGGTGCGGCAGCGCGAAGCGGACGGGCAGGACCGACCCCATCAGGTTGATCTCGATCGCCTTGACCCAGGCAGCCCAGTCGACCTCGTCGATCCCGCCCTTGGGGCCGTAGACGCCGGCGTTGTTGACCAGCACGTCGAGGCCACCGAGACGCTGCACCGCGAAGCTCACCAGCACCTGGACCTCGTCCGGTACGGCGACATCGGCGGGACAGCCGTGGACCTCGCCCAGCCCAGCGAGCTCCTCCAGGGCGCTGCGCAACGTGCTCTCCGAGCGCGCGCAGATCACGATCCGCGCGCCCTCGCGCAGGTAGGAGCGCGCGATCTCCAGGCCCAGCCCCTGGCTGGCGCCGGTGATCAGCGCGGTGCGGCCGGCGAGCGCGCCGCTCATGAGGACCGCCGTCCAACCGAGGCGTAGCGCACGCGCTCATCTGCGAGCAGCGAGCCGGCCAGGAAGCTGTTGGCGTCGACCACGAGCGCGTCGGCGCCCAGCGCGCCGATGATCCGCTCGGGCTCCAGCGCGCGGTACTCAGGCCACTCGGTCGCGACCACGAGCGCGTCGGCGCCGGTGGCGGCAGCGTACGGGTCCTCAATCAAGTCCATCACCTCGGTCAGGTCGTCGGGGAGGGCCGTCACCGCCGGATCGTGCGCGCGGACTGCCGCACCCGCGGTGGCGAGGTCACGGCAGAGCTCGACGGCGGAGGAGCGGCGCAGCGTGTCGGTCCCCGGTTTGTAGGTCAGGCCCCACACCGCGATCGTGCGACCGGCGAGCGGGGCGGCATCGGCGGCGGTCGCGTCGGGCGCCAGCAGGCTGATCAGCGTGCGCCGTGGCCAGCCGCGATGGGCCGTGTTGCTGTCCCACACACCGTGCAGCAGCGGCGTCGTGAGGGCCTCGGCGTCGCCGATCGTGGTCAGCGCCCGGATGTCTCGCGCCAGCGTGCCACCGGCAAACGCGCCGCCCGGGCCAAGATAGGCCTTCGGGCCGATGCGCTGCTCGGTCTTGAGCGCCCGCGCGACGTCGCCGGCATCCGCGCCGACGCGCTCGCAGACCGAGGCCACCTCGTTGATGAACGTGACCGATGTCGCCAGGAACGCGTTGAGCGCGTGCTTGGCCATCTCGGCCGACTCGACCCCCATCCACTCGATGCGATCGGTGATCGGCGCCAGCACGCGGCCGACGGCCTCGCGGGCGCGCTCGTCGCGCACACCGGCGATGACGCGGTCGGGCTCCGTGAAGACCTCGATCGCCTTGCCGAGCCGCAGGTTCTCCGGCGAGCAGCCGAAGGACAGGTCGAGCCCTTCGGCCGCCGCGGCGGCCTCCAGGCGCGCCACGCTCCCGACCGGGAGCTGCGATGAGACCAGCACGGTGGCGCCGGCCTCCAGGTAGGGCAGAAGCGCGACGACGTGGCCGACGACAAGGTCGACGTCGGCGATGTCGTCGGTGTCGACGGGCGTGTCGTAGGTGACCCACAGCAGCTCGGCGCCACGCACCGCCTCGGCCGGGTCGCCGATAACGCGCAGGGCGCCGGACGCCAGCCCCGCGCCGACCAGCTCCTCCAGGCCGGGCTCGAAGAGCGGCGGCTTGCCGGCGGCCAGCTCGGCGACCACGTCGGCGTCAGGATCGAACGCCGAGACCTCGTGACCGGCGCCGGCCAGGCAGGCGGCGGTCACCGTGCCGAGGTGCCAGAGACCGGCGACGCAGAGCTTCACGCGCCGGCGCCCGGGGTCGGGTAGCCGTTGGCCGCGTAGGCCTGCTCGATCAAGGACCAGCAATAGCGGACCGAGGCCAGATCCTCGGGAACGGGCGCGCCAGCGGTGATCGCCGCGCGCACGCTCTCCCACTCCAGTGCCCACGAGACATCGATCGGCTCGAACTGGATGACCTCAGCCTCAGGCTTGCCCATGTTGACCGGGTCCATCGTGAAGATGCTGAGCTTCTGCGGACCATAGGAGCCCTGGAGCCCGTCGACCACGAGCTTGCCCGTGCGACAGGTGATCTCCAACGAGAAGAGGTTGGTCCACTCGGTCCACGTGACATGGAGCGTCGCCCACGGCGCGCGGTGGTCGCCTCCGACGCCGAGCAGGATTGCCGCGTTGTCCTCGACCGGCATGTCCCAGAAGCTCGTGCGCAGAAGCGCTGAGTGCAGCGGCAGCTCGCCCAGCAGCCAATGCGAGAGGTCGAGCAGGTGCATGCCCTGATCGGTCATCTCGCCGCCGCCACCGGTCTTCGGGTCAGCGCGCCACTCCTTGTCGTACCCCGGCCGGCCACCGTGCCCGTACCGGCCGCGCAGAAACAGCACGTCGCCGAATCGGCCACTGAGCGCGGTCTCGATCGCCTGGGAGATGGCGGGATGGAAGCGATGGTTGAAGCCGACCTTGGCGACCTTGCCGGCGGCCTGCGCAGCAGCGGCAATGCGATCGACGTCGGCGGTGCCGATGCCCGCGGGCTTCTCAACCAGCACGTGCGCTCCGGCCTGCAGCGCGGCGACGGCAACCGGCGCGATCTGATCATGGCTGGTGGCGACGATGACGACGTCGGGCGCCAGCGCGAGCAGCTCATCGCGTGTCGCGCACGCCTTGCCGCCAAACTCGGCGACCAGCGCCTCCGCGGCGTCGAGGCGGACGTCGTAGGCACCGACGACCTCGTCCTCGCCCAGCGCGGCCGAGCGCTTGCGGCCCATGAGACCGCAACCGATGATCCCGACCTTCAGGCTCACGTCGACTCGGTGCCCATGGCGCCCTGGAACTCGAAGTCAAACGGCAGCTCGGACGCGCCCGCCGCGAGCATGGCCTGCCGCGTGTCCTCGGGACGCTGGGCGTAGACGAGCAGGAAGCCGCCGCCACCGGCGCCGACCAGCTTGCCCCCAAGGCAGCCCGAACGGCGCGCCAGCGTGTAGAGCCGATCGATGTGCTCACCGGTCATACCCGGGGAGCGCTTGCGCTTGTTCTCCCAATGCTCGTGCATGAGCTCGGCGTAGGCCTCCATGTCCCCTGACTCGAGCAGCTTGCGGCTCCGCAGGCCCATCTCCTTGGTGCGATGGAGGTTCTCCACCATCTCCTGATCGCTGTCACGGGTGCGCGACACCTGGTCGGCCAGGATCGAGGAGGCCGAGCGCGCCTCGCCCGTGTAGAACAACAGCAGGTTGTTGCGCAGCTTGCGATGCGTCGCGTCGTCGATCTGCAGCGAGTCGACGTCGACCGAGCCGTCGTGGTTGAACGTGTAGGCGCAGATCCCACCATGGGCAGAGACGTACTGGTCCTGCTTGCCGACCGGCTCGTTGAGGACGTCAAGCTCGATCTCGCAGGCGGCTTCGGCCAGGTCGCCGGCCGTGATCGACTGGCGGTTGGCGAGCGACAGCGCCTTGATCAAGCACACGGTGAAGGCGCCGGAGGAGCCCATACCGGTGCCGGCGGGGACGTCGGCGACCACGGCGATCTCCAACGGGTTGCCTTGCCAGTGCTTGCGCAGCGTCTCGCGGAAGATGGGGTGCTTGATCTCGTCCGGGGAATCGACCTCTTCGGTCTCGGAGTACTTCAGGCGATAGCGCTTCTGAAAGACCGTGTGCGTGAGCATGTACACGTACTTGTCGATCGAGCCGCTGATTAGGTAGCCGCCATGCTCGCCGTAGTAGGACGGCAGGTCGGTGCCGCCGCCGCCGAGGGAGATGCGCAGCGGCGCGCGCGAGAAGATGACGCTCACGGGATGGTCGGCTCCTGATCTAGGACAATGGCGGGCTCGGTCTCGAACCAATCGAGCGTTCGCTCGATCGCCTCGGGGATGGTGAGCGTGGGCACCCAGCCCAACGAGCGGATCTTGGTGGTGTCGAGGTGGATGAGCGGCGAGTCGCCGGCCCAGCCACGCAGGCCACCTTCCTTCTCGATCTCGGGCGACACGCCCATGTGGTCGGTGATGATCCCGATCGAGTCGTCGACCACCACCGTGGCGTCGGTGCCGAGGTTGTAGACATGGGCGCCGGGCTCTTCGCCGTGATGGGCTACGGCCATGAGCATCGCTTCGACGCAATCCTGCACGTAGAGGTAGCTCTTCTCCTGGCGGCCGTCCCCGAGGACGTAGAGACGCGATGGATCGCGCTTGAGCGCGCGGTAGAAGTCGATGACGTGGCCGTGGGTGTAGCGCTCGCCCAACAGCGAGACGAAGCGGAAGATGATCCCGGTGAACCCGTAGCCGTGCGCGTAGGCGCCGATCATCCCCTCTCCGGCGATCTTCGAGGCCGCGTAGAGCGAAGTCTGCACGGGGAAGGGCGCGCGCTCCGGGGTGGGAAAGACATCGGGCTCGCCGTAGACCGAGCCGGTCGACGAGAAACAGATGCGCTTGGCCCCCGCGTCGCGCATGGCCTCCAGGACGTTGGACGTTGCGATCGTGTTCTGGTGCAGATCGCGCTGCGGGTGCTCGAGACCGTGACGCACGTCGGCGTTGGCCTGCAGATGGAAGACGGTGTCGCAGCCGGCGACCGCGCGGGCCAGGAGGTCGCGGTCAAGGATGTCGCCTTCGAACAGCTCAGCCCCGCGCTCCAGCGCGCCGGCAATGAACTCGCGGCGCCCCGTGCGGAAGTCGTCGAGGATGGCGACTTGGATCCCGTCGTCGAGCAGCCTGTCGACGACGGTGCTGCCGATGAACCCGGCACCGCCGGTGATGAGAACGCGCTCCATGACGGGACCTACAGGGTGAAGCCGGCAGAAGCGGCGTCGCGATGGAACATCTGGACCGTCTCCAGCGAGAACTGGTCGAGGTCCTTGCCGAGGCTCTCGACCTTGGGCAGCAGGTCGTGCGTCATGGTGATGATGTGACACCCGACGTCGTTGGCTTGGACGAGGTTGAGCACCTCGCGCGGGCTGGCCCAGATGAGCTGAGACTTCGGCGCGGCGGCCATGATGTCGACCGAGCGCCGCATGATCGGGACCGGGTCGACGCCCGCGTCGGCGATCCGACCGGCGAACACCGAGATGCATGAGGGCGCGCCGTCGGCGACGGCCGCGGTGATGAGCTCGACCTGCGCGGTCGTAAAGAGCGCGGTCACGTTGACCTGGACCCCATCTTCGGACAGCTCGCGCACTAGCGGGGCCATCGAGACACCGCCCGTCGTCGTCACCGGGATCTTCACGTACACGTTCGGACCCCACGCTGCCAGCTGCTTGGCTTGACGGCGCATCTCGGTCTCGTCGTCAGCGAAGACCTCAAACGAAATCGGCTTGTCGCGGATCTGCTCCAACAGCCGCTGCGCGAAGTCCGCGTAGTCCGTCAGCCCTGCCTTCCACATCAGCGTCGGGTTGGTCGTGAAGCCCTTGATCATCGGGTTCTCGGCCAACCGGAGGATGCCATCGAGGTCAGCGCCGTCCGCAAAGATCTTGGTTGAGATGCGTTGAAGCATGTCGTTGAAACTTAGCTGACCGCTCGGAAGCCGGCAGGTGTCGTCACGTCGTGATGACACCTGCCGCAGCGTAGAGGTCTCGTGCGACCGCGTCTGCTCGCGGGACGCCGCTGCGCCTGTGGGCCGAGCCCGGATGCTCGACGAGCACCGTCCGGCAACCCGCGCGCCGTCCCGCCTCGATGTCGCCATCGCTGTCGCCGATCATCCAGCTGGCCGGCAGGTCGATCCCGTGCGCAATGGCGGCGTCGAGGAGCATGCCGGGCTCCGGCTTGCGGCAGTCGCATGGACCCCGGAGCTCGGCGACGGTCGCCTCGGGATGATGGTGGCAGTAGCGCCACTCATCGATCGCGACGTCCTGCTCGGCGAGCAGGGCGACGACGCGCTCGTGGATGGCCCACAGCTCCTCGAGCGTCGTCTTGCCCTTGGCGGCGCCCGGCTGGTTGGACACGACGACGAGCAGGAAACCTGCCTCTTGCAGCAGCCGGCACCCCTCGACCGCACCATCGGCAAGGACGATGTCGGCCGCCCGCAGCGGTGACTCAGGCCGTCCGTCGGCGGGATCGAACACGGGGTCGTTGAGGACGCCGTCGCGATCTAGGAAGGCCGCGCGCGTCACGGGCGTGGCTGCGTCACGCGCCCGGTGCGCTGCCGACGCCCTCGACTTCTTCCCACTTGCCCGGCTGTGCTTCGACGGCCGGGTGGGAGACGACGAGGTGCCAGAGGATCGCTTGGAAGCTCTCGACGTGCGGGGTGCGGCGTGCGGCGTCGCACGCGACGACGATCGCGACCTCGGCTGCTTGGGCGGCGTGGCCGTCGGCCTTGCCGATGATCGCGTAGATCGGGGCGCCGACCTCGGTGGCCAACTCCATCGCCTGCACAAGGTTCATCGAGATGTTGTGCTCACGCGAGCCACCACCGACCGAGAACACGAGCATCGCGTCCTTGGCGCTGATCCGCGACGTTCGCAGCCACGCGCTGTAGCTCGTGTCCCACCCCTCGTCGTTGACCCGTGCGGTCAACTCCGACACGTTGTCTGACGGCGAATAGCTCTCGATATGCGCAATCTTGCGAAAGTCATTGACCGCGTGGGAGGCGTGGCCAGCGCCGCCGCCGACCCCGACGATAAACAGCCGACCTCCCCGCTCACGAACCGCGGCGATGCCGGTCGCCATGCGCTCCATGTCCTCGCGCGAGATGCTCGCGGCGATCTCGGCAACCTCGTCCAGATAAGTGGCGGCGTAGCTCATCGCAGAGCAACGTATCTGATGGACGCTGCGGTCCGACCGTCCGGCCCGCGGCTAAACGCCGTCGCCGTCCAGCTCGAGCCTCAAGCCGCTGAGGTCGGCTGACAGGTTCGTGCCCTGGTTAGCCTCGAGCGCGAGCTGGGCGTCGTCATCAGCCGGCGGGATCGGGACCTCGATCGTGTCGTCGCCCACCACGCGGCCGCCGGCGGGCGCGTCGGCAACGAGACGGACCGTGACGCGACCATCAACGCCAGCGCGCAGGCGCAGCGGCGCGCCACCGTTGACGGTCGCCTGCAGCAGGCGCGAGCCCTTCTTCAGATGGTCGAGCGTGACGATCCACTTGGTGGGCGGGGCAGGCTGCTCTTGGGTGATCTTGGCGAGCTTGAGCACGGCGAAGCCGAGCGTGGGCACGGTGAGCACCGCTTGACCGGAGGCACGATGCAGCGGCGCCTGCGTGCGGAGCTGCGTCGCCGACCCCGGCGTGCCGCGCATCTGCAGCGTGCCGCCGGCCCGGGCCTGACACCAGAAGCCACCGCCGAGCCCGATGCGCCAAGGCACGCCGCCGGCCTCAAACGGCCCGAAGCAAGTGCGCATCCACGGGTCCGCCTCAGGGCCTGGCTTGCGCACCAACAGCCCTGCGGGCGTGCCCGGCCTTGCCTCGTAGCGCGCGGTGATGACCTGATTGAGCTTCCAGAGGTAATTCTCCTCCCACTTGCCATAGCCCGAGGCATAGGTGTCGGTGCCCGGAGAGAAGAGGCTCACTGCGTCGAAGTGACGATCCAGGAAGCGACGCACGAGTGCCTTGGGCTGCTCACCGGCGGCGAGCAGGTCGACGAAGTTGTAGAGGTTGGGCGAGATCTCGCGGTGGTTGGCGACGTTCAGGTCGGCTCGGGTCTCGGTGTAGATCGTGTGCGTCTTGGCATAGGCGAGGAGGTCGGGCGCGACCTGCGGCCAGGTGACCACCTCTCGCTTCAGCGCCGGCACCACGATCTGCTGGTCGGCCAGCGCCGAGCGCATCGGCGAGACGAGCGCGAAGCCGGCGACGACCACCGCGGCCGCGGTCAAGGCCGCCGGGCGCCACTGGCGCGCCAGGCCCCAGAGCGCCGCAGCGAGCAACCCGGTCGCCCAGACGACGCCGAGGAACTGATTGTCGTCGCCGCCCTGCTTGCGCCGGAAGTAAATCCCGAAGAGCCCGCCGATGATGCCGAAGGCCATTAACAACACGGCGGCGCGGCCTCGGACCGGCAGCGCGTCCAGCGTGGCGGTCAGGCGTGCCCGCGGCGAGCCGCCGGCCGCCAGCAGCGCCGGGCGGCCGGCGAGCGCCCATCCAACCACCAGCGCCAGCAGCATCCCCGCGACGATCGCCACGCCAAGCGCGTCGGCGCGCACGAGCTCGGCGATCCAGGGCTTGATGAGCTCGCTGGTCGAATGCCGCGTGGGCCAGAGGAAGTTGAGGCGGAGCTCCCATCCCCCGGTGACAAGGTTGAGCACCCCGAGGACCACGCCGTTGATCACCGCGAGCCCGAGCAAGAAGCGCAACGCCTCGCGAATGCTCAGCCAGCCGATGACCGTGACGACGACGATCCACAGCGCCGCGACCACGCTCGCCGAGATCGTGTTCTGCTTGGCCCAGAACGCGAGCACGAGCAGGGCAACCGCCAGCGCCGTGCGTCGCAATGGCGCGCCCGGGGCGATCCGCGCAGCGGCGATCAGCCCGCCGAGCGCCAGCAGCCACGCGGTCTGGTCCGCCCGCCCCTCGAAGAGCAACGACAAGCGCATCCCGCCAACAGCCCAATAGGCCAGACCACCCATCCCGATCGCACCGATCAGCGTCGTCAGCCGCGTCGCACGGTCCTCACCGACCGGCGCGTAGGCCAGCCAGGCCGCCAGCGCCAGCAGCCCGCACGAGGCAAGCACCGTCACCAACGGCGCCCAGCCCGCCCACAGGTGAAGGTGATGCAACACCGAGATCAACGCCGGAAAGAGCGGCGTGTAGAGCTGACCGGTGTAGCCGACTGCGGGATCTTGATAAAGCGTGTGACCGAGGTAGAGCGCCTCGGCGTCGGAGTTGACCGTGACGGCCCAGCCGAGATCCGGCGAGTGGGTGCCAAGCAGGTGGAAGATCGACACGAGCAGCCCGATCACCACCGGCACGCCGAACAGGGCGGGCGCGAGGTCGGTCAGACGGTCGATCCAGGGGGCCCGCTTGCTCACGCGGGCGAAGAGTAGTGGGCGTCGCCGACCACAGGCTCGTCCCCCGCCGGCGTGGCGAACGTCCAGAGCCGGTTTCCGAGGTAGCTGACCGGCGCCTGGAAGCCGACGGCGATGACCTCGCCGAGCCCCTTGGGCACGCCGAAGCCGTCGACGAGGATCAGGACGACCAGCACGTTGACGCCGATCGCAACGACCGAGACGACGGCGAACTTCCACGCCTGCGCACCCATGTGCAGATGCGCGGCATCGAAGGTCCACAGCCGGTTCAGCACGAAGTTGCTGCAGAGCGCCAGCGCGGTGGCGATGGCGGCCGACAGCAGATGGTTCCAGCCCAGCGGGCCGATCGCCAGCGCGAAGATGCCGATCTGGATCACGCAGCCAAAGAGGCCCACCAACGCGAAGCGCACGAGGCGCCGGCGTTCGTCGCCCGGCACAGGCATCCGCCTAGAGCTCGATGCCCTGATCGCGACACCAACTGATCGCGTCGCGCATGCCACCCAGCAACTCGACCTGCGGGTCGTAGCCCAGGTCGCGCTCAGCCGCATCGATGCGACACGCGATCGTCTTGTCCATCTCCCCCAACACGTGCAGCTCCTGCACGTACTTGCCGCGGCCCTGCAGGACGCCATCGAGCTTCTCGGCCACCGTGCCGGCAAGCTTCGGCAGCCGCGGCGTGCGGTCAGAGACCTCATAGCCCTCGGCGCGCAGCGCCGCACGGACGGTCTCGATGACTTCACGCATCGGGTACGGCCGGCGGTCAGCGATCCAGTAGGCCCGCCCACCGGCGACCTCAGTCAGCTCAGCACGCAACAGACCATCGACCAAGTTATCGGTGTTGACCATCGAGCGGCGGTTGGAGCCATCGCCGACCAGCGGGAACTTGCCGGTCCGGATCGCGGTGAAGAAGCGCGTCTGGCGCTCGGGCTGGTGGCGGCCGTAGAACCACGGCGGGCGGACGACCGTGACCTCGATGCCGTCGCCGTGAGCCGCGCGTACGAGCTGCTCGGCGGCCATCTTCGAACGGCCATAGCCCATGTAGGGGTTGTAGGGCTCCTCGGCCCCGAAAGCATCCTCCGGCGTCGGGTTCAGCCCGAAGGGCGAGTTCGAGGAGACGTGCACCAGGCGCCGTGCGCCGGCCGCTCGTGCCGCGTCGAGCACCGCGCGCGTGCCGCCGACGTTGACACGGTCGAAGTCCTCCATCTTGCTCGGATGGATGATCCCAGCGGTGTGGAGGACGTCGGCGCCGGCGGCGTCGGCCAGCAGCCGCGCTGCCGTGCCGTCTGCGGCGAGGTCGCCGACCACGATCTCGGCCTGCGGGGCTGACCGCGCGATCCGAACGGCTTCAGCGTCGTCGAGGACGTTGAGGCGCAGCGACCCCGGCCGGTCGACGAGCGCGGCGGTCAAGGCCGTGCCCAGCCATCCGGCGGCGCCGGTGACGATCGTGAGGTCGGGAAGCGCGCGGTTCATGGCGGCCATCACAGCACGTAGGCCACGATGAAGAACGTGAGACCCCACCCGGCCACGACGATCTGCATGAAGCGGTCGCCCAACGCGATCTCAGTCGGCGTGCCCTGGCTCCCGTGGGCGAGCACGACCTGCAGATAGCGCAGGATGCCGACCGCGACGAAGAACGTGGTCAGGTAGAGGTTGTCGGAGTGGTAGCGCTCGATCGCGTAGTCGCTCACAGTGAAGAGCGCGTAGAAGCCAATGACCGACGCGGCCAGCGCCGCGAGCGCCACGTCGATGAACTCAAGGCTGTAGCCGGTCAGCGAGCGCCGCGCCGAGGAGGTCTCCATCGAGAGGTCGATGCGGCGCTTGCCCATCGCCAACAGCAGCGCGAGCAGGCCGCTGGAAAGCACGATGAACTGCGACGCGGCGACATCGATCGCTGTCGTCCCAGCTAGGACCCGCAAGACGAAGCCGGCGGCGATGATCAGCACGTCGACGAGCTGGACGTGGCGCAGCCGCAGCGAGTAGGCCAGGTTGACGAGCACGTAGACCGCCATCACCACCCAGAACGCGAGCGGCAGCATGGCGCCGGCGCCGACCGCGATCGCCAGCATCAGGCAGCCGACGCCGGCGATCAGCGCCTCGCGCCGGCCCAGCTCCCCCGAGGCCAGCGGCCGCACGCGCTTGCGCGGGTGCTCGGCGTCCTCGCGGCGGTCGCGCCAGTCGTTGCCGACGTACACCGCGCTGGCGACGAGGCAGAAGACGATCGTGGCGGCGAGCGCGTCGACGATCGCCCCGACGTCATCGAGCTTCTTGGCAAACAGCAACGGCGCGAGGACGAAGGCGTTCTTGGCCCAGTGCGACGGCCGCAGCAGCGCGAGGATCGCGGCAGCCGTCGAGCGCTGAGGTGACACCTCGGGCATCCCCACGGCCTCGGAGCGGGACTTCAGGTCTACCGACATCAGGATCCTTCCGCCAGGAACTGCGCGCAGTTACGCGCGGCGATCGCCATGATGGTGCCTTGGGGGTTGATGCCCGGTGCGCTGGGCAGCAGCGAGGCGTCGTTGACGCGAAGACCCGCTACACCACGCACGCGGCCGAAGGAGTCTGCGGGGCAGCGCGACGGGTCCTCCCCCATCGGCACCGAGGAGCAGAGATGGACGGTCATGAGCTTGGTGGCGCGGCTGAGCGTCGCGGGCAGCGCCGCCACGTCATCAGCGCTCGCAACGGTCCCGCCGCCGGGCAGCGACGGGTACACAGCGCGGGCGCCCGCGGCGAGCACCAGGTGCGCCAGGCGACGCAGCCCCGACGCCAACAGCGCGAGGTCAGCGCGCGTCAGGCGGAAGGTGACCAGCGGGTCGCGCATCCCGGGGATCATGCGCACCGAGCCAGACGCACTGCGGGGACGGATCGCGGCGTAGTAGACCGCGAGCTTGTCGGGCTCGTTGAGCAGCGCCCGACGTGCCTCCCAGTCGTCAGCCAGCGCCAGCGCCACGTAGCCGGGCCGGCTGGCCGAGCCGCCGAACGAGAGGTCGGGACCGAACTCCTTGACCTGGTGGACCGGCACGTCGAGCGCGGCGTCGACGGAGTGGTCAAAGCGCGCGACGAGCTTGACGGTCGGGTGCATCGAGAGGGTCTTACCCGGGCCACGGCGCAGCCCACTGCGTTGCAGCAGCGCGGGCGTGGCGATCGCCCCACCACAGACCCACAGATGCTCGGCGTGCACGGTGAGCGGTTCGCCGCCAGGCCCCGTGGCCTGGGCACCCACAGCCCGGCCGCGGCGCACCAGCAGCTTGTCGGCGCGCGTCCCGGAGCGCAACCGCGCGCCCGCGGCCAGCGCCCGTGGCACATAGGTGCGACTCATGCTCTGCTTGACCGCGCCGTCAGGCCCGTCGTAGCGAAACCACCGCGGGACCTCCATCGCTGACCACCCCAGCGCCTCGGAGCCGCGAGCCAGCACCTGCGACGCCTCCGGCGCGTGCCCCGGCAGCCGCTGCACGCTCAGGCTCTGTTCGGGCTCGCGAGCGAAGTCCTGGAGCCCCGCATGGTCCAGATCAACGACTCGCCAGCCTGCCCTCCACTCCTCCAGCAGGGCGGGGCCGGCCAGGTGGTAGAGACCGCTGTTGATCTCGGTGCCACCGCCGACGCAGCGCCCCTCGGCGTAGGCGACCGGCGGTCGGCCGAGCGCTGCCGACACACCGGCGTGGCGGTACTGATGCCCCATCTGGTCCAAGGAGAACGGCTCGACCGCCGACAGCTCGACGTGCGGCCCCTCCTCGAGGATCAGCACGTCGCGCCCGGCCTCGGCGAGGCGCGCGGCGGTCAGCGCGCCACCGGCGCCCGAGCCCACCACCAGGTGCTCAACGGTCATCGCGCTCACGCAGCACGCTCCTCGTAGAGCCAGGTCAACGCGAGCCCGCGCACGGCGTCGAAGTAGTCCGTGACGCCCGGGATGGGACGTGACGACCAGCGCGCAACCCAGCGCGCGCGATCTTCGGGTGCCAGCGCCACGAAGGGCGCCCGCTCCACCGCGCGTACCTGGCCGTCGAGGATGCCGCCGATCGCCCGCATGCCCAGGCGCGTGAAGGTAGGCGCGCCCGACAGTCGCTCAGCGGTGAACCGCGCGGCGTTGGCGCACTCGCTGGGCCGCAGGTCAGAGACCGCACGCTCCAGCAGGATCGCGGCCAGCGCCTGAACGAAGCCCACGTCGGGCTGGTCGACAGGGGGCCGGGCCATCGCACAAGCTTATGAGGTCCTTGCACGAGACGACCGGTAGCGATCCCCAGCTAGGCTGCGTCCCTTGCCCAGGCCAGCCACAGGACAGATCGCCGTCGCCGACCACCGGAGCACCCGATGAAGGCGCTGGTCACCGGCGGCAGCGGCTACTTCGGCCTGCTGATGGTGCAGGAGCTGCGCCGTCGCGGAAACGACGTGCGGATCCTCGACGTCAGCGACGCCGACGACCGCCCCGCCGACGTCGAGCTGGCGCTCGCCGACATCCGCGACCCCGCCGCAGTCCGCGCCGCCCTGCAGGACATCGACGTCGTCTTCCACAACGTCGCCCAGGTACCGCTCGCCAAGGATCCGGAGCTATTCGAGTCGGTCAACGTCGGCGGCACGCGCGTCCTGCTGGAGGCCTGCCTGGAGCTCGGCGTCCCGAAGGTCGTCAGCACCTCCTCCAGCGCGGTCTTCGGCATTCCGGCCACCAACCCCGTGGTCGAGACCACAACGCCTTCCCCTGCTGAGGCCTACGGTCAGGCCAAGCTCGATGGCGAGCGGCTCTGCCACGAGTACGCCGCGCGCGGGCTCGACGTCACCATCATCCGCCCACGAACGATCCTCGGCCACGGGCGGCTCGGGATCTTCACGGTGCTCTTCGACTGGATCCAGTCGGGCACCGACGTCTTCGTCCTCGGCAAGGGGGACAACCGCTACCAGTTCGTCCACGCCCGAGATCTCGCCGATGCCTGCATCCGAGCCGGAGAACGACCCGGGGCCGAGATCTACAACATCGGCGCGCGCGAGTTCGGCACGATGCGCGAGGCGCTGGAAGCCCTCGCCGCCCACGCCGGCACCGGCAGCAAGGTCCGCTCCCTGCCCGTCGGTCCGACCAGCCTGGCGATGAAGCTGGTCTCCAAGGCAGGTCTCGCGCCGTTTGCCGCCTACCACTGGATCATGTACAGCAAGTCGATGTGGTTCGACACCGCCAAGGCCGAGACCGAGCTCGGTTGGACCTCGACGGCATCCAACACGGACATGTTGATCGAGACCTACGACTGGTACGTCGCCAACGCGGCATCGATCGGCACCGAGGCCCGCTCTCACCACCGCAAGCCGGTCCAGGAAGGCGTGCTGCGCGCGGCGCGCGCTGCGATGTCAGTGCGCCTGCCGGGCCGCTGAAGGGGTGCCCAGCGCGTTCGCTCAGCCCGCGCCGCGCAGGAAGGCGTCGGTCTCCGCCAGCGCCTCCGGCGTCCCGATTTCGTAGAAGCGCTCGGTCGCCTCGTAGGCGGCCAGATGACCGGTGCGAGCGAGCTGCTGGTAAACGCCGGCGAGGTCTGGCTCATCAGGGCCAGCGGCATCGAGCGCCTCGGCGGTGAGGATGCCGAGGCCGTAGTCGATCCACTTCATGTCGGGCGTCGGCGCGCGCTTGTCGTAGGCCTCGATGCGTGTGCCGTCACTGCTGAGCAGGACGTTGCTGACGTCCCAGCGATCCTCGTTGCGCAGCGCGGTCATCAGCGCCGGCAGGCCTGATGCGACGAACGTCGCCTGCACCGCCGTGTAGTCGATGCGCAGGTAGGTATCGCCGTAGAGCACCAAGAAAGCGTCGCCGAGCTGATCAAGCGCGCCTCGGATGGCACCGGCGGTGCCGCGCAGGTCCGGGCCGTCGTAGGCATAGTGCAACTCCAAGCCCTCGTCGGCGCCGTCGCCCAGCGCCGCCTCGATGCGCTCACCCAGATAGCCGACGCAGAGCACAACGCGGCGCGCGCCATGCGCCTTGAGCAGCCGCAGCTGATGGCGCAGGAACGGCGCGCCAGCGACCTCCAGCAGCGGCTTGGGCGTGTCGGCCACGACCTGACCCAGACGCGTGCCCAAGCCACCGGCGAGGATGCAGACGGGCAACAGCGATGCTGAACCATGCACGACGGTCATGCGATGGGCTCGTCGTTATCGCTGCCGTGGAAGACGACAAGGCGCAGCACGATGAACGTGATCGCTGCGGCGAGCAGCGCGGTCGCGACGTAGACGACCTGCTCGTCAAGACCGAGCACGTCGGGCAGCACGGCCGTCGCCAGCGCCGTCAGCGCGTACTGCGCGGCGCCGATCTGGACGTAGCGCAAAAACTGCGCCTGGCGCGAGAGCGCGAACTCGTCGGCGTGGGCGAAGACGAACCACCGCTGCATGCTGTAGTTGAACAGCACCGAGATCACGTAAGAGACGGGGATCGCGATCTGGATCGGTACGCCCAGCGGCCCGGACAGCAGCAGCCCGAGCCCGAGGTAGACGACGGCCACGGTGCCGCCCGAGAGCACGAAGCGCAGGGCCTGGTGGTGTCCGGCTGAGGACGTGCGCAGGTGGCGTGCACGGTGCACCCAGCTCACCGACGACCCGCCTTCAGGGAGGCCGTCAGAGCGCACGACGAGCATGCCGGTTGTCCTGCGATGAGGGGACCATGTGCGCACGAGAGCGTACCGGTAGCCAGCGGTTTCCCTAACCTTCCCCGGACGTGCCAACCATCACCGATCTGCTCCGCGATCCTCCCGCCGACCTCCCTCCGGAAGCCGGTTTCACGGCCTACGCTGAGGGCCTTGACGTCAACTGGTCCGATGAGCTCGAGGCGCTGCATCGCGAGGCCAGCCGGGACCATTTCCTCGACGTCTGGACACGCCGCGCGCTCCTCGACGCAGCGCTGCCCGCCCTGACCTCCGGGGGCGTCGTCGTCGACGCGGGCTGCTCGTCGGGCTATCTGCTGGAAGACCTGCGCCGCGAGCGCCCCGACGCGCGGCTGGTTGGCGTCGACCTGGTCGCCGCCGGCCTGCGCCGCGCCCATCAGCTCGTGCCCGAGGCGCAGCTGTTGCTGGCCGACGTCTGTGACCTGCCGCTGGCCGATGCCGCGGTCGACGCGGTCGTCTCGGCCAACTTGCTCGAGCACGTGCCCGACGACGTCGGCGCGCTGCGCGAGTTCGCGCGCGTCCTGCGCCCCGGTGGCCGTGCCGCGATCGTCGTTCCCGCCGGCCCGTCGACGTATGACTACTACGACCGCTTCCTTGGTCACGAGCGTCGCTATGCACGCGGCGAGATGGCCTCCAAGGGGCGCGATGCCGGGCTGCGCGTGCTCGCCGATCACCACATCGGCTCGTTCCTCTATCCCGCCTTCTGGGCCGTCAAACAGCGCAACCGCCGCCGCTACCCCAACCCGTCCGAGCAGCAGATGGAGCAGTTGGTGCAGCGCGACATCGCGCGAACGACCGACTCGCGCCTCGGCGCCGCGACCACCGCCCTGGAGCGCAAGCTCATCAAGCGCGGCATCGGGCTGCCCTTCGGCATCCGCTCGTTCGTCGTGCTGGAGCGTGCGGCATGAGCCTGCTGTCGATCGTCGTCCCGATCTTCAACGAGGAGGACAACGTCGGGCCGTTCTATGACCGCATGTCCGAGGTCCTCGAGCGCACGGGCTGCGAATGGGAGATCATCTTCGCCGAGGATCCGAGCACCGACGCGACCAAGGAGCGCGTGCTCGCGCTGCGCGACGCGGACCCGCGGGTCAAGCTGCTGCGCTTCTCACGGCGCTTCGGCCAGCCGGCGGCAACCCTCGCCGGTCTCGCGGCCGCGACCGGCGACGCCGCCGTGGTCATCGACGTCGACCTCCAGGACCCGCCCGAGCTCGTCGAGTCGATGGTCGAGCGCTGGCGCGAGGGCTACGACGTGGTCTACGCCCAGCGCCGCACGCGCGAGGGCGAGACGCTGGCCAAGCGCATCGTCTCGGCCGTCGGCTACCGCATCATCAACCGCATCGCCGAGGTCGACATTCCCGCCAACACGGGGGACTTCCGGCTCATGAGCCGGCGCGTCGTCGACGAGGTCGTGGCGCTCAACGAGGCCCACGGCTTCCTGCGCGGTCTCGTCGCGCTGGTCGGCTTCAACCAGACAGCGATCCTCTACGACCGCGATCCGCGGGCCGCCGGGGACAGCAAGTACAACAAGTTCCTCGGGTCGCTCACCATCGGCTTGAACGGGATCATCTCGTTCAGCCGCTACCCGCTGCAGCTGATCTCGCTCGGCGGCATGCTGCTCTCGTTCGCCGCGTTCCTGCTGGCGCTCGGCTACGCCGTGGCCAAGATCGTCGGCGTCGACTTCCCGACCGGCAACCCGACGATTGTGATCATCGTGTCGTTGTTCAGCGGCATCCAACTGCTCTCGCTCGGGATCATGGGCGAGTACGTCGGCCGCATCTACGACGAGGTCAAGCAGCGGCCGAAGTTCATCCTGGACTCGGCGCACGGCATCGCTGCCCATCCCCCGCACGACGCGTCCGTGGAGGTGGCGCAGCGGTACGGGATCGATACAGACTAGTCTGTCCAGCGATGACGCTGACTCACCGTCGCTGGCCGGAGCTGCTCCTGCCGGTGGTCGCAGGACTGCTGTTCCTCTCGCCGATGCTGTTGACCAACAGCAGCTTCGGGCCAGACTGGGGAAACCATCTGTGGCTGATCCAGATCCAGGCCGACGCGATCAAGGAGCTCGGCCATCCGAGCCGCTTCTTTGGTGCCACGGGCGTCGGCGCGATGTACCCGCACTACGCGTTCTACGGCTCGACGTGGTATTCGGCGGTTGCGGGCTTGTCGGTGCTCACCGGTGGGGCCACGACCGCCGCGTACATCGCGTCCTATGGCGTCGCGTTCGCCGGCGCGTACTTCGGATGGTGGTGGCTGGCCCGTGAGCTGGGCGTCCGCGGGCTCGCGGCACACGCGCCGGCACTGATCTACTCGTTCGCCGCATTCAGGATCGTCGACGCCTACGCCGGTGGTGCCTACAGCGAGTTCGTCGGACCGTCGGCGCTCCCGCTGATCGCCGCAGCGGCCATCCACCTGCTGCGCGCGCCCCGACTGCGCGCGTTGCCTGCTCTCGCGCTGGTCGTCGGAGTCGTCTGGATGACCGGCAGCCACAACATCACGCTGGTGTGGGGCAGCGTGACGCTGGCGCTCCTGACCGTCGTGGCGCTCGCCGCGCTCCCGCGACACGGACGGGAGCTGGCGCCGCGGCGGATCGTCGCGGTCCTCGGCCTCGCGGCGCTGTCGGCAGCCGTCAACGCCTGGTTCCTGCTTCCCGACGTCTCCTACGCCGGGAAGGTGCGGGCGAGCCTCATGGGCTACGACGGGCTCAAGGGCAGCGCCAAGCCGCTGAACACCTTGCCGAACATCTTCGACCCGATCTACCACGATCCCATCCACGGCGGGATCACGGGTCTCTACGTCCAGTTGCCGGTCCTGGCGCTGCTCTGGGCGCTGCTCGTCGTACTCGGATGGCGACGCGAGGCCCTAGCCCGCCCCTGGCGGCGCGCCAGCCTTGGGCTGCTCGCAGTCTTCGTCCTGCTGCTCGTGCTCATCGTCGGTGACGACACCTGGGTGTGGAGCGTGGTGCCGGAGCCGCTGCGCTTCGTCCAGTTCCCTCACCGGTTGCACGCATACACGGTGCTGGTTGTCGCCGGCTTCGTGCTCGTGGCGCTGGCCGGTCTGGCGAGAACGCGAGCGCCGGAGCGCGCCAGGGTGGCGCTGATGTCCTTGGCGGCCGTGTGCCTCCTGCTCATGGGCGTTGGCACGTGGCAGATCTGGTCCACCAAGGACAGCCTGCCCAGCCGTGGGGCTGTGTTCGCGTCGTCGGTCACCCAGCCCCCGGCCACCTGGTACGACCCGGGCTCCTACCGCGACAACTCGGAGCCGGTCGTCGCCACGGCCAAGAGCCGGCGTGTCGACTTCCCGATCGCCCGCGACGCGTGGGCGGGCTTCGAGCTCGACATGGACGTCCCCAAGGGGTCGCAGCCGTTTGCGACCAACCTCGCGGCGGGTCCGTACCTGGTCAAAGTCACCGGACTCCGTTGGGTCGGGCGAACTGAGGACGGATTCGCCGTCCTGTCCCGCGAGCCAGGAGCGGCTACCACCGGCCCCGTCCGGGTCTCCGTCGGTCCGGCCAACGGGCTCGTGGTCACCGCCGGCACGGCGATCACGATCGCCGCGCTCATCACGCTCGGCGGCTGGCTGGGTGCGCTCGTGGTGCGCGAGCGGCGTCCGGCGCCGCAACGCGCCAAGGTCCTGAGCTGAGCGGCCTCAGCCCGGCTGACGGCAGGACTCGGTGCTGACCTTCATCTCGGTCAGCTGCGCGCCGGTCGGCGGGTAGACGACCGCGTACTCGTTCTTGGGCGGCGGCCCCGGGGTGTTGGGGAGGGTGAAGTAGAGGTCGGCCCGGCGGACGGGCGGCGGACCGCCAACCGGCAGACAGGCGACGAGCTCGTCCCCCGTCTGCCGCGTCGTGACCGCCTCGGGATCGACCTTGACGGGCACGGTCACCTTGAGGCGCACCTGCAGCCAGGCACGCTTGGCGAGACCCACGACCCAGAAGCGCACCGGTTGTCCGGTCACGATCCACGCCGTCCCGGGATCCTCCTGCCAGGCTTGGCGGGCCACGGGCCCATCGGTGACCGTGACGTCGAGGTCGCCCGTGCGCTGCTCCAGCGCCACCGGGCCCGAGCGGGCGATCGTCCGGCGAGTCGGCACCGCGATGTCCGGGAACCGCGTCAAGATGTACTTGTAGTCCGGCCGGAACTCCAGTCCGATCGGGCGCGGGCCGCCGAGATAGATCATGCCGTTGCCACTGTCGGTCTCGGCCGCAATCGACACGGGGGCGTCGGTCACCTCGTTGACGCGGTTGTAGGCCAGCGGAAGCACCATCGGGGCGAGGTAGGTCCTCCCGAAGCCCTCGATCTGGACCGGCCCCTTTTGGTCAGGCAGCTCGTCCAACACGGTGTTGACCTGCTCGTCGAAGACGTAGCTGGCCCACTGCAGCCGCAGCGCCGCGTGCCGCGCCATGCTGCCGACCGCGACGACAGTAATCAGCGCAATCGGCAGGGCGGCCAGTGCGATCCGGCCGCCTCGCGAGCGCATCGCGGCAAGGCCGACGCCAAACAGCGCCATTGCCAGCGGCGCGACCACCAGCAGGTTGCGCTGAGCGCAGTAGCTGCAATCGTCGGCGGTCGCCGTGCGGTTGGCCAGCACGACGGCGGCAACGATCACGGCCAGCGCGCCGAGCGCGACCGGGCGGCGGCGGAGGCCGTAGGCGATCGCCGCCACGATCAAGAGCGGCACCGCCAGGCTCACGAGCAGCTGCGACAGCGGCTGGCCGTCCAGGTGCGGCAGGAAGTACAGCTCGCGCGTCTGCAGCAGCCAGCTTGGGACGGTCGCCGGCGGCAGGTCGTAGGGCGGCAGGCCAGCGAAGCTCTGCTTGCCCTCCAGGATCAGCTTCCAATAGCGGAAGTTGCGCTCAAACGCGACGGGCGTCAGCGCCGCGGCAAGGGCCAACACGCCGAGCAGGATCCCGGTGGCCTTGGCCGCCGCTGCGGTCGACCACCCATGCCGGCGGACCCAACCGACGCCGAGGATGGCGAGAACGATCGCACCCCCGATGACCAGCGGCGGCACGTAGAGCGGATACAGCGTCTGCAGCCCCGCGGCCATCAGGCCGAAGGCCAAGAAGTCCCAGAAGCGGCGATGGCGCAGCGCCCACCAGCCCGCGAGCAGCGCCGGGAGGACCAGCTGGATGCCGGCGATCGCCCCCTCGCTGCCCTCGAGGTAGAGCGTCCGGAAGAACGGACCCGCGAAGAGCGCGCCGGCCAGGACGGCCGCCCACGATCGCGTTGCGGTGACCTGACGCACCGCGGCCCATGCGGCGAGCGCGCCGATCAAGATCAGGCAGATCAGGAACGCGCTGTGGGTGTCTGTCGCATGCAGCCCGAGCAGCTCGTTCATGTGCGCCGCGACCGCGTCGAACCCGATCTGCTGGTAGCCGCCGGCCGCCCCGGACCACATCTGGATCGTCAGATCCGGCCAGGGCGCGTGCTGCAGCTTGGCGGCGTGGATCGACATGCGCTGGGCGCCATCGATCTGCGCGACGTAGCCGGAGGCGTCGGCGATCCGGAACCCGCCGGCCGGGCCGGTCGAGTCCAGGCTCGCCAGCGGCAGGTTCAGGGCGACCAGCACGACGACGATCAGTGCGGCGAGCTGCGCAAGCTCGCGCCGCGGGATGCTCAGCGGCCGGCGCTCGGGCGCGTCAGCCGCGGCGCGTCGGCGCATGAAAAGCGCGAGCGCGACCGACGCCACCATCATCACGATCAGCAGCGGCCACCCGCGGTAGGCGGGGACGCGCCAGAGCGTGGTGACGAGCACGCAGGTCGCGATCGCCAGCCCGTAGGCCGGCGCGAGCGCCAGTCGGGTCGCGCGGTCGACCGACCGGTGCAGGAGTGCGACGGGACCGAGCCCGATGATCCCGAGCACGACCAAGAGGGCGAGCTCGCGGGCGAGCAGGGCGATCCAGGTCTCCATGAAGATCGGCGACGCTATCAAGGGCACCGGCTCGGCAAGCCGCCGGCCATGGGCGCCTTAGGGCGTGGTCCCACGCAAGCGTCGCGCCGCGCGAGCTACGAGGCTCCGACGATCGGGCAAGGAGCCCAGGAGACGGTCACGCCCGCCGGCCTCGCCGAGGATCCCGCCCAGGCGCAGCGCCAGCCCTTCATCGATGAGCGGCTCATCAGGTCGGACCAGCCGCCACGCCCCGTCCTGGATCCCGTCGCGCGCTGACCAGTAGTCGTGCTCGGCGCGGGCGAGGTCGTCGGCGAGCCGGGCCGTCGCGGGCGCCGGTAGGCGGACCGCGGCGCGATAGGCGTCAACCAGGGCGGCGCCGGTCGCGCTCCAGGTCAGCGGCGCCGCAGCGTCGCGCAGGCCGTTGACCAGCGCCTCGCGCGCGGGGCCCGGCGTCAGCACGTCGACCGCACGTGCCGCGCTGGCCGACGCGTCCCATGGAACAAGCAGCGAGAGCTCTGCCGGCAGCGTGTCCCGCAGCGCCGACACGGGTGCCGCCAGACACGGGGTGCCAGCAGCGGCGGCTTCGAAGGGGATCAGGCCGAAGCCCTCATAGGTGCTCGGGTAGACCACGGCCGCCGCGGCGCGCAGCAGCCACGCCTTCTCGGGCTCGGTCACCGCGCCGACCACGTGCACGTGTCGCGCATCCTCGGGATGGCTCAACAGCCACGCCGCGTCATCGCCACTGCCCGAGCCGTGCAGAACCTCGGCGCCGGCGATCACGAGGTCGCCGTCCCAGCCCTGCTCGGCGCGCAGCGCGGCCAGGAGCTGGAGGGCGAAGCGCACGTTCTTGTGGCGGTAACGGGTGCCAAGGACGAGCAGGAACGGACGCTCGGCGTCGACCGCCAGGCCCACGGGCGCCGCGGCGGCCGGCGCGAGCGCGAGGTGCTCGTTGCGCGCACCGAGCGCGACGACGCGCGCGCGGTCGGGCGCTACGAGGTCGTCGGCCAGCGCGTCGTCGGCCGCCGTGTGGGAGAAGAACAGGACCATCGCGGCAAGGCCGAGCGCGTCACGCGTCGCCTGCCGGTAGTCCTTCCAGCGCTCCGGGCTCTCAAAGACCGACGGTGTCCGGTAGCCGATGAGGTCCTGGTTGGTGACGACCGTGCGCTCGCCGAGGCGGTCGAGCTCGGCCATCTCTTGGGCGGATTCGACCTGCCACGGACGGTGCACGACGTGCGTGCGCCCCAACTGCTCCCACGGCGCCGCCGCGTCGACGGTCTCGACGGTGCCGCCCATCGCGCGCAGTGCTGCGCCTGCCTCGTCACCGACGCGCTCGGGCAGCAGCGCCCGGACGTGCACGTCGTCGCGCGCCGCCAGCGCGCCGATCAGTTCGACGAGGTGAACGGCCGTGCCGGTGACGCCGCCGGCGAGCGGCCGCGCGTCGATCGTCACCCGCAGCGGCTCGAGCACCACCGACGCGGCCAGCAGCGCCCGCGCCAGCCGCGAGTGGCGGTCGTTAGCCGCCTCGTCGATCGCGGCCGCCTGGCCCGGATCGCGCTTGACTGTCGGCAGCTGGCCAGCGCCGCGGTGCCCGACGTAGACCTCATCGGCAACGACGTGCGCAAGGCCCGCGGCGGTCGCGCGAGCGCAGAAGTCGGCCAGCGCCTCGCGTGGCGCCAGCGCCTCGTCGAAGCCGCCGACGAGCGCCCGCGCCGGAGCGGTCACCAGCGCGAGGTGCGCCATGGCCGTCGGCGTGCGCGGATGCAACCCCAACGACGTGTCACGGACGCGCGCGGCCGCGTCGGCGGCGGTCAGCGCCGGCGGCAGCAACGGCCACGCGAGGTTCCGTCGCGGAGCACTCAGAAACGCTGCGCTGTTACTCAGCGACGTGACCGTCGCCGCGTCGGGCTCGGCGGCAGCGACCGCGAGCAGGTCCTCCAAGAACGACGGCCCGACCTCGGTCGCGTCGTCGACCAGCACGAGTGCGGCGCCCGGAAACCGCTGCGCCGCGACATTCCACCCGGCGACGACGTCGGCGCCGAGCGCCACGACCGCCCGCTCCCCGCACAGCTCCTCAACGGCGCGCACTGCCTCCGGCGCGCCGGCCGCCAGCAGCGGCACTTCGGCCGGCAGCGCCGGCAGCAACGCGACGAGACAGCGGGCGACGGCGTCGCGATCCTGGCCCGCCAAGACGACGGCGGGCAGCTCCGGAGGATCCTGTGGATCGGCGGGCACGGGTGATGAGCCGCTACAGCTTCTGCAGGATCCCGAGGCCGACGCCGTCTTGGTAGACGAGGTCACCGGGCTTGTCGGGCTCGCCGACCTGGCGGTTGAGGTTCAGAAAGCCGACCTCGCCCTTGTGCTTGGGCAGCCAGTCGTCGAGCGCCTTCTGGACCCCGCCCTTGCCGGCGGCATCCCACTCGCGCGCGTAGGTGCTGGTGTCGTGCAGGAGCATCAGCGAGTGACGGTCCATGTTCGGGACCCAGAGATCGAGCTCGCGCAGCGTGTGCGCGTACTGGTGCGAGGAGTCCAGGACGATCAGCTGCGGCATCCCGCCGATCGTCGCCTTGACGTCTTCGATGTTCGACGGGTCCGCCGAATCGCCGAGCTTGAGGAAGACCGTGTCCTGCAGCCCGGCACGCTCCAGCCACTCAAGCGTGAACGCCGTGGCGTCCGGGTCGATGTCGATCGACACGAGCTTGCCGCCCTGCCCCATGTGCCGCAGCCAGAACCCGACCAGCAGCGCCGAATACCCGTAGTAGTGCCCGAGCTGCACGACCCGGCTGATCCCGTTGCCCGAGATCAGTCCCTGGATGAAGCTCATCGCCGGGACGTTGATCTCCCCGATCGAATCCGCCGCCAGCGTCGCCGCGTACCACTCCTCCATCAGCTGCCACTCGTCGTCGGTCAGCACCGAGTAGATCGTCGGCACGTAGTCGACGCCGTGGAGGTGGTGCCACCAGAAGCGGCCATGCGGATCCTGGGCGAACGCGCGCGAGCGCGCAGCGGCCGTATCGGGGAGCGACGACATGCGATTCAGGTTAGAGGTCTTCTGCGACCTTCGGCGCGAGCGCCCGGAACAGCAAGAACCCACCAACCAGCGACGCCACCACCAGCCCGATCGGTATCACCAGCAGCCAGTCGCTCGACAGCGCCTGGGTCGGCGACGTCCACGACCCATCCACCAACGTGTGGCGCGCCGCGGCAAGGATGGCCGCGAACGGGTTGCAGAAGAAGATGTCGACTAGCAGCTGCCCGTGCTTCTGCCCGGCGATCGTGTCGACGGTGAAGAAGACGCCCGAGGCGTAGAAGAGCACCTGCAAGATCACGGTCCAGATCGGCTCGATGTCGCGGAAGCGCACAAAGCCGACCGACAGGATCATCGACATGCCGAAGGCAAAGAGCACGAGCACGACGATCGACAACGCGAACAACAACCAAGACCAGGATGGCGTCGCGCCCGAGGCCAGCAGGAACACCACCACCGGCACCAGGTTCAACAACAGGTTGAACGTCGCGGCCAGCACGCTGGCCATCGGGACGGCCAGGCGCGGGAAGTCGATCTTGCGCACGAGCGTCTCGCGCGTCATCAGGCTGCGCACCGCCTGCGAGGTCGCCTCGTTGAGAAACGAGAAGAGCACGATGCCCAGCAGCAACGCCACCGGGTAGTAGCGCACGCCCTCATCCAAGTTGAGCGCGAAGCTGAACACCAAGAACAGGACGCCGAAGAGCAACAGCGGGTTCATCAGCTGCCAGAGGTAGCCGAGGAACGAGCCGAAGAACTTCAACTTGAAGTCGGTGGTGGCCAGCGTCCAAGCCAGCCGGAAGAGGCGCTGCGGGTCGTCGCCTAGTGCCGTAGGGCCCTTGACCTCGCGCATGCCCTCGGGGGACGGCAAGGTGAGCTCGACGCTCGGCTCGGTGGTGGTGGTTACCCCGCTCACGAGCCCGCCTTCACCTTGGTGACCTGACGCTGAAGCTCGACGTGAAACGGCGGGTCGATGACCGCGCCCGACGGGTCGGTCGAGGAGATGATGATCGAGCGGAAGCGCTCGCGGTTGTCGAGCCACGCGTCACCCGAGCCGGCCCGGGCGACCGAGGCGCTGACGCCGTAACGGTCGGGCGCGAGCACGTTCTCGAAGCCGAAGTAGACGATGACTTCTTCGCCGGCCGTAAACGACTCGCCGTGCAGCTGCTGGTGGGTGTCGGTAGCCACGATGCGCTCGTCGGCGTTGTTGCGCAGTGCGAAGCCGAACAGCGGCTCCTCGACGTCCTCGTGAAAGCGCACGTGCATGCAGAACGTGCAGCGCTCGCCGGCATCCAGAGACTCGACCTGCTCGCCGTCGGCGTTCATGAACCAGCCGCTGACGATCTCGGCCCCGCCGTCGCCGGCGCGCAGCTCGTCGGCGTTGCGGCCGCGCAGGCCCGATGCGGCCTCGGCCGCCGCCGCGATGGCATCGGCGTCGCCGCTGACAGCCGCCTCCTCGGCGGCGCGGGCGTCGCGGGAGAAGTTCAGCTGCAGGTAGTGCATCGAGACCGGTCGCGGCTCGCCGATCTCAACCACATGGCCGCGCTCGATGAGCATCGCGCGGTCGCAGAAGCGCTCGACCGCGCCCATGTCGTGGGTGACGAGCACGACCGTTCGGTTCTCGCGACGCAGGCGCGCGAACTCGTCGAAGCACTTCTGCTGGAAGGCCGCGTCGCCGACGGCGAGAACCTCGTCGATGAGCAGGATGTCGGCGTCGACCTGGATCATCACACTGAACGCCAGGCGGACCAGCATGCCCGACGAGTAGTTCTTCAGCTTGAGGTCGACGAACTCGTGCAGCTCGGCGAAGTCGAGGACCGCGTCGACCCGCCGGCGTGCGTCGCGCGACGGTAACCCCAACATGGTCGCGTTGATGAGGATGTTGTCGCGGGCCGGCAGGTCGAGGTTGAACCCGACGCCCAGCTCGATGAACGTCGACACGCGGCCGTCGACATACATGCGGCCCTGGTCGACGCCGTAGATCCCTGCCATGCACTTCAACAGCGTGGACTTGCCAGAGCCATTGCGCCCGACGATGCCGAAGAACTCGCCCTTGCCGACGTCGAACGAGACGCCGCGCAGCGCCTGGAACTGGTTGTGGCTCGGCCGGCGCAGCGGGTGCAGCACACGCTCCTTGAGCGTGTGGACCTGCTCCTCGGGGATCCGGAACTCCTTGTGCACGCCGTCGACGAGGACGGCGGGCGTGGCCCGGCTGCTCATACGCGGCCCTGAGCCCGCTGCAGCTCCGCCGTCTCGCCGTTGCTGGCTGGCACCGGCGCCGGCAGCGCCTCGGCATGGCCGGGCTCCAGCTCACGCGCGGGATCGTCGGGCTCTTCGACCCCCATCAGCCCGACCTCTTGGACCAGCGATGTCAGGCGGCGCTCCAGCGAGCTGATGCGCACCGAGAAGTGCAGCAGCAACACCAAGCAGAACAGCAGCCCGAAGAAGAACAGCGTGCTCGCCGGCGAGATCGCGCCGATCGCCTTCGTGACGTTCTGCAGCAGCGAGAACCAGATCGAGATCAGCAGCACCAACGCCGCGGTGAAGACCCAGAGGACCGAGTACTCCTCCTTGAGCTTGCGACGGCGCACGAGCTCGATGACCATCAGCAGCACGATGGCCGCGCCGCCGATCGTGAGGATCCGGATGCGAATGTCCATCAGCCGCGCTCCTGCGGAGTGGCGGGACGCAGCATCGTCACGAGGATCGAGAGGAACATCTTGTACACGTAGTACAGGCTGCGGTGGCCGGAGTGCATCGACTTGCCGTCCGGCATCTTCATCTGGACCCCCACCTCGGCGACGCGGAAGCCGGAACGGTGCAGCAGGATCAAGATGTCGGCGTCGGGGTAGTCGGCCGGGTAGACGTCGCTGCAGAAAAAGCGCGCCACGTCGATGCGCATCACCTGGTAGCCCGACGTCGGGTCCGAGACGTGCTGCTTCATGATCCGCGACGCCATGCGGCTGAAGATGCCCATGCCGATCTTGCGCGCCAGCGACGGCTGGTAGTGGCCATCGCCGTCAAGGAAGCGCGAGCCGATGACGATGTCGGCCTCGCCGGAGTCGATGTGGCTCAGCAGCTCGGGGAAGAAGCCGGCGAGGTGCTGCCCGTCGGCGTCCATCTGGGCGACAGTCGCGTAGCCGTTGCGGACGGCGTACTTGTAGCCGGTCTGCAGCGCGACGCCGTAGCCCGAGTTGACCGGCAGGCGCAGGACGCGCGCGCCGGCGCGGCGGGCGTTGGCGGCGGTCGCGTCGGCCGAGCCGTCGTCGATCACGAGCACGTCGAAGCCGGGCAGCGACGTGCGCACGTCAGCGATGACGGAGGCGACGTTGGCCGCCTCGTTGTAGGCGGGGATGACGAGGAGGCAGTTCGACACGAGCTTGCGCCACGCGGGTTCGGTGCGCGCCATGTCACTACCAACGTTCGGCGGGCACCACAGGTTGCGTGAACCCTCGGCAGTGTACCCCGGTCTGCTGTGCGAACCTCCGCCGCCGTATGCGGATCTGCCTGGTCTACGACTGCCTTTTCCCCTGGACCGTCGGGGGCGCGGAGCGCTGGACGCGCAACGTCGGCGAGGCGCTGGCCGCCGACGGCCACGAGATCACGTACCTGACGCGGCTGCAGTGGGCGCCCGGCGAGGAGCCCGACATCCCGGGAATCCGGGTCATAGCGGTCTCCAAGGCCGAGGAGCTCTACGGGCCCGACGGCAACCGCACGATCGGCCAGGCGCTGCGGTTCGGCCGCGGCGTGGCGCGCCATCTGCTGGCCCACCGCGGCGCCTATGACGTCGTCCACGTCTCGGCGTCGCCGTTCTTTGGGCTAGCGGCGACGGGCCTGGTGCGGCGGATCGGCCGCTACCGCGTCGCCGCCGACTGGCATGAGGTCTGGACCGATGCGTACTGGACGGAGTACCTGGGCGGCCTCAAGGGGCGGGTCGCCGCCTTCGTCCAGCGCGCCTGCGCACGCATCCCGCAGCAGGCGTTCTGCTTTAGCGCGATGCATGCCCAGCGGCTGCGGGAGCTGGGGCTGCGCGGGGAGCCGACGGTGCTGCGCGGCGAGTGGGCCGGGTCGCTGGAGCGTCCGCAGCCGCGGCCGGCCGAGCCGCTGGTCGTCTTCGCCGGCCGGATGATCCCTGAGAAGCACGCGCCGGCCGTCGTGCCCGCGGTCGTCGCGGCGCGCGAGCGGATCCCGAACCTGCGCGCGGTGATCTTTGGCGCCGGGCCAGAGCTCGAAGACGTCCGCGCCGAGGTCGCCCGTCTGCATGCGGACGCGTTCATCGAGACGCCGGGCTTCGCCGACGAGGCGACCGTGCAGGACGCGCTGGCGCGCGCCACGTGCCTGCTGCTGCCCTCGACCCGCGAGGGCTACGGCATGGTCGTCATCGAGGCGGCGGCCGCCGGCGTTCCCACGGTCCTGGTCGCCGCCGCCGACAACGCGGCGACCGAGCACATCGAGCAAGGCGTCAACGGCTTCGTCGCGCCCGACCTCTCGCCCTCGGTGCTGGCGGCGGCGGTCGTCGCCGCCCACGATGGCGGCCCGGCATTGCGTGAGGCGACCGCCGATTGGTTCGCCGACCACGCAGAGGAACTGAGCATCTCCAACTCACTGCACCGCGTCGTCGCGGCATACGGACGCGCCTGAGCGGTCAGCGTTCCCGGCACACTGTTGCGTAGGCTGCCCGACGATGCTTCGCCAGCGCCCGTTCCCCGCCGGCCTGTCGCAGGCCCGCCTCGCCCTCGTCCTCCCCGCGACCATCGCGCTGATCGTCGCGGTTTACGTGATCGCGTTCCTGCTCAACGTCCGCGACATCCTGGACTCGGTCTACGCGCACGCCGACGCCTCAGCCCCGCTGGTGATGGCCGAGCTGATGCCCGACGCGCCGTCGAACCGCGAGGTGGTGCTCGGCGACTACTCCTGGATCGAGGCGCTCTGGATCCTGCGCGGCACCGCATGGCTACCGGGCCACCACACGGTCTGGGAGCTGCTGCCGCTCATCAGCTGGGCGGCGATCGTCGCGCTCGCCGCCGGCTCCGTGCGCCTCATCACGTCGCGGTCCTCCGCGCTGCTAACCGTGGCCGTGCTGATCTGCGTCGGGTACGGCGCGCGCATGGTCGTCTGGACGTTGAACTTCCACGGCCTGGTGATGCTTCACACCGCGCTGCTGGCCTTCTGGCTGACCTGGCTGGCGACGCGTCCTGACTGGCTGGCGCGCCGTCGCTCCTGGGCAATCGCCGTCGCGCTCGGGCTCCTGACCGCGGCCGGCGTGCAGGATCAGATGCTGCTGGCGGTCGGCATCGTGCCGTTCCTGGTCACCGGCGCGCTGTGGACCTGGCGCACGGCGGACTGGCGCCCGGTGGTGCTGGTCGGCGTGACGGCGGTGATCACCGTCGCAGGCGGAGCCTTGCTGCACCACATGGCCAACAAGGCGGGGATCATCCGCGACGAGCGCCCGTTCGTCTTCACCCCGGGTGGCCAGGTGGTAGATCACATCGGGCTCTTCGCCGGGGCGCTCGGCGAGCTGGTGTCGGGCAAGTCGCTGGGCAGCCTGGTCACCATCGCGCCGGTCGTCGCCGTCTTCGGCATGGCGCTGGCGGTGCTCGTCACCTGGGTCGTCGGCCTGCTCGGCTACCGCACCGCACGCCGGCTGTTCATCGAGGGAGGCCCGCGCGCGGCCGGCGCGGCGCTGCCCGCCGACATCGTCCTCGTCTTCTGGGCGACGGCGATCCTGGCGACGTTCGGCTCCTGGCTGCTCAGCGGCTTCGTGGCCGACGTCACCGACGTGCGCTACCTCGGCACGCTCTGGGTCGGTGTCGCGATCAGCCTCGGCGTCCTGGCCGAGCGCCAAGGAGCGCGCGTCTGGGCACAGATCGCGGTGGCGGGCATGTGCCTCTTCGCCACGCTCGGCGTCCTGCGCCAGATCCAGCCGACCGTCCACTCCAACTTCCCGCTGCCGCCCGCGGCGAAGTCGGTGGGCGACTTCGCGCTGCGCCACGGCGCGAAGATCGGCTACGCCGGCAACTGGGACGCGTTCCCGCTGACCTGGCACACCCGCTTCGACGTGACGCTCACGCCGCTGCAGAGCTGCAACGACCCCGCCGACCCCACCAAGAACTGCCCGCCGCCGCAGCACCGGATCTCCTCGTGGTACCACGAGCGCCCCGGCAGCCCGCGCAGCTTCATGGTGCTCGACACCAGCCAGCCGCAGAACCCGGTCATCGATCCGCGCTTTGGCAAGGCGCTGGCCACAACGACCTTCGGCACGATGCAGGTGTTCGTCTTTGACCACGACATCGCCCGCGACGTGCGTCCGCCGGGCACCAAGCCGCGCTGAGCCGGCGCCGCCTCCGGCGCCTGACATACGCTGTCGCGCTCGATGTCGCGCTTGCGCACAACCCTGCGGCAGATCCCCGCGCCGCTGGCGCTGCTGCTCGCCGTCGCCGCGGTGCTCTCGCTGAGCTGGAGCTTGGTGACCGCGCCGATGCAGGGCCCTGACGAGTCCGATCACATCGGCTTCGTCGAGCACCTGGCCGAGACCGGGAAGATCCCGTCGGCGACGACCGGCAAGGGGGCTTACGCGATCGACCAACAGGTCGCGATGGGCACGGGCTTTTTGTCGATGTACCAGAACCGCTTGGGCCGGCCGCCGTGGACGGCGGGAGCCGAGCAGGCGTTCCGCGACGCCGAGGATCGGCTGCCCGCCGACGCGCGCGAGACCGGCAACGGCCCCAACTCGGTCGGCAAGAACCCGCCGCTCTACTACCTGTATGAGGCGGCCGGGTGGAAGCTCGCCTTCGGCGCCGGCTTCTTCGGCAAGATTTTTGTGCTGCGGGCCCTCAGCGGCCTCATGTTGTTGGTCATGGTCGCGTTCACATGGCTGATCGCGGGCGAGGTCTTCCGCCGTCGTCGACTGCCCCAGACCGTGGCCACCGCCACCGTCGCGCTGTTGCCGATGGCCGGGTTCATGAGCGGGATCGTCAACACCGACATCATGCTCGCCGCGATCTGGACCGCGTTCTTGTGGCTGGCCCTGCGCGCCGCGCGCCAGGGGCTGACGTGGCAGCGCGCGGCCGGCCTGGCGGCCGTGACCGTCCTTTCCGTGCTGACCCACGGGCGCGGCCTAGCGCTCGTGCCGGCGCTGCTGATCGCGCTGATCGTGTCGTGGCTCGCCCATCGCAAGTCACTGCGCGCCACGCTGCAGGCCGCCGGCGCGTCGGGGCTCGTGCTGCTCGCCGGCCTCGGGCTCTACAAGGTCATCGTCTCGGCCGGCGGCGGCGGTGCGCTCTTCGGCGGCGAGGCCAACATCGGCAGCCGCTCGGCCTTCAGCGTGCGCCAGCTCGTCTCGTCGATCTGGCAGTTCTACCTGCCGCGCCTGGACTCGATGGTCCCGCGTATCGGACCACCCGGGTTCGGCTACCGCCAGCTCTTCGTGCAGCAGTACTTCGGCGGCGTCTTCTCGTCCTTCGAGGTCTACTTCCCCTACGTGGTCTACGACGCCGTCCAGGCGTCTGTCTTCCTCCTGCTGCTCGCGCTCTACACGATCGGCGCGGTGCGCTTCCGGACCGTCTGGCCGCACTGGCCGAAGATCGCGATCCTCGGCGGGACCGCGATCAGCCTGATCTTCTTTCTGCATCTCGCCTCCTACCGTGCGCTGGCCAACGGCAGCGCGAGCCCGCTGATCGTCGGTCGCTACCTGCTGCCGATGACGGCAATCGTTGGCGTGGCCGTCGCCGCCGTGGTGGCCGGGCTGCCGCGGCGGGCCGGCATCGTCGTCGCCACGGTGGTGCTGGTCGGGATGGTCGCGCTGTCGCTCGGCGCGCTGGCGCTGAACGTGGAGCGGTTCTATGCGTAAGCGCGTGCTGGCGGGCTTCCTGGCGCTCTTTGCGCTGTGGTTCGTCGCCAAGGCGCTGCCGTGGTTTGACCAGGGGCGGCCGGCCGTCTACGCGACGCCGACCATCCAGCCCTACGAACCGGGGCTCCTGGTCCCGGTCACGATCAAGGGCGGGCAGACGGCGTGCACCGACAAGATCCCGTGGGGCCCCGACGCGCGCTACGTGCAGTTCACGCTGACCGGCGGCAAGTGGCCGGCCTCGCCGTTGACGCTCGTCGCCAGCGGACCGGGCTATCGCGCCGTCGCGCGCCAGCGTGCGGGCACGCCCGGCGACGCCCTGCAGACGCTGCCGATCACGCCCGCAACCAAGACCATGACCAACGGTAGGTTGTGCATCACCAACGACGGCCGCCATCAGGTCATGATGTACGGGATCGCCCAGGGTCGCGGCTCGGGCCCATCGACGACGACCGTCGACGGCAAGGCGCTGCCCCAGGAGCTCAGCATCACGCTGCTGACGCACCGGTCGCAGTCAATCGGTGGACGGCTCGGAACGATCGCCTCGCACATCGCCGCGTTCCGTCCGCTGACGGGCTGGATGGTCTGGATCCTCGGACTGCTCGCGGTGCTCGGGGTGCCGCTGGCAGTTGGCGTCGCAGTCGCGCGCGCAGCGGCCGAGGACCAGGCTGCGGTGCCCGAGGCGCCGGCGCCGGTGCCGGCGGCAGACCCTCCTGCGCCCAGCGCGGAAGCTCAGCCCAACGCGCGCCCGTAGCTCGCCGCGGTCCCGGCCGCGGCGCGCTCCCAGGTGAACGTCGCAGCGCGCGTCTGACCGCGCTCGGCCAGCCGCGACCGCAGCGCCGAGTCGTCCAGCAGCGCGGCGATCGCGCCGGCGATCGCCTCCACGTTGGCGGGATCGAAGAGCAGCGCGGCATCGCCGGCGACCTCGGGCAGCGCGCTGACCGACGAGCAGGCGACCGGCAGGCCGCGCGCCATCGCCTCCAGGATCGGCAGGCCGAAGCCCTCGGCCAGCGACGGGAAGACCAGGCAGGTCGCCGCCGCGTAGAGCCCTTCGAGCTGCGCGTCGTCGATCCATCCGCAGAGGTGGACGCGGTCGGCGGCGCCCACGCGGCGGGCCACCTCGCGCAAGTCCTCGTCAAAGGCTGTCGGGTAGCCGGGCAGGACCAGCCGCGCGCCGTCAACGCGGCCAATGGCCTCGATCAGCCGCGCGAGGTTCTTGTGCGGCCGGCGTGCCGAGACGCTCAGCACGAGTGGTCCCGGACCGAGGCCGAGGCTCGCTCGTAGCTCGGCCTCGGGCGTCGGCGTCGCGGTTGGGGTCAGGCCGGGGCCCGAGGGCACGACGTCGATCTTGGCGGCCGGGACGTCGAGCAGCTCGCGCAGGTCCTCAGCGGTCGCCTGCGAGACGGCGATGATGCGGTTGGCGCGACGGGCGACTGCCGGTGCCAGCTGCCCGAGGCCCTTGGCCAGCAGCCCGCTCGTCGTCTCGGGGTAGCGCAGGTAGATGAGGTCGTGCATCGTCACCACGCCGCGTGGGCCGATCAGCGGCGCGATGTTGCCCAGCGAGTGCAGCAGGTCGACCCGCGCGCGCCGGGCAGCCATCGCGACGATCGACTGCTGCGCGGCGGTGCGGACGATTCGGGTCGACGACGAGATCGGCAGCGCGACGAGCCGGATGCGCGGGTGCCACGGCGCGGTGCGCCACTCGGCGGCAAGCTCGCGACCGGCGAAGACGGTGAAGCGCGCCTCGGGGAACGCGGCGGGCAGCAGCGGGACGAGCGCCCGCGCATAGGTCTCCATCCCCCCGGTGGCGCCGGGATCGAGGTAGAGCAGGTCCAGACCGATGTGGGGCGACGCGGGCACGGCGGCGAACAGTAGCCTCGCCCGCCATGGAGCTGACGGTCGGCATCGACGCGCGCGCCGCCGCCGAGGTCCCAGCGGGGCGCGGGCGCTATGTCCGCGAGCTGCTCGCGGCGCTGAAGTTTTTGGACGAGGCGCGCGACGTGCGCTTCGTCCTGTACGCCCGCGAGCGCTGGGGTGACCTTGACCCTGCGCGCTTTCGCTGGCGCCTGGATGGGCTGCCCGATCCGGTATGGCACGTGGCCGCCGCCGCGCGCGCCTCGCGGGAGGTCGACGTGTTCCTATCGACCAACAGCTACCTCACCGCGTGGTTCTGTTTGAAGCCGACCGCGGTCGTCGTCTACGACCTCGTGCCGTTCGTCGACCGCGCCAATGCGAAGACCAGCTCGGCGCGCATCGAGCAGGCGACGATCCGGCCGGCGCTGCGCCGTGCGGCCGCGCTGCCGTGCATCTCGGAGGCGACGCGCGCCGACCTCGTGCGGCTGTTTCCGTCTGCGCAGCGCAAGGCGTCGGTGATCCCGCTCGCCGCCGATCCGGTCTTCAGCGCGCCGGTCGCGGCGCCCGGTCATCCCGCGCTGGAAGGCAAGCCCTATGTGTTGGCCGTCGGCACCCTGGAGCCGCGCAAGAACCTTGAGCGGTTGATCACCGCCTGGTCGGCGATGGACGACGGCGCCCGCGCCGGCCACGTGCTGGCGCTCGTGGGCCCGATCGGCTGGGACGCCGCCCCGATCCTGGCCGCCGCTCGCGACAACGGCGCGCAACTGCTGGGCCGCGTCAGCGAGGACGAGCTGCGCGCCCTCTATGCCGGCGCCTCGGCCTTCGCCTACCCGTCCCTCTACGAAGGCTTCGGCCTGCCGATCCTCGAGGCGATGGCGGCGGGCGCGCCCGTGGTCACCTCCAACGTGTCGAGCCTGCCCGAGGTCGCCGGCGACGCGGCACTCCTCGTCGACCCCCACGACCCAGCCGCGATCGGCGCCGCGCTGACGCGGCTGCTCGGCGACCCGGCGCTCACCGACGACCTCCGGGGGCGTGGTCGAGCGCGCGCGGCGGCGTTCTCCTGGGAGCGCACGGCGCGCGAGACGCTGGCGCTGCTGCGCTCGATCGCCTAGCGCCTCCGCGTACGCCCGGGGGAAGGTCGTCGTCATGCAGGCGAGGCACGCCGCCGCGCCGAGCTTGACGCCACCTGCGCCGTCGGTGGGCGCGACGGCGCCGTAAGTCGGATTCTGTTGGCATGTCCGGGCGCGGACTGTTAGGTTAGCCGCCGCTTAGTGCTGCTCATTGTCGTCGAGCGCATCGATCGTATTAGCTGCCTGACTAGGTTCTACCGCCGATGCGATCGGGTGCCTTGGGCCAACCCCGGATGGATCTCCCAAGACGAGCGCGCCGGCGAGCGTCGCGCGATTGCGGATCTGGCGCGAGGCGACGGTCCGGGCCGCCGCCGCGAGGCCGGGCAACTCGCCCGCGTGGCGCTCGGACGGCGCGGATGGGTGCGACCGGCACCGGCGTCGCGCACTGCCCAACCTCCAACGGCCGGCTCAGCCGAAGCGCTCACGGTAGGCGGCGGTCAGGGAAGCAACTTCTGCTCTCAGATTGGGTTTCAGACATATGAAGATTCGCTCACCGCATAGCGTCGTAACAGCCATCTTGATGGTTGCGGCTTGCCTCGTGGTTGCCGCGCCAGCGCAGGCCGCCAGCCTGCGGACGCTGACGCTCGGCTACCACGGACGCTTGAACGGAAGCGGGACGCTGGATGAGACCTACACCGGTGTTGCGCGCTTTCAGATTCCGGCCGGTTGGCGGGCGGTCAAGAAGGGAGTCTTCTACAACCTCACGCCCCCCACCGTGAATGGATGCTTCATCAAGGTCCAGGTCAACAATCAGCCGAACCTCACGACGGCCTCCACGTCCGCTCAGGTCGCGTCGGCCCTGCCAGTCGGTTTCCGGATCGCGGAACTGGTTCGTGGTGCCAGGGCCCACGGCTCTTGGGGCGCGGATGAGACGACACCCCATGCCGACCCGCCCGGCCGGCGCGTGTATGCGATCGGCGTCATCCACCTGACCGGGCACCAGTACGATCGGCTTCGCGCCGTCGCGACCTTCATCGGCTCCTGCTCCGACGACGACGTGCGCAACGGACCGACGCTACGCGCGCTCCAGCGCATCGTCACCCGGGGCTCGTTCAAAGGACACTGGCGAGCTGGTGCGAGACGCTGACCTCCCGCGGTCGATCGCTTCGGACCACACGAACGGGGTAGCTTTGTGGGGTGTCCAACATCGCTACGCCGCAGCGCGGGTGGGGAGAGTTCTACGCCCGCGGCAGCGACCTTTCGAGCTTCTTCTCCTCGCTGCATTACCATGAGCCGCTGCTGCGCGAGGTGCTCTCGGGGCCACACGGAACGGCGCTCGAAGGGGGCTCGGGCCCGGCGGTCATGTCAGCCTTTCTGGCGATGGCCGGTGTCCAAGCCATCGCGGTCGACAACGATCCGGCGGTCCTGGAAATCGCCCGCGAGTCCGCCTCGCGGTGGCCGGTGCAGCCCGAGTTCGTCGAGGGCGACATCTTCCACCTCGACCAACTCGGCCGCGAGGTCGACGTCGTCTTCTCGCAGGGCGTGCTGGAGCACTTCGGCGACGAGGAGATCCGCCAGATCGTCCGCCAGAGCCTGGCCGTCGCCCCGCGCCTCGTGTTCAGCGTGCCGTCGAAGTTCTACGGCGTGCTCGACTTCGGCAACGAGCGGCTGATGGAGGCCTCCGACTGGGCGCGCATCCTCGACGGTCTCGGCGCCGTCCGGACCAAGCCGTACTTCATGGCACGCCGCCGCGCCACCCGCGGGCTACTCAAGCCGCTTATGGTGCTCGGCGTCGTCGAGCGCGCTTAGGCTGATGCGTCAGTCTTCGAGCGTCGGGCCGATCCGGCGCAAAGGACCCGGCAGGTGCTCCCGGATCTCCATCGGCAGCGCGCCCAGGGCCAGCAGCGCCGCGCCGTAGACCCCGAGCCCGACGACCGTCGCGAACGCGTCGGGGATCGGCAGGAACCAGGCCAGAAGGCCGATGCCGGCGGCCACGACCATCCGGCCGACGCGGTGCAAGCGGGGCCGCATCATCGGGTTGCCGCCGGCGATCCCCCAGGCGTAGGCGCAGGCCAGCGCCATCTCCCCGAGCAGCGTGCCGAAGGCCGCGCCCTCGGCGCCATGGCTGCGCGCCAACACGAGGACGGTCGTCGCGCTCACCACCAGCGCGAGCAAGTTGGCGCGGATCATCTGCTTGTGGCGGTGCATCGCCAGCAGCGTGAAGCCCCAGGTCGCGATCACGAACGTCAGCGCGAGCGCGGCACCCTGGATCCGCAGGACGGGGATCGCGCCGTCGTAGTCCGAGCCCGCCACGACCGCCATGATCGGCGCCGCGCCCAACACATAGGTGATGAGCGCTGCGCCGCCCAGCGCCGCCGTCCCTTCGAAGAGCTTTTGGGTGGCGTAGCTCAGCCGAGCGCGGTCATCCCGGGCCGCACGCGAGAGCAGCGGGAACGCCGTGGTGACCAGGATGCCCGGCACCGACGCCGCGATGATGTACACGCGAAACGAGGCGCTGAAGAGGCCGGTCTGCTCCTGCGTGGAGACCAGCGACGTGAGCACGAGCGCCGTGTAGACGTACAGGCTGCCGACCGCGGTCGCCAGCGCAAAGGTGATCGTGGGACGAATCAACGCGACCCACTGAGCGCGGTCAAAGCTCGGCCACAGCGGGACCCGGCCGCGGACCAGCGCCAGGGTCACGACGACCAGCGCGAGGTGCACGGGGATCGTCGCCGCGAGGAAGCCGACCACCCCGGAGCCGAGCACGACGAGCCCGACGAACAAGGCGGCGAGGCCGACCTGGCGCCCAACGTCTAGCCCGGTGACGACGCCCATGCGAAGCTCGGCCGCCAACGGGATGCTCAACGTCCCGTAGATCACGACGAAGATCAGGCCGACGCCCATCAGGCCGGCGCCGATCACCATCTGCGAGTCGTAGCCGAGCAGATAGGCGGCCAGCATCGCCACCAACGTCCCCGCGCTGGTCAGCGCCAGGCGCATGCCGAGCAGCACGCGCATGAAGCGATCGCGATCGGCGCCGGTGCGCTGGGCGTACTCGCGCAAGCCGAGCGTCGACATCCCGAGGTCGGTGACGGCCTGCACGATCGTCACGAGCGCGACGACCGTCTGGTAACGGCCGTAGTCCGCCGGGCCGAGATGGCGCGTGACGAGCGCGGCGCCGATCAGCGACGCGCTCAGCCCGGCGACGAAGCCACCGACCCGGAGCGCTCCGCCACGGACAACGAGCCGCCCGGCCTCGGGCGTATCGAGAACGTCGCCGACCGGCGGGTCGGGCACGTCAGGCTCGGTGATGGCGCGAGACACTCGGGGCAAGGGTAAGCGCGAGCGCGCTAGGTCCGCTTCGGGACGTTGAGCACGCGGTCGTAGGCGGCGGCCAGCCGCTCGGCCACGCCCTCGATGGAGTACCGCTGCAACAGCGTCTGCGGGTAGTCGACCCGCGTGCCGGGCGGGTGCGCAAGCGGTCCTGCCGCAAGGGCGCGCGCCATCCCGACGTAGTCGCCGGCGGCCACGAGCGTGCCGTTGCCGTCGAGGACCTCGGGGATGGCGCCGTTGGTGGTCGCGACGATCGCGATGCCCGCGGCCATCGCCTCGACGAAGACCATGCCGAACTGTTCCTCCCAGAAGACGCGCGGCGCGTCGAAGGGGTGCAGCCCGCCGCCGGCCGAGGACTGACTGCCGAGCAGCATGCACGACGCGCGGGCGAACGCGTCGGGCATCTCCGGGTAGGGAACCGAGCCGATCTCGACCGCGTCGGCGACCCCGAGCTCGGCGGCGGCGGCGCGCAGCCGCGCCGCTTCGGGCCCGGCCCCGACGATGCGCAGGCGCGGGCGGGAGACGCTCCCGTCGGGCAGGGTCACGATCCCGCGATGCAGCAGCGCGAGCGCGCGGATCGCGTCGTGGTGACCCTTTTCCCAAACTAGGCGGCCGGGCGAGATGATCACGTGCTCGGCGGGCGGCGGCTCGTCCTGGGCGCGGCGCGCGGCCGCAGCGAAGCGCGCGACGTCCACGCCCGGCGCGCACACCTCGATGCGCTCCTCGTCCACACCCTCCAGCAGGAGCGCCAGGCGCGCCCGCTCGGTGGCCGGCAGGAACAGGTCGGTCGCGGCGATGACCTCGTCGCGGAAGCCGGCCGGTCCGCCACGCCGGTAGGTCCGGCCGAACGGCAGCGTCTCCCAGACGGTCTGCACGAGCCGGAAGCCGTGGCCCGCCTTGCGCCGCGCGGCGTCGGCGGCGAACCAGTAGGCCAGCTCCTCGCTGTGGACGATGTCTGCCCCGGCGTAGGCCGCGTCGGCGCCCGACGTGTAGCGGTCGCCGGTCAGCAGCGCCGCGATGTCGCCGAGCCGGCCGCGCGGGAGCCTGTCGCGACGGCTGCCGACCGCGACGGCGTGCAGCGCGACCGAGGAGGTGTCCCAGCCGTTGGCGGCGGTCCGCAGGTAGGCGACGTCGAACCGATCGGGCAGCACCTCCCACTGGCGCAGCTCCCACGGGGTGGCCTGGTGGCCGCGGACGACGAGGACGCGGGGCATGGTCTGCTGCAACCTAGCCGCGCATCGCCAGCGCCCGCCGGTAGACCTCGAGCGTCTCGTCGGCGCAGCGCTCCCAGGTGTAGGCGGCGGCGCGCGCCCGTCCGGCCTCCGACAGCCGCTCGCGCAGGTGATCGTCGCTGAACAAGCGCACGATCGCTGCCGCGATCTCGGTCTCTGAGGTCGGGTCGAGCAGCAGGCCGGCGTCGCCGGCGACCTCGCCTGGCGCCGAGTCGCGCGTGCAGGCGACGGGCAGGCCGCGAGCCATCGCCTCCAACACGGGGAGGCCGAAGCCCTCGACCAGCGAGGGCAGCACAAACGCCGTGGCCTCGGCGTAGAGGCCTTCCAAGTCGGCGGCCTCAACAAAGCCGGGGATCGTCACCGCTTCGGACAGGCCCAGGCTGGCGGCCAGCGCCCGCAGGGCTGCCTCGGCCTCGGGGTTCGGCGGGCCGGGCAGGACGAGCTGCGCATCGGACACGGTCTCACGCACCGCGACCATCGCCCTGATGAGCCGCTCCAGGTTGCGATGGGGCTTCTTCTGCCCGACGTTGAGGACGATCGGTCCGGGGCCGAGATCGAGCCGCCTTCGCACCTCGTCGCCGACAGGCGGGGCGGCGATCGCCGGCGTGCCGTAGCCCAGCGGCACGACATCGAGCTTGTCGGCCGGCACGTGCAGGTCGCGCTCGAGGTCTTTGCCCGCCGCATGAGAGATCGCCACGACACGATGCGCGCGCCGTGCCACGACCGGAACGATCGCCCGCCACAGCCGATGCGTGACGGTGTCCTCGGGGTGGGTGATCCAGATCGTGTCGGGCACGGTCACCACGCGCCGCGCCCGACAGAGCAGCGGACCGGTCATGGCCACCGAGTGGACGAGATCCGCACGTCGGCGATCAGCGAGCACGCCGATTGCGCTCAGCTCACCGATCGCCCGCACGCCCGCGCGACCGACGATCGGACAGGCGACCAGCTCCGCCTCGCCCGCCCACGGCTCGCTCGCCAGCTTCGCGTGGCCGGCAGGGTTGGCGAAGATCGTGAGCCGCGGCGCGTCCGGCCGTGCGAGCAGGCAGCGGCAGAGCTCACGCAGGTAGGTCTCGATGCCACCCATCGGCGGATCGAGGAACACGGCGTTGATCGCGACATGCCCCGGAGAGGACGGCATCGGCGCGCACGCTAGCGGGCCCCCTCGTTACCCTGCCGCCCGATGCCCAAGTCTGCGCTTATCACCGGAATCACCGGCCAGGACGGCTCCTACCTCGCCGAGCTGCTGCTCGAGAAGGGCTACGAGGTGCACGGCATGGTCCGCCGCGCCTCGACGGAGAAGTTCGATCGCATCGAGCATTTGCGTGATCGGATCACCCTGCATCAGGGCGATCTCCTCGACCACCGCTCGCTGACCGACACGCTGCGCGCCTCCGCACCGGACGAGATCTACAACTTGGCCGCGATGAGCTTCGTCGCGGTGTCGTGGATCCAGCCGACGCTGACCGCCGAGTTCACGGGCGTGGGCGTCACGCGCGTCCTGGAGGCCATGCGCGAGGTCTGCCCCGAGGCCCGCTTCTACCAGGCGTCCTCCAGCGAGATGTTCGGCAAGGTGTTGGAGGTCCCGCAGACCGAGGCGACGCCGTTCTACCCGCGCTCGCCCTACGGCGTGGCCAAGGCCTATGGCCACTTCATCACGGTCAACTACCGCGAGTCCTATGACTTGCACGCGACCAGCGGCATCCTCTTCAACCACGAGTCACCGCGCCGTGGCCTGGAGTTCGTCACGCGCAAGATCACCTGGCACGCGGCGGCCATCAAGCACGGCCTGCGCGAGAACATGTCCTTGGGCAACCTCGACGCCGAACGCGACTGGGGCTATGCCAAGGACTTCGTCGAGGCCATGTGGCTGATGCTCCAGCAGGACAAGGCCGATGACTACGTGATCGCCACCGGCAAGACCCACACGGTGCGTGAGTGCGTGCAGATCGCACTCGACGAGGCGGGCCTCGGCGACGACGTCGACCGCTACGTCCACATCGACCCGCAGTTCCTGCGCCCGGCCGAGGTCGATCAGCTAATCGGCTCACCGGCCAAGGCCAAGGCGGATCTGGGGTGGGAGCCGAAGACGACCTTTGAGGAGCTGATCCGGCTGATGACGCGGGCGGACCTGGAGCTGCTCAGCTCTTGAGCCGCGAGCGGCTGCCGCTAGACGTCCGCGCGAAGATCGCGCTGATGCGGTCGGCGACGACCGCGCTGAGGCTCACCGGACAACGCGAGCGAGTGCTCGCGTGGCGCCTCGGACGTGCGCGACGGGCACGCCTGGCCGCCGGCCGCGACTCGCCGCTCACGCACCCCGCGCTGCACGCGATGGATCACCAGCTCGACGCGCTGCTGGACCGCGACGGCGGCTTCTTCGTCGAGGCCGGCGGCAATGACGGCTACACGCAATCCAACACCTATTGGTTGGAGCGCTTCCGCGGGTGGCACGGCATCCTCGTCGAGCCGATGCAGGAGCTCTACGAGCTCGCTCGCGACGAGCGGCCGGGTTCCGAGGTCGTCCGCGCGGCGCTCGTCCCCTTTGACCACGAAGGCCACTCCGCGCGGATGCGCTTCGCCGACCTCATGTCCACCGTCTCCGACGAGCACGCGGACGAATGGCGCACACGGATGGGTACGATCGGCGGCTGGCGCGACCCCTACGAAGCTGATGTGCCAGCCCGGACGCTCACCGACATCCTCGACGCCGCAAACGCGCCAGAGATCGACATCCTGTCCTTGGACGTCGAGGGCTATGAGCCCAGCGTCCTGCGCGGCCTCGATCTTGATCGCCACGCTCCGCGCTGGATCCTCGTCGAGGTCCACGACCTCACCACCGGCCGCCCACCGATCGAGGAGATCTTGGGCGACCGCTACAGCTTCCATTCGCTGCTGTCGCCGCTGGACGTGCTCTACCGACGCGCCGACGTGGCGCTGTAGAGCCTGCGGCGTCCGTCGCTAAACGCGCAGCTCGGCGAGGTCCGCCGCGACCATCTCAGCGATCAGCTCCTCGAAGCCGATCTCCGGCTCCCACCCCAGCACCGTGCGCGCCTGCGATGGATCGCCGACCGGCGCCCACGGCTCGGGCGGACGGACGAACGCAGGATCCACGCGGATGCGGCCTTCCGGCGACGTGCCGGCCGCCGCAAACGCGGCGGTGACGAGGTCGCCGACGGTCCGGCCAACGCCCGACGCGAAGACATAGTCCGACGGTGCGTCGGCCTGCAACGACAGCCACGCCCCCCGCACGATGTCGGCCGCGTGCGACCAGTCGCGCACGGCGCTCAGATCGCCGAGGACCAGCTCGTCCTGCAATCCCAAGGCGATCGCCGCCGCCCCCCGCGTCACCTTGCGCGGCAGGAAGTGCTGCGGGCGCCGTGGCGACTCGTGGTTGTAGGTGATCCCGCTGACCACGTACATCCCGAAGTGCTCGCGCAATGCGCCCACCAACCCGTGTGCTGCAAGCTTTGCCACGCCATACGGCGACCGCGGCCGCATCGGGGAGCGCTCGTCCTGCGGCGACTCGCCCGCGTCGCCGAAGACCTCCGACGACGTCGCGACGAACACGCGCATCTCCGGATCCAGGCGCCGCGCGGCGCCCAGCAGCGCCGCGGTCGCGCCGCCGATCGCGTCGAGGATCGCCGCCGGGTCCTCCCACGAGGTCGGCACGAACGTCGGCGCAGCCAGGTGGTAGAGCTCGTGCGGGCCGACGGCGCTCAGCGCATCGACCAGCGTGCTTGGCTCCAGCAGGTCCCCGCCGACCAGCGCCACTTGATCCCGGACGCCGGCGAGGTTCGGGATCTCACGATCGTCGGGATCCCGGACCACACCGGTGACGTCGTAGCCCTTGGCGGCCAGCAGCTCGGCGAGATACGAGCCGTCTTGGCCGGAGACACCGGTGATCAGCGCCCTACGTGCGCTCACGAGGTGTGCCAGACTTGTGTGGACCGCCGCACCGCGGGGCAGCCTACGTCAAGCTGACCAGCGCCCGGGTTACGGTCCATCTCGTCCAGGAAACTGGACAGACGTCCTACGCAGAAGCGAAACCTTGCCAGCGTGGGAGCGTTGTATCACCTGTATGCCCTTCTCCCCAGCCCCTATCGACGACGCCCGCGCGGCCCTTACCGGAGATCCCGCCGTTCCGCCGCCCACTGTCGACGTCCTCGGGGTCCCGCTTGCGCTTACCGATTATGAGCGCACGATGGACTGGATGGACGCCACCATCCAACAGCAGGGCAAGGGCTACATCTGCGTAGCCGCGACCCACACGGTGGTCGCCACGCAGGACGACCCGGAGCTGCGCGCCGCGGTCTGCAACGCCTCGCTCGTCGTTCCCGACGGCCAGCCGGTCGTGTGGGCGATGAACGCGCTTGGCCACAACCTCACCAACCGCGTCTATGGCCCGGACCTGATGGCCAAGTACTGCGAGCGCAGCGCCCTCACCGGTGCGCGCATGTTCCTGTACGGCGGTCGCAACCAGGGCGCGCTGGTCCAGCTCGCGCTCAACCTGCGCCGGCGCTTCGACGGCCTGCAGGTCGTCGGCGGCTACTCGCCCCCCTTCCGCACGCTCAGTGACGAGGAGATCGACGCCGTCGTGGCCGAGATCAACCACGCCCGGCCCGACGTCGTGTGGGTCGGCATCGGCGTGCCCAAGCAGGAGAAGTGGATGGCCGCGCTGCGCGACCGCATCGACGCGCCCGTGCTCGTCGGCGTCGGCGCCGCGTTCGACTTCCACGCCGGCCTCGTCCCGCAGGCCCCGGCGTGGATGCAGTCGGCGGGCCTGGAGTGGCTCTTCCGCCTCTCCAAGGAGCCGCGCCGGTTGTGGAAGCGCTACCTCACGTACAACCCGCGCTTCATCTACGGGTTCGCGCGCCAGTACTCCCGCCATCGCCGCGACCGCGCGCGTGGCGACTTCGCCTCCTAGCCTCCCGCTAGCCTGCCGAGGCAATGACCGACGTCGCCGTCATCGGGCTGGGCCGGGTCGGCCTGCCGCTCGCCCTCGCCTTCGCCGACACCGGCCTGACCGTCCTCGGTGTCGACAACGATCCGGCGCGCATCGAAGCGCTGCGCGCCGGCCGGATGCCGTTCGATGAGCCCGGCGCTCAAGACGTCCTGGATCGCGTCCGCGACCGCCTGACGCTCGCCGAGCGCGCCGCAGACGCCCATGTCGCGACGCACATCGTCCTTACGCTCGGGACGCCGGCGATGTCGCACATCGAGATCGACCTGCGCCAGATCCGCTCGGTCCTCGACGACCTGCTCCCGCACCTGCGCGAGGGCCACGCGATCCACCTGCGCTCGACGATCGCGCCCAACACCACCGAGTTCGTCGCCGGTTACCTCACCAAGCACCGCGGCTTTGCGATCGGCGAGGAGGTCTTCGTCGCCCACGTCCCGGAGCGGATCGCGTCGGCGAAGTTCTTCGAGGAGATCTCGACGCTGCCGTGCATCGTCGGCGGCGTCGGCGAGCGCTCCGGTGAGGTCGCTGCTGAGTTGTTCGAGCGGTTGGGCGCGCCGATCGTGCAGACGACGCCGGTCCAGGCCGAGCTGGCGAAGATCTGGACCAACATCCTCAGGTACGCGACCTTCTCGCTGCCCAACCTGATGATGATGGACTGTGAGCAGTACGACGCGAACGTCTTCGAGGTCATCGACTTGATCAACCGCGACTACCCGCGCGGCGGGATGAAGCTGCCGGGCTTCACGGCGGGGACGTGTCTGCGCAAGGACTTCGCCTTCTCGGAGGAGCGCTCCAACGCGCCGGGGATGCTGCTGGCGGTCTCGCGCGTGAACGAGAGCGTGCCGCTCTTCTTAGTGCAGGGCTTGAAGCGTCGGCTGGGATCCCTGGCGGGTCGCAAGATCGCGGTGCTGGGGTTGGCGTTCAAGTCCGACACCGACGACGACCGCGATTCGCTGTCCTACAAGTTGATCCGGATGCTCGAGCGCGAGCTGGCGGATGTGGCGATCCATGATCCGCATGTGCCGACGCCGACGTCCTCGCTGGGCGAGGCGGTGCTCGATGCCGATGCGGTGGTCGTCGCAACCAACCACGCGGAGTTCTGCACCGGTGATGCGCTGCGCCAGATCGCGTCGGGGGCGCGGCGCGAGGCGCTGATCGTGGATCCGTGGAACTGCTGGGGGGCGGCGCAGGTGTTTGCGCATGCGGATGAGGTCATGGCGCTGGCTGACGTGGGGGCGCGGTAGGCGCTCGCGCGCCACCCGCACACCCCCCACGACCACCCGCGCGATAGCGTCCGGGACCGCATGAATCGCGTCCTCGTCACCGGCGGAGCCGGCACCATCGGGGCGGCTGTTGTCCGCCGCCTGCTTCGCGACCCTCGGTACGAGGTCCGTGTCAGCGACCAGCGTGAGGCGCCGCAGTGGATGCGTGAGGGGTGCGAGGTCCATCAGGGGGATCTGCGGGTCCTCGACGAGGCGCGCACCGCCACGCAGGGGTGCAGCCATGTGATCCACCTGGCCGCGATCGTCGGCGGCATCGGCAACTTCCACAAGCTGCCCCACACGCTGACCGAGGTCAACAACGCGCTCTACAACGGCGTCGTGCGCGCGGCGCTGGACCATGACGTCGAGCGGTTCGTCTACGTGTCGAGCTCGATGGTCTTCGAGCGCGCGACCGAGTACCCGACAACCGAAGCCCACATCCACGACACGCCGATCCCGGCGAGCGCCTATGGCTTCTCCAAGCTCACGGGCGAGGTGTACGTCAAGGCCGCCCACGAGGAGCACGGGTTCCCCTACACCATCTGCCGCCCGTTCAACGCCTACGGCCCGGGTGAGATGCCCGAGGATGAGCCCGGCATCGCGCACATGGTCCCCGACGTCATCAAGAAGTGCCTGGCGCTGCCCGAGGGCGCGCCGCTGCCGATCTTCGGCGACGGCACCCAGACGCGCACGCTGACCCACATCGACGACATCGCCGACGGCATCGTCACGTCGATGGCCTCCGAGGCCGGGCTGCACGAGGACTTCAACATCTCCGCCGCCGACGAGATGACGGTCGCCGAGATCGCGCGCGTCATCTGGGAGGAGACCGGCCGCGACCCCGAGGCCTTCGCCCTAGAGCACCTGCCGACCTACCCGGTCGACGTCGTACGCCGCTGGCCGAGCGTCGAGAAGGCCGAGAAGCTGCTGGGCTGGAAGGCCCAGATCGGGGTCCGCGAAGGCGTCCGTCAGACGGCGGATTGGCTGCGCACCGCCATGCCGACCGCCTGAGCCCGGCGTTTGCCGACCGGAGAGCCGGGTAGCGCAAAGGGCATGGCCATTATCTCGATCCGTCATCGCCAGACCAAGAAGCAGCGCGCCGCCAGCGTCGCAGGCAAGGCCGGCTCGGCCACCTGGACGTTCCTCAAGGCGCGCGTCGCCTGGGCCGCGGGCAAGAAGGCCGCGAAGGTCGCCGTCCCCGCCGCCGCCGTCGGCACCGCCGCGGTCGTCGCCAAGAAGCGCAGCAGCGCTGGCCAGTCCGAGCCGGCAGCGCCGTCCACCAGCGGCGTCAACGGCGTGGCGCCGACCGCCGCCGGCGTGGCGTAGGGCCGCAGCTCGCGGCGCTACGGCGTCGCGTCGAGGGTCGCGCGCATCCCATCCCGCAAGGTCGTCTGAGCCTCGAAGCCCAGCTCCTCGCGGGCGCGCGTGACGTCGAGGCACGAGCGCTCGATCTCCCCGAGGCGGGCCTCGGCGAAGGCCGGATCAAAGCCCGCGGCGGCCTCGGGTTCCAGCTCCTTCATGACCTCGACGATGTCGAGCACGGTCGTCTCGCGACCGGTGCCGACGTTGATCTCACCGGTCACCGAGGACTGGCCGGCGGCCAGCTGCGCGCGCACGACGTCGCCGACGTAGATGTAGTCGCGCGTCTGCGTGCCGTCGCCGAAGATCGTCGGGCGCGTGCCGTCGCGCAGCTTGCCGCAGAAGATCGCGATCACGCCGGCTTCGCCCAGCGGATCCTGGCGCGGCCCGAAGACGTTGCCCAGGCGCAGCGTCACGTTGCTCTGCCCGTAGAGGCGGCCGTACCAGCCGAGGTAGCGCTCGGCGCAGAACTTGCTCTGGCCGTAGGCGGCCATCGGCAGCGCCACCGTGGCCTCGTCGGAGGGGATCTTGTCGGCGTCGCCGTAGATCGCGCCACCGGTCGAGGTGTTGACGACACGGCCGACGCCGGCCAGCCGCGCGGCCTCCAGCACGTTGATCGTGCCGACGACGTTGACCGACGCGTCGAAGGCCGGATCCTCGATCGACTTGCGCACGTCGATCTGCGCCGCCAGGTGGAAGATCACGTCGGGGGCGACGTCGCCGACCAGCGCGTTGAGCGCCGGCGCGTCGGTGATGTCGACCTCGTGCAGCCGCGCGCCGCGATCCAGCGCACCGGCCTCCAAATTGCTTCTGCGCCCGGTGACGAGCGTGTCGACCACGTCGACCTCAGCGCCCTGATCCAGGAGCGCGTCGACGAGGTTTGATCCGATGAAGCCGGCGCCGCCGGTGACGAGTGCACGCATGGGAGCGCGGGAGGCTACAAGTCTGGTCGCCGTCTGCGCTGGCCTCTCGACCAGTTCAGCTGGACGGCGCGACCGCGTCGTACAGGGCGGCCAGGCGGGGGGCGACGACCTCCGGGGCTGCGCGGCGACGGGCCGCGGCGAGCGCGCGAGCGCCGGCGCCGGGCTCCTCGGCGACCGCGCGGGCAGCGTGAGCCAGCGCCGCGACGTCGCCAGGCGCGACGAGCGTGACGTCGCCCTCAAGCTCGGCCAACGCGCCGCTGCGGGTCGCGACGACCGGCAGGCCCGCGGCCAGCGCCTCGACGGCAGCGAGGCCGAAGGTCTCGTGTGCGCGCGATGCGACGAGGGCGACGGAGGCCTCGGCGCGCAGGCGCGCGAGCGCGACGGCGTCGACGCGACCGACGAAGACGACGTCGGCGCCCGTCGCCGCCGCGTGCGCGCGCAACCGCGCGGCCAGCGGCCCATCACCACAGACGGTCAGCGGCAAGCCAGCGCGGGCGCACGCGTCGATGGCAAGGTCGACGCCCTTCTCACGCGCCAGGCGCGAGACGACAAGCGCACGCGGCGGCGACGCGCGCGCCGCGGGCACCTCGTCGACGAAGCTCCGCACCACATGGCCGAGCACGTGCGCGGTCGCAGCCGCCGGCGGCGCGCCGAGCACCGCCAGCCGCTCGCGCGCCGCAACGCTAGGAACGACCAGCGCGTCAGCCGCCGCGACCAGTTGCCGCTGATGGGCGGCGATCGCTGCTGCGTAGGTCACCGCCTCGGCGCGCGAGCCACGGCAGTTCAAGCGCACGCCGGGCAGCGTGTCGCGCCCGTGGCAGCGCGTGCAGTCCTCGCCCGCGGGATTCACGCACGTCCCAACCGCACAAACCAGGCGGTAGTTATGCAGGTGCAAGATCGTGCGCGCGCCCGCCGCCCGCGCCGCGACCAGCGCCCGCGGGCCGAGACTCGGCGTGAGGTTGTGCGCGTGGACGATCCGGGCGCCCGTGCGCCGCACCGCGGCGGCAACTTCCTTGGGAGACAGCCCGCCTCCGAGCAATCCTGCGGCCGCCCGCGCACGGCCCAGCTGCGCGCTGTCGCGCTCCAGCACCTCGGCCTCTTCGCCCAGATGCTCGCGCACGAGCCACGCGAGGTCCTCGACCACCCGCTCCTCGCCGCCGCGCGTGCGGTACCGGTTGTGGAGGAAGAGGATCACGGGCGCGCGACGCTACCTCACCGCACAGCGGCACCTCACCCCAGCCCTGGCACGCTGCTCACCTCCGCACCCCACCTCACCCCCGCAGCTTCCTCCACTAACGTCCGACGGGCCAGTGCCCGCGCCCGCCGCCGTCATCCTCCCCACCGCCGGGCGCCCCGCGTACCTGGACGTCGCGCTCGCCTCGATCGTGCCCCAGGCCCGCGCGCTCGGCGCCGACGTGCTCGTCGTCGACGACGGCCCCAGCGCGAAGACCCGCGCGGTCGCCGCGCGCCACGGGGCGCGCTACGTCGCCCACGACCGCTCGCACGGGCTCAACGCCGCGAGAAACACGGGCGCGCGCGAGACCACCGCATCGCTGCTGGCCTACGTCGATGATGACGTCGAGGTCCACGCCGGCTGGCTCGCGTCGCTGATCGTCGCCGATGCCTCTCAGCCGGCCGATGTCGGCGTCTTCACCGGCCCGATCCTGGCCCGCTTCGACGGTCGCAAGCTGTCCTTCTGCGGCCGTGAGGATCCGCCGATCACCCATCTCGATCTCGGCCCGCAGGACCGCGACTGCGATCACGCCTGGGGCGCGAACATGGCGGTGCGCCGTGCCGCGCTGCAGCGCGTCGGGCCGTTTGACGAGGATCGCGAGCTTTACGGCGACGAGCAGGAGTGGCAGGCGCGGCTGAAGGCCGGCGGCGGCCGACTGCGCTACGTCGCCGGCGCCGCGTTGGACCACCGACGCGCCGGCGCCGACGCGCGCATTACCGCCCTTGCCCGCGCCGCCTACCGCCGCGGCCGCGCCAGCCGCCGCTTCGACGTCTTCAAAGGCACGGCGCCGACCCCGCGCGAGGAGCTGCGCGTGCTCGCCGGCTGCGCGCTGCACGGCCCGCGCTTTCGCTGCGCCAACGGCCCGATTCTGACCGCACATTCCCTCGGCCGCCTGCACTCGCTGCTCGACGAGCGCCTCGCCCTTCCACCAACGCCGCCAGGCGTCGCCGGCGTCGACGACTTCCTCTCGGGTCGCAGCGGCTACGTCGCCGGCAAGCGTGGTCATCTGCTGCACGCGCATGACCTGCTCCACGACCTCGCCGCGCTGCCCGCTCGCGTGCGACGCCTGCGCACCGCCGCACGCACCGCGGCCCGCCGCCGCGTGCTCGTCGTCGGCATCGAGCGCCACGACGTCCCCAACCTGATGGCCCAGGCGCGCGCGGAACTGCTGCGCTCCCACCACGACGTGACGCTCGACATCGCGCCCGCCGCCGCGGGCCTGGGCAAGTTCGAGAACCTCGACGCGCTCCTGGCCCGCCATGACTTGGCCACCTTCGACTGGGTCATCGTCACCGATGACGACGTCACGCTCCCGCGCGGCTTCTTGGACACCTTCCTGGCGTGCGCGGAGGCCGGCGGTCTGCGCCTGGCTCAACCGGCCCACCGTCGCCACTCCCACGCCGCCTGGGACGTGACGCGCCGGCGCACCGGCAGCGATTGGCGGGAGACGAACTTCGTCGAGATCGGCCCGCTCACCGCGTTTGACGCCACCGCCGCCGCCACGCTGCTGCCGTTTCCCGCCGAGCTCAAGATGGGCTGGGGGCTCGACACGCACTGGAGCGCCGTCGCCCGCGAGCGCGGCTGGCCGATCGGCGTCGTCGACGCCACACCCATCGGCCACACGATCCGTCCTGCCGCCTCCGACTACCCGCGCGAGACCGCCGCCGCCGAGGCCCGCCGCTTCCTCGACGGCCGCCCCTACATCGCGCGCGACGACGTCCGCACGCTCGCGGCACACAGGGTCGCTGAGCGTTGAGAGTCCTAGTCGTCGCCGAGTTCTACCCGCGCGTCGCCGACCCTGCGCTCGGCATCTGGGCCCACCGCCAAGCGCTCGCCGCGCGCGATCACGGCGCCGAGGTGCGCGTCGTCGTCCTGCACCGCCCGATCGCGCCCGCCGCCCGCTTCCGCGATCCCGACGCCTGGCGTGCCGCGCTCAGCCAGCCGGGACGCCAAGAGCTCGACGGCCTCGACGTCCGCTACCTGAAGTTCGTCTCTCCACCGCGCGGACGCAGCTACGCGCACTGGGGCGCGTTCGCCGCGCCCGCCCTGGCGCTGGAGCTGCGCCGCATCCGCCGCGAGTTCCCCTATGACGTGCTCCACGCGCATTACGCGGTGCCCGCCGCCGACGCGCTCCTACGGACGCGCGACCGGACGCCGATGGTCATCTCCGAGCACGGCGGCGACGTCTTCCACACCGCACGCACGCCCGCCGGGCGCACCCGGGTAGAGCATGCCTTTCGCTCCGCGCGCATCGTGATGGCCAACTCGATGGGGATCGAGCGCGCCTGCCAGGAGCTCGGGGCGCGGTCGACGCGCGTCGTCCACCTCGGTACGGACCTGATCCCGATGGAGCGCCGCCCGCCCGCCGCGCCGACGCTCGTCACCGTCGGGCAGCTGATCGCGCGCAAGCGCCAGGCCGACGTGCTGCGCGCAATGTGGATCCTGCGCGACCGCCGCCCCGACCTGCGTTACCGGATCATCGGCGACGGCCCAGAGCGCGACGCGCTCGCGCTGACCGCCCGGCAGCTCGGGCTCGAGAGCCGCGTTGAGTTCACTGGCCCGCTGCCGCACCCCGAGGCGCTCAAGCGCGGGCGCGACGCATCGATCTTCGTCATGCCCTCTACCAATGAGGCATTTGGCGTAGCCTACGTCGAGGCGATGGCCGCCGGCCTGCCCGCGATCGGCTCGCGCGGCGAGCCCGGGCCGGAGGACATCGCCAGCCTCGGCCACGGCATGCGCCTCGTCCCGCCCGCCGACCCCGAGGCGCTGGCGCGCGAGATCGACCACCTGCTCGACGCCGACTGGGGCACGCGGATCGGCGCCGCCGCCCAGGCAACCGTGGCCGCGCACTTCACCTGGGACGCGTGCGGCGCCGCGACCGTCGCCGCCTACGACGAGGCCATCAGCGGATGAGCGCCGACGCGCGGCCGGTCCTGCTCGTCACCAACCTCGTCGCCCCGGATCGCGCGGGCGCGTTCCAAGCCCTTCATCACCGCGAGAACATCGAGCTCGCGCTCTTCGGCGGCCGCTCCCACCACGCCACCGCACCCGTCGAGGACCCCGGCGTCCCGCACCGCCCGATCACCCAGCGCGAGGCCTATACCTTGGCCGCCTCGGGCCGCTACCGCGCGGTGATCGCGGGGACAGCCGGCCGTGCCGCGCTGCCCGCGGCATTCGCCGGCGCCCGCCGCGCGCGTGTCCCGTTCCTGCTGTGGACCGCGCTCTGGGCCCACCCGCGCACCCCCGCCTTCGCCGTCGCCGGCACGCCGCTGCTGCGCACGCTCTACCGCCGCGCCGACGCGACCATCACCTATGGATCGCACGTCAGCGCCTTCGTCACCCAGCGCGGCGCGCGCAACGTCCACGTCGCGCCCCAGGCGGTCGACGTCGCTTTCTGGTCGCAGGGCGTCGACCCAGACACGGCGCGCGTCACCCGTCCCGACGGCGCCGACTTCGTCGCGCTCAACGTCGGCCGCGCCGCGCGCTACAAGGGCGTCCCCGAGCTCACGGGCGCCTGGCGCCTGTCCGGGCTCGGACCTCCCGAGGAGGCACTCACGCTCGTCGGGGAAACGGAGCACCAGGACGGCCCTCCCCCGCCCGGGCTCCACCGTGCCGGCCGCCTGGATCCCATCGCGTTGCGCAACTTCTACGCCGGCGCGGACGTCCTGGTGATGTCGGCCATCGCGACCCGCGACTTCCTCGAACCCTGGGGGCTGGTGGCCAACGAAGCCATGCACCAACGACTGCCCGTCATCGCCACCACCGCCGTCGGCGCCGCCGCCGGGGGCCTCGTGCGCCACGAGCGCAACGGCCTGGTGATCCCCGCCGGGGACACCGCCGCGCTCGCCGGCGCGCTGCGCATGCTGCGCGAGGATCCCGCACTGCGGGCCCGCCTCGGCGCCGCCGCCGCGCAGGACGCCGCCGCCCTCACGTTCGACGCGTGGGCCGCCGGCGTCTCCTCGGCATTGGTGAGCGTGGGCGCGGGCCAGGAAAGGGACAGGTAACGTGTCCGCTCAGCAGGGACTCCAGCTCCATCACGTTCATCACGACGGAGACCCGCGTATGACCTTGCGCCTCCGCCTCCGGATCGCCACCGCCCTCGCCCTCCTGCTCGCGCTCGCCGCGCCGGGCCTCGCGCACGCGAGCACCGAGGCCTTGTTCAAGGACTGCGCTGACGGCAGCCTGGACAGCCGCTATTCGCAGAAGGACTACGCGCAGGCGATCGCCAACCTCCCGGCCGATCTCGACGAGTACAGCGACTGCCGCAGCCAGATCCAGCGTGCACGGCTGGGCGGCGGCAAGTCCTCCAACAGCGGTGGCGGCGGCGGTACCAACTCCGGCGGAGGCGGGGGCATCGGCACGGGTCCCGGCGACTCCACGGGCGGCGGCACCGGCGACACGGGCACCCCTTCGCCGGCCACCGTAAACCCGTTGGACACCGCCACGCCCGCCGAGCGCGCGAGCTTCGAGAAGGCGATCACCGCCGGCGACGCGCCGGTCGAGGTCGATGGCCGCCCGATCGACCCCGGCGCCCTGGGCGGCGCCAAGACCAACGGCGTCGCCGACCTCCCGGCACCGCTGCTCGCGATCCTCGCCTTGCTGGCCATCGGCGGCCTGAGCGCCGCCGGCTTCGGAACCAGACGCCTTGTCCACAGTCGCCGCCCCGCCTGATCACAGCCCCGACAGTCGGCCCGCCCCACGCCGCACGCGGTGGCGACCGGCGCCCGAGCTCCTCTTCGGCGCGGCGCTTGCCGCCGCGTTGACCGCCGTCGGCCTCCGGGCCGGCGGCGGTCTTGCGCTGGACCCGACCACCCGGGTCGAGATCACCCTCGACGTGGTCGGCGGCGTGCTTGCCGCGCTCGCCGTGCTGGCCGTCAGCACGCGCCGCTGGTGGGGTGGGATCACGATCGGCCTCTTCGCGGTCCTCGCGGGCCTGACCGCGCTGTCGATCACCTGGTCGATCCAGCCGTCGGACTCCTGGCTGGAGGCCAATCGGACGTTCTCCTACTTGTTGGTCTTCGTCGGTGCGGTGACCTTGTCGCGCACCGTCGGCGCATGGTGGAGCGCGCTGCTCGGCGCGTTCTGCGCCGCGACGGTCGCGATCTGCATCTGGGCGATCCTGACGAAGGTCTTCCCGGGAGCGCTGGCCGCCGATGAGGTCTACGCGCGGCTGCGGGAGCCGTTCGGCTATTGGAACGCCGTCGGCCTGACCGCGGCGCTCGGCGTGCCGCCGACGCTGTGGCTGGGCGCACGCCGCTCGGGCCACGCGGCGATCAATGCGCTGGCCTACCCCATCATGGGGATCCTGCTGCTGACCGTGCTCCTGGCCTACTCGCGCGGCTCGTTGCTGGCGGTCGCAGTCGGCTGCGGGTTCTGGTTCTTGGTCGTGCCACTGCGGCTGCGCGGCGTCACGGTTCTCGCGGTGGGTGCCCTCGGCGCGCTGGCCGTCGCCGTCTGGGTCTTCGCGCAGGACACGCTGACCAAGGACGGCGTGCCGATCGACGAGCGCGCGACCTCGGGCCACGAGCTTGGCATCGCGGTCCTCGCCATGGCGCTCGTGCTGCTGGCGGCCGGCTTGGCGATGGGCTTCACGGCCGCACGGCGCGCGCCGTCGGTGCCCGCTCGCAAGCGCGCGGGCGCGTTGATCCTTGTTGTCCTCGGGCTAGTCCCCGTGTTCCTCGTGATCGCGCTGGCAATGTCGTCCAAGGGCCTTGGCGGCAGTATCTCCAATGGTTGGAATTCTCTCACCGATCCCAACGACAAGACACAGGTCCTCAACGATCCGAGCCGGCTGACCTCAGTCGGCAGCGTCCGGGCCCGCTACTGGGACGAGTCGATCAAGATCTTCCGAGCCCACCCGTGGCAGGGCGTCGGGGCTGGTGCCTACAAGACCGCGCGGTTGCGCTACCGGACCGACAACCTCGCGGTGCAGCACTCCCACGGCTACGGCGTCCAGACCGCGGCTGACCTTGGCCTCTTCGGCCTGCTCGTGAGCTTCGCGCTACTGCTCGCCTGGATCGGCGCGACGGGCCGGACGCTCGGCTGGCAGCTCCCGGGCCTCGCCCGCCGCCGGATGCCAGAGGCGGGCGCGCGCGGCCTGGATCCGCGTGTGCGCTTCGGGCCCGAGCACGTCGCGATGGCGACGTTGGCGACCGTCGTGCTCGTCTTCGGTGTGCACTCGTTCGTCGATTGGACGTGGTACGTCCCCGGCACGGCTGTCATGGCGCTGGTCGCCGCAGGCTGGGTCGCCGGCCGCGGCCCGCTGAGCGAGCCCGCTGCGGATGCGCGGATGCTCGGCGCGCGGCTCGCCCAAGGCGTCCGCGAGCCGTTCCGGGTGGCGCTGGCCTGCGGCGCGCTGGCGCTCGGACTGCTCGCCGGCTGGGCGGCATTGCAGCCGCTGCGCTCGGTCGACTCCAACAACGAGGCGCTCGCGCTCCCGCCCGGGCCGGCGTCCCACGCCAAGGCCCTCGCGCTGACCGAGAAGGCTGAGGACCAGAACCCGCTGTCGATCGACCCGCTGCTGACCCGCGCGCTGGTCGAGAGCACCGCTCAGCACCCGGATCGCGCCCGCGCCGCGCTGGTCGAGGCGATCCGCCGCCAGCCGTCCAACCCGCAAACCTGGGAGTACCTGTCGCGCTTCGCGGTCGACCAGGAGAACAACCCCAAGCTCGCGCTGCGGCTGCTCGGTCCGGCCCTCTACCTCGATCCGCACTCGCCGACCGGCGCGCAGGACTACCTCGCCGCGCTGCGCATGCTGCGAGCCCAGGCCGACGCGAAGGCGCAGCGCCAGGCCGAGGCGAAGGCCAAGCGCAAAGCCAAGAAGCAGCAGCGCAAGAAGGGCTAGACGGCCGGCCGATGCGGCTCCTCGCCGTCTGCCAGGTCGACCGTCCCGGAGGTCCCGAGATCGGGCTCCTGCGGCTGCTACGTCGCTTGGAGACTCGCGGGTGGGAGATCGCGCTGACCTCGCCCGGCAGCGCGGAGGCACCGCAGCTGACCGACGCGGGCTGGCCGTGGGAGCCGCTAGCCGTCGGCGGCCTGGAGCACGGCGCCGGCGCCCGCGCGGTCGCCTCCTGGCCACGGGCGCGCAAGCTCTCCAAGGACGCCGATGTCACCTACCTCAACGGCACGGTCGCGGGCCGGCTGCTGCCCGCACTGCGCGGGCACACGACCGTGCTGCACGTCCACGACATCGTTGACCGCGTACCCCGGCACTGGCACGGCGCCGATCTGGTGCTGGCCGACTCCAAGGCCGTCGGCGGCCGGCTCGATCCGCTCGATGTACATGTGATCGGCTGCCCCGTCGAGCTCGATCCCGCGCCCACCCCCGCCCCGTGGCCGCCGCGCAACGGCGGCACTGGCCCGGTAGTCGGCTTCGTCGGGCGGCTGATCCCGCGCAAGGGCGCGCTCGATCTGGTCAAGGCGGCCCCCGCCATTCGCGCCGCGCGCCCCGACGTGCGCGTGGTGATCGTCGGCGACGATCCCTACGAGGACGAGGAGTCCGAGTACGCCGCCGCGGTGCGCGCCTCGCCCAACATCGACCACATCGGCCGCGTCGCCGAGGGCGCAGGGATCCTGGGGCATTTGGACGTGCTGGTGCTGCCCTCGCGTCAGGAGCCGTTCGGGACCGTCGTCGCCGAGGCGATGGCGGCCGGCACACCCGTGGTCGCGACGCGGGTCGATGGCCTGCCCGAGCTTGTCGTCGATGGGGTCACCGGCGCGCTGGTCGAACCGGGTGATACGGCGGCGCTGGCCGTAGCAGTGTTGCGTGTACTGGAGGAGCGGGAGGCGATGGGTGTCGCGGCGCGCGAGCGCGCGGCGCGGTTTGGGGCGGATCTGTATGCAGATCGGGTTGAGGACTTGTTGTTGGAGTTGCTGCCGGGGAATCGCTCGGAGGAGCGGCGGCGGGGACTGCACGACGGGGCGGCGACGTAGGGCTCCACGGCGCGTTCCCCGGCGGTCCGCGATGCGGGGTTGCGTGGCGCACCCATGGCGCTCCGCGCGCACCGCCGTCGGGGTGCGCGGCGGGGTTTCGATCGCACCGAGGGGAAGGAAGTCGTTGAGGCTCGCGGCGTCGTCTGTCGTCCCCGTGAGGGTTCTCGGGACGTCCGGGCGATTCGCCACGTTCTCGGCCGAAATCACACTGCCGGGTACGTTGACGTAGTTCTTCCCGGTCAACGTACCCGTCGGCCGCGATCCGGGGCCGAACGATCAGTCCTGGTCGAGTTGACCGGGACATCACACGTCAACTCGACCCGCGCTGTCACTTCGGTCCAAAGCGTCGATCCGGCAGCAAAGCACCCGCGCCCAGGCGCCAGCGGACGACGCCAAGCGCCCGAGCCGCCACCAACTGCTCACTCCCCTCGGTGCGCCGGACCCCGCTGCGCAGCTCACAAACGGTGCGCGCTGAGCGCACGGGTGCGCCACGCAAGTCAGCACGCGCGGACGGCCGACAGCAAATGCGCTACGACGCCGCGCCCCCCAGCGCCTCCTCCACCGCCCGCGCCGCCACGTCCCCGGCCACGAGCAGCGGCTCCTTCGACTGCCACGACCGCGCCAGGACAAACGCCCCCTCCAGCCCGCAGATCATCGCGATCGCCAGCTCGCGCGCGCGCTCATCGTCTAACCCCGCCTCCGCAAACCGTGGCGCGAGCCCATCGATCCACGACCGGAACACGTCCGCCGTCGCGATCCGCAGTGGCTCGCTCACCGACGCGACTTCCAGCGCCACCGTGGCGATCGGGCAGGCGTCCTCCCAGCCCGTCTCCTCCAAATGCTCCGCCGCCCCCGCGAAGAACATCCGCACGCCCGTTACGACATCGGGCGCCGGGTCGAAGATCGCCGCTCCGAGCTGGCCGTACATTGCACCCGACCAGCGGATGACGGCCTCACCGAGCTGCTCCTTGCCACCGGGAAAATGGTGATACAGCGAGCCGAACGGCGCCTCGGCGGCAGCGACGATCTCCTTGACCCCCGTGCCGGTGTAGCCCTTGACGCGCAGGAGCTCGGCGCCGGCCTCGACGATGCGCTGACGGGTGGGGGTCGACATCTCCGCCGAGGATAGCTAGCGTCCCGCTAGAGCGATCTACCTAATTTGATTCCTGACGCTGGAGACTCCCCGTGCCCGACACCCGCCGTGCCCGCATTCCCACCCTGGCCACCGCGCTGGCGGGAGCAGCCGCCGCGACGGCCACCCGCGCGGCCTATGCCGGCGCTGTCCGCGCGATTCTGCGCCGCAACGCCGCCGCGCTGTTTGCCGGCGACCCCAAGCCCCTGTTGCGGATGTACGCGCCCGACGCCACGATGGTCTTCCCCGGCGTCCACTCCTGGGGTGCCACCTATCGTGGCCGCGACGAGATCGAGGCCTTCCTGCGCCGCTTCCACGCAGCGGGCTTGCGCGGCGAGCTGGGCGCGATCTTCGTCGAGGGTCCGCCATGGGCGACGCGCATCGCGATTGAGTTCGACGACCACGCCTGTGACGCGCACGGCACCAAGGTGTATGAGAACCGCGCGCTGATCGTCCTGCGCACGCGCTGGGGCCGCGTCGTGCACGAGGAGCTCTTCGAGGACACCCAGAAGGTCGCAGCCTTCGACGAGCATCTCGGGATCACGAGCACCACCGCCCCGGCAAGCACGACCGCCCAGCCCGTCGCATGACCGCCGCGATCACGTTCTACCTGGTGATCAAGGCGCTGCACGTCATGGCCGCCTTCGCCGCCTACGGCCTGCCGTTCGCCTACCCGTTCGTCATCCCCTACCTGCGCCGCAACCACCCGCGCACGCTGCCCGGCGTGCACGACGTCCAGCACAAGCTGTCGGTGGCACTCACCGGTCCGGGAACCGTCGCGCTCTTGGTCTTCGGCGTTTACATGGCCACCAAGGACGATCTGTGGAGCGAGTCCTGGGTGATGGTCGGCGTCGCGATCCTTGCGATCATCGCCATCGCCGGTGGCGGCATCGTGAAGTGGACCAAGGAGCTGTCCGAGCTGGCCCGGACCGACCTCGACGCCGGCGGCGACACGGTGGTCTTCAGTGCCGAGTACGACCGCGTCTACCAGCGCTACCTGATCACCGAGGCGACCCTCGGAGCGCTGGTCCTGGTCGCGATCTTCTTTATGGTCGTCAAGCCCTAGCGGTGGTAGGCCGGCAATAGGAGCTAGCATGTTTGGGCGCCCTAATCAGGGCGCCCAAACACCATGGCCCTCACCCGACGTGCACTCCTCGCCTCCAGCGGCGCTGCAGCCGCGGTCGCCGCGGCCGCTGGCGTCGGCTACGCCGCAGGCCAAGAGGGCGACGATGCCACGCCCCGCGGCGACGACCACATCGTCGACTTCCACGGCGAGCACCAGGCTGGCATCGCCACGCCTGCCCAGGATCGCCTGCATTTCGCCGCCTTCGACGTCACCGACGGCACCAAGGCCACCGAGCTGCGCGACCTGCTCAAGGAGTGGACCGCCGCCTCGGTCACGATGGCCGGCGGCCAGCCGATCGGCAGCGGCGCCGCAGCCGCGCAGATCGCCCCGCCCGACGACACCGGCGAGGCGCTGGACCTCACGCCCGCCAACCTCACCGTCACCTTCGGCTTCGGCCCCTCCCTCTTCGACGATCGCTTCGGCCTTGCCGCCCAGAAGCCCGCGGCGCTCACCGCGTTGCCCGACCTTCCCGGCGACGCGCTGGACCGCGACCGCAGCGACGGCGACCTCTGCGTCCAGGCCTGCGCCAACGACCCGCAGGTCGCCTTCCACGCCGTCCGCAACCTCGCGCGCATCGGCCGCGGGCTGGTCACCGTCCGCTGGTCGCAGCTCGGCTTCGGCCGCACCTCCACCACGAGCCGCGCGCAGGCCACGCCGCGCAACCTCATGGGCTTCAAGGACGGCACGGCCAACATCAAGCTCGAAGACGCCAAGGAGCTCGCCGACCACGTCTGGGTCGGCAACGGCGCCGACGAGCCTGCGTGGCTGCGCGGCGGCTCCTACCTCGTCGCCCGCCGCATCCGGATGCTGATCGAGGTCTGGGACCGCGCGTCGCTTGGCGACCAGGAGCAGACGATCGGGCGCACGAAGGTCATCGGCGCGCCGCTGGGCGGCACCGACGAGTTCCAGACGCTGAAGCCTAAGACGCTGCCCGTCGACAGCCACGTGCGCCTCGCGCACCCCGAGATCAACGACGGCACCAAGCTCCTGCGCCGCGGCTACTCGTTCACCGACGGCCTGGAGTCCCTCGGCGAGCTCGACGCCGGCCTCTTCTTCCTGGCCTACATGCGCGACCCCAAGGCCTTCATCACGCTGCAGAACCGCCTCGGCTCCCAGGACGCGCTCAACGAGTACATCAAGCACGTCGGCTCGGGCCTCTGGGCCGTGCCGCCCGGCATCAAGCCCGGCGGCTACGTCGGCGAAGCGCTGCTGCGCAGCGTCTAGAACGCGCCGCGGCGCGTAAATACTGCCGGCACTGTCTTGACCAGGATCGTCAGGTCCAGGAAGACCGACCAGCGCTCCAGGTAGAGGAAGTCGAGGCGCACGAGGTCGTCGAAGTCGAGGTCCGAGCGACCGGAGACCTGCCAGAGGCCCGTGATCCCGGGCAACACGAGGTAGCGCTTCTTGTGCCAGCCCTCGAGACGATCGAAGTCGCGCTGGGGCAGCGGGCGCGGCCCCACGAGGGACATCTGACCGCGCAGGACGTTGATGAGCTGCGGCAGCTCGTCCAGCGAGAAGCGGCGCAGCAGCCGGCCGGCCTTCGTCACCCGCGGGTCGTGGCGCATCTTGAAGAGCGCGCCGTCGGCCTCGTTTTGGCTTTCGAGCTCGGCCTGACGGCGGTCGGCGTCGTGGTACATCGTCCGGAACTTCATGCACGGAAACGGCACACCGCCAATCCCCGGGCGCCACGACTGGTAGAAGATCGGCCCGCGGGAGGTCAGCCGCACGGCCACGGCGGTCAGCACCAGCAGCGGGCTCAGCACGATCAGCAGCATCGAGGAGACCGCGACGTCGAAGGTGCGCTTGACCGCAAAGTCGATCCCGTCGAAGACCGGCGGCTTGAGCTCGAAGAGCGGCACCGACTGGCCGGGGACGAACTCGGCACGATGGATCAGGATCTCCATCGTCGAGGGCGCAATCCGCACGACCACGCCGCGCTGGTGGCAGGTGTCGACCAGCTCGACGGCCTGCTGCTGGGGGAAGGCCGGGTCGGCGATGATGACCTCGTCGGCCTTGTGATCGGAGACGATGTCGCCGATCTCCTCTAGCGGCCCGAGGGAGCGCAGGCCGTTGTCGGGCCGCGGCGTCAGCGAGATGAAGCCGATGACCTGCACCGGGCTGTGCCCACCAGAGGCCTGTAGCGCGTGGGCGACGGCCTCGATCTGCTCACCGGTGCCGACGAGGATCGCCCGGCGCTTGTAGCCGGCGGCGCTGAGCAGCGCGCCCGTGCCCTGCTCGTAGGCGAAGCGCGCGGTCGATACGTAGGCGACCGAGAAGAAGAGCGTGCCGTAGAAGATGTAGTAGCTGGAGAACTCCTCACCGTTGACGACGGCGAAGATCAACGCCACCAGCGTCGTCTGAAACAGCGAGGCGACGATGCGCGTCAAGCCAGGGCGCTGCGAGCGCTCCGCGTACAGGCCCGAGCGCGCGAACAGCAGCGAGGCGACCAGGAACGCGAACGGCACGTAGTCCTTGGATTGCTCCCACGAGACGCTCGGGTTCCATGCGTCACGCACCACCGCCTTCAGACACAGGGCCGTGAAGATCGCCAGGATGATCGCGCCGAGGTCCAACGCCAGCAGCGACAGGACACGCGCGGCCCGCCGAAGGGTCGACCACCGCAGCAGGAAGCTCAGGACCGGCGGTCGTTTGGAGCGCATGTCCCTGTCGGGCAACGGCAGCTCCAGCGGTGGCAGGTCCACGTTCCCCAGATCTGCAGGGTTCGCGTTCGGCATCTTCCTTTCCTCAACGGGTGAGGGTGGCAGATGTCGCGGGTTTGTCATGCGATATGCGTTGCGAGTCACCCGGCCAGGAGGCCCGGTGAACCCCTGACGCTATCGCGCGGAGCCGACGAGTACGTCGATGCCGGACTCGTCGAGCGTGCGCTGCAGGCCCTCGCGAAGCGCGATGGTGGGCTCCCAGCCCAAAATCTGCTTAGCCAAGTCGATGTTCGGCTGGCGGATCTTCGGGTCGTCAGTTGGGAGCGCCTCGAACACAATCTCCGAGCTGGAGCCGGTGATGTCGATAACAGCCTCGGCGAGCTCCAGCAGCGTGAACTCGTTGGGGTTGCCGACGTTGACGGGCTCGTGGTAGCCGGACTCCTGCAGCGCGATCATGCCCCGGACGAGGTCGTCGACGTAGGTAAACGAGCGGGTCTGGCTGCCGTCGCCGAAGACCGTAATCGGCTTGCTGGTCAGCGCCTGGCGCAGGAAGGTCGGGATCGCGCGGCCGTCGTTGGGACGCATGCGCGGGCCGTAGGTGTTGAAGATGCGGATGATCGCCGTGTCCACGCCCTGCTGGCGGTGGTAGGCCATCGTCAGCGCCTCGGCGTAACGCTTGGCCTCGTCGTAGACGCCGCGCGGGCCGATCGGGTTGACGTGGCCCCAGTAGCTCTCCGGCTGCGGGTGGACCTGCGGATCGCCATAGACCTCGGAGGTCGACGCGATCAGGAAGCGAGCGCGGTGCGCCTTGGCCAGGCCGAGCGAGTGGTGCGTGCCGTGCGATCCGACCTTCAGCGTCTGCAGCGGCAGGCGCAGGTAGTCGATCGGCGACGCCGGCGACGCGAGGTGGTAGACGAAGTCGATCGGCTCGTCGACGAAGTACGGCTCCACGATGTCCTTGTGCAGCAGCGTGAACTCCGGAACGCGGATGTGCTCGATGTTCGTGAGCGTTCCGGTCTCGAGGTTGTCGACGCAGATGACGCGGTTGCCGCGGCGCAGCAGCTCGTCGCACAGATGCGAGCCGAGGAAGCCGGCGCCGCCGGTGACCAGACAGGTAGCCATAGGTCAGAGCGTAGCCAGATCGCCCAGAAGCCGACCTAGCCCGTGGACGGGGTTCTGCTACGCGAAGTCCACGTGCACATGGACGCCACGCTGGAGCAAGACGACCCGTCCAGCCTCGCGGAGCGCGAACAAAGCAGCGCGCTCGTTGGAGGTCAGCTCGGCGTCAGGCGGTGGCTGAACGCCAGCGGCGACGTAGCGCTGTTCAAGCGCAAGCGCCTCGGCGTCGAGCGGTGGCGGGGCGATTTCGGCGTCGGCGCCGAGCTCCTCTCCCCGCTCAAGCGCCACGAGCCGCACGAGCGCGTCGTTGGTCGGGCCGTGCCGGGCAGCCTCGGCGTCTAAGACTGTCGCCTCACCGAGCAGCTCGTCGTCGCGTAGGCGGCGGATCTCCACGAGGTCGCCGCGCGCAACCGCCAGCGGCTCGTCGCAGCGCAGTTGGTGGAAGCGGCCGCCGAGCCAGCCGACGCGCGCCTCGGCCTCGGCCTGGCCGTGGACGACGAGGACGTGGGCGCCGTGCTCAAGACGCGCATCGACTGCGACGTCGAGGATCGTGGGCGAGGCGGGCGCCGGCGTCTCGGGGTCCGACGCCCCGGGAGCGGGAACCGTCCCCTCCTTCCACGCGCCCTCCTCGCGCTTCCAGATCGGCGCTTGGATCTTGATGGCGTCGATGATCTCGCGGGCGCCCGCGAAGGCCTCGCCACGGTGCGGCGCGCTGGCGGCGACCACGACCGACGCCTCGCCCAGCGGCACGCGGCCGTAGCGGTGGTCGGCTGCCGCACGGCAGAGCCCGTGGCGCTCGATCGCCGTGGCGACGATCGCGTCGATCTGCGCGGTCGCCATCTCGACGTAGGCCTCGTAGTCCAGGAACGGGACGTCACGCGTGGTGCCGCTGAAGGTCACGACCGCGCCTGCCCGCGGGTCCTGCACGCGCGCGGCGACCGCTTCGAGCGACAGCGGTCCGTCGAGAATCGCGCCGCCGCTGACCGGCGGGACGACCGCCAGCTCGTCGCCAGCGTGCAGCACCACGTCGCGGTCAGCGTACTCGCGGTTGACGGCCAGCACGAGCGAGACCCCTGGCGCCAGGTGCTGGACCTGGGCTAGCGCATCAGCCACCCGCGCCCCGTCGGGCAAGTTGAGCTCCAGCTCGTCACGCCCGGCCCGCTCGCGAAGCCCGGCGAAGAGCCTGATGCTGACCTTCACCGAGCAAACAGTAGGGAGCGGGCGCCGTCGATGGACGTCTGCCCGAGAAGTCGCCGGAACGCCGCGTAAGCTCGCGCGCCATGAAGGCCCAACAGCAACTCATTCGGCTCGCCGTCATCGCGGCCTGCGCTCTGGCCGCCGTTCCGGCAACGGCATCGGCGGGGATCTGGACGCCGACCGCCTCAGGCACCACCGAGAACATCACCGCGGTCGACTACCAAGCACCCGATCGGCTCTGGTACGCCACCGCCGCCGGCAAGATCTTCAAGAACGCCACGCAGCAGCTCAGCGCGCCTGGCGTCTCGTTCAACGACCTGGCGATGAACCCGTCCGGCACGGCTGGAGTGGCCGTCGCCAACGGCGGCAAGCTGTACCGCTTCAACGGCGCCGCCTGGTCGTTGATCCCGCTGACCAACGCCAGCTACACCGACGCGACCCCGTGCAACAGCAGCGTCGGGCCGCTGCCCAAGACCTTCACCCCGACCGGCAACCTCACGGCTGCGGCTTGGAGCAACGACACCACGGCCTACGTGACCTCGGCCGATCGCGGCGTCGTGCTCAAGACCACCGACGGCGGAGCGAGCTGGAACGACGCCAGCCGCCAGGTCGACGGTGGGTGCTTCCTCGACTCCAACTCGATCGTCACCGATGTCAAGACGGTGCCGGGCTCTGACTTCGTGTGGTTCGTCGACGACAACTTCGGCGCCCGCTACATCTCCAGCAACGGTCTCGCCTCCTCGGCGCTGCGCCAGGCCAACAGCTCGGTCAACTGCTTCGACCACCGGCCGCAGCTCGCGCTCGACTCCGACAACCCCAACCGCTCGTTCGTGACCGATCGCTGCTCTGGCAGCCTGCAGTTCGGCTTCAGCGAAGACGGCGGCGCGGGCTATGACCTGAGCCAGAACTACCTCGCCGGAGACGAGAACAGCCTGACCGGCCTCAACGATGTCGCGATCGCCGGTGGCTCGGCGCTGGCCGTCGGCAACGGTGGCGCGATCTTGGTGTCCAACAACGGCCGTGACGCGTACTTCCAGCGCGCCGACGGTGGCGACGCCACCAACGACTGGCTGGCGGTCGACAAGTACGACGCCAACCACGCCGCCGTCGGCGGGCGCAACGGCCGCCTGCTGCTCAGCGCCGTGGCCGCGACGGTGCCCGACGTCGTAGCGCCCGCGGGCACCGTGTCCGGCCCGGTCACCGTGACCGCCGGCACGCCGGCGGTCTACACCGCCAACGTCGCCGACAACGCGGGTGGCTCGGGCATCGACCCGGCAAGCTTCGCGTGGAGCGCCACAGGCGTTCCGGCAGCGACCGGCAACCCGGCCACGCTGACGTTCCCGTCGGCCGGCTTTTACACCGTGACGGTCAGCTTCAAGGATCTCGCCGGCAACGCTGCGACCGCGAACCTCTCGGTGCGGGTCAACGCGGCAGTCGTCCCGCCGCCCGTCAAGCCGATCAAGACCACGACCGCCTCAGTGCCCGGCGCCAAGATCAGCTTCGGCGTGCCCAACACATGCGTCAAGGCGGGCTCGACCTTCAAGGTCACGCTCACCTGGAAGAAGCAGCGGCGCAAGGGCAACAAGTTCGTCAAGGTCCGCCGCGCGGACTTCTACATTGGCTCCAAGCGCGTGAAGATCGACAAGAAGGCACCGTTCACGCAGACGCTGAAGGTCAAGGCCGGCACGAAGGCCGGCTCGACGATCACGGTCAAGGCCCGCGCCTTCGTCAAGGTGACCAAGGGCAAGTCGCCGACGAAGTCGATCAGCTCGAAGATCAAGGTCTGCTCCTAGGCCACCCAGGCGCAGCGCCATTGCAGGGGTCGTCGCCGTAACCTTCAGGGCATGGCGACGACTCCTGCAGAGGAGCGCTTGACGGTCGCGCCCATCGTGGGCCCGGACGACCCCAGGCGCTTCACCGACTCCGGCATCGAGGTCAAGAACCTCTACACGGCCGACGACGTCCCAGCCAACCTGGAGTTGGGCGAGCCGGGCGAGTTCCCCTACATCCGCGGCCCGCACCGCGAGATGTACCGCAAGCAGTTCTGGACGATGCGCCAGTACGCGGGCTACGCGAGCGCCAAGGAGTCCAACGAGCGCTACCGCTACCTGCTGTCCAAGGGCGGGACGGGCTTGTCGATGGCCTTCGACCTGCCCACGCAGCTCGGCCTGGACTCCGACAACCCGCGCTGTCTGGGCGAGGTCGGCCGCACCGGCGTCGCGATCGACACGATCGACGACATGCGCACCGCCTTTGACGGCATCCCGCTCGACCAGGTGTCGACGTCGATGACGATCAACGCGCCCGCCGCCGTCTTGATGTTGCTCTACGAACTGGTCGGCGAGGAGCAGGGCGTGCCGTCGGCGCAGCTGCGCGGCACCACCCAGAACGATGTGCTCAAGGAGTACATCGCGCGCGGCAACTACATCTACCCGCCGGTGCCGACGATGCGCCTGACGACCGACCTGTTCGCCTACTGCAAGGAGAACATCCCGAAGTGGAACACGGTCTCGATCTCGGGCTACCACTTCCGCGAGAAGGGCTGCAGCGCCGTCCAGGAGGTCGCGTTCACGCTGTCCTCAGGCATCGCCTACGTGCAGGCGGCCGTCGACGCCGGGCTGGCGGTCGACGACTTCGCCCCGCGCCTGGCCTTCTTCTTCAACGGCCATAACAACGTCTTCCAGGAGGTCGCGAAGTTCCGCGCCGCCCGGCGGATGTGGGCGCACATCATGCGCGACCGCTTCGGGGCCAAGAACCCCAAGTCGCAGATGCTGCGCTTCCACACGCAGACCGGCGGCGTGACGCTGACCGCCCAGCAGCCGGAGAACAACATTGCGCGCGTGGCGCTGCAGGGCTTCGCCGCGGTCTGCGGCGGCACGCAGTCGCTGCATACCAACGGCTACGACGAGGCGCTGGCGCTGCCCACCGAGCGCGCCGCGAAGATCGCCGTGCGCACACAACAGGTCATCGCGCACGAGTCCGGCGCAACCGACACGGTCGACCCGTTCGCCGGCTCGTACTTCGTCGAGGCGCTGACCGAGGAGATCGAGTCGCGCGCCCAGGAGCTGATCGCCAAGGTCGATGAGCTCGGCGGCTCAGTCAATGCCATTGAGTTCATCACCGGCGAGATCGACGAGTCGGCCTGGGGCTACCAGGAGCGCTACCGCCTCGGTCAGGACATCGTGGTTGGCGTCAACAAGTACGAGGAGGACGAGATCGAGGTCCCCGACCTTCTCCGCGTCGACCCCGAGTCCGAGAACCAGCAGGTCACGCGCCTGAAGGAGTTCAAGGCCAACCGCGACCAGGCCAAGGTCGACGAGCGCCTCGAGCAACTACGCAACGCCGCCCGCGGCACCGACAACCTCCTGCCCGCCATCAAGGAGGCGCTGCGCGACCGCGCGTCGATGGGCGAGGTCTGCGGGGCGATGCAGGACGTCTTCGGCAAATATCAGCCGACCTTCTAGTCATGATCGCCTCCGTGACCTTCTACAGCGTCGTCCTGGCCGTCCACATCATGGCCGTCGTCGTCGCCTTCGGAACGAGCTTCGCCTACCCGGCGTTCATGCCGTGGGCGCGCAAGAACCATCCGCAGGCGATGCCGGTCATCCACGCGATGAGCGATCGCCTCGGCCGACTGGTGATGTCGCCCGCGATGCTGATCGTGCTACTGGCCGGGGCCTACCTGGCGTCCGACGCCGACGCGTGGTCAGAAACCTGGGTCTCCGTCCCGCTCGTGATCCTGGTGGTCATCGGCGGCATGGGCGGCATGTTCTTCGCGCCCAACGAGCGCAAGCTGGGCGCGCTGGCCACGCGCGACCTCACCAACGGCGGTGAGCTGTCTGCGGAATACGACGAGCTCTTCAAGCGTGTCGCCATCGCCGGCCTCATCGTCTGCGCGCTCGTGCTCGTCGCGATCTTCTTCATGGCCGCCAAGCCCTAGGCGACCAGCCGCCGAGGTTGTCCTAGCTCACGAGGTAGTAGCCGACCATCCCGGCCTCCATGTGGCTCATCACGTGGCAGTGGTAGAGCCAGCGGCCGGGGTCCTGCTCGCGGAAGCGCACGCGGATCCCTTCCGAGGGAGCGAGGGCTGGGGAGTCGACATCGGCGCCCGCCGCGTCCTTCCAGCGGTGGCCGTGGATGTGAAACGTGTGCAGCTCGCTGCCCAGCGTGAGGATGTTGAAGGCGACGTCCTGGCCGGCGGCGGCCGTCGGCGTAGGCGTGTTGCCGGCGTAGGCGCGGCCGTTGATCGCGCTGAACGCCTTGCGCGCCTTGATGTCGGCGGGCATGTACATGTGGAAGAAGATCGTGTGCTCGACGTCTGGCGGCGGCTCGTCGCGCGGGCGGATCACGATCGCGCCGAAGAGGCCTAAGTTGGTGGACATCATCTCCATCGGCCCGTGGTCGTGGTAGGGCCAGACGCCGACCGAGTCCTCACCGGCGGTCCACTCATACGTCCACGTCTCGCCGACGCCGACGGCACCCGACTTGCGCGAGTAGACCCCCATGTAGGTGCCGTCGTGATCGGGCGGGTAGTGCACGCCGTGCGGGTGCATGGTGTGCGCCATCTTGTACTTCTTGTCCTCGTTGCGAAAGTGAATCCGCAGCGTGTCGCCGGGGTAGCCGCGCAGCACCGGGCCCGGGATGCCGGCGTTGTCGCCGACGCCGCCCGGCGCCAGCGGCTGCTCCCAGTTGGGCGTGCAGGCCACGTAGGCCAGCGCGTCGTAGGCCACGTTCTTGATCCGGCGGTTCTTCCAGGCGTCGTGCTTGGTCGGCACGATCGACCAGCGCACGTTGCGCGCGGCGACCCAGTACTCGCGGACGGTCGGCTCGGCGGGCGCCGGCGCCTGGGCGGCGCGCGCCCGCGCCGGAGCCTTCCCTCCTGAGGCGACGCCACCGGCGGCAATCGCGACCGACCCTGTGCCCAGGCGGCACAGCAGGTCGCGACGCGACAGGCTCACTTGGGCACCTTGCGCACGACGAGCGTCATCGTCATGTCCGCTTCGTGCTGGGTGCAGTAGAGCTTGTAGGTCCCGACCTTCTTGAAGGTCTTAATGAACGTCCCGCCCGCCTGGGTCGGCGAGTTGAACTTCGTCGGGCCTGAGTCGGTGTAGACGTCGTGCAGGTCGAAGCCGCTGGCGTGCCAGACCCACTTGACCTTGTCGCCGACGTGGATCGTCAGCTTCGCGGGGTCATAGAAGTCCGACCGCAGGCCGACCTCGCGCGTCTTGCCCTTCTTGGAGGAGTGCTGGTGCTCGGCAGCCGCTGGCGCGATCGCGGGCAGCGCCGCCACCGCGCCCCCCGCCACCAGGGCGGAGAGCGCGGCGAGCTTCACGGCGTACTGCTTCATGACGTGACGGTGATCTTTCCGGTCATGTTGGTGTGGATCGCGCAGAAGTACGAGTACGTTCCCGGCTGGGTGAACGACATCGAGAGCTTCTGCGGGAACGGCGTCTGCGGATTGCCGTCCAGGACACCGGAGTTGACGACCCCGTCGCCGTGGTTGTTGCCGTCATAGGTGACGGGCGCACCGGGCGCGTCGCTCGGGTAAGCCCACTTGGGGTCAAACGCGAGCGTCGGCGGGCCGTTGGTCCCGGTGCCGGGCAGCGGGCCGATGAACGTCGCGTCGGCGGCCTTGATCGCGGCCTTGATGTCCTTGGCGAACGTGAACGTGTGGTCCTCGCTCGTGTTGTCAGACATCGTCAGCGTGATCGGGGTGCCGACCTTGGTCGTCAGCGCCGCGGGCGTGAAGCGATACAAGACCGCGCTGGACTTGTCGGGCCCGGCGACGACGGTGTTGGCCGGGGCCTTCTGCTTGTCGAGCTGCTTGAGCGTGGCCAGGCCCTTGGCGAGCTGCGGCGCGACGCGCTTGGCGTCGGCCTTGGCGCTTGGCACCGGCTTGGACTTGGCGACGACCGTGACCTTGCCCTTCATCCCGTGATGCAGGACGCAGTAGTAGGTGTAGGTGCCAGCCTTGGGGAACTTGACGACGAACGGCTTCGGCGGCCCGTTGCCGCTCGGGAAGCCGGAGCCGAGCTCCTCGGCGCCGGTGTAGGACTTCCCGCTGCCAGAGCCCACGCCGACGATGGCCGGGATCACCGGGGTGCCCTGGCCGTTGAACCAGAAGGGGGCGCCCGCGGCGTCGAGGACGTTGGTCGCCGGATGGGTCGTGTCCGGCACGGCCAGCGGCGGCGCCGGCTGGCCCTTCTTCGGGAAGTTGATCAGGTGGAACCCGGCGATCGAGATTTTCACGCTGTCGCCCGCGTGGACCTTGACCGCGGACGGGAAGAACTGGTTGACGTCGCCGTCCTTGGGGACGCCCGCGGGCGTCTTCTTGATCGGCGGACCGGCGACGACGTTCTTGGTCGCTGCCGACGCGATCCCGGGGACCGCGAGGCTCATGAGCGCGACCGTCAACGCGAATTTGGACCTTTTGTGCACGAAACGACTCCCAACTAGCTGATTTGCAGGACTTGCTGGACGGTCACCAGTCCCCGCGCTGGGCGCCGCGCGAGCAACCTACGTGAAAGTGCACAATCGGTGAAGGGGGCGGCCCGTACATCAGGTGGTTCCCTGGTGAACCTGGCGCGTTCGGTTAACCGCACCCCGCGGGACATCCCTTGCAGCGGTTCGCAGACGCAGGGATCGCCCTCGCAGGAGGCGAACACCTCGCCGATGCCCGAGCCCCGAGCACAGCGCACCCTCGTGAAGTCTCCGCCCGAGATCTGGGCCGAGGTCAGCGACGTCAGCACCCTGGCGCGCCACCTCGGCGAGTTCGGCGAGATCCGCATCACCCGGCTGGAGGCCGAGACCACCGTCGTCTGGGAGGGCGACCGCGCACGCGGCACAGTGGAGCTCGAGGCCTCCGGCTGGGGTACGAAGGTGACGATCACGGCAGAGGCGATCGCGACGGACGGCGCCGAGGTCGTGGAGGCAGAGCCAGAGGTCGAGGCGGCGGAGGTCGAGGCAGCCGTCGAGGAAGCACCGGTCGAGGCCGAGGTGGTCGAGGAGATCGCCGAGGTCGCGGTTGAGCCAGAGGCGGTCCTTGCCAAAGACGTCGTGGCCGACGAGATCGTCGAGGAGGCCCCCGCACCGCGGCGCGGCTTCTTCGCGCGACTGTGGCGGCGTCGTCGCATCACCGAGCCGGTCGCCATCGAGGCCCCGCCGGCGGTAGCGGCCCCGGAGCCCGTGCCGGTCGCCATCGACCCCGAGATCATCCCGACGGTCGCTCCGCCCGAGCCCGTCGCCGAGATCACGGACGCCATCGAGGTCCCCGACGTCCCCGAGACGCCCGAGATCTCCGAGCCCGACCTCGACGGCGACATCACCGCCAGCGCCACGGCTGCCACCACGGCGTTCGATCCCGAGCAGGTCGAAGCCGTCCTGGTCGGCGTCCTCGACGACCTCGGCTCCGCGCACCACCGCCCCTTCTCGCGCGGCTGACCTCAGGGTCGCGCGGCGCAGGCCGGGCCCGGCGAACTAGAGTTCGCCGCCGCCCATGACCCAGCGCCAGCACAACCCCGAGACCTTCGACGAGAAGCTCGCCCAGCTCAACGAGCTGCGCGAGGCGGCGATGCACTCCTCGCCCGAGGCCGAGGAGAAGCAGCACGCCCGCGGCAAGCTGACCGCCCGCGAGCGGATCGAGAAGCTGCTCGACCCGGGCTCGTTCCAGGAGCTGGACACGTTCGTGCGCCACCGCACGATCGACTTCGACATGCAGAAGCAGCGCCCTTGGGGCGATGCGGTGGTCACCGGCCACGGCACGATCGAGGGGCGCAAGGTCTGCGTCTTCTCCCAGGACTTCACCGTCTTCGGCGGCTCGCTGGGCGAGGTCATGGCCGAGAAGATGTGCAAGATCATGGATCTCGCCGCCAGGATCGGCTGCCCTGTGATCGGCATCAACGACTCCGGCGGCGCGCGGATCCAGGAGGGCGTCGTCTCGCTCGGCGCCTACGGCGACGTCTTCGTGCGCAACGTCAAGTGCTCGGGCGTCATCCCGCAGATCAGCCTGATCATGGGCCCGTGCGCGGGTGGCGCGGTCTACTCGCCGGCGATCACCGACTTCATCTTCATGGTGAAGGAGTCCTCGCACATGTTCATCACCGGCCCCGACGTCATCAAGACGGTCACGGGCGAGGAGGTGGACTTCGAGTCGCTCGGCGGCGCGATGACCCACAACACGAAGTCCGGCGTCGCCCACCTCGCGGCCGACGACGAGGAGCAGCTGCTGGAAGACACGCGCTACCTCATGGGCTTCCTGCCGCAGAACAACCTGGAGATCCCGCCGCGGCTGGCGCCGACCGACGATCCCAACCGCATGGACGCCGAGCTCGACTCCGCCGTCCCCGACAACCCCAACAAGCCGTATGACATGCGCAACGTCATCCGGCTGGTCGTCGACGACGGCGAGTTCTTCGAGATCCACGAGCACTTCGCCAAGAACATCATCTGCGGTTTCTCGCGCCTGGACGGCTTTGCGGTCGGCGTCGTCGGCAATCAACCGGCGCACATGGCGGGCGTCCTGGACATCGACGCCTCGGCCAAGGCCGCCCGGTTTGTCCGGACCTGCGACGCCTACAACATCCCGATCATCACCTTCACCGACGTGCCGGGCTTCCTGCCGGGCACCAGCCAGGAGTGGGGCGGCATCATCCGCCACGGCGCCAAGCTGTTGTACGCCTACACCGAGGCGACGGTCCCGAAGATCACGGTCATCACCCGCAAGGCCTACGGCGGCGCCTATGACGTCATGGCCTCCAAGCATCTGCTGGCCGACTTCAACTTCGCCTGGCCGCAGGCCGAGGTCGCAGTCATGGGTCCCGAGGGCGCGGTCAACATCATCTACCGCCGCGATCTGGCGTCCTCGCCGACGCCCGAGGAGCGCCGCAAGAAGCTGATGGACGACTACAAGGCGCGTTTCGCTAACCCCTACAGCGCGGCCGAGCGCGGCTACATCGATGACGTGATCACGCCGCACGAGACGCGCCCCAAGCTCATCAACGCGCTGCACACGCTGCAGACCAAGCGCGAGCCGGGCCCGAAGCGCAAGCACGGCAACATCCCGTTGTAGCGGGTTGCGCTAAGCAACTCACAGCGGTACCGTCCCGGCATGCCGGATCAGACGGATGTGGTCATCGCCGGTGGCAGCGTCGCCGGCTGTGCCCTGGCCGCCCTGCTGGGCCGCCAGGGCATCAACGCGACGGTGCTCGAGAAGAGCCCCAAGCCTGAGCACTACAAAGTTGTGTGCTCGCACTTCATCCAAGCGGGCGCCACACCGGTCCTCCAGCGCCTCGGCATCGACGCCACGATGGAGCGTGCAGGCGCGCTGCGCAACGGCCTGGACGTCTGGACCGCAGGCGGTTGGTACGCGATGCCCGACGATGCCTACGGCTACAACCTACGCCGCGAGAAGCTCGACCCGATGCTGCGCGAGCTAGCTGACCGGACCCCAAACGTCGAGGTGCGCCAGGGCGTCACCGTCGATGCGATCACGCGCAACGCCGCCGGCCGGCCGTCGGGCCTCCGCGGCCACACGCCCGGCGGTGACGAGGTGGCGATCGAGGCGCGGGTCGTCGTCGGCGCCGACGGCCGCGGCTCCTCGATCGCACGTATGGCCGGCATCCCCGGCCGAGTCCTGCCCCACGGCCGCTTCGGCTACATGGCCTATTACGAGGACCTGGAACTGCAGAGTGCGCCCGGCCACTCGCAGATGTGGCTGACCGGCCGCGACGTCCTCTACTGCTTCCCCAACGACGACGGCCTGACGGTCGCCGCGGTGTTTCTGCACAAGGACCGACTGCCGCCATTCAAAGCCGACAAGGAGGCCGCGTTCCTGGAGGCGTTCTCCACGCTGGACCGCGCGCCCGATCTCGCGGGCGCCACGCGCATCGGACCCATGATCGGCAAGCTCGACCTTCCCAACGTGCGCCGCCCCGCCGCCCGTCCGGGGATTGCCTTCGTCGGCGATGCCGCACAGGCCAGCGACCCGGTCTGGGGCGTCGGCGTCGGCTTCGCGCTGCAGTCCGCCGCGTGGCTGGCCGATGAGCTCGCCGGCGCGCTGACCGCTGACGCCGACCCGGACCCGGCGCTGGAGCGCTACCGGCGCAAGCATCGGCGCGAGCTGGCGCTGCATCACCTGCAGATGTCGGACTTCGCCACGGGCCGCGGGATGAACGTCTTGGAGCGCACCATGCACCGCGCCGCTACGCGTGACCCACAGACCGCGGCGATGATGGCCGACCTGGCCGCCCGTGCCGAGCCACTGGATCGGATCATGAAGCCGCGGCGTCTGGCGCGCGCGATGGCCATGGCGGTGGCGCGATGAGCGGCGAGGCGACCACGACGGGCGCGGGGCCGCTGCGGTCCTCCGAGGTCACCGTCAACGGCGTGCGCTCGCCGGTCCTGGAGGCCGGACCCGCCGGCGTTGAGGAGGCGATCGTCTTCGTCCACGGCAACCCCGGCGTGGCCAAGCACTGGACCGCGCTGCTGGAGCCCGCCGGCGCCTTTGCCCGCGCGATCGCGCTCGACATGCCCGGCTATGGCGGAGCGGACAAGCCGCGCGAGCTGCCGTACACCGTGGACGGTTACGCCGCGCACCTGGCCGGCGCGCTGGACCAGCTCGGCGTGCGCCGCGTCCACCTCGTCCTGCACGACTTCGGCGGGCCCTGGGGCCTGCAGTGGGCGGCCGACCACCCGGAGATGCACGCCTCCACGGTGCTCATCAACACCGGCGTGCTTCTGCGCGAGGGCTGGCACGCGCTGGCCAAGGTCTGGCGCACACCGGTCCTCGGCGAGCTGTCCTTCAAGCTCACGACGCGCTTCGGCATGCACCAGTTCATGAAGGCCACCAACCCGCCCAGCTTCCCCCGCGCGTTCGGCGATGAGATGTTCGAGCTGTACGCCGACAAAGGGACACGCCGCGCGGTCCTCGAGCTGTACCGCAACACGCCGCTGGCGGCGCACGCCGCGGCGATCGCGGCGCGGCTGCGCGAGCATCAGCGGCCGACGCTCGTCGTCTGGGGCGCCAAGGACCCGTACATGAAGCTTCGCGCGGCCGAGAACCAGCGCGAGGTCTTCCGCGACGCACGCATCACGATCCTGCCCGAGAGTGGCCACTGGCCGCAGGCCGACAACCCAGCGGCCGTCGCCGCGGCCGTCTTGCCCTTCCTGCGGGAGCAGACCGCGGCCACGTAGGCTCCGCGGATGCTCTGCCAGGTCCGCACGTATCAAGTCCGCGAAGGCGCGATGGAGGAGTTCGTCGCGCTCTGGCGCGATCACATCGTGCCCGCCCGGGCCGTCCACGGCTTCACGGTGCTCGGCGCCTGGCGCGACCTCGATGACACCACCTTCACCTGGGTCGTCGGCCACGACGCGCCCGATGGCTGGGAGCCCGCCGAGAAGACCTACTACGACTCATCCGAGCGGGCCGCCGTGCCGCGCGACCCCGCCGACTTCCTGGCCGGGTCGCAGACCGTGGTGATGCGCCCGGTCTGACCGCTCGCAGGCCAAACTTCACACGGGTGACACCCGGCGGAGGTAGGTTCGACGCCATGCAGACCACCCGCCGTCAGTTCGTCGCGCGCGCCGGGGGCGCCGCCGCCATGGTCCTGGTCCCGACGTCGCTCGCGGCGCCGCTGGCATCGGCGAAGACCCGCCCGTTCAAGGGCGGCCGCTTCCCTGACGGCGTCGTCTCCGGGGACCCGTCGCCCAAGGGCATCAGCCTGTGGACGCGCTTTGACCCCTCGGGTGGCGGCGGGACCGGCACGATCGAGCTGGAGGTCGCGACCGACAAGTCCTTCCGCCACGTCGTCGCCCGCAAGAACGTCAAGACCGGCGCGGCCTCCAACCACGCGGTCAAGGCCCGCGTGGCCGGCCTCAAGGCCCACGAGGAGTACTACTACCGCTTCTCCTCCAAGAGCGCCGACAGCGCCGTCGGCCGCTTCCGGACCGCGCTGCCGGCCGACTCCAAAGCGCCGGTGAAGTTCGCGTTCTTCTCCTGCCAGGATTACACGCACGGCTATTACAACGCGCTCGACGTCATGGCCGACGGCGACTACGACTTCGTCGTCTGTCTCGGGGACTACATCTACGCCGAGGCCTATCACTCGGTCAAGGGCGGCACCGGCGTCCGCGACGACAGGATCGGCCGCGAGAACCCCAACAACCCTGGCATCGTGCGCGAGGCGGTCACGCTGGCCGACTACCGCGACAAGTACCAGCTCTACCGCTCCGACCCGCTGCTGCGCGCCGTGCACGCCAAGTTCCCGATGGTGATGCTGTGGGACGACCACGAGGTCCAGGACAATTACGTCGGCAAGCCGGCCGACGGCGGCCTGCCGGCGGCCAAGCGCTTCAGCCTCGCGCGCAAGAAGGCCGGACGCCGGGCGTTCTTCGAGAACATGCCGGCGTTCTCCAGCGGCGAGAAGCTCTACCGCAAGCTCTCCTTCGGCGCCAACGTCGACCTCATCGTCATGGACCAGCGCAGCTACCGCGACAACCAGCCCTGTGACGACGCGGTCGTCGCGCCGTGCGCCGACTACAACCAGCCGCGCGACATGCTCGGCCGCGCGCAGATGAACTGGGTCAAGGACGCGCTCGCAAAGTCCACCGCCAAGTGGAAGGTGATGGCCAACGAGGTGACGATCATGCCGACGCGCGTGCTCGGCGGCGCCAACTACACGTACGACACGTGGATCGGCTACCCGCAGGAGCGCGAGGAGCTGCTGACCCACATCCGCGACAAGCAGATCAAGGACGTGGTCTTTGTCACCGGCGACATCCACACGTTCATCGCCGGCGACGTGCGCACCGGCGACGGCGCGACGGGCACCACGGTCGCCGCCGAGCTGGTCGGCGGGTCGATCACCTCGCAGTCACTGGGCGAGACGACGCTCGATGCGGGCGGTGGGGTCGCGATCAAGGGCAACGACGCGAACCCGGCGACGCCGCCCGCACTGATCGACACGCTGCGGGGCCTCAACCCGCAGGTCGACAACGCCGACTTCGACCATCACGGCTTCGGCTCGGTCACCGCGACCTCCGCAGGCTTCACCTGCGAGTTCGTGCGGATGGACACCATCAAGAAGAAGTCCACCAAGAAGCTCCCGAGCGCGCCGTGGACCTACAAGATCACCCCGGGCGCACCGTCGATCAAGGGCCAGCACGGCCCGCCCGCCGCGTAGCGGCACCGCCACTGCCCGGGGCAGGGGTGGGGCTGTTCAGCGCGACCAGGTCGCGCTCAAGAGGCCCACCCACCCCGAGCGCGTCTACAACCTGACGGTCTGCGCCTTCACGCGCCCCTCGCGCCAGGCCTCGACAGCTGCCGCGGCGATCGCGAGGTCCTGAATCGCCAGGCCCGTGGAGTCAAAGAGCGTGATGGCGCTCGGGTCGGTGCGGCCCGGCGCGTCGCCGGCCAGGACCGCGCCGAGGTCGGTCACGTGGTCGCGGACCACCAGGCCCTCCTCGACCGCGCCCGTCAGCTCGCCGCCGTGCGACGCCTGCGCCCACTCGTCGCAGAACAGCGTGCAGGCGGCGACCGCGCCGATCGTCGCCTCCGCCTTGCCCGGGCCGTCGGCGCCGAGCATGTTGTAGTGCTGCCCGGGACGGAGGTCGTCGGTGTCGACGACGATCTCGGCGCCCGGCGTGATGCAGCAGACGACGTCGGCGGCCAGCGCCTCCTCGCGCGTCCCGACCGACCACCCCAACTCGTTGGCCAGCGCTGCCGCCGCCTCCGGCCGCGGATCGAAGCAGACGCCCGGGCCGTAGCCGTCGGTCGCCAGGCAGCGCGCTGTCCACGCACCGTGCAGGCCGCAGCCGATGATCCCGACCGTCGCCGCGTCCGCGCGCCCGAGCGCCCGCGCGGCGACCGGCGCGACCGCGCCTGTGCGCAACGCGGTGACCGAGCGCGCGTCGAGCATCGCGACCGGCTGGCTGGTCTCCGCGTCGCTGACCAACAGCACGCCGAGGACCGTCGGCAGCTCACGCGCCGGATTGGACGGAAACGACGAGATCCACTTCAGGATCGCCAGGCCGCCGCCCAGCGCCGGCATCGCGCGGAAGTCGCCGTGCGGTGGCGACTCCAGGTAGACCTTGGCCGGCATCAGCCACTCGCCGCGCCGGTGGCGCAGGAACGCGTCGCGCGTGCGGTCGATCGCCGCGCGCGGCGAGACCGCGGCGAGCACCGCATCGTGATCCAGGACGGCGACCTCAGGCATGGGCCAAGAGTAGGCCGCGACAGACCCGGACCTGGTCGTCTCGGTCGACCTCCTGATGCCGCGGCTGCGCAGGATGGATCTCTGGCTGTTCACCCGAGGAGCTCGCGGCAGCCCTGGAACGCGCCGGCCGCTAGGGTTTCCGGCGTGCCCAACCGTCGTCCTCAGCTGGAGATCGTCGCGCCGTCGGCCTCCCCGGAGGAGGCTGCCGCGGTCGTCGCAGCGCTGGAGCAGTTCTTGCGCGACTTCGCCCCGGTGATCGTGGAGGCCGCGCCGCAGCAGAACCCCTGGCAGCGCGCCGCGCTGCTGGAGGCGACCGGCCGCGAGCCCGATGCGCCGTCGCCCTGGGGCGACCCCATCCCCTGGGGCTAGCGCCAACGCGCCACGTTTGCCTTCGGTCTCCAGAAGGTGTCGAATCGGCCAACGCCGTCCGTCGATCCTTCGAAGCGGCCGGAACCGCCGGCCGGCGCCAACGCCTTCAGGAGGCCACCCCATGCAGTACATGCTGCTCATCTACACGCCCGTCGACGGGACCCCCGAACAGGCCGAGCCGGCAGCATGGGGGCGCTACTCCCAGCAGCTTCAGGAGTCGGGCGCGATGGTCGCCGGCAGCGGCCTCCAGGGACTGGAGACCGCCACGACCGTCCGGGTCCGTGACGGCGAGTCGCTGGTCACCGACGGGCCGTTCGCCGAGACCAAGGAGATGCTCGGCGGCTACTACCTGATCGACGTGCCCGATCTCGACGCGGCGCTCGCCTGGGCCGCCAAGGTCCCGAACGTCGGCTACGGCTCGGTTGAGGTCCGCCCGCTTCTGGTCACCGACCAGGGCTGAGCGAGACGATGGCCGACGCGCAGATCGCCAGGGCTTTCAGGGACGAAGGTCCGGCGATCCTCGCGACGCTCATCCGCCAGGTCGGCGACTTCAGCCTGGCCGAGGACGCGCTGCAGGACGCCTTCGCCGCGGCCGTCGCCACCTGGCCGCGCGACGGCGTCCCGGCCAGCCCCGGCGCCTGGATCACGACAACCGCGCGGCGTAAGGCGATCGATCGCCTGCGCCGCGAGCGCGGACTGGCCGACCGCATCGAGCGTCTCGCCATCCTCGCCGCTCGTGACAGTTCCGTAACGGGGTCAGACCCCGTTGCGGAGGTGACGGCAGATGTCACGGAAGAGCCCGCGATCGGCGACGACCGCCTGCGCCTGATCTTCACCTGCTGTCACCCCGCGCTCGCCCTCGACGCCCGCGTCGCGCTGACCGTCAAGTCGCTCGGCGGATTGACGACCGCCGAAGTCGCCCGCGCGTTCTTGGTCTCCGAGCCGACGATGTACCAGCGGCTCACGCGCGCCAAGCGCAAGATCGCCGCCGCGCGCATCCCCTACCGCGTCCCGCCGGCCGAGCTGCTGGGAGAGCGTCGCGACGGCGTCCTGGCGGTCATCTACCTGGTGTTCAACGAGGGCTATGCGGCGTCGGACGGCGACCGCCTCGTTCGCGGCGAGCTCTGCGGCGAGGCGATCCGTCTCGGGCGACTGCTCACGAACCTCCTGCCGGGCGACCCCGAGGTCCTCGGCCTGCTCGCGCTGATGCTGCTCCAGGACTCTCGGCGCGACGCGCGCACCGACGAGCGCGGCGAGTACGTCGCGCTCGACCGCCAGGACCGCGCGCTCTGGGATCAAGGCCGCATCGCCGAGGGCACCCACGCGCTGGACCAGGCGATCGCACAAAAAGCACCAGGTCCCTACCAACTCCAGGCCGCCATCGCCGCGCTGCACGCGACCGCCGCCGATGCCGCGGCGACCGACTGGGTCGAGATCGTCGCGCTCTACGCCGAGCTCGACCGCCGCTCGCCCTCGCCCGTCATCCGCATCAACCGCGCGGCCGCGCTGGCCTTCGCCGGCGCACCCGAGGCAGGACTGGAGCTCGTCAGGCCGCTGCTCGAAGACGCCCGCCTGAACGATTACGCGCCACTGCACGCGGCCCATGCCGAGCTGCTGCGCCGCACCGGCGCGACCGACGCCGCGGCCGCCGCCTTCGACCGCGCCATCGCCGCCACGGCCAACGCCGTGCAGCGCACCGAGCTGCAGCGCCGCCGCGCGGCCGTCTGAGCGCGCGTTTTCCGCACAGAAAGCGTGCAGAAAACGCCGTGCCGCAACGGCTTCCGCAAAAGGTGGATTTGCGATCGGGATTTGCTACCTTCCCCCCATGGAGCCCACAACCGTTGGCCGCAAGGGGAGCCTCAAGAACCCTGAGGTCTACGAGAACGTCCCTGGCCAGATCATCCCCGCGATCGTCAAGGAGTTCGACGATTTCGACAACGAGGCCGAGAAGTTCCTCGCGGGCGACACGCCCGAGAACGAGTACATCGGTTTCCGCCTGAAGCAGGGCGTCTACGGCCAGCGCCAGCCCGACGTCCAGATGATCCGGATCAAGCTGCCCTTCGGCGGTGTCACGCCGGACCAGATGGACAACTTCGCCGACGTGATCGAGCGCTACGCGCCGCTCAACAAGGGCCACATCACGACGCGGCAGAACATCCAGATCCACCACGTGCCGCTGCGCGACGCCGCGGCGCTGATCCGTGACCTGAGCGAGACCGGGCTCTCGTCCCGCGAGGGCTGCGGCAACACCGTCCGCAACGTGACCGGCGACCCGTGGGCCGGGATCCTCGAGGGCGAGGTCTTTGACCCGACGCCCTACGTCGGCGCCTACGTCCGCTACTTCGTGCGCCATCCCACGACGCAGTTGATGCCGCGCAAGATCAAGACCGCGTTTGACGGCACGCCCGCCGAGGACCGCTCGATCACCGGCATCCACGACATCGCCTTCATCTCGAAGGTCAACGACGAGGGCGTCAAGGGCTTCCAGGTCGTCGTCGGCGGCGGCACGTCGATCATGCCGCGGATCGCCCCCACGTTGTATGACTTCGTCGAGGCCGACAACGGCGACTACCTCAAGGTCGCCGAGGCGGTCTTCCGGATCTTCGACGCCCAGGACTGGCTGCGCGTCAACCGCGCCCGCGCCCGCATCAAGGTCTTCGTCGACAAGTTCGGCATCGACGAGCTGCGCAACCAGGTCGAAGAGCAGCTCAAGGGCGACTGGGTCGCCGAGCGCGACTTCTCGGTCGCGCCGCGCCGCTTTGACTTCGACGAGGAGGCCGTTGCCCCGGCCGTGCCGGCGTCCTTTGGCACCCCGGCCGACGACCAAGACCGCGCCGCGTTTGACCGCTTCCGCGAGTCCAACGTCGTCGCCCAGCGCCAGGAGGGCTTCAGCGCCGTCGAGGTCAAGGTCTACCGCGGCGATCTGACGCCTGAGCAGTTCCGCGGCCTCGGCCAGATCATGCGCGACTTCTCCGGCGGCAACGCCCGCATGACGGTCGGCCAGAACATCGTCTTCCGCTGGGTCCGCGACGAGTCGGTCTACGACCTCTGGAACCGCCTCAAGGAGCTGGAGCTCGGCGAGGCCGGCGCTCAGGAGATCACCGACAACGTCTCGTGCCCCGGCACCGACTCGTGCAAGCTCGGGATCACCTCCTCGATGGGCCTCAACGCGGCGATCAACCGCAAGCTGCTGGAGATGGAGATCACCGATCCGCTCTCCCGCCGCATCCACATCAAGAACTCCGGCTGCCCGAACGGCTGCTCGCAGCACCACATCGCCGACATGGGGTTCTACGGCGCGTCGATCAAGGTCGGCGAGCACACGATCCCGGCCTACGTCGCGCACATCGGCGGCGTCTACGAGGGCGGCAAGGTCGGCTACGGCCAGCGCCTGAAGGTCCGCCTGCCTGCCAAGCGCGTCCCGGACGCCGTCGAGCGCTGGATCCGCATGTACGAGGCGGAGCGCACCGACGACACCGAGACGTTCAAGGCCTACGCCGAGCGCGTCGGGACGATCCGCTTCGAGGAAGCGGTCAAGGGCGACCTTGCGATGCCGGTGGAGTTCGGCCTCGACACCATGAACATGTTCATGGACTGGGATCGCAACCAGCCCTACGTGGTGGCCCGGGGCGAAGGCGAATGCGCGGTCTGAGCGACCAGCTCACCGACACGCTGACGGCAGCGGCCAAGCACGAGTCGCTGGTCTTCCTCTGCTCCTTCCAGAAGGAGGAGTCGGTGATCCTCGATGAGCTGCTGCGCATCGCGCCGCACGTTCGCGTGGTCACGATCGACACCGGCGTGCTCTTCCCCGAGACGCTGCAGACCTGGAAGAAGTTCGAGGATCACTACGGCGTGCAGGTCGAGGTCCAGGACGCCGCAAACGCCGAGCGTCCGTGGACCGGCCCCGAGCACTGCTGCACGCCGCTGAAGATCGCGGCGCTTGAGGCTTCGCTGGACGGCGCCGACGCCTGGGTCACGGGCGTGCGCCGCGAGCAGGCCGACACGCGGGCGACCGCCGAGCTGATCGAGCCCGACGCCAAGCGCCCCGGCGTCATGAAGTACAACCCGCTCGCGTTCTGGACCGAGAAGGACGTCTGGGGCCGGATCTTCGAGCGCGGGCTGCCGTACCACCCGCTCCACGACCAGGGCTTTGCCTCGATCGGTTGTGCCACGTGCACCCAGCCGGGCGACGGGCGCTCCGGCCGCTGGGCGGGGACCGACAAGACCGAGTGCGGCCTCCACGTCGTTTAGCGATCTGATGGATCCGATCGTCATCGTCTTCGGTCTCGGCGTCGGCATCCTGATCGGGATGACGGGGATCGGCGGTGGCTCGCTGATGACGCCGCTGCTGATCCTGTTCGCGGGGATCCATCCGACGGTCGCGATCGGGACCGATCTCGCCTACGGCGCGGTCACCAAGACGCTTGGCGGCTGGCGCCACCTGCGCAAGGGCACGGTCGACCTCGGCGTCTCGAAGTGGCTGGCCTTCGGCAGCGTGCCGGGCTCGATCGCGGGCGTCGTCGTGCTCGAGATCTGGCTCAAGCACTCGCCGAGCATTTTGCTGACCGGCGTGGCAATCGCGTTGTTGGTGGTGTCGGTCTCGATGCTCTTCCGCGCGCTGTTCTTGCGTGCGGCGATCGACCGCGAACGCCACAGCGTCTTTCTCGACGACGCCACGCGCGTCCAGGCCGTCGTCATCGGCTTGGTCCTCGGCTTCCTGCTCGGGCTGACCAGCGTCGGCTCGGGGGCGCTCATCGGCCTCGCGCTGATCCTCGTCTTCCGTCTGACCCCGCACCGCGTCGTCGGCACCGACGTCTTTCACGCCGCGATCGTGCTCTGGGCCGCCGGCCTGGCGCAACTGGTCGCCGGCAACGTCGACTTCGCGTTGATGGGCACCATCTTGCTCGGCTCGCTGCCCGGGGTCGTGGTCGGCACCGCGCTCAGCGGGAAGATCCCGGCCGTCGTCCTGCGCCCCGCGCTCGGCTGCGTCCTGCTCGGCTCCTCGCTCGGCGTGCTCACCAAGGCCGGCGTCGACCTGCCGACGTGGACCATCGTCGGCGTCCCCGCGATCGTCGGCGCCATCGCCGCGGTCATCCACCGCACTCGCCCCATTCGCCCACGCACCACCGACGCGCCCACCACGGAGGCTGCTCCCGCATGAGCTCGCACACCCTGACCCACCTGCAGGCGCTGGAGGCCGAGGCCATCCACGTGATGCGCGAGGTCGCTGCCGAGCGCGAGAAGCCGGTGCTGCTGTTCAGCGGCGGCAAGGACTCGATCGTCCTCGTGCGGCTGGCCGAGAAGGCCTTCCGCCCCGGGAAGTTCCCGTTCCCGCTGATGCACATCGACACGGGGCACAACTTCGAAGAGGTCATCGAGTTCCGCGACAACTTGGTCGAGCGCCTCGGCGAGCGGCTCGTCGTCGCCTCCGTCCAGGAGTCGATCGACAGCGGCCGCGTCGTCGAGGAGACGGGCCCGCGCGCCTCGCGCAACCGCCTGCAGACCACGACCTTGCTCGACGCCTTGGCCGAACACGGCTTCGACGCGGCCTTCGGCGGCGCGCGCCGCGACGAGGAGCGCGCGCGAGCCAAGGAGCGGATCTTGTCGTTCCGCGATGACTTCGGTGGCTGGGACCCCAAGGCCCAGCGACCCGAGCTCTGGAACATCTACAACACGCGCGTGCGCCGCGGCGAGAACGTCCGCGCGTTTCCGCTAAGCAACTGGACCGAGCTCGACGTCTGGCAGTACATCCAGGACGAGGAGATCGAGGTGCCCTCGATCTACCTGGCCCACGAGCGCGCAGTCTTCCGCCGCGACGGGATGCTCTACGCCGACTCCGAGTTCATCGCGCGCGACGAGCGTGACTCCGATCCCTTCACCGCGTCGGTGCGCTACCGCACCGTCGGCGACATCTCGTGCACCGGCGCCGTGGCCTCCACTGCCGCGACGCTGGATCAGGTCGTCGCCGAGATCGCCGCGACCAACGTCACCGAGCGCGGCGAGACGCGCGCCGATGACCGCGTGTCGGAATCGGCGATGGAAGACCGCAAGGTCGCGGGCTACTTCTAGGACTTTCTTCTATGCCTACGCTTCTCCGTCTCGCCACCGCGGGCTCCGTCGACGACGGCAAGTCCACGCTCATCGGTCGCCTGCTGCACGACAGCAAGGCGATCCTCGCCGACCAGTACGCCGACCTCAACGGCCGCGACGGTGAGCTCGACCTGTCGCGGTTGACCGACGGCCTGCGCGCCGAGCGCGAGCAGGGCATCACGATCGACGTCGCCTACCGCTACTTCGCCACGCCGGCGCGCGACTTCATCCTGGCCGACACACCCGGCCACGTGCAGTACACGCGCAACATGGTCACCGGTGCCTCGACGGCCGACGTCGCCATCGTGCTGGTCGACGCACGGCACGGCGTGGTCGAGCAGACCCGCCGCCACGCGTTCATCGCCTCGCTGCTGGGCATCCCGCACCTCGTCGTCGCGATCAACAAGATGGACTTGGTCGAGTACGCGGAGGAGCGCTTCGACGAGATCGTCCGCGACTTCAGCGTGTTCCGCAATCACTTGACTTCGCGCGACATCGCCTACATCCCGATCAGCGCCCTGGAGGGCGACAACGTCGTCGACCGCAGCGAGAACATGTCGTGGTACATCGGCGAGCCGCTGCTGCGCCATCTGGAGGCGATCGACCCCGCCGACGATCGCAACCTGGAGGACCTCCGCTTCCCGGTGCAGCTGGTGATCCGCAGCGAGGGCAACGACTTCCGCGGCTACGCCGGCCAGGTCGCCTCAGGCGTTGTGCGGCCCGGGGATCGCGTGAAGGTGCTGCCGTCCGGGGTCGAGTCGACGGTGGCATCGATCGACACGCTCACCGGCACGCTGGAGGAGGCCTTCCCGCCCCAGAGCGTGACGATCCGACTGGCCGATGACGTCGACGCTTCGCGCGGCGACGTCCTGGTCAGCGCCGACGGCGCACCGGAGCCCGTCCGCGAGTTCGAGGCCGACGTCTGCTGGTTCGCCGATCGCGCGCTGCGTCCCGGGTCCAAGTACTTGTTGAAGCACTTGACCCATACGGCAGAGGCGATCGTCGACGCGATCGTGGACGTGGTCGACGTCCAGACGCTGGAGCGCGGGCCGGCGCCGAGCGAGTTGGGCCTCAACGACATCGGCCGCATCCGCCTGCGCACCCGCCGCCCCGTCATCGCCGACCCCTACGCGCGCAACCGCGTGA
>CAWHID010000006.1:0-542211 GCA_963829185.1 uncultured Conexibacteraceae bacterium
TACGAACGATCGTGCTTTTTAGCACACGTCGAACGGTCGTGCTATTTTTCTTTCGCCGTGAGCGTCGACACCTCCGACACCGACGGCCGCCGCGCCAAGGGCCGCCGCACCCGCGCGCAGATCCTCGAGACGGCCGCCGACATCGCCTCCGTCGAGGGGCTCGAAGGGCTGACCATCGGGCGCCTGGCCAGCGAGCTGGGGATGAGCAAGAGCGGGCTCTTCGCGCACTTCGGCTCCAAGGAGGAGCTCCAGCTCGCCACGATCGGCGCGGCGCGCGACATCTTCGCCCGCAACGTCGTGGAGCCCGCCTACGCAGCCGACCGCGGCCTGCCCCGCCTCGAAGCGCTCATCACGGGCAAGTTGTCCTACATGCGCGCCGAGATCTTTGCCGGCGGCTGCTTCTTTGAGACCGTCCGCTCCGAATTCGACAGCCGCGAGCCCGGCCCGGTCCGCAACGCCATCGAAGCCGACCTGAAGGACTGGGAGCAGCTGATGGTGAAGGCCATCACCTCAGCCAAGAACGCCGGCCACCTGCGCGCCGACGTCGACCCTGAGCAACTCCTGTTCGAGATCGACGCGCTCAGCGGCACCGCGAGCCAGCGCCACCAACTCAACGGCGACGCGAGCCTCTACGACCGCGCCGAGGCGGCAATCCGAGCCCGCCTCCAAGCAGCGACGGTCTAGCGCCCGTAGCGCTGCTCGCCCAGGACCAACTGGGCAGGCAACGCAACACGCGGCGGCGGCGACGGGTCGGCAGTGACCGACACGGTCTCGGCCACGCTGCGCGTCAGCGTCAACCGCTCGCCACTGGCCGTCTCGACGACGATGTCGTCGCCGGACTCGACCAGCGTGCCGTCCAGCCCCGGGTCCAGCCCGGCGGCCTTGAGGTAGTGCAGCAAGTCCTCGGCCTCGTTCTCGAAGCGCACGATCGTGACCGAGGCGCCGACCTCGACGTCGGCGAGCGGGACCGACGGGATGCGGCTGCCGACGTCGATTGGGTGGCCGTGCGGGCAGGTCCTCGCGTCGCCGATCGCGGCAAGCATCCGCTCCTCCAGCACCGGCGACATCGCGTGCTCCAGGCGCTCGGCCTCCTCGTGAACTTCGTCCCACGGGATGCCGAGCACGTCGGTCAGGAAGCGCTCGATCAGCCGGTGACGCCGGACGATCGCCTCGGCGTGCTCGCGGCCGTTCTCGGTGAAGCTGATGACCTTGTCGGGGCCGCGCGTGATGTAGCCGTCGCGCTCCAGGCGGCCGACCATCTCATGCACGGTCGGGGGCGAGAGCTGCATGGCCCGCGCGATGTTCGCGCCGGTCATCGGCAGCCCGGCCTCGTAGAGCCAGAAGAGGGTCTCGAGGTACTCCTGCTCGGCGACGGTGGCGGTCTCTGCGGTCATCGAAAGTCATCGTACCCGGACGGACTCAGCTGCCAGGGCGGTGGCGCCGCGGCGGCGTCGTCTTCAGCTCCTGGGCCATCGCGACCATGCGCTCCTCGGCGAGCGCCATGAACTCGCGCGCGGCCGGCGAGAGGCGCGCGCCGCGGCGGTTGACGAAGGCGAACGTGTCGTAGAGCGGCTCGGCGAACGGCACCCAGCCAAGCTTCTTGGGGACGCGACGGCCAAGGGACAGCAGGATCCCTCGCGCAATCAGGACGTCGCCAAGTCCGCGGGCGGCGAGCTCGATCGCGGTCTCGACGTCCTCGACGTCGATCTGCGGTTCGATCGTGACGCCCTCGCGCTGGGCCAACTCGGCGAGCTGGCGGCGCGTCGGGTCCTCTAAGCCGTAGCTCGCGTCGGTGAGGATCAGCGGCGCGCCGGCCAGCGCGCGAATCGTCACAGGCTTCTTGACGCGGGCGGGGTCGGTGCTGACGTAGAGGATCTCGTCCTGCATGATCGGCCGGACGTCGAGCCCGGTGTCGTCGATCGGCAGCGCGACGAGCCCGGCCTCCAGATCACCGTCGCGCACGGCGGTCGCGACCTCGGAGGAGTTCTGACCGACCATCCGGACGCGGACCTTGGGATGGCGCTTGCGGAAGGCACTGACGATCTGGGTGCCGGGGTACCAGCGCGCCGTCCCGAAGGTCCCGAAGGTCGCGATGCCGCCCTGCAGCTCGCGCTGCTGGACGACCGCCTCGCGCCCCTCGGCGACGGCGCCGAGCGCGGCCTCGGCGTGCGGGCGCAGGGCGCGCGCGGCGTCGGTCGGGCGGATCCCGCGTCCGACGCGCGTAAAGAGCGCGACGCCCAGCTCGGCCTCCAGCCGGCGGATCTGCTCCGACAGCGACGGCTGGGCGAGCAGGAGCCGCTCGGCGGCGGCGCTGAACGAGCCTTCGTCCAGGGCGGCGAGGAAGTACTCCAGCTGCTGCAGCGTCATGGTTGTGACCTCAAGGGGAAAGCTATAGCTCGTAGAGGCAATCAAGGCTAGAGGAACGCGAACATATGTCCGACAATCAAGGACATGTTGTCTCTGCTCGCAGTCTTCGGCATCTTTGGCGCCAACGCCGCTCTCTCGGCCCGCTTCGGCGCGGACTCGCGCCGCGACGACGGCCGCCCCAACTGGTAATCGCTCCCGTGCCGTTGTCGTCGTCGCAGCACCGCGGGACCGCCCTGTGCGTCCTGTCGGCATGCGCCTTCGGCGCCATGGCCATCTTCGCCAAGCAGGCCTATTCGGCGGGCGTGAGCGTGGTCACGCTGCTGTCGTTTCGCTTCCTGCTGGCCGCGGTCTGCTTCTGGGCGATCGTGGCTGTCCGCGGCGCGCAGCTCCCTAGCCGCCGCGTGATCCTTGCCGGCCTCGGCCTCGGCGCGGTCGTCTACGCCGCGCAGGCCGGGCTGTACTTCGGTGCCCTGACGTACCTGGACGCGTCGCTGACCTCGCTGTTGCTGTACCTCTATCCGATGTTGGTGTTCTTGGGTGCCGTCGCGCTGCGCCGCGAGCAGGTGTCGGGACGCAGCGTCGGCGCCCTGGCGCTGGCCAGCGGCGGCGCCGCGCTGGTGCTCATGAGCGGCTCAATCGGCGCGCTCGACGGCGTGGGCGTCGCGATGGCGGTCGGCGCCGCCGTGACCTACGCGGCCTACATCTTGGTCGCCGACCGGCTCCTCGGCACGGTCGACACGTTCCTGATGGCCGCGCTGGTGACCACCGGCGCCGCGGCCTCGACGCTGGTCGCCGGTGCCGGCGGCGGCTCGCTCGATCTGCACTTCGCCGCCGCGGGCTGGGGCTGGATCGCGGCAATCGCGCTGGGCTCCACCGTCCTGGGCGTGAGCGCGTTCTTCATCGGCATCCGCGCGGTCGGCCCGGCGAGCGCCTCGATCGTCTCGACGGCCGAGCCGGTCGTGACCGTGGCGCTGGCGACCACGATCTACGGCGAGGCGCTCGGCACCAGCCAGCTGATGGGTGGCGCGCTGGTGCTCGGCGCCGTCATCATCCTGCAGTTGCGGACGGGTACGGTGAAGGGCGATGTCGCTCCCGCTGCAGCCCCCGCTCTCCCCCCAGCTCGCACGCTCGCGCACGACGCTGCCTGACGGCGACGGCTGGGCCTACGAGCCCAAGCTCGACGGCTTCCGCGCGCTCGTCTTCGTCGACGGCGAGGCGGTCGAGATCGCCTCGCGCAACGGCAAGCCGCTGGACCGCTACTTCCCGGAGGTCGTCGCGTCGCTGCCGGCCGGCCGCTACGTGCTCGACGGCGAGATCGTCGCGTCCTCCTTCGACACGCTCGGCCAGCGGATCCACCCCGCGAAGTCGCGGATCGAGCGACTGTCGGTGGAGACGCCGGCGCGGATGGTGGCCTTCGACCTGCTGGCGCTGGATGACGACGTCTTGCTGGAGCGGCCCTACCGCGAGCGCCGCACGGCGCTGGAGGCGGCGGCGCTGGACGGCGTCGAGCTGACGCCGGTGGTCTGGACGGCGGACGAGGCGCAGGGGTGGTTGCTCGATGAGGAGGGCGTGATCGCCAAGGAGGCCGATGCCCCCTACCTGCCCGGCGAGCGCACCGGCATGGTCAAGATCAAGCGCGTGCGCACGATCGACGCGGTCGTCGTCGGCTGGCGGCCGGGCAAGCTCGAAGGAACCGTGGGCGCACTGATCCTCGGGCTCTATGAGCCCGACGGCACCTTGCGCGGGGTCGGCCACACCTCCGGCTTCTCGGCCAAGGAGAAGCGCGAGCTGCCGGCCAAGCTGAAGCCGTATGAGACCGGCGAGCGCGGTACGGGCGAGCCGTCGCGCTGGTCGGCCGGCCGCGACCTGTCCTGGGTCGGGCTGCGCCCGGAGCTCGTCGTCGAGGTCACCTTCGACCACGTCTCCGACAACCGCATCCGCCACGGCGCGAAGGTCCAGCGCTGGCGCGACGACAAAGCGCCGTCGGCCTGCACCGTGGACCAGTTGGAGCAGTAGCGGCGCAGGCGGCGCGTCCGAGAAAGGGCGCGACCCTGCCCATTGGCATCCCTTTCCCTCGCTGTGGCGCGCTGACCAGTCCATAGTTGCCCCGTGATCACGCACAGCAGCTTCGCCACGCCATGAGAGTCTGCGTCGCCGGACTGTGGCACCTCGGGACCGTGACCGCCGCCGCCCTGGCGTCGGTCGGCCACGACGTCGCCGCCCACGACACCGACGGCACCGTCGTGCGGGACTTGGCCGCCGGCATCCCGCCGCTCTTCGAACCGGGCCTCAAGGACCTGATCGCCGACGGGCTGGCCAACGACAGCCTGCACCCGATCGCCGACGCCGCCCAAGCAGTCCAAGGCGCGGAGCTGGTCTGGATCGCCTATGACACGCCGGTCGACGCCGACGACAACGCTAACGTCGATTACGTCCTGGACCGCGTCCGCGCGCTGCTGCCGCTGTTGGACCACGGCACGGTCGTGCTCATCTCCTCGCAGCTGCCCGTCGGCTCGACGGCGCTGCTGCAGGCCGAGGCGCCGCCCGGCATCTCGCTGGCCTACTCGCCCGAGAACCTCCGGCTGGGCAAGGCCATCAACGTCTTCCTGGAGCCCGATCGCGTGGTCGTCGGCGTCCGCGACCCTTACAGCGAGCAGGTCATCGCCAAGCTGCTCGAGCCGATCACCGACCGCATCGCGTGGATGGGCGTCGAGTCGGCCGAGATGACCAAGCACGCGCTCAACGCGTTCCTGGCCACGTCGGTGACGTTCATCAACGAGGTGGCCTCGGTCTGCGAGCGCGTCGGGGCCGATGCCGGTGAGGTCTCCTCGGCGCTCAAGAGCGAGGCGCGGATCGGGCCGCGGGCTTACCTCGGGCCGGGCGGCGCGTTCGCGGGCGGCACGCTGGCGCGCGACATCCGCTCGCTCACGACCATCGGCGACGCCGAGGGCTTGGCGACGCCGCTGCTGCACGGCGTGTGGGACAGCAACCTCGCCCATCGCGGCTGGACACGCCGCACCATCAACGTCCTGCTGGGCAACGGCACGTCGGCGACGCCGCCCGACGGTCTGGCGGGCAAGACGATCGCTGTGTGGGGCCTGACCTACAAGCCCGGCACCGACACGCTGCGCCGCTCCGCCTCCGTCGAGCTCTGCACCGACCTGCTCGCCTCAGGCGCGACGGTCCGCGCCCACGATCCAGCCGTGCGCTCGCTGGACGGCGAGGCCGCCGGCGCGACGCTGGTCGACGATCCGTTCGCGGCGGCCGAGGGCGCCGACGCGCTCGTCATCGCCACCGAGTGGCCCGACTACCGGGAGCTCGACGCGGCCAGGATCCCGGACGTGTTGCGCGGCGACCTCGTCGTGGACGCCAACGGCTTCCTGGCCAAATCGCTGGCCCGCGACCCGCGGATCCGCTACGCCTCGGTCGGGCGACGGCCTGCATGAGCGGAACATTGGAGGGTCGCGCCGCGCTGATCACCGGCGGGGCGCGAGGTCTAGGCCTGGAGATCGCACGCGCCTACCTGCGCGAGGGTGCGCGGATCGTCATCTGCGCGCGGTCGGCGGCGGCGCTGGACGCGGCGCGCGAGGAGCTGGCCGGCGCGGGCGAGGTCCATGCCCACGCGGCCGACGTCTCGGTGCCCGAGGCTGCCCAGGAGCTGGTCGCCTTCGCGGCCGAAAAGCTTGGTGGGCTCGACATCCTGGTCAACAACGCGGGCGTCTACGGGCCCAAGGGCGCGATCGACGAGATCGTGTGGGCCCAATGGGTCCGTGCGATCGAGATCAACCTGATGGGGTCGGTTCTGCCGGCGCGCTTCGCGCTCGGCCATCTGCGAGAGTCGGAGCGGGGCAAGGTCGTCCAGCTGTCGGGCGGCGGGGCGACGTCGCCGATGCCCGGGCTGTCGGCCTACGCGGCATCCAAGGCGGCGGTCGTGCGCTTCGCCGAGACGCTCGCCCGCGAGGTCGCCGACGACGGCATCGACGTCAACGCGATCGCGCCCGGGGCGCTGAACACCGGCATGCTCGACGAGGTCCTCGAAGCCGGACCGGAGGCTGTCGGCGAGTCGTTTTACGCCGCGGCCGTGCAGCAGCGCGAGAACGGTGGCACGCCCTTGACGCGCGGCGCGGACCTCGCCGTCTACCTCGGCTCGCGCCGCAGCGACGGCATCAGCGGCCGCCTGCTGAGCGCGGTCTGGGATCCGTGGGAGGAGCTCGAGCAGCACGCCGAGACGCTGGAGGAGAGCGACATCTACACCTTGCGCAGGATCGTCCCGGCCGAGCGTGGGGAGGGCTGGGGCGAGCGCGACTGAGCGTCGTGGGCTTGCGAGTGCGGGCCGTCTTGGCCGGTGAGCGGGCTCGATAGCCTGCCGGCGGTCTCTGTCGAGCGTGGAGATCCGCGCCGTGCCCGCCATCGCTTTCGCCCATCCTCCCCTGCTCGTCGCGCCCGACTCCTTCAAGGGGACGCTGCGGGCAGCGCGCGTGGCGGCCTGCATCGGCGCTGGGCTGGAGCGCGCTGGGCTCGCCCCGCCCGACCTCTGCCCGGTCGCCGACGGTGGCGAAGGCACGTTGGAGGTCTTGCTCACCGCGCTGGGCGGCGAGACCGCGGGCGCGCCGGCGACCGACCCGCTCGGCCGCCCGATCGCTGCGGCGGGCTTTGCGCTGATCGAGGATGGCGGGACGGCGATCGTCGAGGTCGCCGAGGCGTCGGGACTGCATTTGGTGGCGGCGGGCGAGCGCGACGCGTTCGCGGCGTCCACTCGTGGCACCGGTGAGCTGATCGTCGCCGCGGCAGCCGCGGGCGCCGCGGTTGTCCTGGTTGCCGCGGGCGGCAGCGCGACGAGCGACGGCGGCGCGGGCGCGATCGCCGCGATCGAGGAGGCCGGCGGCCTGCAGGGCACGGCGCTGGTCGTGCTCTGCGATGTGCGCACGCCGTTTGAGCTGGCCGCTGAGCGCTTCGGCCCGCAGAAGGGTGCCGATGCCGAGGGTGTTCAGCAGCTCGCGCGACGTCTACAAGAACAGGCCGCAACGTTGCCCAAGGACCCGCGCGGGGTCCCGATGACGGGTGCGGCCGGTGGGCTGGCGGGTGGACTGTGGGCGCGCTACGGCGCCAAGTTGGAACCGGGCGCTCCGTTCATCCTGAAGGCCTTGGACTTCGATGCGCGCATGCGCGCGGCGCGCGCGGTGGTCGTCGGCGAGGGGCGACTCGACGCCACGACGTTGGAGGGCAAGATCGCCGGCGAGATCGCGACGCGCGCGCGGCAAGCTGGTGTGCCGTGTCATGCGATCGTTGGAAGGAACGCGATCGATCGGTTCAGCGCGCGGATCCTGGATCTGCAGGTGATCGCCGAGGCTGGGACGCCGGAGGATCTGGTCGAGGCAGGCGAGCGGTTGGGGCGGATGCTGGAAGCGCGGGAGGCGTAGGGGTCGCGGGACGGGACGCGGGACGGGCGTCGGTGGCGCCCAGTGCGCGGCGTTGGCCGTGGTGCGCTGCGTGGTTTGTCGGCACCGAGGAGAGCGAGCAGGGTGGGCCTTCGAGGCGCTGGCTCGTCGTCCGCGGGGGCCCGGGCGGGCGGCGCGGGGAACCAATGGCACCTTGACGTTGGACCTCAACGTCTAGGTGCCCTCCGCTGTATGGCTGCGTCGATCGCGCGGAGCCCGCGCATATCGCGGGGTCCGCGCGTTGAATTGCGCCAGGCCTGTGCCCAGGTGGTACAAGCGCTCGGGCGAGGAGGTGGGCCTGCCTGGGGACACTCACCGTCCGCAAAGAGGCCCACCCGCTCGCGGAATGCCCCGGCCGACTGAGGTGGGCCCGTTCGCAGACGTAGGTGGAGTTCCCCCGGTTCGGTGGACACGGGGGGTTAGGCGGGTTGGGGTTCTTTTTGGGGGGTGATTGTCATCTTCTCGTACTCGTGGGGTGAGAGGTGCCCGAGGGTCGAGTGTCTGCGGCGGCGGTTGTAGAAGATCTCGATGTAGTCGAACACCTCGGTGCGGAGTTCGGCCTTCTTCGGCCAGGACCGGCGGTGGATGAGCTCTTTTTTGAGGGTGGCGAAGAAGCTCTCGGCCACGGCGTTGTCAAAGCAGTCGCCCTTCGATCCCATCGACTGGGCGATGCCTGCCGCGCGTGCTTGCTGGCCGAAGGCCAGCGACACGAATTGGCTGCCTTGGTCTGAGTGCCAGACCAGGCCGGGGTCGGGTCGGCGACGGGTCAGGGCCATCTGCAGCGCGTCGATGACGAGCTCGGTGCGCATGTGGGTATCGATTGCCCAGCCGACGATCCGCCGGCTGAAGATGTCTTGGACGGCAACCAGGTACATCCAGCCCTCCCAGGTGCGCAGGTAGGTGATGTCGGCGACCCACAGCCGGTTGGGGGCCGCGGCCAAGAAGGCACGGTCGACGAGGTCCTCACAGACCCCGACGCCCGGTACCCGAATGGTGGTCTTGGCACGCCGGCGCCCGATCAGACCCGAGATCCCGGCCTGTCGCATCAGGCGCTCGACCCGCTTTTTGCCGACACAGATACCGTCGGCCATCCGAAGCTCGGCGTGGATCCTGGGCGACCCGTACACCTTGCGGTGGGCCTCATGGATCTCACGGATACGCTCGGTCAACCAGACGTCGGTGACCGAGCGCGCGCTGGGCTGGCGAACGGCCCAGGCATGAAAGCCCGAGCGGCTGACACCGAGCACACGGCACATCGTCTTGATCGAGTGCTCGGCCTTCCTCGCCGCGATGAACTGATAGACGCTCACCGCTTCTTGCCCTCGTTGGCAAAGAAGGCCGCCGCTTTTTTTAGGATCTCGCGCTCCTCGACGAGGATCTGGTTCTCGCGCCGCAACCGGCGTAGCTCCTCACGCTCGTCAACGCTCAACCCCGGGCCGCTTGCGTCCTGAGCGGCGATCTCACGCGCCCAATTACGCAACGACTGCTGCGAGACGCCCAGCTCACGCGAGAGCTGCGGAACCGAACGCCCGCTGCTCTGCATCAACCGAACCGCCTCGCGACGGAACTCCTCCGAATACGGCGCCACATTGGCCATCAAAGACATCCTCTCCGGCCATGCCAATCAGCACAGCCATCAGATGTCCACCAAACCGGGGGAACTCCACCAGTGTCCGACAACAGGCCCACCCCCTCCCCCGGCGCCAACGGACGACACCCCGCGCCCCGAGCCGCCAGCCACTGCTCACTCCCTCGGTGCCGACAGACCACGCGTCGCGCAACGACCACCGCCGCGCACTGAACACCACCAACGCCCCGCACAACGCAACCAGACCCCGCACCGAATGCAACGGAACGGCAACGGAAGTGCGGCGCCGGTCTACGGAATCAGCGTCGACGGCATCGCAAACGCCCGACCCGCCCCAGGCGGCTCGGCGATCAGCGCCGTCATCGCGTCCGAGGGCATCGGGCGCGCGAAGTGGAAGCCCTGGCCCATGCCGCAGCCGAGGTCGTGCAGGACGTCAGCCTGCGCGCCCGCCTCAATCCCCTCGGCGATGCACGCGAGCTTCAACGACGACGCGAGGTCCACAATCGCCCGCGCCAGCGCGCGACCCTCATCGTCTCCGGTATCAAGGCCATCAACAAACGGCTTGGCCATCTTCAAAATATCGATGGGGAACCGGCGCAGGTAGCGCAGCGACGAGTAGCCGGTGCCGAAGTCATCGACCGCCAACCGCACGCCGAGCGCCTTCAACGCCGTCAGCCGCGCGATCGTCGCCTCGGTGTCGTGCATCAGCACCGTCTCGGTGATCTCCAACACCAAAGCGGTGGCGGGGAGGCCGGAATCCGCCAGCGCTGCGGCGACGTCGGCGACGATGTTGGGGTCCTCCAGCTGGCGGCCCGAGAGGTTCACGGACATGATCCGCGGCTCGGCCGTCGGGAACTCCGCCAGCCAACGCGCGGCCTGGCGGCACGCAGTGCGCAGGATCTGGCGGCCGAGCGCGACGATCGAGCCGTTCTCCTCCGCCAGCGGGATGAACTGCGGCGGCGGGACGAGCCCGCGCGTTGGATGGGTCCAGCGCGCGAGGGCCTCGAAGCCGGCGAGCGTCTGACCGTCCAGCGCGATCACCGGCTGGTAGTGGACCTCGACCTCGTCGCGCTCGATCGCGCGCAGCAGCTCGCTCTCGAGCTCAAGCCGCTCGATCACCTCGGCCTGCATGCTGTCCTCGAAGACGCGGTGGCGACCCTTGCCGTCGCGCTTGGCGCGGTACATCGCAACGTCGGCCTGGCGCAGCAGCTCCGAGGCCTCGTGGCCGCCGACGGCGATGCCGAGCGAGACCTTGACGTAGACCTCGCGGCCGGAGACGACGATCGGCGCCGCAAGAGCGGCGGTGATCCGCTCGGCGACGAGCACCGCCTCATCGACCTGACCCAAGTCCTCCAACAACACCGCGAACTCATCGCCGCCTAAGCGCGCGGCGGTGTCGGCGCTGCGCAGCGACTCGGCGATGCGCCGCGCGACGGCCACCAGCAGCTCGTCACCGGCGCCGTGGCCGAGCGAGTCGTTGACGGTCTTGAAGCGGTCGATGTCGAGGAAGATCACGCCGCACGCCGTCCCGCGGCGACGGCCTTGGACCAGCGCGTGCTGGATGCGATCGGTGAACAGCGCGCGGTTGGGCAGCCCGGTCAGCGCGTCGTGCAGCGCCTGGTGGAGCATGGTGTCGACGCGCCGCGCATCGGTCAGGGCCAGCGACGCGTGCTCGGCAAAGGACGACAACATGTCCTGCTCGGCGCGGGAGAAGACGCGGCCGGGCCGAAACGAGGAGAGCAGCAGGCTGCCGATGACGCGGCCGTCCTCGTGGACGGGCGCGGCCATCGCGGCCTGCAGGCCGTGGCGCAGCCAGGGTGCCCGCGCGTCGGGCATCGACGGGTAGTCCTCGACGACGATCAGCCGCGCCTCGGCGACCGCGCGGCCGGTCACCCCGGTACCAACGCGGTGGCGGCTGCCGTTGTCGGAGGCCAGGACGGCGTCATAGCCGCGCTGGGCAGCGAAGGCGAGCCAGCCCGGGTCGTCGGGATCAACCAGCACAAGCGCGGGAGCGTCGTCGCCGAGCAGCTCGCCGGCGGCGCTGACGATCGCCTCCAGCACACCCTCCAACGGCTCGCGCCGGGAGATCGCACGCTGGATCCGGGCCATCGCCTCCAGGACGCGCTGGCGCTTGCGCAGCGTCTCCAGCAGGCGAACGTTCTCCGCAGCGGCGAGGTCGGCGCGGGCGCGCAGGCCGCGCTCGGCGTCGATGGTCTCCAGCAGGCGCATCGCCAGCGCCAGGCCGCGGACCATGCCGCGCAGCAGCGTCGTCTCCTCGGGCGTGAACGGCGCGCCCGCGCGAGCGATGATCAGATGCGCATCCGAGGAGCCCTCCAGCGCCAAGGCGACCGCCGGGCACGGGCCGGCGCCCGGCACCTCGACGACATTCGAGCGCGCCGCGGAAACCGCGACGAGCTGGCGCTCGGGCACGTCGAAGCGCAGCCATCCGACCGAGGCCAGCACCGTGTCACCGCAGATCAGCGCGGCGCACTCGGCCTCGACGCTCTCGGCGGCACGCTCGACGCCCTCGCGCGCCGCGTGGATCTCGTCGTGGCACTCTGAGACCGCGGCGAGGAACTCGGCCAGCTGCTGAGGCGCCCAGCTGGCGGCGGCGTCGCTCATGCGACGGCCAGGACCACGAGCGTCTGCTGGTGGAAGCCGGCCGAACCGCGCGTGCGCGCGATCTCGCCGTAGGTGTAGAGACCCGCGACGGCGGCATCACCGGCATGAGCGACGATGCGGTCGACCTCGTCGGCCACGCGGTCGCCGAGAAAGAGCAGGCGGGCGTTGCAGTCCAGGACCAGGAGCGCGCGCGCCGCTTCGCCGCCAAGGCCATCAAGCGCCTCGCGGCAGGCGGCGTCGGTGGCCTCCTGGACGCCATCGACGTCACTCTCCATCAACCAGACCAGCGCGCCGGCGGGCACCGATGAAGACAGCGAGCCGTCGGGCGCATCGTCGTCGCCGACCCAGCGGACGTGGGCCTCGCCGACGCGGCGGCGCATGCCGAGCGGGTGGGCGAGCGTGACCTCGACGGGCTGCTTGCCGCCGAGCCGCTCGCGGTAGACCTCGGCTGCCGGGCGGCCGTCGAGCTCCAGCACGCGGCCGGGCGCGGCGCGCGTGACGAGCATCGCCTCGCCGACGGGGCGCCAGCCGTGGCGGACGCCGACGCCGAGCGGCGCGTCGGAGCCGATCGCGACGCCGACGACAACATCGTGGAGGACTTCGCCGCCGAAGATCAGCGACGGCGGCTCGCCGTGGCGGGGCATGCCGCCCATGCCGCCGACGAGCGGCACGCCCGCGCCGGCGACCGAGTAGGCGCCGCGGACGATCTGGGGCTGGCGCTCCGACGTGCCGTCGGTGAGCAGCAGCAGGGCGCGGTGCTCGCGCTCGGCGACGTCGCCGATGCAGGCCGCGGCGCGCGCGCCGGCGTCGCGCGGGTCGACCGAGGCGGACACCGCCGCCATGGAAACACTGAAGCCGTCGCCGCCGAGCGCGAGCACGACGACGCTGTCGGTCCCCGCTCCGGAAACGTCGATCTCGCCCGCCGACGAGCAGCCGGCGACAGGGATGTCGCCGGCGACCTCGGCGACTGCGCCAGCCAGTGCGGAGAGGTCGTAGGCGCCGGAAGCGAAGACGAGGACGAGGCGCGCATCGTCATGGCCGGCCAGCGCGCTACGCGCTGCCTCCCGGCCCGCGATTGCTGCATCGGGATGGCCCGAGCGACCGACGTCTGCCCAACGGCAGCGGCGGGCGCGCTCGAGCCCTGCCACGGCGCGCTCCATGGCCAAGGTCATCGGCCGGACAGGGCGTCCATTGAGGTGTGCACAGGCACCGCGCCACCTCGCCGAGCAACCATTTAGGCTCGCGACGTGCCCGACCGCCCGCGGCCGTCTCTTTCGCTGCCCACACCCGGCGCTCGGCGCGCCGTCGTGGTTGGCGCGGGCTCGTTCGGCACAGCGATCGCGGTCCTGCTGGCGCGGGGCGGGGTTCGGACAACGTTGCAGGCGCGCACCGCGGTCCAGGCCGAGCGCCTCAACGCCGACCGCGAGAACCAGGTCTACCTGCCGGGCGTGAAGCTGCCAGCGTCGCTGAAGATCGAGGCGGTGGGCGCCGGGTTGGCGCGTGCGGACTACGTCCTGCTCGCCGTTCCATCACGCGGGCTCGACACGGTGATCGCCGGGCTGCCGGCCGCGGGCCTGCCCAAGCGCGCCGCAATTGTTTCGCTGGCCAAGGGCCTCGTGCCACCCGCGGGCACGCCGCCGACGGTGTTGCTGACCGCCGACTTCGGGGCCCACCGCGTCGCGTGCGTCGGCGGCCCCGCCCACGCGAGCGAGATGGTCCACGAGGGCGCCGGCCTTGTCGCGGCCTCCTCCGACGAAGCGCTCGCCTTGGCGCTCGCGTCGTTCTTTCAGAAGGCCGGCGTCGTCTGCGAGGCGTCCAACGACCCGGTCGGCGTCGAGCTCGCGGGCGCCGCCAAGAACGCGGCGGCGCTGGCCGCCGGCGCGACCGAGCGCCAGGGGCTCAACGCCGCAGGCGCGGCCGCCGGCCACATCTTCGCCGAGGTCTGGCGCTACGCCGAAGGCCTCGGCGCCCGGCCGGAGTCGCTGATCGGGCTGGCGGGTACCGGCGATCTTGTCGCCACCGCGCTCGCGCCCATGAGCCGCAACCGCCGCGCCGGCGAGCTGTTAGCCGACGGCATTCCGGCCGCCGAGATCCCGGAGCGCATCGGCCAGGCGGTCGAGGCGATGGAGGGCGTGCCGCTGCTCGCCCAGGCGCTGCAGAGCGTGGGCCTCGACGCGCCCGTCACCACCGGGCTGGCGCGACTGATCTCCGGCGAGCTGCCCCTCGACGACTGGGTCGCGCTCGTGCGCACGACCGTCCCGCCGCCGGCCCGCTGGCGCCCGCGCCGCGGCGAGTCCGGCTTCTGGCAGCGGCTGCGCACCCGCCTGCGCGGCGGCGAGACCGGACCAACCTTCTTGCCGCCGGAGGCCCATGAGCACTGACGGGATGGAGCGGCGCAGCATCCTCGTCCGGATGGCGCCCGCCCTGCTGCTGACGACGCTGCTGATCATGACGGCGGTCGCGACCTACGCTGCGGCCGCGCGGCTGCATGACCGCGAGCGCGACCAGCTCACCGACGACACGCACGCGGCCGTCACGGCGATCGACCGCCGGATGGACGACTACAGCCAGATCCTGCGTGGCGCGGCCGGCCTTTTCAACGCCGACCACGACGTCAGCTACCAGGAGTTCCACGACTACTTCGCCGACCAGGACGTCACGCAGCGCTTCCCGGGCGTGCAGACGCTCGGCTCGGCGACCTACGTGCCGCGCGCCGGACTGCCCGCCTACATCAAGCGCACGCGCAAGGCGATCGCGGCCAGCGGCATCATCCGCGCCCGGTTCAAGCCCTACCCGCCGTTGACGCCCACCGCCCAAGAGGCGCTGATCAGCGACCACCTCGAGCCGCCGCCGACCGACAACCGCACCTTCGGCCTGAACTTCCTCTCGGAGCCCAACCGCCGCCGCGCAGCGCTGCTCGCCCGTCGCACGGGCCTACCGGCGGCGACCGCACCGATCTCGTTCGCCCGCATGCCCGGCTCGTCGCTGGGGATCGACCTGATGGTCCCGATCTACGGCGGCCCACCGTCGCAGACCGGTGCGCCGCGTCAGTGGGCGGGCGTCGTCTACGCGGCGTTCCGCCTCGACAATCTGCTGCGCGGGATCCTCGGCACCGACGCGACCGTGGCCGACTTGGAGGTCTACGACCTTGGGCCGGCAGCGACTGTGCCAGCCTCGACGGGCCTGACGACCCGAGCCATCCCGTTCGACCTGCGTCCTGGCCGCGCAATGCGCCAGCGCGACCCCGACCACACGCGCGTCGAGACGCTCGAGGTCTCCGGCCGCCGCTGGGCTGTCGCATACACGCGCGCCGGCTCGCCCCTGACCGACGGCGAGCGCGCGGTCCCGTGGGGCATCGCGATCGCCGGCATCCTCGTCAGCCTGCTCGCCGCCGCGCTGCTGCGCACGCTGGGCACGGCGCGCCGGCGCGCGGTGCGCCTAGCCGAGTCGATGACGGTCGAGCTGCGTGAGCGCGAGGCGCAGCTGCGCGCCTCCAACGAGGAGCTCGAACACTTCGCCTACCTCGCCTCGCACGACCTGCAGGAGCCGCTGCGGACGATCACCTCCTACGTCGGCTTGCTCGACAGCCGCCTGGGCGACAAGCTCGACGACCGCGAACGCTCCTGGCTGGGCTTCGTCAGCGAGGGCGCGGCCCGCATGTCGCAGCTGATCACCGACCTGTTGGAGTACTCGCGCACGGGCCGCGCGCGCGAGGACGACGCGGCGACGATCGCCCTCGACGACGCCTGGGACATGGCGGTCGCCAACCTCCAGCACGCGATCGCCGACACCGGCGCGACCGTGGAGCGGGGCGAGCTGCCGACCGTCCAAGCGCAGCCGCGCGAGATGACCTCCATGTTGCAGAACCTGATCGGCAACGGGCTCAAGTACCGCGGCGAGGCGGCGCCGATCGTCCGCGCGCACGCCGAGCAGCGCAACGGCCGCTGGGAGATCGCAATTAGCGACAACGGCATCGGGATCGAGCCGCGGTTTCATGAGCGCGTGTTCGGACTCTTCCAGCGACTTCACACCGCCGAGGAGTACCCTGGCACCGGCATGGGCCTAGCCATCGTCAAGAAGATCGTCGAGTCCAACGGCGGCAACGTGCGGGTCGAATCGACCCCGGGCGAGGGCTCCACCTTCATCGTCACGCTGCAGGGGGTACGCGAGGCATGACGCAGGTCGAGGGGACCCACCGCTTGCTGGTGGTGGAAGACAGCGAGTCCGACGTCGAGCTGCTGCGCGAGGCGCTGGCCGAGAGCGAGCCGACGGTCGCACTGGACGTCGTGCGCCACGGCGAGGACGCGCTGGCGTTCCTGCGCCGCGAAGGCGCCTTTCAGGCCGCCGCGCGCCCGGATCTTGTCGTCCTTGACCTCAACCTCCCGCGCATGGGCGGCTTCGAGGTGCTCCGCGCGCTGCGCGAGGACGTCGACCCGCGGCTGCGCCGTCTGCCGGTCGTCGTCTTCACGACCTCGGGCACGACGACGGACGTTGAGAAGGCCTATGACTTGCACGCGTCGAGCTTCGTGACCAAGCCGACGGCGTTCGAGCACTACCTCGACACCGTGCGCGCGTTCCGCGAGTTCTGGCTGCGGGTCGCCAAGCTGCCTACCGGCGCTTAGGCGCGCCCGGCCCGCCGCGCGTGGCGACCACCCGCAGCGACGAGCCATGGACCGCGCTCCTAGACGAGGGGCGCGAGGACGCGCGGCTGGTGCGCCAGGCGTTCGAGGGCGCGCGCGCGGCGGTGACCGAGCCGCTGCCCGACGACCTGCATCCGACGCTGCTCGCGGGGTTGCGCGGCGCGGGGATCTCGGAGTTGTACGCCCACCAGGCCGAGGCTTGGGACGCGGCGGCGGTCGGCCCGTTCGTCGTCACGACGGGGACGGCCTCGGGCAAGTCGTTGTGCTTCAACCTGACGACGCTCGACGTCTTGTGCAGCGACCCGAAGGCACGCGCGCTCTACCTGTACCCAACCAAGGCGCTGGCCCAGGACCAGGCGCGCGCGATCGCCGCATTCCGACTGGGGCGCCACGTGCGCCCGTCGATCTATGACGGCGACACCAAGCGGGAGGAGCGCACGGCGATCCGCAAGCGCTCCAACCTGATCCTGACCAACCCCGACATGTTGCACATGGGGATCCTTCCCAACCATGCGGCGTGGGGCGACTTCTTCGCCAACCTCGCGGTGGTGGTCGTAGACGAGGCCCACGTCTACCGCGGCGTCTTCGGGTCTCATGTCGGCAACGTGCTGCGGCGGCTGCGGCGGATCGCTGCCGCCTACGGGACCGACCCGCGCTTCCTGCTGGCATCCGCAACGATCGCCAATCCGGTCGAGCTCGCCGAAGGCCTGACCGGTCTGGATGGCTTCGCCCACGTAGAGCGCGACGGCTCGCCGGGCGCGGCGCGCCAGATCGCCATGTGGAATCCGCCGGTGACCGACGAGGCGCTGCAGACGCGCCGCAGCGCGTTGGGCGAGGCGGCCGATCTCGTGACCGAGTTGGTGGTCAAGGGCGCGCGGACGATCTGCTTCGTCAAGTCGCGCAAAGGCGTCGAGCTCGTGGCCAAGCTGATTGCCGACCAGCTGGCCGACGCGCATCCGGCGCTGCGGGATCGCGTCGCGCCGTATCGCGCGGGCTACACGCCCCAGCAGCGGCGCGAGCTGGAGGGACGGTTGGTGAGCGGTGACCTGCTCGCGGTCGTCACGACCGACGCGCTGGAGCTGGGGATCGACATCGGGGCTTTGGACGCCGCGGTGGTCGTGACGTTCCCGGGAACGGTGGCGTCGCTGCGGCAGATGTGGGGCCGCGCGGGGCGCCGCGGCCGGGGGCTGGCGGTCTACGTCGCCGGCGAGGACGCGCTGGACCAGTTCTTCTGCCGCCACCCCGACGAGTTCCTGGATCGTCCGGTCGAGAGCGCAATTGTCAACTACGAGAACGAGCAGATCCACGACCCGCATCTGCTGTGCGCCGCGCACGAGGGGCCAATCGACCCGGATGTCGACGCCGACGTGCTGGGCCCGCGGGTGCGTGCGCACTGCGAGCACCTCGTGGCGAGCGGGTCGCTGATCGAGCGGGGCGGGCGCTTCACGCTGCGCCGGCCCGAGGACTACCCGGCCGCGCGCGTCTCCCTGCGCTCGGGCTCCCCGGACTCGTTCGCGGTCGTCGATGTCAGCCAGGGCGAAATCCTCGGCTCGGTCGACGCGGCGCGCGCGTTCTCGACGGTCCACGACGGCGCGGTCTACCTGCACATGGGACGCTCGTACAGCGTCTCCGAACTGGACCTCCACGGCCGCCGTGCACTGGTCGAGCCGTTTACCGGCAATTGGTACACGCAGCCCAAGAAGGAGACCGACACCCACATCGAGCGGCTGCTGGATCGCCGCGAGACGATGGGTGTGGTGTTGTCCTACGGGATGGTCAGCGTCACCGAGACCGTGATGGCCTACCAGCGCAAGCGGCTGCCCGACCACGAGGTCCTGGACCTGTGCGGGCTGGACATGCCGGAGACGACCTTCAGCACGCAGGCACTCTGGTACGAGTTGGACCCCGACTTGCTCGCGCGAGACTTTCCTTTGGAGTTGCTGCTCGGCACGTTGCATGCGGTCGAGCACTCCCAGATCGCGGTCCTGCCGCTGCTGGCGATGTGCGACCGCTGGGACATCGGCGGGTTGTCCACCAATATGCACCCGCAGACCGGCGGGCCGACGATCTTCATCTACGACGGCCATCCCGGCGGCGTGGGGATCACGCAGCAGGGCTTCCTCGGCTTCGAGCGGCTCGTGGCCGACGCCTACCGGCTGATCGGCGAGTGCAAGTGCAAGTCGGGCTGCCCGTCGTGCGTGCAGTCGCCCAAGTGCGGGAACCTCAACGAGCCGCTCGCCAAGGACGGCGCGGCTGAGATGTTGCAGCGCATGCTGGATCGCTAGGAAAGCTGCAGCGAAGCTCCCCGAAGCTGCGCAAGGCGGGTTGCACCGCGGGATCTCGGCGCCGACGGGTCGACTTTCGGTCTGTGCGCGGGTCCACCAGGCGCAGCCTCCCTCTCCTCCTCCCCGGCCTTCTGGCCCTTGGCGCCGCGCTGCCCGCGCAGGCGTCCGGCGCCGGCTCGATTTCTGTCGGCGCGGCGTCCGCGCCCTCCTATCCGCGCCCTGGCGGCGCCGAGTTCGGCCAGCCCAACGGGCGACCCAGCGCCGCGCACCCAGTCGCCAAGGTCTTTCGCATCGGGCGCCACACGATCACCGAGGGCACGGCGCCGCGGCTGGCGATCCGGATCCACCAGCGTGGTGTCCGCGCGGTGACGGCGCGTGTCGTCTTCCGGCCGATCGGGACGTCAGGCTCAATCGTCCGCGTCGATCTCGGCCGCGTACGCACCGGGCTGCTGCTGCATCCGACGTGGCCGAGCGACACGGTGTTGAAGCCGGGTCGCTACGTCGTCTCACTCCATGCCGCCGGTCCGGCCGGCGGCCAGCTGCTGCGCCGCGCGTCGGCGTCGGGCAAGGCGCCGCTGACCGTCAAGGCCAAGCCCGCGCCGCTGGCCCCGCCGCCGGTCGTCGGCCCGCCCGCCGTCCCCGCGCCAGACCCCGGGATCATCAACGATGGCGTCTTCCCGGTCGCCGGCGTGCACAGCCTCGGCGGCGACGACGCGCGCTTCGGCGCGGGCCGCAAGGGCCACGAGCACCAGGGCCAGGACGTGATCGCGGCCGAGGGCACGCCGGTCGTCGCGCCGCTGGCCGGCACGGTCATCGCCCGTGATTACCAGCCGTCTGCCGCCGGCTTCTACCTCGCGATGGACGCCGCCGACGGCCGCTCGTTCTTCTTCGCCCACTGCCAGAAGGACACGTTCGCGGTCACCGCCGGCCAGGCGGTCGCCGCCGGTCAGCAGCTCTGCCGCGTCGGCCAGACCGGTGACGCGAGCGGTCCGCATCTGCACTTCGAGATCTGGATCGGCGGGTGGCGACGGGACACGACCAGCGCCCCGGTCGATCCGCTCGCGCAGCTGCAAGTCTGGGACAAGTAGGCACGTCGGCGCGCCGGCGGTTCGCCACGGTGGCGAAGATGCTGCCGGATGGCGATTGGTCAAGTACTGTCCTGCCTCGTCCCACGCGCCGGCAATGTCCCAGCGGGCGCGCGACTTCCAGGAGGAGAGTCCAGGTGCTGCACCCCACGCGCGCCATCTTGGCAGCGACGCTCGCGCTTGCTGCCGCCATGCCCGTCGCTTCAGCCTCGGCCGACACGGCGCTGAACATCGTCCCCCACGGCAACCAGGCGCCCGGCGTCCCGTGGGCCGGCACGGCAGGCATCTTGCCGGCAGACACCCAGGCCAAGATGTATGACCGGATCACGCCGCTGTTTCGCAACGTGACCGATGACGTGCTCAAGCCGAGCACCGACGGCAGCGGCTACTACAAGTCGGCTGCGCTGTTGGCAGAGAACGACCCGTCGTTCGTGACCAGCGAGACAGTGAGCGGCGCCTCGCCCACCGCCGGTGCGATTAGCGCACGGATCAAGCGCGACACCTACGGCGTCCCGCACATCTACGCCGACACCGACGCGGGCGCGATCTTCGGCGCCGGCTACGCGGTGGCGACCGACCAGTCCTTGCTGCTCAACCAGGCGCGCTACAACGGCATCGCCGGGTTGATCGACCTACCGGGCGTCCCGGCGATCAACCTCGTGCTCGGGTTGTACAACTACGCGCCGTCCAAGAAGGTCGTTGCCGACGCGACCGCGCTGCAGACCAAGTCGATTGAGGCCCAGGGCGCCCAGGGCAAGCAGTTGCTGAGCGACATCGACACCTACCTGGCGGGCATCAACGCGCGCATGCAGGTGGCGCAACCGACGCTGCCGCGATTCACGCGGACCGACATCTACGCCTTGAACGCGATCAAGTCGCAGTTCCTCGGCGAGGGCGGCGGCCAGGAGGTCGACAACGCGCTCTTCCTCGATGGGCTGCGGTCCAAGCTCGGCGCCAAGACCGGGGACAAGGCGTTTGCCGATCTTCGGGCGCGCAACGACGTCGAGGCGAGCGTGACGACGTCGAAGTCCTTCCCAGCTCAGGGGAGCGTGAGCGTCAGCAAGCCGTCTGGGATGGTGCGGCTGAAGCGCGGAACCTTTAGGAGCTCGTTCATCAAGCTGCCGGGCGCGCGTGCCGCGTCGGCCAGCGCCGCCTCGGTGGGCAAGCGCCAGCTGGCGAGCAACATCCTGATCGTGTCTGGCGCCAAGTCGGCGACAGGCAAGCCGCTGTTCGTCGGCGGCCCGCAAATCGGGTTCAGCTACCCCGGCCTGACGATGGAGATGCAACTGACGAGCCCGTCGATCAACGTCGGCGGCGTAACCTCCGCCCCGTTTCCGGGCTACATGCTGATCGGCCGCGGCGCCGATTACGCGTGGTCGCTGACCTCAGCGGGCGCTGACATCATCGACACCTACGCCGAGCGGCTCTGCGGCGGCTCCAAGACCAAGTACTCCTACAAGGGCAAGTGCTTGAAGATGGAGAAGGTGCAGGCCGGCACGATCACCAAGGCCGGCAGCAGCGGAAAGACGACGGCCGTCTTCTACCGGACGGTCCACGGCCCGGTCATCGGCTACGCCAAGGACGAGAAGACGGGCAAGCAGGTCGCGCTGTCACGCAAGCGCTCCTCCTACGGACGTGAGACCGTCGACCAGCTGTTTAACCAGCAGATGACGTTCGGCCGCGTGCACAGCGCGCGCGACTTCGTCAACGCGGCCAAGAAGACGCCGCAGACGTTCAACTCGTTCTATGCGAGCGCGACGGAGTCGGCGTTCTACACCTCGGGCGCGTTCCCGGTCCGACCCAAGGGCGTCAACGGCGACCTGCCGGTCGACGGCACCGGCAAGCACGAGTGGAAGGGCGAGCTGGCCTCGTCCAAGCACCCGCAGGTGGTCAACCCTTCCAGCGGCTTACTCATCAACTGGAACAACAAGCCGGCCGCGAACTTCCCGGCCGGTGACGACCGCTTCGGCGGCGAGGGCGGGATCCAGCGCGTGGACATGCTCACGAGCGAGCTGGCGCGGTATCCGAAGGCGACGCTCGCCAACGTGTTGGCCGCCGCCAACGCGGCGGCGACCCAGGACGTGCGGATCACACAGCTGTGGCCGACGCTGAAGGCGATGCTCGCGCGCGGCAAGGCGCCGACGGCGGGGGCGACGGCCGCGGCTGCGCTGTTGCAGCAGTGGTATGACGCAGGCGGCTCGCGGGTTGATGCCAACGGCGATGGCACCATCGACGCCCCGGGCGCCGTGGTGCTGGACACCGCGTGGCGCGCGATCACCAACGCCGGGTTGTGTGACCGGCTGGGCAGCGGACTGTGCAAGCAGCTGGAGGGGCGCATCAGCCGCTTCGAGGCGCCGCCGGGCGGTCAGTACGCCGGCTGGCATCAGTACATGGGCAAGGACCTGCGGACCGAGTTGGGGCAGAAGGTTCGCGGGAAGTACGGGCTTCGGTACTGCGGCGCGGGAAGCGTGTCGCGGTGTGCGAAGGGGCTGTGGGCGGCGCTCGACGGTGCGGCCAAATCGCTGACGGCCACGCAGGGCAGCGACCCGGCGAAGTGGACCAAGAAGGCGGCGACGATCTCCTTCTCGCCGCTGCCGTTGACGACCATGCAGTACACCAACAAGCCGTCGGGCATCCATCAGGTGATGGCCTTCGGGCAGTAGTCAGTCGTTGAGCTCGAGGGTGGCGTCGAGGTCGACGCCACCCAGCTCAGCGCGAGCCGTTCCGCCGATGCCCCCGAAGCCGCCGATGACCAGGCGGGCGAGGTCGGGCAGGCCGAGACGGGTGATGAGCTGGTCCTGCAAGGCTGCGCCACCGATGCGGAAGGCAAGCGCGCCGCGGTTTGGCGCCGCCTGCGGCTCACGGTCGGCGATGCCTCGGAGGCTGACCTTCAGATCGTTGGTGACGACGAGCGTGTTGCCGAGGACGGCGGCCTTCAGGAAGGCCTTGTCGTTCCGGGTGATGATGTAGGTCTCGCCGTCACGGTCGACGTTGAGGCTGACGTTGGCGAGATCGAGCGCGAGGTCCGGGATCGCGGCGAGACGGTTGAGTGCGGCGCGCAGCGGCCCGCCGTCGGCGAGCTCGGCCCGCAGCGCCAGCGTGTCGCCCGCCTCCGGCGTGATCGTCGTCGTGCCGGTGAGCTGGTCGATCAGCGCGGCGTCGATGTCGATACGGCCGAAGGTCTTCAACGGGCCTTTGACGGAGTCCAGCGTGGCGAGGGCGTCTTGGACGGGCTTGAGGAACGGGAGGTCGAGGCCGCCCTTGGCGGCGTCCAGGACGTCGATCGTCTGGCCGATGTCGCGAATCGCGACGTTGATCGGTCGGGTACCCGGAGCGGGTCGCGGGGGCTCCTCGCCGGGCGCGATCGGAAGGTCGGTGGGCTTGAGCTTGGTCGGGTCGGTCGCGAGATGGACGCGCAGGCGGACCCCCGGCTTCTCGATCGTCACGGCGAGCGAGCCGCTGCGCAGTGCGTCGACCCACGGCACGCCCTCGGCCTTGGCGGAGATCAGCGCGCGCGGCTGCGCCGTGGCGCGGATCAGCGCCGGGACGTCGGCCAGCGGGCCGAGGCGCTCGTCGAAGGTCTCGCGCGTGAGACCGCCCTTGTTGTCGTGCAGTGCGTAGGCGCGCTGGAGGGTCTGCGCGTCGCGGGCCAGGACGACGGCGCCGTCGCGGACGCCGAGGCGGGCGGCGTCGTCAGGAAGCGCGTACTGCTGGATGCCGGTCGGGATGTCAGACAGCTTGCGCAGGCGGCCATCGGAGGTCGCGCGGTCGAGCACGGCGGCGACGTCGTCCTTTGATCGGCCGATCACGGCTGCGGTCGCACCCGCGCGGACGATCGCGGGGAGGTCGAGTGCCAGCGACGTGATCGAAGCCGAGAGGCCGCGCGCCGCCGATGCCGGCCCGGCCACGATCACGGGGCCGCCGAGGATCGACGGCAGGTCCGCATCAGCATCGAGGCCTAGCCCCCGCACGGCCTGCCGCACGCCATCGGCGGCGAAGCGCGCGGCGGGGAACGTGCGCGCCAGGTCCCGCAGGGCGTTGCCCTGCTTGGAGCCTCGTTGGACATCGAACTGCGCGACGACGGGAGAAGCCGCCGGCGCGAACGCCAGCGCTTCTGCCAGCGGATCGTCAACCGCCGCCTTCTGCTTGGGCTCATCGTTGACGGCAAGGAGATACGCGCCGCCGGCAAGCGCGACGACGAGCAACCCAACGACCACCATCCAACGCCGCGACACGGCGGCGACCTTACCCGCCACGCTACGCTTCCGCACCAAGGCCAGTTAGCTCAGTTGGTAGAGCACACGACTGAAAATCGTGGTGTCCCCGGTTCGAATCCGGGACTGGCCATGCGGGAAAGGCGCTGGAAACGGGCGCCTTTTTCTTTGGCCGGAGTCGGCCGAAATTGAGCGCCAACGCGCCACTTCTGGTGCTCGTGGCCTGTTCGTGGCCTAAACTAGCCTAGTAAACTAGGCTGCATGCGCCATTCGGCCTACGATCTGCTGCCCGACGAGGCGATCGAACCGACCTCTACGCCGCCAGGCACGGAGCACTCAGAACAGGTAGAGATCCTCCGCGAGCTGCGTGCGTTGCAGAACGCGATCCCGGCCGCCCATCTCGCCCGCGACCAGCAGCTCGCCGCCTTCGCACGCAGCGGCACCGTCAGCCGGCGCGACATGGCCCGCGCCTGCGGTCTCGCCAAGAGCCGCATCGATCAGATCTCGCCGTACAGACCACCAAGACACCTAGCTCCTAACCGGGCAGCCATCCCCCGCGGCCACGACGGCAATGCCCGATCGGCACCGCGCACGACGAACGGGGTCGCGCACGGGTGTTGAGCGCGCCATCGCCGCGCAGTAGCCACCACCCATGGCCCGTGATCTTTCGTTCGTGGTTGGTAGTTGTTGACTGGTGGCGCACCAGAGGCAACCTCGCAACGCCACCCACCACAAGCCACGACAGCCGCCTCCCGACTACGAGCCACCAGAGATCCAGATCGATCCCCGCCTAGGCGAGGTTTAGGACGAGCCCGCCCATCGCAGGAGTGCGGGAGCTAGCGCCTGCTCCAGCACCCGGCGCGCGTCGTCCGGCCCGGCCCCGGAAAGAAAGCCGCGTCGCCGAGCTGCTGAACCTGTAGCGGCCTGGTCGTGACCTCGTCAGCGCTCGCCGCGTCGCCACGCGTCGAGATCGGCCCGCCGGAAGTACAACGCGGCGCCCGGCGCCTCCTGTGCGTGCGGTACGGCGCCCGCGGCGGCACGACGGTGCAGTTCGGACTTCGACATGCCGAGGTACTCCGCTGCCTCCGCGGTACGCATCCACCGGTCCGCCTCGCCGCAGGCGCCGGTAACGCTGTCGCGTAGCGCCGAGAGGATCAACGGCGCCAATCGCTCAGCAAGCTGCTGCAGCTCCTCGTCGGTGAGCCTCAACTCCGCCATCGCAGGCCCTCGCTGACGACGTGCAGGATCGTCGCCGAGCCCCCGGACTGCGTCGCGGGCAGCTCGCCCGCTGACGCTACCTCACGTTCAAGGCCTATGAGTTCACTGTGGGCCATCGCGATCTTCCGACCACACTGCCCCTAGACCCTGCGGAGATAACGGCTCGTGGGGGCTCGAGCCCGAGACGATGACCGCGTGCACCGCAGAGGCGGTCAACACGCAGGGCCGCTTTGAGGTCGAGCGGCATCTGTCGCTGGCGCTGCCCGCGCGCGTGATCGAGCTTTCGACCTCCGGCGATCCCCGCGTCACCCTTCGCAATCCGGCGCAAGGGTCACCAGCCGGACGGGACGCATCAGGTACCTTCGCGAGCGACGCCCCGCCTGCGGCGCCGCCGACGTGCAGCACGACCACCGCCGCGGGGTCGAGGCCCATGCCGTCCATTATCTCGGCCTGGCTCGTTAGGGCTGATGGCGTTCGCAATCGCGCGGTTCTCGCGGACGCAGTGAGCGGCCGGCTAGGCCGAAGGGGACGTCCGTCGATGGCCTGGCGCCGACGCACGGCGCGTGAGCGCCGCGACCGCGAACAGCGCGAGCAGCGCCAGCGACGTCCAGGCGACGTCCCCTGCGGTCGGCCCGCGATCCTGGCCGAGCGGGGTGAACCCGTCGTCGTCGGACCGGACGACGAGCACCGCCACCACCATCGCGAACGCGGTGGCGCAGGCGGCCAACCCCGCAGTCACCGCCGCGGTGCTGACCCGCCGACGACCGAGGATCGCGACGACGACCAGGAGCACCAGGAGCAGTGCTCCGACGACCCACGGCACGACGCTCGACGAAGGCCGCGCCGGGTCGTGGCAATGGTTGCCCGAAGCGACGCCCACCGAGCAGGCCACGTCGCGGAGGCGGCCGTCGAGCCAGCGCTCGGCGGGTAGCCAATGACCGCCGGCCAAGCTGATGGCGGCCACGGCGAGCGCGGCGCTCGCCAGGGTCGGCAGACGAGTCGGCGACGTCATCTGGTCCTGATCGTGACGCCGAGCGCCAGTTCGGTCGGCCGGGCACCCTGGAAATAGGTGCTGCAACCGGGAATCGGGCCGGCGCCCTCCTTCTGGGAGGCGATGAGGCCGCGCGCCTGGCCCTTGATGTACACCGGGCCGCCGCTGTCACCGGGTCCGGCGCAGGTGTCGACCTTGGCCTGGAAGTCGTTGCCCTCGTTGCTCACACCGAGGTCCTCGATCTCGCCGCAGCGCGTGCCGTTGGTCGAGCCGGTCATGCACACCATCTCGTCCTCCGCGTTGTACTTGACCTGACGGATCACGTAGGCCTCGGCGCGGCGGGTGTCACCGGTCTTGCCGACGAAGACGACGTTGGCGGAGTGCGTAGACCATGGACCTTCGCTCATGAACACCATGCCAGCGTCTCCGGGCTGGCCGACGATGTAATGGGGCGACTCTACCCCGACCTGGTACCAGTGACGCCCGCGATAGCGGTTGTAGGTGCGCGCCTGCCAGCTGCGCTCGCCCTGGGTATCCGCGACGCAGTGGCCAGCGGTCAGCACCACGGACCGTCCCGCGTCGACCTCACCGGGGTCGATGGTCGCTTGGAAGCCGGCGCTGCAAGCGAGGTGCGGATCGCCGCCGACGCTGCTGTCGGCCTCGTGGTAGAGGCGCATGCCTCCGCGCAACGGCGCGTCGCAGGAGAGGCTTCCGAACTCGTCGTTGTGAGGGACCTCGTTCAGGTCACCCTGGTTGTAGAAGTGGCAACGCGCGGCGGTCGGGGTGGGCGAGAAGTCGGGCTCGGTGCTGTCGACCACCGTCACCCGGACCGGCGCCGCCGCCGCGACTGCGTTCACCTGCGCCGGAGCCCGAGGAGGAGCACGGACCTCCCCAGTGGATACCCGCGGTCCTTGCCCTCGTCGAGCCGCTGACCATGGCGCTGCCGGCCCAGGGTGACGACGACGACCCCGACCAGGCCGAGCGAAGGCTGCTGTCGCACCTGCTGCTCTATCACTGGCGCGAGGGCAAGCCGACGTGGTGGCGCTTCTTCGATCTCCGCAAGAAGCCGTTGGACGAGCTGCTCGACGATCGCGACGCGATCGCCTTTATCGAGCGCGATCTCACGCACCCTCCGGTGCCTTTCAAGCGCTCGCTCGACTACCGATTCACCTTTCCCTCCCAGGAGTTCCGGCTCACCGGGGCGATGCCTACATGTTCCGAAATAGCCGATGCTCGTTCCGACCGTGTCAGGAGCACGCTTGGCTCGGATCTCCGTGACCTTCCTCGGCACACGCCGGGCAGCCCGGTCTTGCTGGTGGAAGCTCAAACGGCTCAAGTTGGCCGCTGCGTCCTTCGTATGCCACTGCCGGGCACCGCGACGGCCGCCGCTGTAGCCGGCGATCAGATCCAGCACGCAGTTGCACGCCTCCGACGCCAAGACGCCGTTCATCGAGACGACCTGAGGATCGCCTTGGGCGTCTGGGTTCTGATCGTATCCAGGAGGCCGCTCGAGACGTTCGCGTTCGAGTACCGCGTCCGTGATGAAGAAGCAGCGCAAGCAAGGGTGCTCGGGCAGCGACAAAATGACCTGCCCGTCGGCGGTTGCTAGCTGCTCGCCCGCCGAACGAATCGCCATCCCGGCATCGACGAGCGGGATGAGATGCCGGCGGCAGAACGCGTTGCTTGCCTCTCGGGCGTCGAACCGATCAAGGCACGCGACGACCACGTCTGCTTCCTTGAGCGCGGCGATGGTCTTACGGGAAGGAAAGCGCTCCTCGATGCCCGTGACCTCGGTCGATGAGTCGATATCCCATTCGCGATTCGAGTCGCCAACGCCACTTTGGTCGTCTGATCGACATCGGTCGCGGTCGCTCCGACCACGCGTCCGAGATTGGTCTGGTCGATCATCCCAGCGTTCTGCGGTTTGCGGAGGCTGCTCGTCACGCCATCGGATCGACGCCAGCATCTTTACCTCTGAACTGGAGAACTTTTTGCTCGTCGGCGAAACGGGCCCACCGCACGAGCAAGTCATAGCACAAGATGAGTTTGGGCCACGAGGTCGGCGCTATCCGCAGGTATCCGCGCGAAGCTCGCCCTGAGCGACCTTCGGTAAAGGCGTGCAAATCGCCAGCGCGCGTGTCTCCGCAACAGGCCTCTGAAATCGTGGTGTCCCCGGTTCGAATCCGGGACCGGCCATCTGGTAAAGGCGCTGCAAATCCGCGCCTTTTTCTTTATCCGGATTCGGCCCAGGTCGAGCGCCAACGCGCCACTTCTGATGCTCGTGGCCTGCTCGTGGTGGTACCGCGTCCGTCCGATGGCCGGGGTGGCCGCCGGGGACGCGACGGTCGACTCCGTAGCCCTAGCGGCCGGTGCGGCCTTCGGAGTTCCGCCACAGGCCGAAAGCACCACGCAGGCCCCACACGCCATCACGAACTTGAGCGCAAGAGCCATCACGACGGCGGCCCACAGTCGTACTTCTGGATGGCGTTCCGGCTGCAACGCAATGGCGCGCGGAACGCCCGCCGGTCCATGAACATCTAGAAGCCGTTGCTCTTGTCCGGGTTGGCGATGTTCGTGTGTCATCCACCAGCAAGCGGTGCAGCACTCTCTACAAGTGAGTTCTGTTCGTCAATTAGCCGCGGAAATCGACGTCGGCATACAGACCGACATTTCGTTGCTCATCCACTCGCAAATCTCCCGCTGGGATCAGACCTATACCACCGTCCAGCTTCCCTTCCCACGCACTATTACTTATTGCGTGCGATGACTCGCAGCGGATAGGCTCCATTTGTGATCGAAGAGCAAATCGCTCAACGTGGCGCCACTATCCTGTCGAAACTGATTTGACGCCATGCAGATACGCATCTCACGCAACGTTGACCATCGACCGGCAACGGACTTTGCATACCACCATGAATATGCCCGGCACCAAGTGCCGCGACGCATGTATGACGTTCTCGTTGGCGCTAGTGCGGTCTATGCGCGGGCTGCTTTGACGATGACCGTGGACGGCGCCGGACTGATCCCCGCGCAGGGCCCTGTGATTCTGGCGCCGAATCATTTCTCAGTGATGGATCACTTCTTGATAGCTGTCGCCGCTAAGCGGAGAATCCGATTCATGGCAAAGTCGCAGTACTTCGGCACTCCGGTCGGCGCTGTGTTCCTGCGCAGCGGCGCCTTCCCGGTGCAGCGAGGTGCGAGCGACGAAGAATCGATCGTGACAGCGCTGAGCTTGCTGTCATCGGGCCAGGTCGTCGGGGTGTACTGCGAAGGCGGCCGGGTGCGCGGAAGCCGCGTGCCCCCGCGCGCCAAGGCCGGCGTGGGACGCCTCGCGCTGACCACCGGTGCCCCCGTCGTTCCCGTCGGCATCAGAGGCACCGATACACTGTGGAAGCGACCGTGGTCAAGCCGCAGCATGGTTCAGATCGCGTTTGGAACGCCGTTGACATTTGCAGTCAATCCACAGGCCACGCGTCGCAATCACCAAGACGCAGCGGACGCCGTCCTCGAAGCGATCCGCCACCAGTTCTTGTCGACCGCGCAGGCCACGGCATGATCCGCCGTGGAGGCGTCCTCGCCGCGCTCATCACGGTCAGCAGCGTCTTCGTGCTCGGAAGCCCTGTCGCATCGTCGGATGACCCAGTTGTCGCCGACGCCTACGACTTCAACGCGTATCACGAATCCGGCGGCGGATTGGTTACCGCGCTGCGCGTGGCAGGGTATGACAAGAACGCCCAATCGGCCGACGGAGCGGTTGGGCCAGGCAGCGTCATCCTCGACAACTCCGCGTGCGCCGGCAGCACGTTCCGAGTTGCATTCCGGGTCTATGCGCGATCCACCGGAGCCGGCCGCACCATTGCCGGCACGTTTGGTGTAGCCCGGGCTTCGCTTGATGGCCATCGCACTTCATGCCCGGTAAAGCAGCTCAAAACGTTTCGTCCGACTAAGATCAGCGCCAACTTCCGAGCTACGAACACTGGGCGTGGCTGCGAAGTACTGTCGTTTCGTGGACCACGTTCAGCTGGCCAGCCCCGCGGTGTAGCGGGGACCTACACCGTCACAATCAAATCGGCGTCCAACTTCACCGGCATCTCACGCTACGTCTTCACGATCACTGTCGCTCGAGCATCAAAGCGCCACCAGATTCGATACACCGGCAAGATCAAGCTCGACCTCCCGCCGCAAGCATCGCCGTGCATCGATAGCAACTACCCGGCTAAGAGTTAAGCGATGGCTGGGCGATTCGCATCAGCGAGGGCCCGCGCCCGTCTACTCCGCACCTCGATAGCCGGGCAATTCGCATCAGCAAGGGGCCGCGCCCGTCTACTCCGCACCTCGATAGCCGGGCAATTCGCATCAGCAAGGGGCCGCGCCCGTCTACTCCGCACCTCGATAGCCGGGCAATTCGCATCAGCAAGGGGCCGCGCCCGTCTACTCCGCGGCCTGATGGCCGTTGCAGGGCTGGTACTTTTGGGGACGGCGGTAGTTGCGTGGCGAGCCGCGGCCGAGTACGACCTTCGAATCCTTACTGTCGACGACGTTCTGTTTGTCTACGACGACCCGGAGTCCGGATGTCATCACGCGATCAACACGGCGCGCGACCCCTTGTCCGGACCACACCGGTTTCGGATCGGTCCGTTCGATCGCGACCGACGCATCATTCTGGTGGGCTACAACGACGTTGGTCCGAATGCGTTAGTCATTAGCGTCGATAACCGGCGGCGACTGACGGGCCGACGTCTGTTTGCCGTCGAGCAGGCGCAGGCTCGAGTCCCTCTTATTCAGGGCGGTGCGTTTGGCTACGCGGTGTTTGACGGTGACGGACCCGCCACGCTCAGTGCCAGCGAACGCGCGCGGTGCAATCTTCTGGGCGTTCCGCACTTGAAACTAAGCCTGTGAGCGCACACGTCGGCACGTTAATGTTGGCGGCGGTCGCCTGCCTGGGACTGTCGTGCGGCTTTCACTGGGTATCCCGCGCGACAGGCGAGGCCCAGGCTCACATCCGTGAGCGCGCAGTCGTTGGCTTGCTGATCGCCTCGATAACCGGCGTTATCGCCTCGGCGCTCCTTGGATGAGCACCGAACAAGCTCTGCCTGTACCCCTGGCATCTGAGCTGACGCCACGCGCCCGGCTCGCGACGTCTTCAGCGCGACGCGGCCCCCTCATCGCTGTCAGACGCGAAGCCAAGCGACAAGGTCAGCGTCGCTCCGCTTTCGTCATGGACGATGTGGCGTCACTACAACGCCCGCTGGATTGGCCTCAACCGCCGATACCCAGTGCCGGGCCATTCTGATTGGTATCGGGACGATCCGGACTGGAAGATAAGCGACTCGATGCCCACCGGGATGCTTGAGAAGCTCAGCGGCGTTCCGAGCGACTGAATCGGTCCCACGTCTCCACCTTTGCTCGACGACGAGATCCTCGGCCAACTCGAGCGCCGCTGGCAAGAGCTGGGAACGACGATGCCCGATCGCATGGAGCCAGGGCTCGACGATGCGGAAATTGATCGCATCACAGCACCGCTGGGTTTCCGTGTACCGGAGGAAGTGCGCCGAGTGTTCCGATGGCACCGCGGCTCCAGCCTCGCGCCGTTTGCCGCATACCGAACGCTCATACCACTGGAGACCTCGGTCCAGTCCACCCTGGAGTTTCTCCAAGACGACGACGACTGGCGACCCAACGCTGAGCGTCATGGACGAGAAGCCCTACATCGCCCTCGCCTGCGGCAGCTACGACGACCCTGTCCCAGTCTGGAACTACGACTACGCCCAACTGCCGCCTACGCGCCCGGCCTTTGCCAGCATCGGCGAGCAGTTTCTCTTCTGGATCAGTCTGATCGACGGCGGCTACATGTACTGGGACGCACCGTCCTGGTACATGCGCCCCCAGCTGCCCGAAGACATCGCCAACAAGCTCGGCGGCGTCCCCAGCGACTAACACACCGTCGCTGCAGACCCGTCTCCCTCGTGAAACTGCGTCAGCCTGCCATGCCCGTCCGGTGGCGATCGAGCGCCGGCTTACGTAAGCAGCGCGGCTTCAACCCGCTCGCGCCCCTGCTGCGCGGCGACCACGAGGCGTTGCCCACCTCATCACCCTTCCTCGTTGTAACGACAACGTGGAGGCAGATGCGCAGCTCCATCTCGTCCTCGCCCACCGGGGGCTCACGGCAGCACCCAGGCGCTCTTCGATCAAAGTCATACACCTATAGAGGTTTAGGCCACGAGCAGATCGCTCGTGGCCTAAACCCACAGGAATCCGCCCGCAACCACGGGCACCGGCTCGGCGACGCGCCAGGCGAAGCCGCTGCAAACCATGGCCCCGACCAACACCTACAAGTACCCCTGAAAATCGTGGTGTCCCCGGTTCGAATCCGGGACTGGCCATGGAGCGGAAGCCCCGTTTTTTGCAGGGCTTTCGTCGTTGTGACGAGCGGTCCACGATGGCTGTTCGCGGCCGGGTGCAAACAGATCTGCAAACAGCGGGTCGCCGGACCGCGAGTTGGCGCGCGCCGTGGGTGGGCGATGGATGAGGTCTCGATCCCCTTGCCCGCTGGCATCGTCGACCTCCTGGTCGAGCGGACGGCGGCGCGGTTGCGTGCGTCGGTCGTCGTCGCCGAGCCCTGGGTGGGCATCGATGTGGCGGCGGCGCACCTCGCGTGCAAGCGCCAGCGCATCTATGACCTGGTGAGCCGCCGGACGATCCCCCACCGCAAGGAAGGATCGCGCCTGCTGTTCAAGCTCTCGCACCTGGACGCGTGGATCGAGGGCGGCGACGCCACTTGCGCACCCGCCTCCGGCTCGTCTCGGTCCCGATCACGGGAGCCGAGATGGCGACGAAGAAGTCGAAGCTGGAGAAGACCAAGACGCCGGGCGTCTACCGCCGAGGCAAGAAGTACGTGTACGCCTACCGCGTGCGCGGCGTGCAGCGCTGGAAGACCGTCGAGACCTACGACGAGGCACGACGCGGCAAGCTGGCCGCCGAGGTCGATGTCGAGCGCGGCGAGCTACGCGATCTCTCGCGCGTCTCGTTCGGCGACTACGCCCGCGAGTGGGTCGTCAACTACCAGGGCCGGACCTCCAACGGCTTCCGCGGCTCGACCCGCCGCGCCTACACGCAGATGCTCGACGCGCGGATCATCCCCTACTTCGACGGACGCGCCCGGTTGCGACTGGCCGAGATCGAGCCGCGGGACGTCAAGGCGTTCGTGCGCTGGATGAACGAGCAGGAGGACCCGCGCCGGCCCGGCCGACTATTGGGCAAGTCGTGGATCCGCCAGCACATCGCCGTGCTGCGAGCGCTCCTCGGCGACGCCATGGAGGAAGGCGTCATCCGCTTCAACCCGGCGGCGGGAGTCCGCGTCGCGGTTCCCGAAGGCGACGGGACCGCGCGGCCGCGCTCCACCGAGAAGCGGGCCATGACGATCGATGAACTACGGCGCGTCGTCGCCGAGATCCCACCGCGCTGGAAGCTGCTGTTCGAGTTCATGGCCCACACCGGCCTGCGCATCGGCGAGGTCAGCGAACTGCGCTGGGGCCGCGACGTCGTCCTGACTGGCCGCCCCTACGTCAAGCTCCGCTGGCAGTTCGCCGACGGCCGCGTCTGCGAGCCCAAGACGAGATACGGCAAGCGCGACATCCCGCTGTCGCCCGGTCTCGTCCGCAAGCTCACAGCTGCCCAGCCTGCTGACGCCGACGGCCAGCTCGTGTTCCCCTCAACGCGCGGAACGCGCCTCAACCGCAACAACTTGCAATCCAAGGTGCTCCGGCCCGCCGCGCAGCGTGCCGGCGTTCCCTGGGTGACGCTGCACTCCTTCCGTCACACCTGCGCCTCGCTGCTCTTCGCGCCGACCGAACATGGCGGCGGCGGGAAGAACGCCAAGCAGGTCCAGGAGTGGCTCGGCCACCACTCTCCGGCCTACACGTTGAAGGAATACGTCCACCTCATCGACGCGGGCGTCGGGGAGGCGAGCTTCTTCGATGACGTGCTCGCAAGCTAGACGTACATGTTGCTCGCTAGCTCGCGTGCGAGCCAGCCGAACTTGACAAACCCGCTGTCTCATCCGATACCATTCGCGAGCGACATCCTTAACAAGAAGACCCCCGCGACCGCGGCAAACGGCCCGGGGGCATGACCCAAGGAGATATCACCTCCATGAGTGCCCAACAGGGTATCTACGCCTGCCTTATCGCCGTTGACCGCCAGACGGCCGACGTCGTGCGCGAGGAGTCCAAGCTGGTCTTGGTCTTCAACCACGAGACGTTCGAGGACTTCTCGGACTTCACCCCGGTCGATCAGGAGGCGCTGGCAGACATCTTCTGCGACGCCATCGCGGTCATCAAGGCCGTCGGCTGGGAGCCAGTGCCAGACGGCGCCGAGCAGGTCGAGATCCCGCTGACCGCCGGCCACATCGAGCAACTGCGCAAGCGTCGCAAGGACCTCGACGCATGCATCCGCGACCTCGTCTATGACCTCGAAGGAGCCGAGACCGACGAGCAGGCCGCCGAGATCGACGCCGAGATCACCACCACCCACGCCGCCACGGAAACGCTAGACCGGTTGTTCACCGACTACGGCAAAGCGATCACGGCATAGACGCAACTCGGCCAGCGGGCGGCACTCGTCGCCGTCCGCAGTGCTGCTCCGCTCCCGGTAGGGCGGTCATCCACGGGCAACGCACCCTGACCCGGCCAACGGCCTCTCAGACCCGTTCGCGCACCACATCGACGCCTCGCATCACCCTTGGGCAGCCGCTCGCCCCGCAGCCAAGGAACCCGGCCCGTAGTGGGCTCGACCACCCGCACCTGCCATTCCGACGAAGTCAATGGTGGGTGCGGGTGGTCGAGCACGCGGAGGGCCCCGAAACCCATTGGCTGCGGGGCGAGCGGCAGCCCAACCCGTTCCACGGCGGAACGCGTAGGAGAACGGCCTAAAACGCCACGTGCGGAACGGGTAGGACCATTGGCGAAGAACCACACCGACAGCGTTCGCACGTCCCCTACGCCCTCGCCCCCTCGGTGCCCCAGACCACGCCTGCAGGTCGACGTCGCTAGAACGGAACGCCATCGGCGAACCACATGGGGACAGCGCGCCTACTCGCCTTCGCGTTGCCCGCAGTGGCTTACGTGTCTATGCAGCTACGGCGCTGTTGCAGCGTCCCGCCCACATGTCAACGGGGGTTGCAGAGCCCGAGCAACGCTCAAACAAAGACGCCCTTTCGTTGTGATAAGGGTCGTCCGACCCAACTCAAGAGAGGGTTAGCTGGGAAGACCCTTGATCGGGCATGTCGTTACGCGGCTGGTCGATCGTCCTAAAGACTTCCGGCGCGTAGTAGAAGACTCGACCGCCTCGCCCAAACGTTCCGAGTGACCGTAGCCATCCCCGCTCTTCCAGACCACGGATCAAATTCAGCGCCCCCTGGCTCGTGATGCCGAGCCGTTGGGCCACTGATTTCGCCGTGAGGTATGGATTCTCAAAGACAAGATCAACGACCTCACTCGCCCGGCTTCGAGAGCCCCTCAGCTCATTGCGGTAGTACTCGCGTAGGTCGAAGAGCCTCTCGGTGCGGATGACGGCGTCCTTGGCTTGCACGGTCACGGCATGCAGGAAGAACTGGAGCCACTGCTGTATCTCTCCGCGCTCTCGCACCATCTGGAGCCGGTCGTAGTACTCCCGGCGACGCTCTTCGAGATAGGTACTCAAGTACAGCAGAGGCGCGGGCAAGAGCTGCTTCTCCATCAAGAAGAAGACGATGAGAAGCCGGCCTAGGCGCCCATTGCCATCCATGAATGGATGGATGGTCTCGAACTGGTAATGCAGCAGAGCGCACTGGACGAGAATTGGCATTCGCGGGTCCTCATTCGCGAAGCGTTCCCAGTCATCAAGCAGTGCAGGGATTGAGCTTGACATAGGCGGCACGAAGACGGCGGTTTCCGCAGAGTCCGTCGGCGAGCCGATGTAGACGGGGATCGTCCGGAGCTGCCCGGGATGTTTGTCACGGCCGCGGACTCCTCGCATCAGCACCTGATGCAATTCGGTCAACGCTCTCTGCGAGATAGGCAACGTTTTCAGCAGCTCTAAGCCGCAATCAATGGTCGCCAGGTAGTTCCTGACCTCTTCGACATCTGCCCTCGGCTCCTCACCCACTGCCTCGGCCTGGAGGACCTCTGAAAGCGACGCCTCGGTCCCTTCGATCCGTGAACTCGCCACGGCCTCTCGGGTCATGTAGGGCCGAACGAAGAGCGTGGGCTCGCGCAAAAATTTACCGGCGCTCGCCAGCCGTCCCAACGCGTTGTCAGCCGCCGACAGCGCCATCACCGTTTCGGGATCGAGATCCAAGCGGCGAGGCATGGGCTCGGGCTCGAAATAGCAGGGAGCTCCGGATCTGGAAACCGCTCGGCCAAACGCTGGGGCTTGAAAGCGATCGGGATCCATACAAAAGATATTACAACGCCAAGCTACTCCAGGCGAGCATAATCACAACGCCCCCGGCAGTTGTGTTGCGATATGCGGTACTCTGAGGACGTTCTGTTGCGATCCCCGAGATTCGCAGCTTCGCCTGGAAGGCGCTGAACAAGTGCCGCACGGTCATGGACCCGACTAGCCCCGCGGCCCGAAAGGAGGTGAGGAGTACGCCTAAGACCATTTACAAGCCCGGCCAGACGGTGCCCCGCTCGGGGCAGTACGGCGCGGTGCTCGCGACCGGCCAGTGGGCCGGCCGCGAGGCTACCTGCGTCAAGGGTGAGCGGTTCCCGCCCACCCGCTCTAACGAGGTTGGCTACGTCATGCGCGACGTGACCATCCACCGCAGCTACTGATTCACAACGGCTGAGATGCGACACTCGGGGTGTCGCATATCAGTCGGGCTCATCGCCCGACGCCTCGCTGAACTCTACCCACGTCCATTCGGCATCGTGCATATGGCCTACCACCGTACGGTTCTGGGCTTCGGCCATACGCAGAAGCATCTCGGTGTTGCGGGCGTGCACTGCTTCCGCGAATGCCTCCGGGTCAAGCTGGAGCCGCTGCCATACGCGGCCCGCTTCAAAACCCCGCGCAAACTCAGCGTTGTCGGTATCGAACGCTAGAAGACAGCCGTACGCGTCGTTGTCGTGCTGAGGTTCGCTCATGATGCTCCTATGCCGCGGAGTCCCTGGGGTTCAGTGTCGTCCAAGTGGGTCCTTCCCGGAAATAGCAGTTGACACGGGAATTGCTGCTCAGGTCGCCTGATCGCAGTCGACAAGCTGTGCAAACATCGTGCAAACAACCCCGACCGAGACGAGCCGAAATCGACCGGCCGGGTGCGTGAGCAGAACGAGCTCAGATGCAGGCCAATCGCCTACTCCACCGAACCCCCGCGAACCCCTCAGGCACCCCTGAAAATCGTGGTGTCCCCGGTTCGAATCCGGGACTGGCCATCGGCCAAACTGGTCCTGCGCCCGCTGACGTGCGGCCTGCGTCCCGGCTCACGAGAATCGAGTCGGTGTACGAGGCCTGACCTAGGCACGGATCGATCCCCCGCGGCCCCGGCGCCCCCGTAGCATCGCAACACGATGGCGAGCCGCGCCGGTGCAAGGGCGCGGCGCGTTCTGACGAACAGCGCCGTGCTCGCGGTCTCGAAGGTGCTGGAGCGCACCAGCGGCTTCGTCGTCGGGGTGCTCGTCGCCAACGCGCTCGGCCCGGCCGGCCTGGGCGTGTTCGCAACCGCGTGGGCGATCTACGGCTTGATCGCGATCGCAGCCGTCGCCGGAACGACGGACTACCTCGTCCGCGAGATCAGCCGCGACCGGACGCGGACGGCCGCCTACACCGTCCACCTCAGCGCCGTGGCGCTGGTCGTCGCGACCGCGCTGATGCTGCTCGCCCAACTCGTCGTGCGGCATGTCGGGTACTCCGCGGATCTTCAGGCGAGCGTGTCGGTGATCCTGCTGGCCATCGTCCCGAAGGTCCTCAACGGGATCCAGGAGGGCGTGTTCGTCGCCCATGGCCGGGTGGCCTTCCAGACCATGACGCGGCTCTGGAGCTCGGTGACCTACGTCGCCGCCGCGGCATGGATGCTGGCCCACGGCGCCGATGTCCCTGAGCTGTTGCTGGCCTTCGTCGTGCTCGAATACTGCGTAGCGCTGATCTACTTCATTATCATCAACCGATGGATCACGCGGCTGCGGACGTCGCTGCGGTGGTCGCTCGCCACCCGGCTCGTGCGCGAGATGAAGGCCTTCACGGGCTCGTCGCTGATCGCCGCGCTCTTCGCCCGCCCGGAGATCATCCTCCTGTCGGCGCTGGCCACCGAGCACGAGATCGGCATTTACAGCGCGGCGCTGCGGATCATCGAGATCCCGCTGACGCTTTCCGAGGTGCTGATGGTCAACGTCTTCCCGTTGCTCTCGGAGTCGTTCCAGACCGCCGAGGAGCGGTTCCGCTTCTGGCAGACCGCGGCGGTCCGTGCCCTGCTCGCCTTCTCCCTGCTCTTCGCGGCGTGGTGCATGGCCATGGCCGACGACATCGTCCGGACCGTCTATGGCGAGGACTTGGCGGATGCCGCGACCGTCCTGAGGATCCTCTCGATCAACATCGCGTGCTTCTCGCTGATCTCCGTGTTCTGGCGGTCGCTCGTAGCTCGCGGAGGCCAGCGTACGAATCTGGTGCTGCAAACGTTCACGGTCGCTGTCCGTCTCTGCTCGGGCGTCGCGCTGATCGCGCCCTTCGCGGCGGTCGGCGCCGCCTTGGCGAGCACCGGGAGCTCAGCGGTGCACCTGGCGCTGCTGCTCCGCGCCACCGCCCGCAGCGGCGCCCCGACGCGGGTGCTGCAGGTCGGTTGGCCCTTCGCCGTGGCGGCCGCCGGCAGCGGCCTGGCCATGTGGGGGCTGGACCGCTGGCTGCCCACCGTCGTGAGCATGCTCCTCGGTGGCGCGCTCTACCTCCCACTGCTCTTCGCGGTGGGCGCGATCACCCCGGAGGACAGAGGGCTCTGGCGCCGCGTGCGGCGCGCAAGCGTCGGCGTGACCGGCGGCCAGTCCTGACCCGGCTCAGATCAGACGGTCATAGATGCGCTCGAGCTCGACGGTCCGTACCTGGAGATCGAGCTCGCGCCCGGCGCGGTCTGCGGCCCCCTGGCCCAGCCGCTCCCGGCGCCCGGCATCTCGCGCCAGGGTCTCGATCGCCGCGGCGAGCGCCTCGACGTCGTACTCAGCCACCAGCAGGCCCTCGCACCCTGAGTCGATCACCGCGGGGATGCCTCCGTGGCGCGTGGCGACGACGGGCAGGCCGGCCGCCATCGCCTCCACGATCGTCCCGGGGATGCCCTCCTTGACGCCGCGGATCGTGACGCTCGGGTGCACGAAGAGATCGGCCTCGTGGAAGTGGCGCAGGAGCGCATCGCTCGCGTGCGGCACGTGGCCGGCGAACACGACGCGATCAGCACCCCATCCGGCGTCGGCCGCCATCCGCTCGAGCTCGCCGCGGGTGCTCCCCTCCCCCACGAGCACCAGGCGCAGGTCACGGCAGCCGCGCCGGTCGAGGACCCGCAGCGCTTCAAGGACCAAGTGCTGGCCCTTGATCGGCTCCAGCCGCGCGCAGCAGAGCACCGTGAGCGGGCCGTCCTTGGCGTAGCGGCGACCGGCATGGCGGAAGCGCGCGGTCGGCGAGCCGTGATAATGCACAATGATCTTGCGCGCCGGGCAGCCGATCGCCACCAGGTCGTCGCGCATGTCCTCGCTCATCGCCAGCACGCAGTCGAGGCGATCGAAGACCGGTCGCAGGTAGCGCCGGCCCAGCCCGCGGTATTGCCGGGGAAACAGCGTCACGTCGTAGCCGTAGGCCGAGGCGACCGCCGGCAGGCCGGTGCGCCTGGCGACGCCGAGCAGGAAGCGGGCGTCGGTGAGGTAGTGGTAGTGGATGAGGCGAGCGCGCTGATCGCGCAGGTACCGGGCGAGGAGCTCGACACCGGAGGGCATGGCAGCCCGTGCCATCCGATAGCCGCCGCGCTGCAGCACCGCGCGCGGTCCCGCGAGCGCGTCGCTCGCCACGACACCCTCGCCCAGCGCCACCTCGGTCCGCGGCCGGCGATGGTGCGCGACGACCACCGGCCGGTAGCGCCTCAGGCTCGCGATCTGGTTGGTGACGAACGTCTCGCTCGGCGCCAGATACGCGCGCATCGCGTGGCCGACGACCGGCCGCAGATCCGGACCCCGGCCCGCCACCTCAGCGCCCGCGGAGGTGCTTGCTCACGCGCCGGCGCCCACCGACAAGCAACGGCGCCCGGTCGTTCGGGTCATACACCGCGAACACGTGCTCGCGCGCCCACGGGCGCAGGATCTCGCGCAGCGGGCGCCCGTCGCGGCCGGCGCGGGTCGCGCTGTAGGGGATGTCCTCGGTCTCGTCGATCCAGTACAGGCCCGTGCGCACGTCGACCTGCGCGGGACGCTCGCCGGCGGTCAGGTGGCGGTAGGACATCCACGGGAAGTTCATGCCACAGCGAATCGACAGCAGCGTCGACAGGTTGTGGCGCCCGTTGACCTCCAGCAGCTTGAACGTGCGGTCGCGCGCGTCGTACTTGAACTCCGTGCACGCGAAGCCCTCCAGCCCGAGGCCGTCGAGGATCGCCCGGCCCGGCGCGACGACCGCCGGCACATCCGCCGAGACGACCACGCGCGGGATGCCGAAGCGCGGCGGTGCCAGGCGGATCTTGCGCGCCGTGCACTGCGCCAGCACCTCGCCGTCCCAGCGGTAGGCGTTGTAGTTGACGCCGTTGGAGTCCGGGCCGGGGATCAGCTCCTGGATGACGACCTCGACGCCGGCCTCCATCGCCGCGTCGTACTCCGAGCGCATCTCGGCGAAGGACGCGACCACGGCGAGCTTGGTCTTGAAGTGCCAGACGTAGCGGTGGCTCTCTCGCGGCTTGACCAGGCACGGGTAGCGCACCTGCTCGTCGAAGGCAGCCAGGTCGTCCGGTCCTTGGGGGACCAGCGTCCTGGGAATGGGAATGCCGCGGGCGGCCGCGAGCTCGTAGGTGTGGCGCTTGTCGATGAAGCGGTCGACGACATCGGCGTCGGGGCAGGCGACGATGAAGTGGCGCTCCAGCTGCGGCTTGTTGTTGGCCAAGTCCTTGACGGCCTCGTCGGCGGTGGGAATGAGGACGGCACCCGCGAACCGCTCGCTCAGCGACAGCAGCGCCTCGATGAACGCGGTCCCGTCGTGCTCGGGATGTGGGACCTGGATCGCCTCGCCGGCATAGTGCGAGAGCCGTGCGACGTCATGGTCGGTCCAATGAAGCACGATCACGCGCACGCCCATCTCCCCCAGCCCGCGGGTGACCGCGAGCCCTTGTGCGCCCTTGCTGATCACGATGGCGGGAGGGTCGGTCATGCCTCGCATGGTGTAGCCGCGCGCCCGGTCCGCCTAACCGGCGTGCCGGTAGAGCGCCTCCCCCGCCAGGCGGCTGGCGATCGGAGGAGCACGCCGCAATCCGGCGGCCAGCGCGCGGCCCGCCACGCCGCGGTCGGCGGCGCGCGGCGGCTCGGCCCCCAGGTGGGTGTACACGAGCTCCTGCTCCTCGGCGCCCCACGCCAGCTTGAAGGCGCGCAGGCCCTCCTGACCGATGTCGGTGCGCCCGAGGTCCAACCGATCCATGCCGCTCTCGCAGCCCCATCGGATCGCCTCCCAGAACAAGAGGTTGTTCGGCCGCAGCGGTAGCGCGCGCACGTCCGATGCGCCGTACTTGTAGGTCAACGTCCCTGCGTGGTGGAGGAAGACCGCGGCGGCCACGGTCTCGGGCCCGCGCGTGACGAGCAGGACGAAGCCCAGGTCCTGCGCGAACAGGCGCCGCAGATCGCGGATGAAGCTTCGCGGCTGTGTGGGGGCGCCGAGGCGGCTGCGCGTGGCGACGTACAGCCGAAAGAACGCCTCGAGCGCCTCGATGTCGGTCCGGCGCTGCGTCATGAGGCCTTCGCGCCGCGCGCGCCGCACGCCGCGCAGGACGCTCGAGCGCCGGAAGCGGCGCTCGACCTCCGCGACGTCGGTGGCCAGCGGCAGCACGTGCTGGTGGTAGCGCGCCCCGGCGCGCGCGCCCGGCGCCTCGGCGAATGGCCCGCGCACCTCGAGCGACAGCCCCATCCGCCGGCGCAGAACGTCGAGGACGGCGCCGAGCGCGACGAGGTCGTTCGTCGCTCCCAGCGGCGGGCACGCGTCCGAGAACGGAAACGCCACCAGGCGCCGCCCGGTGAGCGAGCTCCCCACCAACGCGACGGGTACACCGGCGACGACGCGTCCGTCGCCGTCCAGCACGCAGCACGCGGCGATGGCGTAGCGGTAGCGCGTGTGGATGAGCTCCAGCCACGCGGGATGGTGGAAGATCGTCGCGCCCGGGGCCGCCCGCACAAACGCCGGCCACCGCGGATCGGCAGACGGATGCAAGATGGCCGCCGGAGCGCTCACATCGACAGGACGCGGTCGTAGGCTTGGTGCAGCACGCGCTCGGAGTGCTCCCAGGACAGCCCATCGGCGATCCGCCGGCGGCCGGCGTCGCCCATCGCCGCCCGTGCGGCCGGGTCGTCGAGCAGCTCGTCGACGTGCCGCGCGAAGAGCTCGTCGTCGCCGGCCGCGAAACGCGCCGCCGGCCCGGCCGAGACGCGCGACTCGGGGAGGTCGAACGAGACGATCGGGCGCCCCAGCGCCATGTACTCCATGATCTTGATCATGGTCGAGTGGTCGTTGGCCGGGCTCGGTGGATCGGGCGCCAGGCAGACGTCGGCGGTCGACAGGACCCGCAGCACCCCGTCGTTGGATTGCCATCCCGGGAACGTGACGGCATCGCCGATGCCGAGCCGGCGCGCGAGGTCGCGCATGCGCGGCAGCACCTCGCCGTCGCCGGCCAGGACGGCATGCCAGTCCTCGCGCCGGCGCCGCAGCGCGGCGAGCGCGCCGAGCGCGTGGTCGATCCCGTCCTGGCGGCCCATCACGCCCGCGTAGGCCAGCAGGAAGCGCTTGCCCCGCTTCAGCGACGGGTCGGGGTCGACGGCGTGAAAGCGCGAGAGGTCGGGGCCGTTGCGGACCACGAAGACGTCGGCGGGTTGCTTTCCGCCCCGCTCGATCGCTATATGACGAAAAGACTCATTGGTCGAGATCACGACGTCCGCGGCGGCGAAGCTGAGTCGCTCGAGCCCCCGCAGCGCGTGGTAGACCGCGTCGCGGCGGCCGGCGCGCGCCTCGTACAGCTCGGGCGAGAGGTCGTGGTGGTCGAGGATCAGCCGGGTTCCCCGACGCTTCAGCCCGAGCCCAGCCAAGAGCAGGAAGTCGGGCGGGTTGCCCGCGTGCACGACGTCGATCGGCGTCTCGCGCGCGATCCGGCGCAGCAGGCGCGCGGAGTGCCACAGCGCCGCGCCGAACTCGCGGCCGTAGGCGCCGACGCCACCGTCGGCGAGCGTGATCGGGTAGCGGTGGATGGGGATGCCGTCGACGTGGTCGAGCCGCCCTTCGGTGCCGGGCGCGGTCCCCGTCCGCGAGATCGCGATGACGCGGCACCGATGCCCGACGCTGCGACATTCCTGCCAGACCCGCCGGTCGCGCGGGAGCGGCTGGTTGGCGATCAGGAAGACCACCGTCGGCTGCCGGCCGGCCGCCGATGTTTGCGCGCCGGTCACGCCCTGGAACCTGGGTCGCCGGAGAGTACGCTGCGGTGACCGTGTCCAACGGGCATCTCCCGAGCCCCGCCGGGGCGCTGCACGTCGAGGCCGTCGATCCCACGGCCGACGAGCGCTGGGACCGGTACGTCGAGCACCACCCCGAGGGACTCGTCTATCACCACTCCGGCTGGCTGCGCGCTCTGCGACGCGAGTACGGCCGGGCGCCGATCGGCCTCACGGTCGTCGATCCACGCGGACATCTGCGCGGTGTGCTCCCGCTCATGGCGACCCGCGGGCTGCCGCTGCACCGAGCCGGTCAGAACACCGGCCGCCGGCTCTCCTCGCTTCCCCGCAGCCCCGTCGCCGGGCCGCTGGCCGATGGTCGCGACGGCTTGGCCGCCCTGGTCGCCGCGGCCGCCCAGCGCACGGGCGGCGACGCCCAGCTCCAGCTCAAGGTCCTCGAGCCGCGCCTCGAGGACCTTGTCCCGCGCGTCGTCGGCCACCCCTGGCGCATGACCTACATCTTGGACCTCCCGCAGTGCCCCGCCGACGTGCGGTTCGGGACCTCCCGCAACCACGCCGCCATCAGGCGAGCGGTGAACAAGGCGCGCAAGAGCGGCGTGCGGGTCCGGCCCGCGGAGACGCTCGACGACCTGGACGCCTGGTACCGGCTCTACCTGCAGACGATGCGCCAGCACCTCGTACCTCCGCGGCCGCGGCGCCTGTTTGGCGCGCTCTGGGACGAGCTGCGCCCGCGCGGAGCGATGCGCCTGCTCCTCGCCGAGCGCGACGCCGAGGTGCTGGCGGGGTGCGTGATGCTGCAGCTGGGCTCGACGGTCTTCTACGGCTTCAACGGCGTGCGGGCCGGCGCGCTCGAGCTCCGGCCCAACGACGCGATCCACTGGGAGGCGATCCACACCGCGTGTGCCGAGGGCTTCCGGCACTACGACTTCGGCGAGGTGGTCGACGGCGACGATGGCCTTGCCCGCTTCAAGGCGAAGTGGGGAACCAGGCCCCGGAGGCTGCACCGCTACTACTTCCCCGCGCCCGAGCACGCTCCGGAGACCGGCGGCGGCGCCGACGGCCGGGTCGCGCGCGGGGCAGCCCGGGCGTGGCGTGCCATGCCCCTTCGCGCGACGGCGCTCGCCGGGGACTTGACGTACCGCTTCCTGTAGGGCGCGACCACGCCGGTGCATCCGTCCGCGCTCAGTTCGCGCCGCGCCGCGAGAACACCACCGACACGGTTCTCACCAACAGCCGCACGTCACCCCAGACGCTCCAGTTGGTGACGTAGAGGTAGTCGAGCTTCAGCATCTCCTCGAACGAGGTCGAGGCTCGCCCCATCACCTGCCACAGACCGGTGATGCCGGGCGTCAGGTCCAGCCGTCGCCGGCCCCAGCCATTGATGTAGCGGTCGGTGGCGACCGGCATCGGACGCGGGCCGACCAGGCTCATCTCGCCGCGCAGCACGTTCCAGAGCTGCGGCAGCTCGTCGATGCTCGTGACGCGCAGGATGCGGCCGAGTCGCGTGACGCGCGGATCGCTGTCGAGCACCAGCCAGGCCGGATGGGCGCTCTGGCTCTGCATCTCGCGCACCCGGGCCTCGGCGTCGCAGGTCATCGTGCGCAGCTTCAGGATCTGAAAGCGGCGCCCTCCGCGACCGAGGCGCTCTTGCCGGAAGAACACGGGCCCCGGGGAGTCGAGCTTGATCGCGGCGGCGACGATCGGCAGCAACAGGACCAGCAGCGGCAGCACGGTGGCTGACACGACGACGTCGAGGCTGCGCTTCAGCGCCCGTGAGGACCACGAGAACTGGGCCGGGTTGATAGCCAGGAGCAGGAGCCCATCGAGGTCGTCGAGCTCGGTTGAGGCGCCCAGCACGTCGACGGCGGAGGGCACGAGGCTGACCTTCACGTGGGCGTCGCCGGCCTGTCTGATGAGGTCGGGCAGCCGATCGCAGGCGACGTCCGGCGAGGCGATCATCACGCGGTCGACGGCCAGCGCACGGCAGACGTCCCGGAGCCGGTCGGCGGTTCCCAGGCAGGCGAGCCCCGGCCCGGTCACCCCGTCGGGATCGGGATCGGGATCGTCCTCATCGCACAGGTAGCCGACCGGCGACAGGCCTCTCCCGCACGGGGCGGTACCCAGCCTGCGGGTCAGCAGGCCGGCGCTGGGGCCCACGCCGACCAGCAGCACGCGCTCCGGCGCGATCACCCGCGCGATCGTGGCGCGGGCGCCGGCGCGCGCCGCGAGGACCAGGACGATGGTGGCCCCGAGCAAAAGCGACGCCTGGACGAGCACGAGCTGCGTGGCAGGACCGACCTTGAGCCAGCCCCAGAGGACGAGCGTCGCCACCAGCGCCGCGTGAAAGACGCCGGGCACCTCGTCGAACGTCGAATCGTTGAGCCGCTTGCCGTTGCGGTCATAGAGCCCGTAGAGCTTGAAGAGGACCAGGACGACCGGCAGGTAGACGACGCCCCACAGCAGCTGCTCGCTCGCCCGCACCTCGGAGGCGTGACCGGTGAGCATGAGGGCGATGGCGATGGAGACCAGGACCGCTGCCGCATCGGCCGCTACGAGCGCCCGCTGAACGGTGGCGGTTCGCGATCGGCCCGCAAGCAGGGCGCCGATGCTCGCGCGCGCATCGCTCAGCGGCACGCTCGCCGGCAGGACGCGTTCATCCGTGACGATCGCCATGTCAAACTCATACGCGCGACAGAGCGCAAGCCTGACTCCGGGCGAGGTTTCATCGTCATCGGCCTCCGGGCACCCGGCATGGGTGACGATCCATCCAACCGCGATCGTTGAGACCGAGCGCATAGGCAGCGACACGCGTGTGTGGGCCTTCACCCAGGTTGGCGACGGGGCCTCCATCGGGCGCGACTGCAACATCGGCAGCCACTGCTACATCGAGTCCGGTGCCGTCGTGGGCGATCAGGTGACCATCAAGAACGGCAACTGCATCTGGGCGGGCGTGACCCTCGAGGACGGCGTCTTCGTCGGTCCGGGCGTGGTCTTTACCAATGATCGCTACCCGCGCTCGCCGCGCTTCGGCGTGACGGGGACGCGCTATGAGCGCGAGGCGACGTGGCTCGTGCCGACCCGCGTCGGGCGCGGGGCGACGCTGGGCGCCGGGGCGGTCATCGTCGCCGGGGTGAGGATCGAGCCGTTCGCGTTCGTCGCCGCCGCGGCGCTCGTGACGCGCGACGTTCCGGCGCAGGCGTTGGTCGCCGGCCATCCCGCGACGCCGGCCGGCTGGGTCTGCCGCTGCGGCCGGCGCCTGGAGCCCAGCGGCGACGGCTGGGCGTGCCCGGAGTGCCACCTGGCGTATGTCCTTGACGGCGACCGCATCACCGATCGCGCCGGCGGCCAGGCGGAGTCCTAGTGGCGCGGCATCCGATCTACCTGGCAACGCGCGCCGGTGCTGTCGGGCGGCGATACGGCATCACGTCGCGCAAGGCCAAGGAGCGGATCTGGCGGTGCCTGCGCGGGCTCGATCCCGCCGTGCCGCGCCCGACGTTCGCGACGCCGGGCCGGGTCGTCGACGAGGAGCCCGCCTTCCTCAGAGAGCTGTGCGACGCGGGGGCCGAGCTGGCGATCCATGGCTATGACCACGCCGACTTCCGGCGGCTGACGCCTGCACAGTCTGCATGGCAATTCGATCAGGCGATTGCCGCATATGCGCGCCACGGCATCCCCTGCGACGGCTTCCGCTGTCCCTACTTGAGCTACACCCCCGACGTGCGCGCGATCCTGCCCGAGGGGGTCTTCAGCTACAGCAGCAACCGCGCCATCACCTGGCCCGCCGCGGGCCGCGACAGCGGCGGCGACAGCGGCCCGGTCTTCGCGCAGCTGGCCCGCAACTACCGCGCGCTGTCCTCCGACGGTGCCGTCGCGACGCCCACCCTCGAGGACGGGCTCGTCGAGATCCCGGCGTCGGTCCCCGACGATCTCCAGCTCTGCGACGGCCTCGGGCTGGGCGAAGACGGGCTGCTGCGAACGTGGTTGGAGACGCTGCACCAGACCCACCGCCGGGAGGAGCTGTTCGCGCCGCTCTTTCACCCGGAGGCCTACGACCTGCTGGAGGCGGCCGTCGACGGCGTGCTCGGCGCCGCCCGCGCCCAGCGTCCCGCGGTCTGGCTGGCGCAGCTGCGCGACATCGCCGCCTGGTGGCGCGAGCGGAGCGCCTTCGGCGCACGCACCTCGGCCCAGGACGGCGCCCTCGTGCTCGACTTCAACTGCAGCGAGCGGGCCACCGTCCTCGTCGCGCGCTGGCCGTGGCCGGCGACGCTGCGCCCGTGGGACGGAACATGGTCGGTCCTCGACGACCGCAGCGTCCGCATCGACAGCGCGGCGCGGCCGTTCGTGGGCGTGAGCGGCGTCGACGCCGCCACCATCGCGTTCCTCACCGAGCAGGGATACGTCGTCGAGTCCGGCGCGGACGCCGCCGCTTGCAGCGTCTTGCTCAGCGGGCGCGACGTGCGCCGGTTCGGGACGCCCAGGGCGTTGCTCGAGCGCATTGAGCGATCAGCAGCGCCCCTGATTCGCTACTCGCGCTGGCCGTCGGAGGCCAAGAGCGCGTTCTGCCTCGCCGGCGATCTCGACGCCCTCAGCCTCCGCGACTACGCGCAGCGACTGCGTCCCGCCGTCCGCGCCCGCAGCGGGCTTGGCACGCGGCGCCGGCGGGTCAGTCACGCGCAAACAGCGGCGAGCGGGGGTTGAGGTCTCGCGCCCGTCGCACGGCGCGCAGTGCCGCGGGCACGCGGCCGCGCTCGGCCTCGATGCGCGCCAGGATCAGCCAGGTCTGCCAGTTCGTGGCCTCCCGCTCCGTCGCCTCCCGCGCGTCACGGGCCGCATAGGACAGGGCGCCGGCACGTTCCAGCACGAGCGCCCGCTGCAGATAGCCGCTGGCGCCCCACGGCTGGGCGGCGATCGCCGTAGCGCTGGCCGACAGCGCGTCGTCGACCCGGCCTTGACGAATCGCCTGCCGGCTCGCTGCGACCTCCGAGGCGCTCATCAGCACCGGGAGCTGCACCGCCACGCACCCCAGCGCGACGAGCGCCGCGACGACCCGCGCGCCCGGCCGGAGCCTCACCGGCGTCCCCGGCGGACCGGCGACGGCCGCCAGCCCACCGCAGACCAGCCCCAGGACCGTGACCGCCGTCAGCTCCCACAGCCAGTCGACGCCCGCGCTGATGCAGAAGACCACGAACGCGATGGCGCATCCCCCCGCAATGCCGGCCTTCGCGTCGTCGGGCTGCCGCAACGATGCTCGCAGCCCTGCGGCCAGCAGGCCGGCCAGGGCGACCAAAAGGAGCAGCAAGCCGGGACCTCCCCGCTCTGCGAGCGTCTCCACGTAGAGCGAATGCGCGTCACGGACCGCCGTGTCGCGCCGGGCGTCCCGGTTCCAGACGAACTCGTACGTGCCGGCGCCCGTCCCGCCCAGGGGGTGTGCCTGGAAGGAGTCGAGCCCGACTGCCCACAGCTCCCTGCGCACGCCGCTGAGATTCCCCAAGCGCTGCGCCGGGTCGGTGACGGCCGCGCTCTCGCCCCGCCGCTCGAAGCTCGTCCAGACCCGGTCGGCGAGCGCCGGACCGACGGCGACCGCGGCAGCCAGGCCGATGGCGGCGGCGGTCGCCAGCGACACGGTCGCCGCGTGACGCGCAAGCCGGAACGTGCTCGCGCGCTCGGTGACCCCCGCGAGCCCCGCCAGGACACAGGCGCCGACCACAACCGCGCAGATCTCGGCGACGACGTCGGCCCCTTCGACGCCCCGGCCGCTGGCGATCTGCGGGTGGGCGCGGATGACGACGATGACTGCTGACGATCCCACCGCGGCCAGGAGCGCGTTGACCACCACCTGCCAGCGATGGCGCGACACCGCGACCACGCCGATCACGGCAAGGGCGATCGCGAGCGCGGCGGTGCGCGAGTACGTCAGGTACGCCACGGGAACCGCCACGCAGATGCCGCCGAGCGCGCCCCCGCGAACCCACCGCGGGCGCGCGTGCGCGCTGACCGCCAGCGCCAGGGCGACCGTCATGGCCGCCCACGCGCCCAGCGCGTTCCAGTAGTTGAAGGGGTACCCGAGACGGCGATAGAGCCCCGCGGTCGTCAGCGGGCTGGACACGAGGTCCGGCGCCAGCCGGCTGACGAGCGCGAGCGCCGACACCAGGATGGCGGTCGCGGTCACCCACAGCGCCGCCGCCTCCCATCCCCGGCCTGCGAAGGTCCAGACGACCAGCAGCAGCAACCCGGTGAACCCCAGCGTCCGCGCGACCTCGGTCACCGTGCGCTCAGCGCTCTCGGTCCACACCAGCCCGAGCGCCGTCCAGGCGGCGAGCGCGACGAGCGCCGCGACGGCAACGGCGGCGCCGGCGGGCATTCGGTGCCGCGGCAGCAGTCCCAGCGCCACTCCGAGGGCAAGCACCCACAGAATCAGGACGAGCAGCTCGCCGCGCGGGATCGGCCCATAGGAGCCGCCGCGCAGCGCCGCCATGGCCACTCCCCCGGCGAGCAGCGCGCCGAGCAAGAGCCGGCGAGCCACCTCCAACCTGTCAGGTCGCGGTTGCATGACACGTACTAGGAGGCGTGCGAGCGGTGCTGACCATCTTTGTCGTTGCGTTGCTCACGGTCCTGGTCGTCCCCGCTTCGGCCGTCGCCCAGAGATGCACCGGGGAGGATGTCGCCGCGATCGACCAGTACTGCGAGCTCCTTCCGACCGCGGAGGGCATGGCGCCTAGCGACGAGCCGCGGGGGGCGCTGCGCAGCGTCCTTCCCGCCGCGGACCGCACACGACTCTGGCGAGCCGGCCCCACCGGGCGCGCGCTCCTGGCGATCGCGCCGGGGGCGCCGATGCGCGGCGACGCCTCGACCGTCGAGCCGCTGCCCGGCGCGGCCGGCGCGCTGGCGGGAAGGCTGGGCGAACGCGACGATTCCAGAAGCACGGTGCGCGCGATCGGGTCGGCGGCGTGGGACGGGGGACGCCTGAGCGAGCTGTTCCGATGGCTGCTGCTCTCGGCGACCGTCGGCCTGGTCGGCACGGCATGGGTCCGGCGGTCCCGCTGACCCTCTCGATCGCCGATCACCGCGAGGCTCGCGCGGCTCGCGCGGGCGCCGACAGCGCGTGCCGGTCCAGGAGCTGCTCGAGCCGGGCCCGGCGCGCACGGAGCAGCGTCTTGGCCTCCGCGTAGGCCTCCCGATCAGCGCGCCGGAGGCTGCGCTCGAAGCCGGCGTACGCCAGGCCAGTCTGCCGCAGGCGCTCCACGACCTGCTGCGGCCAGGCAGGCGACGGCGGCGCGACCGCGGCACCTGCTGCGGCGGCAGCGTTGTAGGTGCCAGACAAGCCGGCGACCGCGAGCGCCTGCCCGGCGGGCGTCGTCGCAGCGGCGAGTCTGCGCCGGGACCTCGCATCCGCGGCGTCGAGCACGGGGACGCGGTCGGCGAGCACCTCGCGGAACGCCGCCACGCGCCCCGGCGCGAGCGGGCGCGCGCCGGCGAGCGACACACCGGAGACGACGCTCCAGCAGTCGTCGAGCAGCGATCCGACCGCCTCGGCCAGGCATGCGACGGTCACGGTTCCCGCGGTGCTCGGAGCCACGTACACGTCAAGCAGTCGCGTGACACGCGGGTGGACCAGCCCGGCGTAGTGATAGGCCTCGAGCTGACGGCCGACCGCGACGGTGCTGGGCCGCGGAAGGTCGCTGGCCATGCCCTCGACCAACGGAGCCGGAAGCAGCGTCTGCGAGGTGGCCGGGAGCGTTGCGATGACGACCTCGACCTTCGAGCGACCGTTGACGAGCACGACCGGCCGCGAGTCCCTCATGCCGGGCAGCCGGGGCACGCGATCGGTCCTCGCCCAGCCCGGCGGGACCGCGACGCGCAGCGCTCCGCTGGTGATGACTCGCGATGCCGCCGGTGCAGAGCGCGGCGTCTGCGGATCGTCGGCTCCGCCGCCCGCACGTATCGCCATGCCGGCGAGCGCCGCAACCGCGACGACGGCGAGGATTCCCGGCAGGGGACCCAACCTCGTGCTCTGCATGCTGCCCTCCTGAGCGGTTGGCTCAGGGTACCTCTCCGAGAAAGCACCGGAACGGCGGCAATCGGTAGTGCTCGGACCACGTAAGAAGTGGCGACGCGCCGAGTATCGAGAGCCCAAAAGTCTGAGCGGGAGGCTCGGGTAGTCTGCGCCGCGCCGAGTCGCCGTCTGACCTTCAGACGGCGAACGGGGGAACCAACGCGGTCTGCAGGGGCCGCAGGGGCGAATCGCCACAGCAGTGGCGTAGCGCAGTCGACAGCGCGAGCCCGTCAGCTCACCTCGTAGGCGCTTGACGACAACGCCGGGAGGCATCCAACATCATGCAGTTCAAGCGTGGCTTCGGCCACCATCTTCGTGCGGGCTTCGCCGCCTTCAGCGCGTGCATCGCAGCGCTCGCCATCTTCGCTGCCGTTGGTCAGGCCGCGAGCAGTTACTACGTCGACTGCGCCGCAGGGTCAGACGCCAACAGCGGGACCGCCACCACGTCGGCGTGGCGGAGCCTCAACACCATCAACAGCCGCAGCTTCGGCGCCGGCGACAAGATCAACCTCAAGCGTGGCTGCAGCTGGGACGGCGGCATGATCGCCCGCGGCAGCGGCACCGCCAGCGCCCCGATCACGTACACGGCCTATGGCACGGGAACGGCTCCCACGATCCGCAACACCACCGGCGGCACGTACGCCACGAGCGTCGACATCAGCGGTGACTACAACGTCATCGACGGCCTGCTGGTGCGTGACGCGCGCGAGTCGGGCGTCATGCTGCGCGCGGGCGCCGACCGCAACGTGGTCCGCAACAGCGAGGTCACGGCGACCGGGCTCGGCGTGACCTCCAACGGTCAGAACAACCTGATCACGCGCAATAACATTCACGATTTGAAGATGATCGTCAACACCTCCGGCGGTGACGACGACTACGGGGCGGTCTGCATCTGGATCGGCGGCCACAACAACGAGGTGTCCTACAACCGCGGTGTCAACTGCCGGGCCCCCAGTTCCGACTACGGCTCCGACGGCGGCTTTGTCGAGGTGTGGAAGCAGGGTGACAACACCTACGTCCATCACAACTTCGCCGACAACACCAACGGGTTCTTCGAGATCGGCGGCTCGGGGTCGGCGCGCAACATCAAGGTGGCGCAGAACGTCCTCTACAACGTGCAGGGCGGACTCTGCCTGCACAACGGCGGGACGTTCACGATCTCCTTCGACAACTTCCGGTTCGAGGGCAACACGTACTACTCGTCCGGCGGCGGCTACCGGTTCCTCGACTGCGTGTCAGGGCTGACGTCGTCGATGGTGATCGTGCGCAACAACATCTTCCACAGCAACATGCCCATCTCGAACTCTGGGAGCTTCACGCATTCCAACAACCTGTATTACATGACAGGAGGCGCGGGCGTGGGGTACGCGCTCGGCAGCGGTGAGAAGACGGGCAACCCGCAATTCGCCAACGTCGGGAGCAAGGACTTCCGCCTGCAGTCCGGGAGCCCGGCGATCGACGGTGGCGTCCACGCCGGTTACCCGACCGACTTCGACGACAAGGCACGAGCGGTCGGATCGGCGCCGGACTTGGGGGCATTCGAGCACCAGGGCGGGTCGACGACGCCCCCGGTCTTGCCACCGCCACCGCCGCCCTCGTCGTCGGTCATGTCGATCAACGACAACTCGATCGGCACCGCGTTGAACCAGTTCTCCTACAGCGGAAGCTGGCTGCTGGCCACGGGCAGCGGCAAGCACGAGAACGACGATCACTACTCGAACGCCACCGGAAGCTCCTACAGCGTCCGGTTCAGCGGACGGCAGGCCAAGCTCTACGTGGCCACCGCTCCGTGGCACGGGAAGGCGGAGGTCTCGCTCGACGGTGGGGCGCCGACCACCATCGACCTCTACTCGGCGACGAAGACCGACCAGGCGCTGCGGTACACGAGCCCGCTCGTCGCCGCCGGCACGCACACGTTGACGGTGCGCGCCCTCGGGACCAAGAACGCGTCGTCGACGGGGACCTACGTCACCGCCGATCGCGTCGACGTCACCCCCTAGCCGGATGCGTCACCGGCCCGGTCGCGCCGCTGGGCGCGGCCGCGGCCGGCGCGTCCACGAACGCTCGGTGCCACAGCTCAACGCTCAGCAAGGCCCACAGCACGGCCCCGTGCTCGGCCGCCCCGGACTCGTGCTCGTCGAGCAGGCGCTCGACGGCGGCGGGCGCGAACAGGCCGCGGCGCCGGAGCGTCTCGGAGCCGAGCAGGTCACGGCAGAACTCCCGTGCCTCGCCGCGCAACCAGCGCCCCATCGGGATCGGGAAGCCCTTCTTGGGGCGGTCGAGGATCGGGGCGGGCAGCCACTCCCGCGCCACCTTCTTGAGCAGGTACTTCCGGGAGAAGCCCTTGACCTTGAACTCAGGTGGAAGGCCGGCGGCGAACTGCACGAGGCGATGGTCGAGCAACGGCACGCGCGCTTCGAGCGACGCCGCCATGCTCATCTTGTCGCCCCGCGCGAGCAGGTCGTCGGCAAGCCACAGCTTGGTGTCGACGTAGAGCATGCGGCTGATGCGGTCAGGGCCGTCGGCGCGATCCAGCGCCGCGGCGAACAGCGACTCGGGCGCCGAGCGCGCCACAGCCTCGCCGAGCCCGCCGGTCGCCAGCTCCGCCCGCGCCTCTGGGCTCATGAGCGCAAACCACGTCGCGAAGCGGCGCCGCTCCTCGGGCTGGCAGAGCGCGTACAGCGCAATGCGTGGGCGGGCCGGCACGATCGCCCGGCGGCTCAGGGCGATGCCGAGCTTGCGCGGCCCGGGCCCCAGCCGGCCGAACGCGGGCGCCAGGCGCTCGCCCGCGTAGCGCGCGTAGCCCGCGAACAGCTCGTCGCCGCCCTCGCCGGTGAGGACCATCTTCACGCGCCGCGACGCCAACTCCGCGACCATGTGGTTGGCCAGGCAGGCGTTGTCGGCGATCGGCTGGTCGAGGTGCCAGACGACCTTCTCGGCCAGCGCGACCAGGTCGCTCGCGCCGACGAGGATCTCCTCGTGGTCGGTCTCGTAGCGCTCGGCGACCATGCGCGCGTACGGCAGCTCGCTCATGTCCTCCCCCACGCCGGCAAAGCCGACCGAGAAGGTCCGGACGGGCGCGCGCAGCTCGCGGCTCATGAGGGCGACGACGAGGCTGGAGTCCACACCGCCGCTGAGAAACGCGCCAAACGGCACGTCGCTGACCAGGTGGCTGCGCACCGCTTCCTCGAGTGCGGCCTGCAGCTCCTCGCCGGCTTCTTCCTCGCCCATCGGCGTGTCGGGACGGCGAAACGAGACGTCCCACCAGCGCCGGAGGCTGATGCCGGCCGCGTCGGCGGTCAGCAGATGCCCGGGCGCCAAGGCGGAGATCCCGGCGAACATCGTCTGCGGGGCCGGCACGTACTTCAACAACAGGAAGGCGGCGAGCGCGTCGGCGTCGAGGCGCGCCTCGAGCGCCGGGTGGCGCAGTAGCGCCTTGATCTCGGACGCGAACACCAGCTGTTCCCCGGCCCGCGCCCAATACAGCGGCTTGATCCCGAGCCGGTCGCGCACAAGGAGCAATCGCCGGCGGTGCGCGTCCCAGAGGGCGAAGCCGAACATCCCGTCGAGCTCGTGGACGCAGTCGTCGCCGAGATCCTCGTAGAGGTGGGCGATCACCTCGGCGTCGCCCTCGGTCCGCAGCGTGTGCCCCGCCCGGCGCAGGCGCGCACGCAACGCGCGGTAGTTGTAGATCTCGCCGTTGCAGGCGACGACGATCGTGCCGTCCTCGTTGGCGATCGGCTGGTGGCTGCCGCCCGGGTCGATGATGCTCAGCCGGCGCACGCCCAAGGTTGCAGGCCCATCGGCGTGCAGGCCGCAGTCATCGGGGCCGCGGTGCACGATCGTCTCGAGCATCGCCTGCACGACCGCCATATCGGCTTCGCCGCCGCGGGCACCGTCATGGATGCCGGCAATGCCGCACATCAGGCCGCCGCCCCACTCACGGCAGCGCGGTAGACACGCAACGTCTGCTCGGCGACCCGCGCGGGCGACCACTCGGCGTCGAGCTTGCGTCGCCCGGCTGCACCCAGCTCGCGCGCGAGCGCCGGATCGTCGAGCAGGCGGACGACCGCGTCGGCCAGCGCCCGCTCGTCGCGCGGCGCCACCACCAGGCCGGTGCGCCCGTCCTCCACCGCCTCGGGGAGGCCGCCGACGGCGGTGACGACGACGGGCTTCTCGGCGGCGTAGGCCAGCGGGATCACGCCGCTCTGCGACGCCTCGATGTAGGGCAGGACGACCACGTCGGCCGCGGCGAACAGCTCGCCGCGGCGCTCGATCGAGACGAACTCGTTGATGATCGTGAACCGCGAGGGGTCGGCCATCAGCTCGCGGTAGCGCCGGAAGTCCTCACCCCGGCCGGCGATGACGATCCGCGCGCCGGCAACGCGCTCGTTGATCAGCGGTTGTGCGCGGATGAGGTAGTCCAGGCCCTTGTACGGCCAGAGGCGACCGAAGAAGAGCACGGTGCGCTCCGCCCCATTGGCGCCTCGCCGCGCCCGGGGTGCCTCGATGGCGACGTGCGGGATCACGTGGACCGTGGCCGGGTCCCGGCCGCCGCGCTCCAGGACTGCTCGGCGCGTCGCCTCCGTGTGGACGATCACGTGGTCGGCGTGACGCCATGCGAGGTTCGCCACGCGCTGCGGGGTCTTCATCGAAGCGCGGTCGCCGGGATGGTGGTCGAGGTCGTGGATCGTCACCACGAGCGCGCCGTCGCGCAGCAGCGGCAAGGCGAGGTTGAACCAGAGGTGGCCTTGTTGCAGGTGGACCACGTCGCATCCCAACTCGTGGATCGTGCGCAGGATCTGCCGGCACATGGCGACTTGGCGGAGCGGCTGCCGCAGGCGCGGCATGGGAAGGGTGGCGAGGCGGACGTCGCGGCCGACCGCGGCCCGGACGGGCGCGACGACGCGGTCGGGCAGCATCAGCGTGACCGACGCCTTCGCGCTCAGCGCGTTGGCGATCGGGACGCACACCTCCGCGAAGTCGAAGGCCAGCATCGCCACGCGCAAGCGCGGCTCCGACGGCGCGCTCACCGCCACGGCCCCCGCCCGTCGCCGCGATGAACGGCCGAGGCCGTGGCCGCCGCCGGCAGCGGCACGACCTGTGGCGCCCGCGACGCCCGGGCGCGCGCCTTGGCAGGAGCGCCGGCGACGGCGAACACGGGCGACATCGCGATCGCGGCAGCGACCCACAGCATGCCCGTCGTCGTCGCGCCCGCGAAGATGTCGAAGTTCATGTGGACGGCGTGACCGGCGACGGCTGCGGCAAGCCCCGCCCCCACTCCCGCGAGCAACGGATCCGGCGCGCGGCGCGCGCGCCAGCCACGGACGATCGGGATGCCGACCAGCAGCAGGAACGCCAGCAGCGCGATCGGCCCGGCCTCCGACCAGATCAGCAAGTACTTGTTGTGCACGGAGGAGAGCCACACCTGCGAGAAGCTCCCGCCTGCGTAGCGCGGGAGCTCGACGACGAAGTTGTTGGCCCCCACGCCGAGCAGCGGATGGTCGCCGATCATCTCCCCCGCCATCCGGACCAGCGGCACCCGCCCCGCGGCCGCGCCCTCGTCGCTGCGCGCCAGCCGCTCGGAGATCGTGCCCTGAAGGGGAACCAACACCACCACCATGGCGAGGCCGAGCGCCGCCACGGCCGGCGGCGACAGGCGGCGGCCGGGCGACGCGAGCACGAGCACGACGATCGAGACCAGGCAGGCGATCCACGCTCCCCGCGACAGCGTCAGCACGAGCGCCGGCAGTGCGAGCAGGCACGCGGCAAGCGCGAGCGCCCGCAGGCGCGCGTCGACCCGGCTCAGATAGAGGGCTCCGCCCAGCGCGAACATGAAGGCGAAGTAGGAGCCGGCGTTGTTCGGCGAGCCGATTGTCCCCGCGACCCGCCAGCCCTCACCACCCACCGCGGCGGTGCCGCGCGTCGCGAGCCCGGGCACCTCGAAGCTGCCGCCCGTCGCCCACATCGCGATCGTGACGAGGCTCTCGAGGCAGAGGCCCACGAGCAGCATGACGACGATGAAGCGCAGGTCGCCGCGCGTGCGCACCGTGCTGGCGAGGTAGATGAACAACAACAACGCCTGGGCATACAGCGCGACCTGAAAGCCCGCCACGACGCGGTCTTGGGCGACGGCAAGCGACACCACCAAGATCCCGAAGAACGTCGTCGGGACCGCGGCGGCGCGCAGGCGCGGGCGCCACGCCCTCTCGGGCCAGACGAGCAGCCGCACGATCCACATCGCGTAGAGCCCGGCGAGCGCGAGCGTGCCCGCCGAGACCCCCCATCCGGCCAAGGCAGCGAGACGGTCGACGTCCTCCCGATAGCCGAAATATAAATCCCATTGAAAGGGAATATTTAGCAAGATTATCCCCAGCAGCACTCGCCGGAGGTCGCCGACGAGCGCGACGGCGAACGACGCCATCAGCCCCGCCACGATCAGCTTCCCCTCATCCGACGGGGCGGCCGCGACGGCTGCGGCAACGATGCCCAGCGCGGCCCCCAGGACGACGGCGAGCACGCCCATCATCCCGGCGCCATGGCAAGCTGCTCGAGGATCGACTCGGCGACGTCCTTCACCGCGCCCGGTTCGAGCTCGGGGAACATCGGCAGCGACAGCATCCGCGCGGCGCGACGCTCGGCCACGGGAAAGCTCCCGGGACCGAGGCCGAGGTCGGCGTAAGCCGGCTGGAGGTGGATGGGGACGGGATAGTGGATGCCGGTCTCGATCCCCCGTTGGCCGAGCGCGGCGCGCAGCCGGTCGCGACCGTCGACCTCGATCACGTACAGGTGCCACACCGGCTCGACGTCCGGCGCCGGGAGCGGAGGCGTCACTCCCGCCCCCTCGAGCAGCTCGGTATAGGCGGCCGCATGCTCCCGCCGGCGCGCGTTCCACGTGTCGAGGTGACGCAACTTCACCCGCAGCAGTGCCGCCTGCAACGTGTCGAGGCGGTGGTTGAACCCCTTGACGACGTGCTCGTGCTTGCGACGCTGCCCGTAGTCGCGCAGGGTACGGACCGCGCCGGCCAGGCCGCCGTCGCTGGTGACCACGGCGCCGCCGTCGCCGAACGCGCCGAGGTTCTTGGAGGGGTAGAAGCTGAAGGCCGCGGCGTCCCCCAAGGAGCCCGCGCGCCTGCCGCGGTAGCGCGCGCCGTGCGCCTGGCATGCGTCTTCGACGACGAGCAGCCCATGGCGGTCGGCGACGCGGCGCACCTCGTCCATGTCCGCCGGGTGGCCGTAGAGGTGGACCGCGACGACCGCCTTGGTCTGCGGACCGATCGCCCGCTCCAGCGCGACGGGATCGAGGTTGGCCGTGTGCGAATCGACATCGACCAGGACCGGCGTGGCGCCGCTGTGCGAGATCGCGAGCGCTGTCGCGATGAACGTGTTGGCGGCGGTGACGACCTCGTCGCCGGGGCCGATCCCGACCGCCCGCAGGATGAGCTCCAGCGCCGACAGCCCGCAATCGGTGCCGATCGCGTGCTCGGCCTCGCACAGCGCCGCGAACTCGCCCTCGAAGCGCTCGAGCTCGGGGCCCAGGATCCAGTCGGTGCGCTCGAACATCGATCGAACGACGCCCTCCAGCTCGGGCGCCACGGTGCGCTGCTGGGCGCCGAGATCAACGAACGGCACGCGCAAAGCGACCGACTGCCTCACGTGGGCGGGAAGCGGGGGCGACCGCGATGGGCGACCCGTGCTCGGCGACGGAGGTCTGGACGGCCTGCATCACCGCGACCACGTGGCGTCCGCTCAGCCCGGGCGTGATGGGGCGCTCCCCGCGACGGACGCAGTGCAGGAAGTGCCCGCAGAGGTGCTTGAGCGGCTCGGTCACCGCGACCGCCGGACTCGTGATGTCGCCCTCGCGCACTTGCAACTGCTCGCCGAACGTTGTCGCGCCGTCCTGGAAGCTGGGCTTCACCCCGCGATCGAAGACGCGGACGCGCTCGACGGGCTCCAGATCGTTGAACGCGATGCGGCGCTCGCTGCCGACCACGACGCACTGGCGGACCTTTTGGGGGTCGGCCCAGCTGACGTGGATGTGGCCGAGGACGTCGCCCGGATACTGCAAGGTGATGAAGCCAACGTCCTCGCGTCCGTTCCCGAGCGCGCGCGCCCCGACGGCGCTCACCCACAGGGGAACGGCGCCGACCAAGTGATTGAAGATCGCGACGTCATGCGGTGCCAGGTCCCAAAGGGCGTTGACGTCAGACCGGAACGGACCCAGGTTCGTGCGCGTCGCGTAGAGGTAGTACATCCGCCCGAGCGCCCCGCGGTCGATCAGCGTCTTGACGTGCTTGACGCCCTCGTTGTAGAGGAATGTGTGACCGGTGAGCAGCACGCGGCCTGTCTGGTCGGCCGCCTCGATCAGCTCGTCGGCCTCCGCCGCGTCGATCGTCAGCGGCTTCTCGACCAGCAGGTGCTTGCCCGCGTCGAGCGCACGCTTGGCGATCTTGTGATGGGTCGAGGCCTCGGTGCAGATGATGACCGCGTCGGTCTCCTCCTGCCCGATCGCCTCATCCACGTCGGTCGTCAGCGGCACGAGGGGGTACCGGCGCGCGACCTCGTCCAGCCGGGCCGTGCGCTGGTCGCAGACCCCCGCGATCCGGGCGTCGGGCAGCTCGCTGAGCACGCGGACGTAGTTCATCCCCCAGTACCCGCACCCGAGCACGGCGACCCGCGTCGGATGGGCAACGGGCCGGAGCATCGGTGCGTACATGTGAGCCTTTCATCCTCGAGGCCGGACAGGACCACCACATGGGTGGACCATGGTGCTGTCTGATACGCCCGGACCCGCGCGACCTTGACGCCGCGTGCGTCTTTTCGCTGCCCGGTCCGAGCTCAGACCGGCGTGGTCGACTGCGTCGTCGGCGGTGGCTGCGGCATCCACGGACCTCCCTTGGCCTGGGGGTAGTCGAGGTAGGGATAGAGCCCAGGGTCGTCAGCGCCGTTGACGACGACGCCGAGCACCGTCGCCCCGACGCGGGTCAGCTGCTGACCGGCCAGCCGCAGCGCCTCGCGCTGGACGTTGGAGCCCGCCACCAGCAAGACCCCTCCGACGTTGCGCGACATCACCAGCGCGTCGGTCACCGCGAGCACCGCCGGCGAGTCGACCAAGATGTAGTCATAGCGCTCGGCCAGCTCGGCGAGCAACTGGACCGCCCTCCGCGAGCCCAGGAGCGTGGGCGCGTCGTCGACCGCGTCGCCTGCTGGCAGCAGCGTCAATCCGGTGGTGCCCGTGCGGCACAACAGGGCCTCGGCATCCGCACGGACCGCGCCCGTGTCGCGCAAGACGTCGCTCAGGCCTGCTCGGTTGTCGAGGCCGAAGAAGCGATGCAGCACTGGCGCACGGAGGTCGGCATCGATGAGCAGGGTGGAACGACCGGACTCCGCGAGGGCCCGGCCGAGGTTCGCGACGACCGTCGATTTCCCCTCACCCGGGTGGGCACTCGTGACCAGCAGCGTCAGGCCGTCGCCGATGCCGCCAACCTCGTCGTGGGACCGCAGGAGCAGCGTCGTGCGCAGCCGGCGGAACGCCTCTTCGGCGGGCGAGCGGCTATTGAACAGCCGCCGGTCGGCGGCGGACTCGACGATCGGCACGGCGCTGAGGACCGGCGCGCCGAGCGACGCCTCGATCTCCTCGCCGCTGCGAAAGCGCCGGGAGAGGTTCTCGGCGACGAACGCGACCGCCGGAGCGGCGAGAGCCGCGAGCAGGAGGCCGATCGCGAGCGTAAGCCCGAGGTCGCGGTTGTTCGGCCCGCGGGGCGTCGTCGGCTCGCTGATCAGCGACACGCCACGGGCGTTGGCGTCCCGGCTGGACTCGTAGCGCTCGTGGTCGGCCCGTTGTGCTGCAAGTCGCTGGCTCGTCCCGCTGATCCGTTCCTCCAGCAAGAGCGCCCGCTCGCTGCGGGCCGCCTCGGCCGAGGTCGCCCGCAGTTGGCGCAGCTGCGACTCGGCCTGGGCCTTCTCGCGCTCCAGCCGCCGCGCCCGTTGCCGGAACGCGCTCTCGGCCGCGCGCGCGTCGGCGTTGCCGAGCGTCTTGACCTCGGAGATCAGCAGCGAGGCGACGCGCTTGGCGGCCGGCGCCGCCTTCGCTCGCTCGGCCGTCGTCGCCTTGATCTCGACCAAGTTCGTCCCGGCGATCTGCGCGAACTCGATGTCCGGCTCGTCGTCGAGCCGCAGCTCGCCGGCGAGCCGGTCTCGCATCTGGCTGCTGGTCGCCAGTTGCGAATAGGTGTTGACGAGGCGATCGAGGTACTTGACGTCGTCGGCCTGCACCGAGCCGCCGACGAGCGCCGCCGCGGGCTCGACCCGAAGCGTCGCGGTCGCCGTCCACGTCTCCGGCCGCAGCAGGGTCACGATGACCGCCACCGCGAGCGTGGCGAGGAACACGCTCACCACCAGATGCCTGCGCCTGGCGAGGATGCTCAGGTACTCGCGCAGCTCCAACGAAGCCCTCCGTGACGTGAGTGCACCGGCGCTGCTCAGGGCGACGGGCCGTCCGGCAGGCCGATGGCCCATCGTGACAGAAGCACGCACCGACGATTCGGCACATGGTCAGGCACCCGACGCTCGCGCCGTGCCTAACACCGATCAGGGTTGCTCACGGGCGTACACTCCTGGCGTGCGGCCACTCGTGGTCTCGCATACAGGCACCACCGGAGGATCCACGCACGTCATCCTCGGCTTGCTGCGCAATCTGCCGCCGGAGGCCGAGCCGGTCTGTGCGTTCCTCGACCCCGGACCCGCCGTGCAGGCGGTCCGCGACCTCGGCTTCGAGGCGCGCGCTCTCGATGCCGGCCGCGCGCGCGCCGTGTGGCGGGTGCCCTCAGTCATCGCCGCGCTCGCCCGACTCATGCGCAGGCGCGGCGTCGACGTCGTCTTCTCCCATGCGAGCAAGGCGCAGATCTACGCCGGCCCGGCCGCCGCGATCGCCGGCGTGCCGAACGTCTGGTACCAGCACGAGGTGCCCGGGCTGGACCGCTCGGCACCCGGGATGACGCGTGTCCTGCAGGAGCTCGGGGCACGGGTGCCGACGCGCGCGATCATCTGCAGCTCGGACTTCGTCGCGCGGTTGCATGCGCAGCACTGGCCGGGCGCACCCGTGCGCTGCATCCACCCTGGCGTGCGCACCGAGGGCGTGCGCCCGCGCGAGCACAAGGAAGCGCGGGCCGCCCGGATCGTCGTCATCTGCCGGCTGCAGCGCTGGAAGCGCGTCGATCGGGCCCTGGAGGCGATGCGGCACGTGCTCGACGCGGAGCCCGCTGCCCGCCTCAGGATCGTGGGTGTCGGGCGCCCCGATGTCGACGCGGGCTATCCCGCCGAGCTGCGCGCGCGTGCGGCCGCGCTGGGGATCGCCCGGGCCGTGGAGTTCGCCGGAGACGTGCCGGAGGTGGAGGCGCAGCTCGCCGGCGCCGACATCCTGTTGCACACCGCCGACCGGGAGGCGTTCGGCCTGGCTGTCGTCGAGGCCCTCCTTCGCGGCATTCCCGTGGTCGCTGCTCCGGTCGGCGGAGCGGCGGAGATCGTGCGCGATGGCGTCGACGGCGTGATCGTCGATCCCGAGGACACGCCGGCGCTCACCGCTGCACTGCTTGGGCTCGCTCGCGGTCCGGGCACCAGGACGGTGATGGGCGTCGCGGGGCGGGCTCGCGCGCTCGAGCACTTCGACGAGCGGCGGACGGCCGCCGAAACGTGGCGGTTGGTTGCCAACGCTGCACAACGGTGAGCACGATCAGCGGACGCGGTGTCGGGAAACGTGCGTCCGGCCCGTAGGAGAACGTGGTGAGTCAGGTGACCGATGAAGTTGAGGACCTCCTGCGCAGCAGCCGGCCCGACCCTCGCCCCGAGTTCGTCGGACAGCTCGAGGAACGGCTCTTGGCCGGTGCGCGGCGCCGGCGCCCAGCGGCGACGGTCCGCGGCCTCGCGGTCGCCGCGGCCCTAACGGTCGTCCTCGTGGTGCTGGGCGTGACGGGCACGCTGCCGCTCCGGCTGGGCGGCGACCAGCCCGCGACCGCGACGAAGCGCTGCACGACCGTCCTCGTCGATCGCACGGTGCGGCGCCCGGTGTTCGACGTCACGCGCGCCGGCGAGCTGCGCGTCAGGTACCGCAACGAGATCGTGCGCAGTGCCGTCAAGCGCTGCCGCTGACCGCCCGTCGGTGATCATCGCGCGCAGGCGCCGCAACGCCCGCGACGCGATCTGGTGGACGTTGGCCTCGCTCAGCTCGAGGCAGCGGGCGATCTCGCTGGTCCTGAGGTCCGCGCCGTAGCGCAGCGCGACCACCTCCTGCTCGCGGGGATGGAGGACGAGCAGCCACGCCTTCATCGCCTCGACGCTGGCACGCCGCTCGGCCGGGTTCTCTTCCGCGGCCGCGGCCGGGACCAGCGCGGGGTGCTCGTCGAGCGACGGGCCGCCGCGGTGGCTCTCCCGCCGGAAGTGGTCGGTGAGGATGTTGCGCGCGATGACGAGCACCCAAGTGCGGACGGTCGCGCGGCGGGCGTCATAGCGACGCCAGGACCGCACGACACGCTCGAATGTGGCGGCAGTGAGGTCTTCAGCGGTGTCGGCGTCGACCGAGTAGGTGAAGAACCCGTACACCGCCGAGACGTTGCCGCGATAGACGTCCCGCAGCTCCTGCAGCTCATCCTCGCGCAGCCGCTTTGAGGTCGGCACGTGGCCAGGGTACCCCCGGTTGCGACACCGGTTCTCAGGTTGATGAGGCTCCCTCAACCAGGGCATTCGACGGGGCCGTGAGCGACCCGGCCGCGCCCGGGCGCCCGGGACATGCCCGCTGCTGCGCCACCACCCCACCCCACCCTCGCCGCGCGCCTGACGATCGACTTCGGCCGATACCCCGACCGCCCGGGGCAGGCGCGAGAGCGCCTGCCCCGCAACCGCCGTTCGTCCACGGGAGGCCGCGTGTGGTAGCTGCTCGCGGCCCATCCGACCGAAGCCGTCTCTATGAAAATGTCACTCCTCGGCGGGTCGCTCGCCACCACGGTCTCCATGATGGCCCTGGCTATCGCCCCAGCGGCGCAGGCCGCTCCGGTCGTCTGCAACCAAGCTTCCCCGCATTGGCTGGGCGGTGACCTGATCGCGCTCGATCTGCCGGTGAGCAGTCCCGCCGCCCGCTACACGGTCGACCTGACCAAGCTGCCGGGCAAGGGCGCCGGCCTGCTCGACGCGGCCGTCAAGTCGCCGTCGCTGACGGTGTGTGAAGGCGACGGAGGCGAGGTCGTCGTCACGTCGACCGACGACGGTGGCATCGACGTCGGCGGCGGGATCATCAACAACTGAGCCGTCGCCGCCGCCGGACCTCTCGGCCCGGCGGCTGCGGCGGTCGTGGGCGTCGCTACGCCTTGGCCTTCTGGGAGACGCACTTGCCGAAGGCGTTGTTCTTGTTCTTGTTGGTGCCGTACTTCTGCGCGAACGCGGTCCGGGTGGCGTCGGTCGTCCCACGCTCGGTCGAACACGCCTTCGCGGCGCTCACCTCAGCGGCGTCGCCCTGCTTGACGGTGTCCTCGGCCTTCTGCGAGACGCACTTGCCGAACGCGTTCTTCTTGTTCTTGTTGGTGCCGTACTTCTGCGCGAACGCGGCCTCGGACTCAGCCGTCATGCCCTGCTCCGCGCGGCAGGCGGTCTGCGCCTCGCTGCGGACCGCGTCCGCTTGACCGTCTTGCAAACTGGTCTGCTTCGACACGCACTTGCCAAAGGCGTTCTTCTTGTTCTTGTTGGTGCCGTACTTCTGCGCGAACGCGGTCCGGGTGGCGTCCGAGGTGCCGCGCTCGGCACGACACAGCTGCTGGGCCGTCGAGGCGGACGTGCTCGATCCCGGGTCATCGGCGTGGGTGACGCCCGCCAGCGTCAGAACGAGCAGCGCGGTTGCGGCGGCGGTCTTACGCATGAGATCCATCCTTGGTTGAAAGGTCATCTGCACCGATGACACGCACCGACGCGCAACATCACGCACGCCGTTGTCCACATTCCCGTCGCCGAACCGAACGCACGTTACAGGCGCCCTGGTTCTACACCAACTCCGTCGCCGCTCAGGTACCCGGACGCTCGGTGCTGGCGACGCTGCTGACCAGCGGCTCGGCGACCCCGGTCGCCGGCTGGATGGACATCCCAGTGAGCGCCGCTTCGGTGACCTCGGGCACGAAGTACTGGATCGCCGTGCTCGGCGTGGGCGGCGTGATCCAGTTCCGCGACGGCTCGAGCAGCAGCGGGCGCGCGGAGGGCTCGCTACAGACAAACCTCACGGCGCTGCCATCGACCTGGAGCACGGGGACCAACTTCCCCGGGTCGTGGCCGCTGTCGGCGTACGCGACGACATAGGACGGAAGGTGAGGGGCTCGCCGCGATTGGCGAAGTCGACTGCAGCGGGACGCTGATCGATCGACGGACTACGGCTTGGGCGTCAGCACGATCTGGACCGGGTCGGTGACCGAGCCACGGGCGGTGACGAGGCCGGCGGGGGTCGATGCGGCTCCGTAGACGCGGCTCGGAAGGTTCAGATCGGGGATGAGCGTGGCGGAGGAGGACAGCAGGGTCGCGTCGGGAACTTGCGTCAGCCACCGAGCGGCCGTGGCGTCAGCCAGGAAGGGTCCGAACACGCCATAGGCTGCGCACTTGTGCGCCAGGAGGCGACGAGAGCGATTCGTCTGCCGCCATATCTCCGAGGCACGTTCGATTCCGCTGGAGGAGTCGCCGTCACCGCGGGCGCAGGTGGCGAGGTCAGCCCAACCGTAGACGAGCCGGTCGGCTCCGACATCGATTCCGGTGGGCGTGGGCCCGTCGACGATCCTGCCGCGGGAGCGTTCGAGCGGTCCGGTAGTCCCACCGCGATAGGACCGAACCCGGCCGCGACGCAGATCAGCGACGTAGAGCCGGGCGACGAAGCCACGTCGGCCGTGCCGCGGCTCGCTCACGCCGAAGAACGCGAGCCGGTCGCGCCAGATGCTGGGCAAGACCTCTGAGCGCGTCGACGAGCTGGCGATCTTGATCCGCCGGATCGTGCCGTCCGCCGGCCGAAACCGATAGATGTCGCAGGCTCGCGCAAGGTTCCAGGACGGCAGCCCGTCGAACGGCAGCCCACCGCCGGTGTCCTGGCGACACCGCGAATAGACGACGACCGGCTGCCCAGCGGCGTCCGGTCCGACATCGGCGTCAAAGGACGTGCGCCGCGGGGCTAGCGGAAGCGTCGTCACCTGTCCGCCGCGATCCATCTTGAGCACGTAGGTACTGCTCGGCGCGTCGAAGCTGCTCCACACGGTCACGTCGCCGTAGGACGAGACCGGTGTCGGCCGGCCTGCCGTGTCGAGGACCGTGTCTGACGGTTGCTGAGCTGACGCCGACCACGCGGTGGCTCCCGCGCTCGCCAGCGTCGCGCAAGCGATGAGCAGACCGAGGGATCTCCGCGTGATCATGTGCCGGGACTCGTCTTGGCTTCGTAGTCGGTGTACATAGGTCGGCGTGCCGTCGGTGTAGCGCAGCAATCCAGAGTCAAACGCGTTGGGGTCATCGCTCGAGCTGGCCGCGTAGGCAAGCCTCGCGCATCGGTTATACTTCAAGTATGACCCAGCGAGTAGGGGCTAAGGGCCAGGTCGTCATCCCGAAGGAACTGCGGGATAGCCTCGGTCTTCAGCCAGGAGCAGAGGTCGATTTCGAGCGCGACGGTGACACCGTGCGCATCATGGCTGCCGGGCCGGCTGCAACGCACGGCCTGCGTGGCCGCTATGCGGCGAAGAGCGGAATGGCGAGCGCGTTGCTGGCCGACCGCGCCCGCGAGCCGCGGTGAGCGTTTGCCTGGACTCATGGGCGGTCCTCGCCTGGCTAGACGGCGACGAGCCCGCAGCCTCGGTCGTCCAGGACGCCTTTGGCTCTGAACGTCCTTGGATGAGCTGGGTCAACGTCGGCGAGGTCGCTTACCAGATCGAACGTCGTCACGGATCCAACGAAGCCGCGCTCGTCGTGCGTCGACTTCGCGCCGCCGCCGCACTGGACGACGTCACCGCCGAGCGTGTGCTTGTCGCAGCCCACATCAAGGCGCTGCATCCCATCGCTTTCGCTGACTGCTTCGCAGCCGCCACAGCCGCCGCACGAGATGCGACGCTCCTCACCGGCGACCCGGAACTTCTGGAGCGCGACGTCGGCTGTCGAGTACTCGACCTGCGCCCAACCTAAGCGCCGTCTGCTGTCCCGTGCGGGCAACCAGAACTCGCGGGTAGTACGCGGCTACGCCGCCGGGCACTGCTCATCCATTGTCGGCGAAACGACGCACGTACCGTCGCTGCCATGGCGTCTCAACCGCGTGCCGGTCGTAGCGGTGGCGGACCCACGCCGTCGCCTCGTCGGCCGGGACACCGCCAAGCTGGGCGATGCACGCCAGCGCCATTCCGGTCCGTCCCCTGCCACCGCCGCAGGCGATCTCGACGCGGACGCCAGCCAGCGCGTGGTGGTGCGCCTCCTCGAACGCGGCGCGCGCATCGAGCCTGTCGCTCGGGATCCAGAAGTCCCGACACCGCAGCCACCGGTTCGGCCACGAGGCTGGCGGCGGCGACTTGCCGACAACGTAGAGCGCCCACTCTGGCGGCGGCTCAGGAACCATGCCAGCGCGCAGTCCGCGACCGCGCAGACGCGCAGAAGGTCCCACGGCATAGACCGTCATGATGCCGCTCGCACCGACGATGAGCCGGCACAACGACGCAGACGTTGCCAGGCGCGAGCTACCGTCAACTGCGCGAACCGGCGCCAGCACCGCTTCGCCAGAGGGTTAACACCCGGTGCCGAACGAGCAGTCGCGGATCGTCGCCGCGAGGATGACGGTGAACAGGAGGGTCGGGCCGATGAGAGCGCCGGCCAGCGCCGCATCGGTGACCGCCCCGCAGCGAGCCTTTTTGGACGGCTCGCGGATGAGCGCGCGGTGCACGAGGTATGAGATGGCGGCCAGGAGGACCACGACGCCTAGGTAGAGCGACAGCGAGGTGAGGTTCAGGTAGCGCTCGTTGACTTCCTTGGTCTCGAGGGACATTCCTAATCCCACGCAGGCCAGGACCGATGCGACCAGTAGCCACGCAACGTGCAGCTTCCCACGCACCGCGCTTCGGCCCATCATCGCCCGAACAGCCGCCGCCGCGCGTTGAACGGCGCGCGAAGATCCGCCTCGGCGAAACCGCCACGCACCGTGCCGTCGGTGGCGTAGCGGTACAGCGCGACGGCGAAGACCTGGCGGGCGGCCGTGGCCAACGCCATGGCGACGCACATGACCCCGACGCCGATCGTCAGCACGATCACGCGCGCCTGCCCGTCCGCGGCGGCGCCGAGGCCGATCAGCGCTCCGGCCACTGCGAACAGGGGCACCACCCAGGCACCGATGAGCACGGTGCCGCCGACGCCCTCGCCCCAGCGCTCGCGGATCAGCCGCGATGAGCGCCGCACCGTGGCGGTCGGCGAACAGCCCTCCAGCGCCAACAGCGGGATCGCGAAGAACGTGACGAGACCCCACGCGACGCCGAGCAGCCAGCTGGCGATCCGCCCGCCGACGGGGATCCGCTCGGCGAGCTGCTGCAGCAGGATTCCGACGCCGGTGGCCAGCAGCGACCAGCCCGCGATCGGGCCGATGCGAGCGACCGCGACGCCGAGCGCCTCGCGCAGCGTGAGGCGGTGACCGTCGAGCCGGGCGTTGGCCGCGGCCGCCAGCGCAACGTTGAGGAAGGTCGCAACGACCGTCATCGGCCAGCTGAAAATCGCATAGAGCAGGAGTAGGCGACCCGTGCGGCCCGGGTCATGCAACCAGCCGGCGAGGGCGAAGATCGCGACCGTCGCGGCGATCCCGAAGGCCGCGGCCAGCAGCGCGACGATCGCCATCGTCCGGTCGTGGCGCAGAAGCGCGAACGCGGTCTTGGTCAGCCGCCAGCTGCGCGCCGTCCGGCCCTCGCCCGCGGGCGCCAGGTACTGGCGCGTGCTCGGATCGCCAGGGCGCTCGGGCGCCATCTCTCCTGGCAGGCCGGTCGGCTCGGGCGCGATCCGCCGCACGACGGCCCGTCCGCGCATCGCCAGCCATGCCATCAGCACCCACACGATCCCGGCGAACGCGGCCGTGTTGGCGGCGCCGTCCAAGAGCGCGAGCGGCTCGGGCGGCATCGCTGCGCGCCGATCTCGCCACGTGCGTACCCCAGCCCATCCAGCGGCGACGGCCAACGCGCAGATGCCAGCCCCGAGCAGGCCACCGGACCCCTGCGCCCGATCTGCACCACCGCCGACCGCCATCCACAGCGCCCCGGCCACCACGGCGACCACGCCGACGACCGCTGTTGCGATCGCCCCGGCCTTGCGAACACCATGCATTCCGCGAACATACCCAGACCTAGGCATAACCATCGCGCTGTTAACTGGTTCGCAGCCCGCAACGGTGCAGTGGAGCGCCCACCGGCCGCTTGTGTTGTATACCCCCATAGGGTACGTTACCTTTCGCCTTCGAAAGGAACACACACATGACCATCGCCGCCGCTGCCCTCGTCCTTTACCTCATCTACCTCGCGCTGGCCTTCGGGCTGCGCACGGTCATCCAGCTGCGCTCGACCGGGTCATCCGGCTTTCACGGCATCGACGGCGTGATCGGCTCGGCGACGTGGCTGGCGGGCGTTGGATTCGTGGTGGCGCTCGTGCTCGGCCTCGCGGCGCCGGTGCTCGCGCTGCTCGACGTGGTCGGTCCGATCGAGGCGCTCGACGGGCGTGGCCTTCACGTCGCGGGCATCGTGCTCGCGGTCACCGGGACCGTCGCGACGCTCCTCGCGCAGTTTGCGATGGGCGACTCATGGCGCATCGGCGTCGACCCGCAGGAACGGACCGCGCTCGTGACCGCCGGGCCATTCGCGCTCGTTCGCAACCCGATCTTCGCGGCGATGCTGCCGACGGCGCTCGGCCTGGTTCTCATGGTGCCGAGCGCGATCGCGATCGTCGGCCTCGTCGTGCTGATCGCGTCACTCGAGCTGCAAGTTCGCGTCGTGGAAGAGCCGTACCTGCGCTCGGTCCATGGCGACACCTATGCCAACTACGCCGGTCGCGTCGGCCGGTTCATCCCTGGGTTCGGCAAGCTCGCCTGAGGCCGTCCATAAGGTCGGTTCCGGTCACGATCGGTGCCGGCGACTGCCGCGGAGGCATATTTTCTATACCTGACGATTTGCTGATGTAGCAAATTTGCCTCCATGGGAAACATTCAGTGTCTCATGAGTGCCAAAGTCGGAAATCGACATCGATGGCGTTCTTCGCTGCGAGCGCCGCACGGCACCTTCACCAGGATCGCGATAGAGACCATGCTGTCGGTGACGCCACACGCGCGAGGCGCTCACGACCAACAACATCAACTACCTGGACCTCACTACCTGGACCTCACCGGCAACGCGCTGCTGCGCCTGGAGAACCCCGTCGTCTATATCCAGGCAGAGGGCGCCGCGCGCAACCCCAATCCCGGCCCGCGCTCCCCGGCCAGCCTGCGCGGCGACAAGGCCGCGCGTCTGGTGCGGCTGCTGGCCGACGTCCGCCCGCCCTACGGCGGCGCGCGACGAGCGCTAGCCGCAGCCGGGTCCGCAGGAGCCCGGACCGGCGCGAGCACGCCCACAGTTCACCAGTCATGCGACGCGAGTGTCGCGCACGACCACCGTCCCCGCCACCATGTCGTGCACGCCTCTGCGGCGACCATCGAACAACACGGGGATGAAGCCGGCGAAGACCGGCAGGATGCATAGGCCGAGCCAGAGGACGCGGACGCAGCTGCGGGCGAGGTTCGGCGAGTGGCCGCGGTTGGTCGTCACGGTGAGGCGCATGGCCTGCATGCCGAAGGTCTGCCCGGTCGCCGCCCAGCAGCAGGCGAAGTACGCGGCGGTCGCCAACAGCCACAGGCTGGCCGCCATCAGCTGCTCGACGGGACCGAGGTGGACGCCGCCGACCAGCGATCCCACGAGCCCCAGCAATGCGGCGAGCAGCAGCAAGCTGCCCTGAACGAGCGCCGCGTCGATCCCCAGCGCGATCGCGCGGCTCACGACGCCCGCGTAGACGCCGTCCGGGGTCATCGCGTCGGGCGTCGGACTGATCAGATCGTCTGCGCGCGAGGCCGGCGCAGCCATCCGCGGACCGTCTTCTCGGTGGCGTCGTCGAGGACCACGCTGCGCTGCCGGACGTTCTCCAGGGTCTGCTGGGCCATGCCCGCGCTCTGCTCGGCGACCGCGCGACGCAGCTCCGGGCTCGATGCGAGGTGCTCGATCGCGTGCTGCATCGCCGGCCCCTGCAGGACGTGGTCGGCGACGTCAACGGTCAGGGTGCTGTCGACAGCGTCCAGGATCATCTGGCGCAAGGCGGGGTTGGCGACGGCCGACTCGACCAGCTCACGCGTCCGCGGATGCTCAAGCAGCGTGGTAATCGTCCGGTCGATCTCGACATCGATCCGGCGCAGGCCCTTGGTGCGAGCCTGCTCGCCGTCGGTCGCGGCCCGGCCGACCGCGGCGCGCAGCGGGCCGCCGACGCCCGGCACCCGCGTCGCGATGCGCCCGCAGGCGATCACCAGGCGCGCGGAGTCAGCGCCGACCCTCACCCCCATCACGACCGTGCCGATCATCACGTCTGCCATCTCGCTACGCGCGCTCATAACGGACCATCGTCTGTCACGGCCAGGTGATCCGGCCTCACCCCGGACGGGTGAGCGGGTTGCGCGCGACGTTGGGGCGAGGGTCGCCGCGTTGCCGGGTCGGCGAGCAGCCCACATGCGCCATCGCGACGCCACGGACTTGTGTGGGCCCGTTCGGGGACGCATACCGTCCGTCAACGGGCCCACCGCGGCGCGGACTGCCGTGATCGACCGAGGTGGGCCTGTCTACGGACGCACGGCGTCCCCAGACAGGCCCACCCCTCCGCGGGCGCTGGCGGATGACGAGCCAACGCCCGAAGACATCAATTCCCCGCTCACGGCAACAGAACTGCAACGTTTGTAACAACTCTGCATAGCTGACCAATCCCATCCGACTCAAGCGATACGGTCCGCCCACAACCCAAATACAGCGCCCCCGCGCCGCTACCAACGGCCGGGGGCATGACCCAAGGAGTCACAACCTCCCATGAGTACCCCGCAGCGTACCCCCGCCCGCGTCATGCTCGTTGTCGATCGCACCACCGCCGACGTCCTGCGCCTCGAGGCCAAGAAGATCCTCATGTTCGGCCACGAGCCCTTCGAGGATTACCTCGACTACAGCCCCGAAGCCCAATACACGCTTGCCATGCGCTTTCAAGACGCGATCGACCTCATCACCACCGTCGGCTGGGCCCCCGACGCAACCGCCGCCAAGGCCGACACCTTCAAGATCCCGGTGACCGACGACCTGATCAAGCAGCTCGCCGTCCGCCGCATCGACCTCGGCGCCACCAACCGCGACCGCCTCGGCGACTACGACGAGAACGACTCCATCCCCGCCGACCTACTCGCCGAGATCACCGCCGACCGCAACGCCGCCACCGAGCTCGATCGCGTCATCGCCGCCTACACCGTCGCCGTCGCGCACGAGCGCAGCTAGCCACCACCACGCCCCGGGTCGCGGCGCCCACGCCGCGACCCGCCACCAACTCCACGAGGACGTAGCCGCCACGCTCCGCCGCCACCGGCCTACGGCGATGCCGCCCTGACCATGCGCAGCACCACGACGCACGCCACCGCGACCAACGCCATCAACAAGAACCCCAGGACGTAGCTCCCGGTCGCCGACTTGACGGCGCCCATGACCAGCGGCGGGAAGAAGCCGCCGAGGCCGCCGGCGGCACCGACCACGCCGGTCACAGCACCCACGCGGTCCGGGAACCAACCGGGCACGAGCTTGAAGACGGCGCCCGAACCAGCGCCGAGCAGGGTGGCGAGGGCGAGGCAGGCGATCGTCAGCGGGACGATCTCCTTATAGGTGAAGGCCAGGATCGCGGCGAGCACGGTCGTCCCGACGAAGACGACCTGCAACACCCGCTCGGCGCCGATGCGATCCGACAGCGAGCCGCCTGCGGGCCGTGCGATGACCGCCAGGAACGCGAAACCCGCGGCGCGCGCGCCCGCGTCGGACTTCGTCAGGTCATGGACCTCGGTCAGCAGCTTGGGCAAGTACAGGAACATCGCCGCGAAGCCGCCGAACGTCAGGAAGTAGAACAGCGTCAGCGCCCACGCCCGTCCCGATCCCCCGCCGCGAAAGACCGACAGCGACGCGAGCATCGACGGCGGCGGGCCGGGCCGCGCCGCCCGCGGCGCGTCGCGCGCGAACATCGCGAAGACCACGGCCATGACGACCAGCAGTCCGGCAGCGGTCCAGAACGGCGCGGTGACACCACCCATGCGCGGGGCCAGCAGGCCGGCGACCGTCGTGCCGCCGGTGCCCAACCCGTAGATCCCCAGCGCGAAGCCTTGGCGCTCGGGCGGATACCAGCCGTTGACCATCGGGACGCCGACGGCGAACGACGCCCCGGCGAAGCCGAGGAAGAACCCGAACACGAGCAGCGCGCCGAGCGAGTCGTGCCAGAGGGCGAGGGCAACCAGCGGCAGCGGCGTGAGCGCCATCAGCGCAACGAACACCGACCGGCCGCCGAGGCGATCGGCCAGCCAGCCGAGCGGGATCCGTGCGAGCGAGCCCATCAACACCGGCACGGCGACCATCGCCGAGGTCTCGAAGTCCGAGAGCCCGACGTCCTCCTGAAGCGTCGGGCCCAGCGGCCCGAGCAGCGACCACGCAAAGAAGCAGACCGCAAACGCGATCGTGGCCAGCGCGAGCTGGCGCCCCGCCTCGTGACTCGGCGGCCCCGCCTCGCGACTCCGCGACGGCGACGGCGCGCTCATCGGCGTGATGGCGACGCGCCGGTCTGGGCGTAGCGCCGGCGGTAGAGGATGTAGGGACGCCCGAGGTACTGCAGCGGGATGCTCCAGGCGTGGACGAGGCGGCTGAACGGAAACAGCCCCCAGAACGCCCAGGCGATGATCGCGTGCAGTTGGTAGACGGTGTTGGCGCCCTGGACCGCCTCGACGTCGGGCTTGAGGATGAACAGCGAGCGCCACCACACCGAGACGGTGTCGCGGTAGTCATAGGGCGACTTGGTGATCAGGTTGTGGGCGAAGGTCATCCAGCATCCAAGTCCGATCAAGATAGTCAACAACGCGTAGACCAACAGGTCGGTCCGCGAGGTCGTCCGACGCACGCGCGCGTTGGTCGCCCGGCGGTAGACGAGGCCGACGAACCCGACGACGCAGATCGCGCCGGCGACCGCGCCCGCGATCGCCGAGAACCAGCGGTAGGTGTTCTCCGACATCCCGATGAAGTCGGTGAAGGACTTGGGGATCAGCAGGCCGATGATGTGCCCGCCGACCGCGAGAAGCGCGCCGTAGTGAAACGCCGGGCCGGCCCAGCCGAGGATCTTGTGCTCGAAGAGCTGCGTCGAGCCGCTGGTCCAGCCGAACTGGTCGGTCTTGTACCGCCACCAGTGCCCGACGAGGAACATCGTCATCGCGACGTAGGGCAAGATGATCCACAACAGGATTTCTCCGGCACTCATGCGTGCGCCCCTGCCGGCATCGCCTCCGGCGGCCCGTAGGGCTCCAGCCCGACCGCCTCCTCTGGCGGCCCCTCGCGCGCCAGGCGCGCGACCTCGGCGCGGCCCGACACGTCGAGCTCCGGCAGCCCGGTGGCGATCGCGTCAAGCAACGAGGCGTACGGGCTGTCGAGGTCGTGCAGCGACAACCGCAACAACTCGATCGCCGGATGGTGCTCGGCCAGCAGCGCCTCGCCGTAGCCCGGCGGCGCGATCGCGGCGAAGGCGAGCATCACGGTCAGGTGGTCGGGCAGCTCGCTCGACGCCAATGGCAGGCCCGCGACGCGATAGAGCTTCTTGATCCGCAGCAGCGCCATGCCGCGCTCGCGCGTGTCGCCGTGGGCGTAGTAGGTGAGGTTGAGGCTCGCGCGGCGGCGCAGGTCGAAGGTCTCGACGTAGCTCGCCGCCAGCGCGCGCTCGCTGCCCTGCCAGCCCGCGAAAAAGCGCAGCAGCGCATCGCGGCACGGCCCCGGATCACCGGCCGCCACCTCCGCCAGCAGCTCGTCGCGCGCCGCGACGACGCTCGCGTCCGGGTAGCGCAGCAGGTAGGAGATCGTCGCCCACGGCGGCGGCACGTGCGCACGCTCGGCCCGCGCAGGCCGGCGACCGAGGCGCCTCACGTCTCCAGCTCCTTGCCGCGCTCGAGGATGTCGACCAAGTGGAAGTTCGCGCCGTCATAGGGCACCGTCGGCGACGACGTGTCGGGCCGCGCCTCGATCGCCCCGCAGTTGCCCGGCCCGCCCTCGAAGTCCAGCCCGCACCCACCCTGCTCCTGCATCAGGCGCTCGCCCAGCTCGGCGTGCGCCTTGGGGATCACGTAGCGGTCGTCGTAGTCGGCGATCGCCAGCAGCCGGTACATGCGCTCCAGCTCTGAGGCCTGTAACCCGGCATGGCGCGGCAACGTCTCGTCAACTTCCCCGAGCACTTCGCGCTTGCGCATGTAGGCGCGCATCGAGGCGAGCCGATGCAGGACGCCGCGGATCACCTCGACGTCGCCGGCCGCCAGCAGGTTGGCGATGTACTCCAGCGGGATGCGCAGGTTGTCGATGGCGCCGAAGACGTCGTCGGGATCGGCCTCGTAGCCGTCGGCCTCCAGCGTGGAGACCATCGGCGACAGCGGCGGCACGTACCAGACCATTGGCAGCGTGCGGAACTCGGGATGCAGCGGCAGCGCCACGCCCCAGCGCATCGCGAGGTCATAGATCGGCGAGCGCCGGGCCGCCGCGATCCAGTCGTGCGGGATGCCGTCGCGCGCGGCGGCCGCGCGCACCTCGGGGTCCTCGGGATCGAGGAAGACCGAGCGCTGCGCGGCGAGCAGATCGCGCTCGTCGGGCGCCGAGGCCGCCTCCTCGACGCGATCGGCGTCGTAGAGCACGAGCCCGAGGTAGCGGATGCGCCCGACGCAGGTCTCCGAGCAGATCGTCGGCTGCCCCTGCTCGATGCGCGGGTAGCAGAGCGTGCACTTCTCGGCCTTGCCGGTGCGGTGGTTGAAGTACACCTTCTTGTACGGGCAGCCTGAGACGCAGTAGCGCCAGCCGCGACAGCGGTTCTGGTCGACGAGGACGATGCCGTCCTCCTCGCGCTTGTACATCGCGCCCGACGGGCAGCTCGCCACGCACGACGGGTTGAGGCAGTGCTCGCAGATCCGCGGCAGGAAGAACATGAAGGCCTGCTCGTAGGTCATGCGGACCTGCTCCTGCATGCCGTCCAAGTGCGGGTCTTTGATCGCAAGCTCGGGTCCGCCCGCCAAGCCCTCGTCCCAGTTCGGCCCCCAGGTGAGATCGGTTGGCTTGCCGGTGATCTGCGAGTGCGGCCGGGCGACGGGGTCGCGGTCGCTCAGCGGCGCGGTGACGAGCGTCTCGTAGTCATAGGTCCACGGCTCGTAGTAGTCGTCTAACCCCGGGAGGTCGGGGTTAGAGAAGATCGCCAGCAGCTTCTTGACGCGCCCGCCGGCGCGCAGGCGCAGCCGGCCGCGCCCGTCGAGCTCCCAGCCGCCGCGCCACCGCGATTGATCGGACCACTGGCGCGGATAGCCCTGGCCGGGCGCGGTCTCGACGTTGTTGAACCACACGTACTCGGTCCCAGGCCGGTTGGTCCACACCTGCTTGCAGGTCACCGAGCAGGTGTGGCAGCCGATGCACTTGTCGAGGTTCATAACCATCGCGACCTGCGCCTTGACGTGCATCAGAACGTGACCTCCGCGGTGCGCTTGCGTACGACCGTGACCGAGTCGCGGTTGGAGCCCGTCGGCCCGTAGTAGTTAGGGCTGAACGACAGTTGGGCGTAAGCGCCGATCATGTGCGTTGGCTTCATGACGATCGTCGTCAGCGCGTTCTCGGTGCCGCCGCGCCGCCCATCGATCTCGCTGCGCGGCGTGTTGATCTGGCGATCCTTGGAGTGGTAGACCATGCACACGCCCGGAGGGACGCGGTGTGACACGACAGCGCGCGCGACGACGATGCCGTTGCGGTTGTAAGCCTCGACCCAGTCGTTGTCACCCACGCCGATCGTCGCGGCGTCCTGCGGGCTCAGCCAGACGCCGGAGCCGCCACGAAACAGCGTGAGCATCTGCAAGTTGTCCTGGTACTCGGAGTGGATCGACCACTTGGAGTGCGGCGTCAGGTAGCGCAGCGTCACCTCGGGCACGCCGCTGGGGCCGAGGTCGACGCCACCGGCGAGCATCAGCCGCGGGTCGATCGGCGGCCGGTAGGCCGGCAGGCCCTCGCCGAGCTCGCGCATCCAGGCGTGGTCGAGGTAGAAGTGCATGCGGCCGCTGAGCGTGTGCCACGGCTTGCCGTGCTCGATGTTGATGGTGAACGCCGCGTAGGCCCGGCCCTCCTCGTCGATGCCCGACCACTCGGGCGAGGTGATCACCCGCCGCGGCTGGACCTGCGTGTCGTAGAAGGTGACGCGATGGCCCTCGTCGCCCTCGGCCAGCGGGGTCAGCGAGATGCCGCACCGCTCCTGCAGCGTCCGGAAGCCCTCGACCGCCAGCCGCCCGTTGGTGACCGCCGACAGGGCGAGGATCGCCTCGGCGACCTGCTCGGCACGCGCCAGCGACGGGCGCCCGTCGGCGACGCCGCCGCGCACGCGGCCGTTGCGATCGGCCAGCCACCGGACCTCGTCGTCCGGAATCCACGAAGCGCTCTTGACCGTGCTGCCCTGCTGCTCGGCGAGCGGCCCGAGCGCCGCCCACTGCTGCGCGACCGCGCCGTAGTCGCGCTCCACGACGGCGATCGCCGGCATCGTCTTGCCCGGAATCGGCGCGCACTCCCCCGCACGCCAGTCGCGAACCTCGCCGCGCGGCTGGGCGATCTCGCCCGGCGTGTCGTGCTGGATCGCAGACGCCACGACATCCTGGCGCACACCGAGATGCTCAGCCGCCAAGGCGGAGAAGTCCTCAGCGATCCGCCTGAACGCGTCCCAGTCGCTCTGCGCCTCCCACGGCGGCGGGATCGCCTGGTTGAACGAATGCACGAATGGGTGCATGTCGGTCATCGACAGGTCGTGCTTCTCATACCAGGTGGCCGCCGGCAGGACGACGTCGGAGTACAGCCCGGTGGTCGTCATCCGGAAGTCGAGGTCAACGAGCAGGTCGAGCTTGCCGCGCGGTGCCACGTCGCGCCAGCGCACGTCGCGCGGGCGCTCGCCCGGCGCCAGCTCCTCGGCCAGCGGACCGTCATGGCGCGCGCCGAGCAAGTGCTTCATGAAGTACTCCTGGCCCTTCCCCGACGAACCGAGCAGGTTGGAGCGCCAGAGGAAGAAGACGCGCGGGAAGCTCGACGGCGCGCTGGGATCCTCGACGGCAAAGCGCAGGCGGCCGGCCTGTAGCTCGGAGACGACGTGGTCAGACGCCTCCAGACCGGCCGCCTGCGCTTCGTCAGCGAGGTCGAGCGGGTTGCGGTCAAAGGTCGGAAACGACGGCATCCAGCCCATCCGGACCGCCTTGGCGTGCGCGTCGATCGAGGTCTGTCCGGCGAGGAGGCCGGTGCCGAGCGGAGACGCGAGCGCGTCGGGGCGCATGCGGTCATAGCGCCACTGCTCGGTGTGGACGTAGAACCACGAGGTTCCCTGTGCCTGGCGCGGTGGCCGACGCCAGTCCACGCCGCCGGCGACCATCTGCCAGCCCGCGAACGTCCGGATCTTCTCCTGGCCGACGTAGTGCGCCCAGCCGCCACCGTTGATCCCGACGCATCCGCACAAAAGCAACAGCGATATGAACGAGCGGTAGGTCTCGTCGGAGTGAAACCAGTGGTTGGTGCCCGCGCCCATGCAGATCATCGAGCGCCCACCGCTGACCTCGGCGTTGCGCGCGAACTCGCGCGCGATCTTGACCGCCTGGTGACGATCGACCGACGTGATGGCCTCCTGCCATGCCGGCGTATGCGGCTGTGACGTGTCGTCGTAGTCAGCAGGCCAGTCGCCGGGCAGGCCTTCGCGGCCGACCCCGTAGGTGGCGAGCGTCAGGTCCAGCACGGTTGTGACCAGACGGCCGCCGACGCGGATCGCCGGAACGCCGCGGCGCATCGTCGCGCCACCGGGCCCGTCGCCGGTGTCAAAGCGCGGCAGCGCGACCGCGACCGCCTCGTGATCGCGGTCATACAACGTCAGGACGGGTTCGATGCCGTTGAGCTTGAGGTTCCAGCGCCCCTTGCCCACGTCGCCGTGACGGAAGCCGACCGACCCGTTGGGGACCACGACCGTGCCGGTCACCGCGTCCAGGACGACGGTCTTCCAGTCGGCGTTCCCGCCGGTCTCGCCAAGGTCGGTGGCGGTCAGGAACCGGCCGGGTACGTAGGCGCCGTCGCGCTCCTCAAGTCCGACCAGCAGCGGCAGGTCGGTGAAGCGCTTGGCGTAGTCGTCGAACCGCGGCGTCCTGCGGTCGACCCAGAACTCCTTGAGGATCACATGCCCCATCGCCATCGCCAGCGCGCCGTCGGTGCCCGGGTGGGCGGCCACCCAGTCGTCGGCGAACTTGACGTGGTCGGAGTAGTCGGGCGAGACGACCACGACCTTCTGGCCGCGGTAGCGCGCCTCGGTCATGAAGTGCGCGTCGGGCGTGCGCGTGATCGGCAGGTTGGTGCCCCACACGATCAGATAGCTCGCGTCCCACCAGTCGGCTGACTCCGGCACGTCGGTCTGATCCCCGAAGACCTGTGGCGAGGCGGGCGGCAGATCGGCGTACCAGTCATAGAACGACAACATCGCGCCGCCGATGAGCGAGATGAAGCGGCTGCCCGCCGAGAACGACACCGGCGACATCGCCGGGATCGGCGTGAAGCCGGCGACCCGATCGGGACCGTATTCGCGGATCGCGTAGACCGTCGCCGCGGCGATGAGCCCGCTGGCCTCGCCCCAGCTCGCCCGGACGAAGCCGCCGCGCCCGCGCTCGGAGCGGTAGGTGCCCTCGGCCGCCACGCGCCCGAACGCCTCGACCGGGTCGGCGCTGTCGGCCAGCGCCGTCCGCCACGCCTCCAGCAGGCTGCCGCGGATGTAGGGGAACTTGAGCCGGACGGGCGAGTACGTGTACCAGGAGAACGACGCGCCCCGGGGGCAGCCGCGCGGCTCGTGATCGGGGCGGTTGGGGTCGGTCTTGGGGTAGTCGACTGCCTGGGTCTCCCACGTGATCAGCCCGTCCTTGACGTACACGTTCCACGAGCACGACCCGGTGCAGTTGACCCCGTGGGTCGAGCGCACGACCTTGTCGTGCGCCCAGCGGTCGCGATAGGCGCGCTCCCAGTCGCGGTTGCGGCCGATGAGCATGCTCCAGCCCTCGGCGCTGGCCTTGCCGCGCCGAAAGAGCTCGTGCGCTGCCGTCAGCGCCGCTTCGGATCCTGCCGTTCGCCGCCGAGTCGCCTCCTCGCCCATGGCACCCGCGACATTCTCAGGCGGTGGTCGGGCGCGCATCCCCCGGCGCGGGTGATCTCACGTACGCCAACCGGAGCGCGGGCTCGCGGGGAGAGCTAGGGCCGGAGCGTGACTGTCCCGATCACGCTCCGGCCACCTGCTCCGCCGGCACGGGTCGAATGCCGGCGTCTGGTCCCAGGAGGAGTGGTCCTGGATGGGGAGGAGGATAGAACTTTCCCACTTACTTAGCCTAGAATATCACCAACGCTGGTCCTACGCGGCGTGACGGCCCGCTAGGGCGTGGTCGAAGCGACCCTCGCGCGCCCACTGCTCGACCGCCGGCCACGGTCCGTAGCCCTCGTCGAGCGAGAGGTGGCCGGCGCCCGGCACGACGTGCACCGGCACGTCCAGCGCGCGACCGTAGAGGGTCGCCGCGCCCTCCGGGCACCACGGGTCGGCGTCGGTGCAGACGAGCTCGACGCCGCGGCGCGCGTTGCGCCGCAGGGCGTCGCCGTCAAACGGCGCGGCGTAGAAGGCCGCAAGCGAGGCCGGTAGCGCCGACGGCGCCGGCGGGCAGACCAACAGCACGCGGTCGACCGCCTCGGCGACCGCGGCCTGCTCGACATGGCGCAGCCAGAGCAGGCAGCCCAGCGAGTGGCAGATGACCACGCGCTCGCCGTCGCCGAGCATCTCCAGCTCGTCGCCCAAGAGGCTCAACCACTCCGTCAGCGACGGCAGCTCCGGATCGGGCAACTGGGGGTAGAGCACCTGCTCCCCAGTGGCCCGCAGGCTGTCGGCCAGCCAATGCTGCCAGTGCTCGCGCGGCCGCCGATTCTGCCAGCCGTGGAGCACGAGGAACCGTCGTTCACCGGTCGCGACGTCGCTCATGACGCTATGAAATCATATTTCCCACTGATTAGGTGCACTTTATCCTGCTGCGGCTCACCCGTGGCCCATCAACCGCACGGGTAACGTCCTCTCATGCCCCACTCGGTTCCGGCGCTGGCGTCCTATGAGACGTGGAGCGCGACCTGCGACACCCTGCACGCGCACACGCAGGTGCTCGGCAAGCTGGCGGTGGCGCTCGCGCCGCCCGAGCCCCAGTTACAGCACGCCGCGCTGCGGCTGACCGCCCGCGGCTGGGAGACGCTGCCGCTGCCGGCGCCCGACGGGTCGGGGACGGTGGGCGTCACCCTGCACCTGGGCGCCCACGAGGTGATCGTCGAGCACAGCGATGGCCGGTCGCAGGCGATCGCGTTGCAGCCCGACCGCGCGGTCGGCACGGTCTGCGGCGAGCTGCTGGAGGCCATCGAGCGTCTCGCCGGCGCCGTCGACATCGATCCGACGCCGCAGGAGGTCACGTGGACCGTGCCACTCGATGAGGATCAGGAGCACGCGCGCTATGACCCCGACGCCGTCGCCGCCTACTTCGCCGCAGCGACCCAGGCGGCGCTCGTGCTGGCCGAGTTCCGGGCTCCGTACCGCGGCCGCTGCACGCCGGTCAACGCGTGGTGGGGCTCGTTCGACCTCGCCGTCAACCTCTTCTCCGGCCAACCCGCCGAGCCGCCGTCTGACGACTTCCTCATGCGCAACGCGATGGACGCCCAGGAGGTGGCCGTCGGCTGGTGGCCGGGCGACCAGCGCTACGCCAAGCCCGCCTTCTACGCCTACGCCCATCCCGCGCCCGAGCACTTCTCCGAGGGTGAGCTCTCCCCCGCCGCCGCGCGCTGGGACGCCACGCTGGGCGAGTTCGTCCTCGACGCAGACGACGTCATCGCCAGCCCGGACCCGCATGCCACCGCACTGGCGTTCGCCCGCTCGGCGTTCCAGCATGCCTGCGAGGTCTGCGAGTGGGATCCGGCGCTGCCAGCCAGCGCCGAGGGCTCGCCGCCACCGGTGCGCTGAGCCGTCCTGCCCGGCCGCTCCTATACGGTCGGCTGATGAGCGCTCACCGCTGGTCGCAGCCATGGTCACCGCGGTGCCTGGCCCTCGCCGCCGTTACCGCCGCCACGCTGCTGGCGGCGCCCGCCGCCGCCCCCGCATTCGACACCGGCCCGCACTCCGACATCACCCGTGACGCGCTGACCGCTGAGGGATTCAGCGCCACAGCGACGGACGTCGCCGTGGTCAACAACTGGTTCGTCGACTTGTACTCGAACTCGTCGAAGATCCCGCAGTCGGGGCACGCGAAGACGTCGGTGTCGGTCCTCGGCGCGTTCTTTGAGAATGACGAGAACTGGCCGCAGGCCGTGCTCGACGGCGCCGGCCGCATGCACTTCGACTCCTCGCTCTGGGATGTCGCGAACGTCGGCAAGGCCCAAGCCGAATGGGAGCGGCTGCAGCGCTCCACCACGCAACTGCTGCGCAGTATCAAGTCGGTCAACGGGCCCACCAAGGAGATCCAGGTCCTCTCGACGATCGGGATCGGCCTGCATGCGCTCCAGGACTTCTACTCGCACTCCAACTGGATCGAGGACCGGCGCGCTCCCGGGACCGATGGCACCGACTGGTCGCAGCTGCCGTTCGGCCTCACCCCGACCTGGTTCGACGTCCCGAAGGAGGATCGCGACCAGCTCAACGTCTACATCGGCGAGTCGACCGGGCACGAGGAGCGGCCGCACGGCGCCTGGAACACCGACGGCAACAAGTCCATGGAGAAGGGCGTTAACAAGGACTGGCCCGGGCGCGCCGGGTACGCCAACGCCTACACCACGTCCTACTTCGCGACCCGCCAGTGGGTGCAGGCCATCCACGCCGCGCTCGGCGACGAGGCGCTCTGGCAGCGCGTGATCCGCTACGCCAACCGGGGCGGCGGCGAGCTTGACCACGACCTCAAGGGCGCGCTCAACATCGGGATGATGACCGGGCACTGGCAGGGCCAGGGCGAGCCGTGCGACCCGGGGTTCTCCCTGAACATCTGCGGGTCGCGCAATGGCCTCGGCGGCGACCTCATCGGCGCGCGCAGCGCCGTCAACTCCTACTTCGAGGACCGTAGCCGCACGCGCTTCCGCGGCACGTTCCAGGGGCTCATCCCGCTGTTCGGCCAGCCGACGCCCAACGGTGACCTCCTCACCGTTGCCTCCAGCCAAGGCCTGCAGGCCACGACCCGCTTCGTGGAGATGCGGGTCACGTCGATGAAGGGTGTGGGGCTGCGGTCGCTGGGCGATCCGACGTCGGTTGACCGCGCCGACATGTACTCGCGCGCGACCATCGCCGGCCAGAGCTTCCAGTCCGGTGAGATCAACGGTCGCGACAGCTTCAGCTTCCCGCTGCCCTACGCGCCGTTTACCTTCATCAAGGCGATCGGCGTTGGCGGCCGCTACGCCGAGCCGGTGACGACGATGACCGTCGAGATCCGCACGAGCTCCAAGACGTTCGCGGGCACCGACGACGACGTCTATCTGCGCATCTCACCGACCCTGCGCTTCCCGCTGGACAAGTCGTTGTATGACGACTTCGAGCGCGGCGACCGCGACACCTACAGCGTGCCGATCGACGGCGCCGTCCTCAACGGGCTGAAGGTCGGCGACATCTCGCGCGTGCAGATCGAGAAGTCGCCCGACGGCGCCGCCGGCGGCTGGCGTCTGCGCGGCGTCAAGCTCGTCGTCAACGGCCGCACGCTGTATGGCCGCGACGGCATCGAGCGCTGGCTGGAGGACGACCACCGCACCTGGCGGGCCCCCGACTTCCGCCAGAGCGGGCCGGGCGGCCCGGCGCTGCCGATCACCCTCGACCTGTACGACGAGGACTCCAACGTCTACGGCGGCGACGACCACGGCGATCTCAACCGCTATGACAACCGCCGCCGGCTCGCGCTCGCCTACGTCCCCGAGACGTTCGTGGGCACCCGCGCCACCGGCGGCAGCTACCTCAGCGGCCGCATCGGCGACGGCGACAAAGCGTCGGTGACGTACACGATCGAGACGCTGACGCCCAAGCCCGCGCCCCCGCGGCCCGTTCCGCCGGTTCTCCCTCCACAGGTCCTCGAGCCGGCCCCAACGCCGGTACCGCCGGTCGTTGTCACCCCGCCGCCCGGTCCGAAGCCCGACCTCGTGATCAGCGCGATGGACTACGAGCCGACCGTCAACTACTTCTTCACCGTCAAGAACCAGGGCGCCGGCGCCGCCGGGCCATTCACGGTCGACGTCCCCGGCGAGGGATCGTTCCCGATCGCCGGCCTGGCGCCCGGCGCCTCGGAGACCGTGACGTTCCGGACGATCTGCAAGAACGCCACCCAGCAGGCCATTGCCGACGCGCTCGCACAGGTCGCCGAGGACGACGAAACGAACAACACGCGCAGCTTTGAAGGAATCTGCTTCTCGTAGGGCGGCGAACTATGGGGATATATCGTATCTCCGTGCCCAGACGCTTTGGCGATTTATCGTATCGAGCTACACTTATCATCGGTGGCCGGAAAGATCCCTCAAGAAAGCGCAGCGCGCCGCGTTCGAGAGCGCGTGTTGAAGTCGCACGAGCGGATCTGGCGCATCGAGGACTTCGAGGGCACCCCCAAGGCCGTCAACAACGAGCTACGGCGGCTTGTGGAACGTGGCGAGCTACAGCGCATCCGCCGAGGCATGTACTGGCGCGGCCGCATGAGTCGCTTCGGAATGACCAGCGTCGATGAGAGCCAGACGGTGCAGACCGTCGTCGGACACGACGAGGCGATCGGCGCGACCGGCTGGAGCGCGACGAACATCCTCGGCCTGTCCACACAGGTCGCACCGATCGCGTCGGTCGCCGTTACCCAGCGGGCGCCAGAAGGGCTCGACCGTGTCAAGGTCGTCTCTCGCGCAGCCCGCACTGGTCGCCGCACGGCGGGCCTGCGCGGGCTCGAGGTCACCCTGCTGGAAGCTCTCGAAGGATGGGATCGCTATGTCGAGGTCGGCCCTGTCGAAGCCGTGCGACGCTTCGACCAGATCCTGGGGCGCCCCGACGTTCGCATTTCCAAGCTGATCTCGGCCAGCACGACCGAACCGCCGGTCGTACGTGAGCGGTTGCGAGCCGTTCTCGCCGCGACGGGACGTCAAGACGCGGCGCGACAGATCCCCCGTGCCCGCGATCAGCGGACCCGCGAGAAGGCGTTGCGTGTGCTCGAAGGGCAGCTATGACACGGTTGCGCGACGATGCCGACGTCCTCAAGGGCGGGACGAGTCTCGCGAAGGGCTACAACCTGATCGAGCGGTTCTCCGAAGACGTCGACGTCCTGGTCTCCCCGGCCAAGGGAGACTCAGCCAAATCGCGTGAGCGGCTGCTGCTCGCGGTAGTCGAAGGCGTAGCGACTGAGATGGGTGTCACATGGACTCCGGCACGCGATCCCGGACGCGGCAAGTCCGCCCATCGCGCGGACGTGCTTGTCTATCCGCGCCTACCACGACGCGGGACGATCGTGGTGCCGATCGAGGACCGTGGAGTACTGCTGGAGACCGGCTTCGCCGGCGGGAACTGGCCCAGCGAGATGGTCGAGATCACGCCGATCCTCTGCGAGCCGCTCGGCATCGATCCAGCAGAGTTCGAGGACACCGCGTCATTCAGCGTCCCTGCGCTCAAGCCAGCCCGAACGTTGCTGGAGAAGCTGTCGCTGCTGCACCACGTCGCCGAGGAGCATGAACGCAGCGGCAGAGCGGACGCGCGTTGCGGTCGCCACTACTACGACATCTATCGGCTCCTCGACCACGCACCGACGAGAAAGGTCCTCGAGGACCGAAAGGCCTTCGCCCGGATCATGTCCGAGATGGAGCAGATCTCCGCGCAGCACTTCGGCACCTGGAAGCCCCGCCCGGACGGCGGCTACGGACAGAGCCCCGCGTTCGCACCGACCGATGGTTCGGATCTGTCCAGATGGCTCGCCGCCCGGTACCGCGACTCGGCTGGACTGTTGCCGGCGAAGGTGACCGGCTCATGGCCGAGCTTCGGCAAGGTGCTGAGGCGTGTAGAGACCTATAGCGAGCTGCTGTAGGCAAAGGCGAACCGCCTACCCGACAGCCATGCACGCCTACTGCGTCAGCCGGGTGTATGACGCTAAGTATCAAACACTTTGGAAGTAAGAGCGAGCGTTGAGTCATTGGCACGACCCGCTGAGCACTCACGCGGACGATCGTGCCAATTGGCTATGGTGAGACACACTTGCGTGTGTAAACGTCAGATCAAGCTTCCGCTCACGAAGGCCTAAGCCGCAACGTCTGCTGGCCCCGCGGGCGAGGAGCTCTACCAGCGGTGCTTCCAATGCCACACGGATGCACCGTTCACCGACGCACCCGGATCGCGTTCGTCCGTCGCGAGCGGGGGAAAGGAGCTGCCGCAAAACCGAGGAAGTCGACTGCGGGCCGGCCGATGCCGACCGCAGGCGGTCATCGCCATGCCGTCATTCGGCGTGGCATCACACACGGTTCAAACGGCCGGCCCTGCCGGCCAGGAGGAAATACCATGAAGAGTCTCAAGACCTTGGCGCTTGGCGCCGTGGTGGCAGTGTCGCTGGGCGTCGTGTCATCGGCGTCGGCAGCGATTTGGGATCCGCAGAACACGAACGTCACGGGAACGAGCACCAACTCGGTCCTGACCAGCGCCACCGGAGCCACAGTGTCGTGCAACTCGGCCAGCACGTCGCTGCGTGCCGTTGGTGATCTGGCCACCGCACAGGGGGCGCACAACCCGGTTGCGTACAGCAATTGCACGAACAGCATCTTCGGCGGTGTCACGACGGTCACTACGTCCGGGACTTGGACGTTCACTGCGACTAGCACTACCTCTGTGGATGCTCGAGTCGTCAGCGACACCGGCGCCCCCGTGGCAGTCATCAGCAACCCGGGTGGTTGCACGATCACGGTGCACGGTCCGGTAAGCATCCCGAACAACGGGTGGAACAACACCACGCACCAGCTTGAGATCAACAGCGCAGTGTCGTTCCCGGTGACTCAGAGCGGGCTCTGCTTCGGCGCGGTTGGTACGTCGGCACGCCTCTCGGGGACTTTCACGCTTCCCAATTCAGTCACGATCACTTAGCACACGGACTAGCGGTTCCGACGGACCGCCAATGAGCAAGTAGCAGGTCGGCGGGCCGCCCCAGTGGCGGCCCGGCGTCCGCATGCGCAGCATCGCTGCGCTCGTACTTGACGTTCCGACACGTGTGTGTTTACAGTCGCCTGGGACAACCTTGGGAGGGCACGTGAGGGATCAACATGGATGGTCGGGGCGCGCAGCGGCGATGAGCTCCATCGGAACCCGGTGGCTCCTTGGCCTCTCGTGCGTCGCGGTACTCGTAAGCGCGAGTCCTGCGCCGGCGAGCGCCGCCGAGCTGCCCGACGGACGGGCCTATGAGCTGGTCACGCCCCCGGATCTCCTGGGTTCGGCAGCACTGGCGATCGTCAACACCGTCGCAAACGCTCCCCAACCGTGGAGCGCCGTCGCGACCGACGGCAGCGGAGTGCTCTGGTTCACGCGGACGTTCGCCCCGGACATCGACTCGACGGGCAAGGTCGACACCTACCTCACGCGCCGTGGCTCCACGGCATGGGCATCCACCTTCGTCTCACCGCCCGGTTCGAAGATCTTGGCGCCGCCGGTCCCAGCGTGGGCCACCGCGAAGCTCGATCGCATCGTGTGGCAGGCCTACGGCGCCACGATCGATCCGAGCGATCAGGATCCGATCGGGTCGTCGACCAATCCCCAGCAGTTCATGGATCTGTACCGCCGCGATCCGGATGGCGTCTTCACCCGCCTCACGAAGGGCTCGCTCGCAGAGCCTGTGGCCGGCGAGAACAACGTCTTCGACGGGGCCTCTGCCGACGGCAGCAAAGTCGTCTTCAGCGACAACCGGCAGCTCGAGCCCGACGCCGCGACGGATGGCGGCGTGTACCAGCGGACCGGCCAGGTGACCAAGGTCGTGAGCAAGGACGAGAACGGCGTCGCGGTCCCGTCGGCCACCGGAGACGGGGTCTCCGACGATGGCGACGTGGTGGCCTTCGACCGCTTCGGAGCGATCCTCTACCTCCGTGACATGCGGGAGCCTCACTCGGTCCGCATCGCCGACTTCCCCGCTGGTGACATGGACTTCCAATCGCTGTCTGCCGACGGCCGCAAGGTCTTCTTCATCACCTCGGCCGCGCTGACCAGCGACGACTTGGACACCAGCAAGGACCTCTATGAGTACGACAGACCGTCAAGCACGCTTCGGCGCCTCTCGGCTTCCGACGGCGTCGCCGGCGCCGGCCCGGGAAACACCGACGCGTGCACGACCCCGCTGCCTGCCCTGAACGGCTGTGACATTGCGGCGGTCGCTGTGTCCCGTGACGGCTCGAAGGCCTACTTCGTGTCGTCTGAGCAACTCGATGGCACGCGCGGCACCGATGGCGCAGCCAACATGTACCTCGCCGAAGCCGGCGCGGTGCGCTTCGTCGCCACGCTGGACAGCAGCGACCCTGTCTTCGGAGCCATCAACGGCAGCGTGTCGAACTCGCCGTTGTCCCGTGCGGTCCGGTTCACGCCCGATGGGTCAAAGCTCCTCTTCGAGTCGCGGGCTCCGCTCACCGGCTATGACAATGCCGGGCACGTCGAGATCTACGTCCATGCTCCGGCGACCGACAGCCTCACCTGCGCCTCGTGCCGCCCGAGCGGGGCTCCGCCTACCGGTGACGCGAGCCTGCGAGACGGTCCTGGCGCATTGATGGCAGAGCAGTTCTCGCAGGATCCCATGCAACCCGCCAACGCCGACGAGCACGGAGACCACATCTTTTTCGGCTCGAGCGACGCGCTGGTGCCCCAGGACACCAACGGTCGCTGGGACGTCTATGAGCACACGGTCAGCAATGGCTCGGTGGCGCTGATCTCGAGCGGCCTCAGCCCGAACCACTCGGCTTATCTCGGCAACAGCCACGACGGCAAGGACGTGTTCTTCTTCACGACCGAGACGCTCGTCCCGCAGGATCGCAATGGCAATGTCCTCAAGATCTACGATGCCCGCGTCGGCGGCGGCTTCCCCGTACCCGCTGGCGCTCCGGACTGCTCGGGCGATGGATGTCGCGGACCGGTGGAGCCCGAGCCTGCCGTCGCCCAGACCGGCACCGCCCTGCCCTCGCCGACCAAGCGCCCTCCGGCCGACCGACCGGCGAGCTCACGACTCACCGTCTCCGGCTCCCGCTCGGTCAAGGCGACGAGCGCCCGGCTGAAAGCGAAGGTCTCGGGTGCCGGTCGGCTACGAGTGGCGGGCACCGGCGTGGTGCAGACGTCGGTGACCACGACCAGAGCCACCACCTATCGCGTGACCGTGCGACTGTCGAAGCGCGCGGTGAGGACGCTGCGTCGCAAACATCGGCTGAAGACGACCGTGACCGTGCGGTTCACGCCGAGGACGGGCACCGTCCGAACCGTCCGCGTGCCCATGACCTTCACGACGAAGAAGGGCCGTTGACATGCGAGCTGTGACCAAGAGCAGCGAGAGCTGGATGCCTGCGACGACGGCGATCCTCCTGAGTCTCGTCACGCTGACGCTGCTGCTGATGGCGTCGCCCGCCTCGGCAGCCTTCTCGGTGGCCGGGTTCACCACGTCGAGCACGACCTCGGCGGCGGGCGCGCATCCTGACCTGACCACCGACCTGACGTTCTCCACGACGGAGACGACCCCGCCCTTTGCGTTTGCCGACGGCAACGTCCGCGACCTGAGCGTCGACCTTCCGGCAGGGCTGATCGGCGATCCGAGCGCGGTCCCGCAGTGCGATCAGAGCGACTTCTCTCAGAGCACGTGTCCGGCGGCCGCGCAGATCGGCACCGTCACGGTGAGGCTGCTGACCCCGAGTGGCTTTCCCACCGAGCCGACGCTCGCCGTGTACAACATGGAGCCACGCAACGACGAGGTGACGGCCGAGATCGCCTTCTCGTTCAATGGGCTGATCACCGTGCACATGCCGCTCTCGGTCCGCACGGACGGCGACTACGGCCTAACCGCCCACGTCACGGGGATCTCGCGCTCCTTCGGGGTCGCGCGCGTCGTGATGAACCTCTGGGGCGTGCCGGCCGACCCGGTCCACGACGCGCAGCGCATCGACATGCAGCTGAACCCCGTCGGGCCGACGCAGCTGGCACGCAAGCCGTTTCTCACCAATCCGACACGCTGCGGGGAACCGCTGACCTTTCGGGCCCGCGCGAACTCCTATCAGAGCCCGGGCACGTTCAGCGAGGCTTCCAGCACCCTTCCTGCGCTGACCGGATGCGACGCCGTGCCGTTCGCCCCCAGGTTCTCGCTCCAGCCGACGACGAAGCGGGCCGGCGCGCCCTCGGGCTATGAGTCGATCGTCACGATTCCCCAGAACGGGAACCCGGGCGGGCAAGCGGCCGCCAACTTGCAAGACGCGGTCGTCACCCTTCCCGCGGGGGTCGCGATCTCTCCCAGCGGTGCCGTGGGTCTCGGCAGCTGCGACGACGTGGGCCTGGGTCTCCACTCGACCGCCCCGGCGGCATGTCCTCCCAGCTCGAAGATCGGTGAGGTCGAGATCGACGTCCCGGTGCTCCCCAAGCCGTTGCGGGGCAAGATCTTCCTGCGCGACCCGCTGCCTGGGAAGCTGTTTCGGATCGCGCTGGCGGTCGACGGATTCGGCGTCCACACCAAGATCCCCGCTGATGTCGTGCCCAACGCCCTGACCGGTCAGCTGACGGTCACCTTCGCGCAAACCCCGCAGGTGCCGTTCACCGAGCTCACGCTCAACTTCGACGGCGGCCCCCACGCGGCCTTGAGCAATCCGGCGGCGTGCGGCACCTACACGACGCGGGCACAGCTAACGCCTCGATCGTCATCGACCCCGGTGACCATCGACTCGTCGTTTGCCATCGACGAGGCGTGCGGCCAGGAGGGCGTCTTCGGCCCCGGGTTCTCCGCCGGCTCGAGGGACCCACGGGCCGGCGCGCACACGAGCTTCCACCTGCGAGTCACGCGCGACGGTGGACCCGCGCTGTCAACGATTGACACCACCCTGCCGCCCGGCCTGCTCGCCACCATCAGTGCCGTGCCGCGATGCCCCGAGGCGCAGGCAGCGGCCGGAACCTGCGGGCCGGAGTCACGGATCGGTCACACGACCGTCGGTGCCGGCGCGGGAGCCGCGCCGGTGTTCCTCCCCCAGGCGGGCAAAGCCCCGACGGCCGTGTACTTGGCAGGGCCGTACAAGGGTGCGCCGTTCTCGCTGAGCATCGTGGTGCCGACGCAGGCCGGCCCGTTCGATCTTGGCACGGTGGTGGTCCGGGCCGGGCTGTACGTCGACCCGGTCACCGCACAGGCGACGATGAAGGCCGACCCGCTGCCGACGATCCTCCAGGGCGTTCCGCTGAACGTGCGAGATGTGCGCGTCGATATCGATCGACCCGGGTTCATGTTCAACCCGACAAACTGTGATCCCCATGCGGTGTCGGGCACGGTCACGAGCGCGGCCGGTCAGACCGCTGCGGTGTCAAGCCCGTTCCAGAGCGTTGACTGCGAGACCTTGGGGCTCCGGCTGCGACCCTCGATGACGCTCTTGGGCAAGGGTCAGACGACCGATGGCAAGCATCCTGGTCTGTCAGCGACGTTCACGCTGCCGCGCGGCCAGTCCAATCTGAAGCGAGAGTCGGTGCGCCTGCCGCTCAGTCTGGCGCTGGACCCCAAGAACTCAGAGTCCGACGACCTGTGCGAGTTCGCCGCCGGGCAAAAGACGATCCCCGACTGTCCCGCCAGCTCGATCGTCGGGTCGATGACGGCGCACACGTCGATCCTCGACCAACCGCTGACCGGTCCGGTCTACTTCATCAAGAACGTGCGGACCGATCCCAAGTCCGGCCGCCAGATTAAGACGCTTCCGACACTGGCAACGGTGCTGCGGGGCGAAGGCGTGACCATCGTCCTGCGGGCCACCTCGGCTGTAGTCGATCGCCAGCTGGTCACGACGTTTGACAACATCCCGGATGCGCCGGTCCTGGAAGGCAAGCTGGACATCAACGGCGGCCCGAAGGGGATCCTGGTGGTCTCGGGCTCCGACATCTGCAAGGCATCACAGGTGGCGGAGTGGACCACCGACGGGCACAACGGGAAGACCTTGACGAGCAAGGTCATTATGGGCACGCCGTGCAGGCTGGCGGTCGTCACCACGAGCAACTCCTCGAAGTCGCTGAAGGTCACGGTGGGCGGCATCGGCGCCGGCAAGCTGTTGGTCTCAGGCAAGGGCCTGACGAAGCGCAGCCGAACGATTGCCAGCGCGACCACAGCGACGCTCACGCTCCCGATCAGCAGGAACGTCCGCAGTGCCCTGGCCCGAGGCCGCAACGTTCGGGCGACCGTCTCAGTGGCCTTCACGCCGAAGGGCGCCAAGAAGGCCCAGAGGACGAGCAAGCACATCGTGCTTCGAGGCGCCAAGCGGTAGCCGACGCGCCGCGCCGGCGGGATGCCAGCGCGGTTCACCCGGCGCGGGTGATGTCGCCACGGCGCAATCGGCAGAAGATTGGGGCTGGCGCCGATTCCGGCGCGTGAACCGAGAGGAGCAGCCGTGAGCGAGGAGCCGCAGCTCGACGAGATGGGCCCGATCGACTACATCGTCTTGGAGTGGCCGTCGACGCCGTCCGGCGACGAGGTCGTTCCGCTGCTGGTCGACCTGGTCGACCGGGGCATCATCCGGATCCTGGACGTCGCGTTCATCACCAAGGGCCAGGACGGCACCGTCGCCGCGCTCGAGATCAATGACCTCGGCCCCGCCGCGGCGGCCTTCGGCATCCTGGAGGGCGCGTCGTCGGGTGTTGTTGACGACGAGGACCTCCGCGACGCCGCGTCGGTGCTCGAGCCCGGCACATCGGCCGCGATCCTGGTCTGGGAGAACCGCTGGGCCGCGCCTGTCGCCATCGCGCTGCGGCGCTCCGGTGGCCAGCTGGTCGCCAGCGGCCGCATCCCCGTCCAAGCGCTCGTCGCGTCGCTCGACGCGCTCGAAGCCGCGTCCAACTAGGAGCCCACCATGCCCGGATTGTTGCGCGGGATCGCCCGCACCGCCGCCATCGCCGGAACCGCCACCGCCGTCAGCAACAACGTGTCGCGCCGCCAGCAGGAGCGTTGGGCCAACCAAGGTCCGGCCGAGCCGGAGGGCTACGCCTCGCCACCGCCGGCCCCGGCGCCCGCCGCCGCGACGCCCGACCTCGTGTCCCAGCTCAAGGAGCTAGCCGCGCTCAAGGAGCAGGGCGTGCTCACCGACGAGGAGTTCGCGGCCCAGAAGGCGCGGCTGCTGGCCTGAGCATCGGCGATCTCGACCCCGGGCACCCTGATGATCATGGGGCATCACTAGCCGACCTCAAGTGTCACGCGATGCACGCGGCCGCCGGCAAACGACACCACGAGCGACTCCGAGTCGATCGAGACTCCGCGCGCGTCTCCGGTTACCCAGTGCAACCGCTTAGCTCCCGTCAGGCCTTGGTCTGGTGGGCCGAGCAGACGCCGCACGTACGACCGGCTGTGCCCTTCCAGCGTGCGGCATCGTAGTGCCTCGTCGGCTATTTGCTGCCGCTGCGTCGGCGTAGATCCGTCGATGCTGGAAGGCGTGCGCCACTGCGCCCAGTCGAGTACCCCGCAGCCGTCTCGCCCCCCGTCAGCGCGACCGCCACCACACGCCGTGGCAAATAGGACGACACCTAGCAACAGCGCCGCGACGATGGATCTCACTGAATCAGCACTCGGGTCCGGTCGGTTGCACGACGGTGCCGTCCGTCGTCTCGACCTTGCGCCAGATCTGCGGGCGCGGATCCTGCGCGTCGTACTGCATGAAGACGTACGGATCAATGTCCGGACCGATGTTTTCCCCGCTGTTGCGGTTGCTATCAAGCATGCCGTTCATCAGCAACTGTCCGCGTTGTATAACGACGCGATTCGTGCTGTATAACGACTCGTACCTCGACCGCGACTGCACGACGGCGCGCAGCGCGCTCCTGCCGCAGCGCGTTCGCACTCCAGGCAGGAGACCACCGAGGACTTTGGGAGCGGTACCACCAGTCCATCCGCCCCACCGCTTAGGCTTCGCCGCTCATCCAATACAGCACCCCCGCGACCGCTCGTGACGGCCCGGGGGCATGACCCAAGGAGCAGTAACTCCCATGAGTGCCCACCAGGGTAATTCAGGCTGCCACATCAGCGTCGACCCCTCGACCGCCGACGTCCTCCGCATCGAGACCAAGAAGGTCATGATGTTCAACCACGACCCGTTCGAGGATTTCATGGACTACGTGCCCGCGAAGCAGCTCGCGCTGGCCAACGTCTACCGCGATGCGACGGCGGTGATCGACGCGCTCGGCTGGGATCCCGAGATGGTTCCGCACACCGACAGCGTCGAGGTCCCGCTCACTCGCGGCCATATCGAGCATCTGCACGAACGCCGTTGCGACCTGTTGGCCACCAACCTCGATCTCCTCGGCGACATCGGTGCCGACAACGACACCAACACCGTCGTCATGTCTGAGATCTACGCCAACCGCCACGGCGTCGAAGCGCTCAACCGCGTCTTCGACGCCTACAGCGACAAGATCACCACATAGCCCGCCGCAGTTCCGTTGCGGGGTCTGACCCCGCAACGGAGCCGCGTCGCCCTTCGCAGCCGCGGCCGGGCGACGCGTTCCGGCGCCGACGAGTCGCCTTAGCGCCCCACGATCAGCGTAGTCGAAGTCCCCCGCCGGTGCCTGTCGCACATCGCCCATGACGTGGATCCAAGCACAGCCGTCGCCACTTCTCTGGTAGGACGTCCCTGCCCATGACCGACCCCACCCAGCTCCCCGACGACCTTCCCGCACCCGAGGACGACGGCGCCGCGCGCCACCTCCCCGGGCTCGCGATGCCGCCCGTCGCGCTCGCCAGCACCGCGGGCGCCACAGTCCGCCTCGACCAGCTCGGCGACGGCCGCACCGTGCTCTATCTGTATCCGATGACCGGCCGACCGGGCGAGGCGCTGCCCGACGGCTGGGACATGATCCCCGGCGCCCGTGGCTGCACGCCCGAGGCCTGCGCCTTCCGCGATCATCACGCCGACCTGCTCGCCGCCGGCGCCGACGCGGTCTACGGCCTCTCCAGCCAGAGCACCGCTGAGCAAGTCGAAGCAGCGACCCGACTACACCTGCCGTTCCCGCTCCTCTCCGACGCAGCCCTGCACCTCGCCGACCAGCTCCAGCTGCCGACGTTCGAGGCGGGAGGAACGACGCGCTACCGGCGCCTCACGCTCATCATCACCGCGGGCCAGATCGAGCACGTCTTCTACCCCATCTTCCCGCCCGACGGCCACGCCGGCGAAGTCCTGCGTTGGCTTCGCGACCGGATCTGACCGCCACTCAGTCGGCGATGAGGAGCAGCCGATAGGCCTGGCTTGCTCGGCGCACGATCTGCCGGTCGAGCGCGCTGGGTTCGTCGAAGGCCAGACGGCCCTCGACGTCCCGCAACCACTTGCGCTCGCTCTTACGGAGGTCGGCAGCGGTGGTCCGCGGATCCTCGACCAGAGAGAGGCGGCGGAGCAGGTCCTCACGCTGCGAGTCGGGGTCGCCGTGGCGCATCAGCGAGCGGGCCTTGATCAAGATCGCACCGAGCAGCGTCGGACGCCGCAACCCGAAGGACTTTCCGTCGACCGTGACCCGCACCGGTTCTGCTCAACTGAGTGCCTGTTGCCCACCCGGCACCCCGAGCGCCTTCACTCCGCCCCGCTTGGGCGGGTTCTTGAACCCGTCGGGAGCCAGCACATCCACAATGAGACCGTCACGTGTGTAGCGCCAGGCGTAGCCGTCGGGATCCGACATGTCCACCTCGAAGTCTTGGTCATGCAGAGCTCGATCGATGCGCGACAGCGCGCCCTGCGGCCGTGCCTGACCGAGGACATCGACGTCCTCTGTGACGCGTAGGTCGACATGGCCATGTTCCAGCGCGTGGAGCTGAACCATCAGCCCACCGATCAACACCCAGTCCTCAGGCAGGGCGGAGACGAGATCACCGACCGCACGCCACAACGCTCGCGTCCCCTCGTGCTCGAGATCGATGCTGATGTCGATCATGCGCCAAGCGCCTTGGCCGCCTCGCGGCGCGCGCGCGGGTCATCACTGTCAAGGAGGTCGAGCACCACCGCCACCCTCGGCGCCCGTCCATGGTCACCGGCCTGTTGGACGACCGGCCAGAGCTCATCGCTGACCCAGCGCAACCGAACTGGCCCGGCACCCGGATCGAGCGCGTGACGCTCGACGATCTCGTCGCGACGGGCGGCCGGTGCGTAGATCTCAGCGTCCCCGCGGCCGTCCGTCAAGCCGACCAGTTCGCCGGCGGAGACACCGGTGCGCAAGACATCAGGGCGGCCGATGATGCGATCCACTTCGGCCGGGTGCGCATCGAACTCCTCCACGTTCGCCCGCGCGCGCAGGCGCGAGGCGTAGTCGGCCAGCGGCTGCGAGGCACGCAGCCACGCCTTGGCTCGCGTCACGTAGCGATCGCGCGCGGCAAGCTGCTCCGCGAGCAACGGCTCGTCCGAGCCAAACAGGATCACCGCCCATGCCATCTGGTCGGCCAGCGGTCGACCCGCGCCCAGGGGCTGGCGTCGCATTCGTGCGACCTCTCGTCCATCCAACCACCACGCCCCGCCGCGCTTGACCGCTGGCAATCGCCCACCGAGGACATGCTGCCGTACCGCGCCCGGCGACACACCAAGTTGCTCGGCCGCCTCTTGCACGCTGATGAGCCCCGGGTCCAGCACGGACAGAATGCTATCTCATGCAACAGGATTTTGTCCGCGACGGGCCCACGTTGCGATCACACAACCATCTGACTAGAATTATGGTCATGTCCGAGACCTTGCCGCTCTCGTCCGTCAAGGCCCATCTCTCCGAGCTCGTCGATCGCGTCGAGAATCAGCACGACCGCGTTGTCGTGACGCGCAACGGCCGTCCCGCAGCGGTCCTCATCAGCCACGAGGACCTCGAAGGACTTGAGGAGACGCTGGCCGCGCTGTCAGACCCGGACCTCATGCAGCAGATTCGCCAGAGCGAAGCCGCCGCCGCCGAGGGCGACGTCGCCTCGCTCGACGACCTGCGCGAGCGACTGCGCGGCAAGCCCCAAGCGTGATCGACGAGCCATGGCGACTCGTCGTCGCCGGCCCAGCAGCACGCAACCTCGAACGGCTGCCAGCCAAGTACGCGAACGCCGTCGTCGAAGCACTCGGCGCCATAGCCGCCAACCCGCATCGTCTCGGCAAGCCCTTGCGCTTCGCGCTGACCGGCCGCTGGTCGGCTCGTCGCGGCCCGTACCGCATCATCTATGCCATCGACGACGCGACGCGAACGATCACCGTGCTCGCCATCACCCATCGCGCCGACGTCTACCGCAGCACCTGAGGTCGAGCCGGCGACAGGCCCGTCCGCGCGGTGGCGCATGACACACGTCGCCCTAGACCAACAGCCGCCTCAGGGCCAGCTCCAGCACCTCCGCGCGGCTGCGTGACCCGTGATCGGCTGCCATGAACTGGCTGCCGATCCAGAGCGAGCCGACGAGTAGGCAGCGAGCCTCGACCTCCTCCTCGGGTGAGCAGATGTCACCGAACAGCGAGCGCAGGTAGTCCATCCGCCGGTTGTCGACGCGGCGCAATCGCCTAGCGACGGCCTCGTCGCGCCGGGACCAGTCGCGGACGGCGAGGTCGATCTTCAGGAGCTGGCCGGCGGTGGAGGCGAGCGCGAAGAGGTGCCGCAGCCTGGCCCTGGCGTCTCCGCCCTCGGCCTCGACGAGCTCGATCACCTCGTCGAGGCTCCGCAGCTCCCAGACGTCCAGCAGCTCTTCGAGAAACATCCCGCGGTTGTCGAAATGCCAGTAGAAGCCACCCTTGCTGACGCCAAGCGCCTTGGCCAATAACTCGATCCGGACTGCGTCCGGACCGCCGGCGGCCAGCGCTCGCAGGCCCTCATCGATCCATCCACTGCGCAATGTTCGGGTTGCGGGCATCGTCGTCGGTCGCGTCAGGTGGCGGGCGGGTTTGACACCACCACGTCATCAAGGCTAGCCTGTTCTATACGGTACCGTATAGAAAGCGGATGGCAGATGAGACTTCCGAACACCGCGCACACCTCCCGGCCCTGGCGGATCCATGAGGTCATCGGGGACTTTCGCCTCGAAGACGTGTGGGCGCTGCCGACACCGGGCGGGCCGGATGACTTCCCGCTGCTGGTCGAGGCCTTCGCCGCCGGCGACCCGGCGCAGAGCCCCTCTCGCATCTCTCATGCGCTTTGGGCGATCCGGTGGAAGGTCGGCGGCCTGCTCGGCTGGGACGATCCGGACACCGGCCTCGGCTCCCGCGTGCCGAGACTCCACGACCGTCTGCCCGACGATCTCCGCGACGCACCGGCCGGCCCGGAGTTTGATGACCTCCCTTTCAGCCCGCTGTATCTGACCGACGACGAGTTCGCGGCCGAGATCGCCAACAAGACCGTCCATGGGGTGATGCACCTCGGTTGGGTCGCAGACGAGACCGGCGATGGCTACCACGCCGAGATGGCGGTCTACGTGAAACCCAACGGCCTGTTCGGAACCGCGTACATGGCGGCGATCAACCCGTTCCGGCATCTGCTCGTCTACCCGCCGATGATGCGCCACATCGAGCAGCTGTGGCAGGCCCGCGAGGGGGCGCCAGCGCAGGTGTGACAGGTCACCGATCGCGTGAAACCCGCGATATGCGCGGGTTCCACGCGTTTGACGATTACAGCCGGCGGGCGTGCGACCGAGACCCGACCATCACCACCAACTACGCCGCCGCAACCTCCCGCAGCGCCACCGCCGCCGCCCGCGGCTGATAGCGGTACAACGTCCCCTCGTCATCGACCATGTAGCTCTCCGCCCCGATCCGATGGTGATGCAGGATCACCCGCTCGCAACGCTCGGCCACCTGGGCCAGCGCGTCGATGCTCATGACGTCGACGACCGGCTGAGCCGGGTCGTGCATGATCGCCGCGATTGGGACGATGAGGTGCCCGTAGCGCGCGTGGATCTGCATCGAGAGATCCTGCGGCCGGCGACGCTCGCGGATCGTGGTGAGCAGCGCGACAACGATCGCGAGCAAATAGCCGATCAGCGCCACCCAGCGGGCGGTCTCAACCTGCAGGCCGTGGCCGCCCAAGCGCAGGTAGTTGGGAGAGGCGACGGTCGCCGCGACGCTGCCGGGCTGGCTCTGGGTAAACGCCCCGCCCTCCGCCGCGTCGGCCGAGCCGCCACCGCCCGCGCGGAGCTGCAGCGGGTCAAGTTGGAAGGTCAGCGTCGGGGTGTAGCGCTCGTCGAGCGTCTCGTCGGCCAGCGTCCCCTCGACGTGCACCCGCGGCAGGATGTCCACCGTGAACGCGGACCCGGCCGGGGTACCGGTGAGCGTCTCAACGCGCCCGATCAGCGCTCGCAGCTCAGCAAGATCCAGCACAACCCAGGCGCTCGCACCGGCGCCACGAAACGGCGTGGACGGCTGCAGCCGGAAGGTCTGGCTCCAGCCCGTGGGGCTGCGCAGCCGCAGCAGGACCTGCTGGGTCCCGCTGACCTGGCGCTGGGCATTCGAGGCGAGGTGGTAGGCGACCTTGACGCGCACCTGGCGCACGAGCCGCAGGAAGATCGGGTCGCCGGTCTTGACGACCCCGCTCGGGTAGACCGCGCCGGCCGGAGCGTCGGCGCGATAGGAGAACCGGACCTTGTGGGTGTAGTTGACCTTCGCGGCGACCGGGTCGGTCGTGGAGCGCGTCCACGAGAGCAGGCCGAGCACCATGCAGGCGACGGCGACGACCGCGCAGCCGGCGAGGAGCAGCTGCGCGTTCGGGCTGACCATCCGCAGCGACCGGCCGCTCATCGACGCTCCTCGGGGACGGGTGCCGACCTTGCCGCGCCGGCGCCGGCGCCGGCGCCGGCGCGCCGGCCAGAGCGCGACCAGGGCGATGCCGCCGCACAGCAACGCGGCGATGGCGGGGATGCGCAGCCACGAGAGGATCGCTCCGCCTCGCGGCACCCGCAGCCACATCCGGCCGATGAGCTCGTCGCGATGAGGGTGGACGGGGTCGACGAAGTCGTTGTTGTCGCCCTTGAAGACATAGCGGTCGCCGTCGCGGGCGATGATGCGGTGCAGCACGACGCTGCGCAGCACGGAGCTGCGATAGGCGACGACGTCGCCGACCTGGTATTCGGCAGCCGGTCGCACCAGCGCGAGATCGCCGGTGTGCAACCGCGGTTGCATGCTGGTGCCGTGGGTCGTGACATAGGTCGTCGCTCCACCGAGCTGTGCGGGCCCCGCGATCAGCCACGCGACGGCGAGAAGCAGAACGGTCGCGCCCGTGATCAGGCGGGTGCGTGGATGTCGCACGTTCCTGCTCGCTCTCCGTCGCCCGGCACCGCGCGGTGTGTGGGAATGGCCCGTGCCGCAGCGACGGACCATCCCCAACCGCGAGCGAGGCTCGACTAGCTGACCGCCACGTTGAACGTGGTGGCACCGGCCGTCGGCTCGGGCGTGCTCATGGTGCAGACGACCGTCGTGTCGCCGGCAGCGAAGACGCCGGCAGCGCAGGTGTCGAGGGCGTTGGCGTTGAAGCCGGCCTCAACGGTCCTGGTGCTGATGTCGCCGGTAAAGACCAGCGTCGCGGCGGTGATGGTGCTGCCATCAGGCGACCGCGTGTAGGTCAGCGACGTCGCCGTCGCACCGGTGATGTTCGAGGTCCCGAAGCCCATCACGGTGTCCGGGATCGTGTTGCTTGCGGTGAATGCCGCACTACCAGCGGCGATGGCACCCGCGACTGCGAGTCCAGCGATGATGCTCAACGGCTTGCGCTTCATGGGTTTCCCTTCCTTAGGTCGCCCGGGACAGCCCGTGGCGTTCAGCACCCGGGTCTTCGGCCGCTGAAGCCGTTCTTTGATCGGTTTGCAGGAGAAATCGGCGGATGTCGCCTGCGCGCCAACCCAGGATCACACCAGCAGGGGGAGGTCGGATCACCCCGGAGCGCGCGAGTTTGGGCTTCCGTGCTCGTCACCGAGCCATCCGCCGCCGAGCCCGCGCCCCCGCCGCTCATCGTCGCTGATGGGCTGCTGGCGACCGGACCGCGGGGGAAGGCCTTCGGGCCGGTCACGGTCAGCGTCGCGGCGGGTGAGCTGCTGGCGGTGACCGGCCCTGGCGGCAGCGGCCGGACCGCGCTGCTGCTCGCGCTGTCGGGGCGCCTGCGCGTCGCGGGCGGGCGCCTGATCGTCGGCGGCCACCCGCTCGACATCGAGTCGGCCGCGATCCGTGACCTCGTGGCGGTCGCCCGTGCCGGTGACACCGTGGACCTCGACGAGCGCTGGACGGTCGGCGAGGCGATCGCCAACCGCAGCGTGCTGACGCGCCGCGGCCCGGCGGCCGCGATCGAGCGCGCGGTGCGCGCGCGGCTGGCATCCGCCGGAGTCGACGTGGCCCCGGCGACCGCGCTGCACAGGCTCACCTCGCTGCAGCGCACGCTCCTGGATCTCGCGCTGGCCACCGCCGAGGACCGGCCCGTCGTCGTGCTCGACGACGCCGACCGCGGCCTGAGGCCCGAGGACGAGCGCCGGGTCTGGGAGGCGCTGCGAACCCTGTCGCGCGAGGGCCGCGCCGTCGTCGCCGTGACGACCGACCCGCGCGCGGCCGCCGGCTTGGCCACCACGATCCTGTCCTTGGAGCCGGCGCCATGAGCGCGCTGCGTCTGGCCATCTTCGAGCTGCGGCGGTTCCGCGGGCCGATGCGCCGCGCGGCCTTGGCGTTCATGCTGATCGTCCCGACCCTGTATGCCGGCGTGTACCTCTACTCCAGCTGGGATCCGTACGGGCGGGTGGACAAGATCCCCGTCGCGGTCGTCAACCAGGACCGCCCGGTCCAGTTCCAGGGCAAGACGATCGACGCCGGCCAGCAGTTCGTCGATCAGCTGCGCGCGCAGCGCCAGTTCGACTGGAAGTTCGTCAACGAGACCAAAGCGCTCGACGGGCTGAAGTCCGGCCGCTACTACTTCGTCATCACGGTGCCGCCGGACTTCAGCCAGCGGCTCACCAGCCCGGCGACCGGCACGCCCGAGCGCGCGGCGCTGCACGTCGAACTCAACGACGCCAACGGCTTCATCGTCGGGATCATCGCCAAGACCGCCGAGAGCGAGCTGCAGGCCCAGATCAACACCGCGGCGCAGACCGCCTACGCGGAGACCGGCCTCGGCGACCTCCAGGACGTCCGCTCCGGGCTCAAGGAGGCGGCCCGAGGCGCGACCAAGCTCAAGACGGGCGCCCAGGACGCGCACGCCGGCGCCAAGAAGCTCAGCTCCGGGCTCAACCAGCTCGCTTCGGGCGCCGAAACGCTCGCGACCGGCAGTGCGGAGGTCGCCGCAGGCACCGACGAGCTGGCGACTGCCGCGACGGCGGCGTCGCGAGCTGCCTCGCGCGCGGCGGCGCGCGTTCAGGAGGCCGCGCGCACCGTGCGGGAGCTGGCGGCCAAGGCGCCGGGAAACGTCGGCAGCGCCGTCAGCGACGCGAAGGCGGCGACCTCCGCGCTGCTGGCCGCCAACCCCGACCTGGCCGACGACCCCACCTTCAAGGCGCTGCGCGCGCAGGTCGACGAGGCCACCGGCGACGCAAGGGCCGCCGACGCCCTTGGCACCGCGGCCAAGACGATCGCGGCGCAAGCCTCATCGATCACGGGCCGTGCTAATGATGCCCGCGACCAGGTCGACACCGCCGTCGACAAGGTCGATCAGCTTGACCGCGGCGCCAACCAAGTGGCCGCGGGCGCCAAGCGGCTGCGGACGGCGGCCGGCGAGGCGCACAGCGGCGCCGCCAAGCTGTCGCGCGGCAACGGCAAGCTGGCGACCGGCGCGGCCACGTTGGCCAGCAAGCTCAACAACGCCTATAAGAAGGTCCCGGCGGCCGACGCGCAGGCGCGCTCCCGCAACGCCGAGGTCCTCGGCAACCCGGTCGACGTCCAGTCCAGCAACCTCCATCCGGCCAAGGTCTACGGGCGCGGCGTTGCGCCGTTCTTTTTGTCCATCGGCCTTTGGGTCTTCGGCCTGATCGCCTACCTGCTGCTGCGACCGGTCGCCGGCGAGGCGCTGACCAGCGGGTTGCGATCGCCGACCGTCACGCTGGCCGCGTGGCTGCCGGCGGCGATGGTCGGGACCGTGGCCGCGACGGTCCTGTTTGCCATCGCCGAGCTGGGGCTCGGGCTCGACGCCGATCAGCCGCTGCTGCTGCTCGGCCTGCTGTGGCTGTCGATCTGGGCGTTCGTCGCGATCGACCACGCCCTACGCCTGAGCTTCGGCGTCGTCGGCGACGTGCTGTCGCTCGTCCTGCTTGTCATACAACTTGGCGGCTCCGGCGGCCTCTACCCGTTGCAGATCTCACCCGAGATCTTCCAGATCATCCACCCGGTTCTGCCGATGACCTACACCATCGACGCGTTCCGCTATGCCATCAGCGGCGGCGAGACCGCGCACCTGACGCGCGACGTCATCGTCATCGCCGGCTTCCTCGCCGTGGCGCTGCTGGGCTCGCTGCTGGCCGTCGTCCGCCAGCGTCAGTGGACGCTCGCGCGGCTCAAGCCCGAGCTGGAGATCTGACCGTCGGCGGGCCTGTCGCGACCCCGCTCATCGTGACGCTTTCCAGCAGCCTTGGGAAGAGTTGACGGGCCCGGATCATCCGGCCCGGGTGATGCGGTGCCATCGCGCTCGCGCAAGCATCAGGCGCATGCGCGCGAAGTCGCTCGTCCTTGGCCTCCTCGTCCTGTTGGCCCTCGGGGTGAGCGCCCCAGCGGGAGCCATGGCCGCGACCTGCTCCGACGCTCCGCTGGGTGAAGTGGACAACTGGAACATCATCGTTCGCGGCGACCTCCAGCAGGCCAACAGCGACTCGGAGGGACGGGTTGCCGCCGGCCGTGACGTCCTGTTGTCCAGCTACGGCGTCGCCTCCCGGCTGCCGGTTAACGGCCGCCGCGTCGATCTCGTCGCTGGCCGTGACCTCACCGGCTCCAACGTCGGTGTCAACCAAGGCAGCGCGACCTATGGCCGGGCATACAACGGTGGCGTGTCGGCGCCCAACGGCTCGGTCACCCACGCCGCCCCGCCGTTCGACTTCGCCACGGTCTTCGCCGCCGCCGAGGAGCGCGCGAACCTCTGGGCGACGCTCCCCACCAACGGGACGATTACCCGACCCGAGGCCGGCGCGCTGTCCCTGCGCGGCGACAACCCCGTACGCAATGTATTTGCCATCTCGGCCACCGCCTTGCAACAGGCACAGCGGATCCTCATCCGCGTCCCCTTCGGCTCGACGACGCTGATCAACGTGACGGGCGCCAGCTACTCGACCGCCGTCTACCCGACGGCGTCGATCGAGTTCTGGAACGGCTCCTCATTCCAGCAGTTCGGCGACCAGGCACCGAGCCCCGAGCTGGAAGCGATGCGCCGGGCGATGCTCTGGAACTTCCCCGAGGCCACCAACGTGCAGATCGGCCCGAGCCTGGCCTGGCAGGGATCCGTGCTGGCGCCGCTGGCCGTGATCCGCTTCGAGGGCTCGACCCAGCTCAACGGGACGATCATCGGCGGCGCGCTCTACGGCAACGGCGAAGCCCACCTGCGCCCGCCCACAGGGCTCTGCCTCCCTGACCCGCCCTCGCCGTGTCCGCCGGTCCCCCCGGTCGACCCGCCTCCGCCGGTGGACCCGACCGACCCCGTCAACCCTGAGCCGCCGCACGTCACGCCGCTAGAGCCACTGCAGCCTTTGCCGGATCAGCCCGTGCTCGACACGCCGGGCGAGATCCTGGCCCCCGGCGAGTCGGCCGGGCAGGTCGCGGCCGCCAGCGCGGCCGGCGGCAAGGTCGGGATCTGCAAGAAGGTCCTCACCCGCAGCGGCCGTGCGGCCGAGGTGGTCCGTGCCCGTGCCGGCGAGCGCGTCCGCTTCCGCCTGCGGGTGACCAACCTGGCCTTCACGCTGCTGCGCGACGTCCGGGTCTGTGACACCGTGCCGGCCGGCCTGGTCCTGGTCCGCGGGACCGGCAGCCCGACACTGCGCAACGGGCGGCTGTGCTGGAGCCCCACGGTCCTCAGCGCACAGCTTCAGGCGTTCGTCACCATGCGCGTGACCCAGCAGGCGGCCCGGTTGATCACCGACACCGCGAGCGTGACCAGCGCCAACGGCGGCAGCGACCGCGACACGGCGCGGGTCCTGGCGGTTCGCACCAAGAGGGCGCCGAGCGCGGTCACCGGCTAGCGCGCCATGCCACGTGCAAACCAGAGCGGTGCTCAGACAGGCTGGTGACGCCCGCCGTATGCGGCGAGCCCGTAGATGATGAGGATGTCGATGGCGAAGATCGCCAGCGACCAGAAGGGATACGCCGGGATCGACAGCAGCGCGCCGATGGCGCTGATCCCCGCCGCGAAGATCCCGAACCAACGGCCGAACTGGTTGCCGGCCCAGATCGAGAACGCGGCGATGATCTGCAGCGCCCCGATGACGAGCGTAACCCAGCCCCACGTGTTGAGGTTGCTGAGGATGTACTTCTGGTCGTCGATGAAGAAGCTCGAGTCGCCGATCGCGGCGATGCCGTAGATGACGTTCAACACTCCGGCAATGAGCAGCATGATCCCGGCGAACATCAGCCAGCCGGCGCCGCGTGGCTCGTCGTGGGTCGCGTGCCGTCGTGGTTCGCGCTCCTGGAGACCAGGGTCAAGCGTGGACATCGAGAACCTCCCCGTCGTAGGCGTAATGACTCCGAGGAGGATCGCGAGCGTCTGGGTGACCGATCCTCACCCGCCGGGGATGAGATCACCCGTGTGGAGTGATGACGGATCGCGCGCCGGCGCCCATGCTGTGCTGACGAACTCCCTCAGCGCAAAGGAGCACGACATGGCCGACGAACCGGTCTTCCTCTACATCGCGGCCTACGACACCGAGGAGGACGCCCGCGAGGACTACGAGGTGCTCAAGGAGCTGCACACCGGCGGCGTCGTGGGCACCTACGACGCAGCGCTCGTCACCAAGGACGCCGAAGGCAAAGTCCACGTCCACAAGCACGAGAAACCGACCCAGCACGGCGCCTGGACCGGGGCGGGCGTCGGCGCCCTGCTCGGCATCCTCTTCCCACCGACGATCATCGGCACCGCAATCGTCGGCGGCGCAGCGGGCGGTCTGATCGGCCACCTCTGGCACGGCATGTCGCGCGGCGACGTCAAGGATCTCGGCGAAGCGCTTGACGCGGGCGAGGCAGCTCTCGTGGTCGTCGGCCGCTCGGAACTCGAAGAGACCCTCGACCGCGAGCTGCGCCGCGCGAACAAGCGCATCAAGAAGCAGCTCGACGCCGACGCGAAGGACTTCGAGAAGGAGCTCGAGGAAGCCTCAGCGGCCAGCTGACGCCGGAGCGCCGGTCTGCGGATCACCCGCGACGGGTGAGCCTGGGTCGCCCGCGGGCGCGACAGGCTCGTTGCAATGCGCCAGATCCTCGGCCTGCGGGCGGCGGTGTCGGTGGTGACCGCCGCCGGCGCGCTGCTGATCTTGAGCCCGATCGTGCCGGGGTTCGATGTCGGTGGGGTTGGTCCGGCGCTGGCTGCCGCTGCGATCTCCGGCCTGCTCAACGGCCTGTTGTGGCCGATCCTCGCCCGCATCGCGCTGCCGCTGACGGTGCTGACGATCGGCGGCGCAGCGCTGGTGCTCAACGGAGCGATGCTGCTGCTGGTGGCGGCGATCGTGCCCGCCATGACGATCGACAACCTGGGGACGGCGATCATCGTGACGCTGGCGATCACCGCGCTCTCCACGCTCGTCGCCGCGGCGCTCTCGATCGACGACGACGCGCGCTTTGCCTCGCACCTGGCCCGCCGTCGCTCCCGCCCATCTGACCCGATCCGCAGCACCGTGCCCGGCGTGGTCTTCCTGGAGATCGACGGCCTCGCCCACGAGGTGCTGCAGCGCGCGCTGCGCGACGGCCACGTGCCGACGCTGGCGAGCTGGATCGCCGACGGCGACCACGTGCTGACACGCTGGGAGACCGACTGGTCCTCGCAGACCGGCGCCTGCCAGGCCGGGATTCTGCACGGCGACAACGAGGACATGCCGGCGTTTCGCTGGTGGGAGAAGGACCGCGGCGGCCCGATCGTCACCAACCACCCGCGCGACGCCGCCGAGCTCGAGCGGCGGATCTCCAACGGCCGCGGGCTGCTGCACGACGACGGCGCCAGCCGCGCCAACATCCTCTCCGGTGACGCTCCGCACTCGCTGCTGACGATGAGCACCGTGCTCGACGTCCGTCGCGGCAAGCTCGGCGCCGACTACTACACCTACTTCGCCAGCCCGTTCAACGTCGCCCGCACGCTGCTGTTGACGATCGGTGACATGGCGAGCGAAATCTGGGCCGCGCTGGGCCAGCGTCGCCGCGACGAGCGCCCGCGCGTGCCGCGCCATCTGGGCTACGCGCCGCTGCGGGCCTTCGCGACGGCGATCCAGCTTGACCTCCAAGTCGAGGCGGTCATCGGCGACATTCACGCCGGCCGGCCGGCCGTCTACACGACCTTCCTCGCTTACGATGAGGTCGCTCATCATTCGGGAATCGAGCGTGCCGACGCGCTGTCGGTGCTGCGCCGCGTCGACCGGCGCATCGCGCGCATCGCGCACGCAGCTGCCAACGGCCCGCGCCCCTACGAGCTGATCGTCCTCTCCGACCACGGCCAGACGCAGGGCGCAACGTTCGCCGACCGCTACGGCACGACGCTGGAGACGCTCGTGCGTGAGGCCTGCGACACCGAGCCCAAGGTGATCGGCGTGGCACGCGACGGCGACAGCGACGAGGCCGGCGGGCAGCTCAAAGCCGCGCTGGCCGAGGCGGCGACCGGCGACAGCGCGCCGGCCCGCGCGGTCCGCACGCTCTCCGGACGCCACGCCGAGATCGAGGAGACCGCCACACCCGACGACCAGCAGCTCCCCGAAATCGTCGTCATGGCCTCGGGCTGCCTCGGCCTCGTCTCGTTCCCGCGCCTGCCGGGCCGCGTCACCCGGGCGACCATCGACACCAACTACCCAGCGCTGCTATCCACGCTGCTCACGCACCCGGGCATCGGCTTCGTGCTCGTGCGCGACGACGACCGCGGCGACCTCGTCCTCGGCGTCAGCGGCGAGCACCAGCTCGGCGACGGCGCCGTCACGGGCACCGACCCGCTGGCGCCGTTCGGCCCGCGCGCCGCCGCGCACGTCGCCCGCACCGCGCGCTTTGCCCACTGCCCCGACATCATGGTCAACAGCACCTACTGGCCGCAGACCGAGGAGGTCGCGGCCTTCGAGGAGCTGGTCGGATCCCACGGCGGACTCGGCGGACCGCAGTCGTTCCCCTTCGTCCTGGCCCCCGCCGGGCTCGCCGTGCCGGCGCAGGAGATCGTCGGCGCCGCGCACCTGCACCGCGTGCTGCGCGGCTGGCTGGCGGCGCTCGGTCACACCGCCTTCGACGACCCGCAGGAGCTGCCATCCGCCCCGACCGCCTCACCTGGCTCGGCCACGCGACCGTCCTGGTCGACCTCGCCGGCCTCCGCCTCCTGACCGACCCGGTCTTCGGGATGCGGGTGGCGCACCTGCGCCGCCACGTCGCCGCGCCCGCGGTGCCGGCCGGCGTGGACGTCGTGTTGTTGTCGCACTTGCATCGTGACCACGCCGACGGCGCCTCACTGCGCGCACTGGGCGCCGACACGCGGGTGATCGCGCCGGCAGGGACCGCGTCCGCGCTGCGCCGCCTCGGCGTCCGTGCCACCCACGAGCTCGCTGCCGGGGACGCCATCGCGCTGAGCCCGGACGTCACCGTGCGCGCGATCGCCGCCCATCACGACGGCCGGCGTCATCCGCTCGGCCGCCCGATCGCGGCCCTCGGCTACGTCATTGAGGGCCCCCAGCGGATCTACTTCGCCGGCGACACCGACCTGTTCGCCGGGATGGCCGCGCTCGCCAACCCGCCGCTCGACGTCGCACTGCTGCCGATCTGGGGCTGGGGTCCGAAGCTCGGCGCCGGCCACCTCGACCCGGAAGGCGCCGCGCACGCGGTCGAGTTGCTGGCGCCGCGGGTCGTCGTCCCGATCCACTGGGGCACCTTCCTGCCGATCGGCACGCGCGACCGCGGAACGCTCGTCGATCCCATTGATGAGTTCCTGGACCGCACACGCACCGCCGGCGCCCGCATCGCCGCGATGGCGCCCGGTGGCGTGCTGGAGCTTGGCAGCGGGACCACCCGGTTCGGGTGAGCGGCCGTCACCCCGGCGACGCGCAGGATGGCAGGGCTTTGCGGCCCGGACCCAAGCCTGTCGCGATCTTCATCCCGCTGCGCACGCTGGTGACCGTCGTCGTGTTCGCCGCCTTGGTGGCGCTGGCGGTCCTCTCGGCGGGCACGCTGATGTCGATCTTCGTCGCGGCCGTGCTGGCGCTGGGCCTCGACCCACCCGTGGGCGCACTCGTCGCCCGCGGCTGGCGGCGCGGCCGCGCGGCGCTGGCGACCTTCGCGGCGCTCTTTCTCGCGGTCGTCGCCATCGTCGTGGTCACCGCCGGACCGCTGTGGGACCAGATCGTCGACTTCGTCAACGAGCTACCCGCCTACTGGGACGAGCTCAGCCAGTCTGACGGGTTCCAGCAGCTCGTCTCGACCGCCGGGGTCGACGACACGATCCGCAACGCGCTGAAGGACCTCGCCGCCGGGCTGCCGGAGGCGGCGACGGCGATCCTCGGCGTCGCCGGCGGCGCGTTCGGCTCGATCCTCTCGCTCGTCACCTTGACGTTCCTGGCGTTGTTCTTGCTGATGGAACGCCCGACGATCACCGACTGGCTGTTTGGCTTCACGCCGCCGGAGGTCGAGCGGCGCTGGCACCCGGTGCTGGAGGACTGCATCGAGGCCGTCTCGCACTCGCTGGTCGGCAATATCGCGATCTCCTTCGTCGCAGCGACCGTCGCCGGCCTGTCGGCGTGGGCCCTGGGCCTGCCGTTCCCGATTGTGCTCGCGGTCATCACGGGGTTCTTGGACCTCATCCCGCAGGTCGGCGCGACGATCGCCGCCGTCATCCTCGTGGCTGTCGCGCTGACCGTCTCGACGCCGGCCGCGATCGTGATGCTCATCGTTCAGCTCGTCTACCAGCAGATCGAGAACTACGTGGTCTACCCGGTGGTCTACCGCCGCGCGGTCGAGCTGACGGCCTTCACGACGATCGTCTCCGTGCTGATCGCAAGCTCGCTGCTGGGCATCGTCGGCGCGATCCTCGCCATGCCGTTCGCGGCCACCATCAAGATCATCATCCGCGAGGCAGGCGCGCCGCGACGGGCCCGGATGGCGGCGCTGCGCGCGGCTGACGACGGCGCGACGCCGCTTGACGGTGACGATGCGCTCAGGGTTCCGTAGCGGTCTCGGGCACCGTCGTGAGCGTTGGCGCATCACCCGGCGAGGATGAAGGGCGCCAGTCCAGTGAGCCGATCGCCGCTGCGCCGACGACGACGAACCCGCCCGCCCACAGCACGCTGAGCAGCGTGAAGGCGACGCCGATGGCGCCGAACTCCTCGGCCGAGGTGCTCATCGCGTGCGGGACGTAGATCGCGCAGCCCAGGCCGAGGACGGTCACCCCGACGGCGCAGAGCGCAGCCTGCGGCACCAGCCGCCGCCACGGCACGCGGCCGTCAAGCAGCAAGTACGGGGTCAACAGCCAGAGGACGAACGTCCCGCTGAGCGAGGCCACCAAGCCGATGAGGCCATGCAGCGCCCCGCCCAGCGCCGGATGCAACGCGAAGTAGATGACGACCACGGCGAGCCAGCGCAGGCCCGCCATCGTCCCCCGCATCCCGCGGCGAGACAGGTTCCAGGTGAGTTCGAAGACCCGTTGCAGCGTCCGGCTAAAGCTCAGCGCCGAGAAGACGACCAGCAGGATGCCGGCGATCGTGACCGACGTGCCCGACGCAGGGGCGGCGAAGGCCGTCCGCACCGCCTCAGCGCTGTCGCCCGAGAGGCCGAAGCGCTTGACCATCGAGTCGGCGAACGAGCTGCCGTCCTTGGAGCCGAGCGACGCCAGGACGATCAGCAGCGGGATCAGCGCGCTGAACGCCTGGGCGCCGACGACCAGCGACTTGTCGACGATCTCGATCGCCAGCAGGCGCTCGACGATGCGCCGCCCGTCGACGAGGAGGTGCCGGATCAGGACGCCGCCGCGGGCGCTGGCGAACCCGCCTTCGCGAGCGCGTCGCTCAGCCGCTTCTCGGTCTCCTCATCCAGCGAGGAGTGGAGGATCCTGCCGGGGATCTTGACGTCGGCGAGCACCTTCTCCATGTTGGCGTTGCGCACCAGGGCGACGAGCGCGACGTTGCCGGGCTGCAACTGCGCGCCGAGCTCCTTCATGAAGTTGTCGTCAACGCCTGTGTCGGTCATCGCGCCCGCGGCCGCGCCCGTCGCGGCGCCGATCGCCATCCCGAAGAACGGCACCAGGAAGAGCAGGCCGATGAGCCCGCCCCAGGCAGCGCCCCCGAGCGCGCCGGTGGTGGCCATCGATGGCTGATGGAGCTTGATCTTGCCGTCGTCGCGGCGCTCGACCAGGACGAGGTCGTCGAGCTCGATCAGATGGCCCTTGCGCGCCTCGTCGAGGTTGGCGGCAACCTGCTCGGCGGTGGACTTGTCGGGGTAGGCGATGGCAATTAGGTTGCTCACGGTGGCGCTCCGGTCCGTCGTTGGCTTGAGGCCTCGATGCTCTGCGCGCGAGGGGTGATGCGCCGTCACCCGGCGGGGGTGATGCGCTCCTGCTCGGCGGTCCGGCGCAAGGCCCAGACGCCGGCGGCGGCCAGCAGGAGGTAGACCAGCACGGCCCAGCCGCCGCCGACGGTGGGCAGCAGACCGCCGAGCAGCAGCAGCGCCAACAGCGCGACGACGACCGCGAAGGCCAGCTCGGGATGGTCGATGAGGACGGGCGCCGTGAAGCGTCGCGCCGAACGCGCCCAACCCGTGCCACCCGCCAGCCACGCGCCCGCGGCGAGCACGAGGCCCAGGACGATCCCGGTCACCGCGATGTCGGCCAGCAGCGAGGTCGCGATCCGCCACGTCGCCTCGGCGGCCGGCCGTCCCGCCCCACGGGCCGAGACCTCGTCGACGACGTAGGCACCCGCGACGCGCCGCACGACAAGGACGAGCAGGCCGGCGATGATCAGCGCCGCGCCGGCACCGCCGAGCGCGCGCGCCCGGTTGCGCGCGACCGCGACGCCGGCCACGAGCAAGATCACCAACAACGCCAGGCTCCCCCAGCGCACGTCGCGCAGCAGCTTGACCGCCTTCTGCATGGAGTCCAGCGTGTCACCGCGCAAGATCCGCACGCGGCCCTTGTCACCCGTCTGGCCCGGTGCCACGCCGATGCGCTCGGCCAACACGCCCAGCTCCGGGCGCAGGTCGAGGATGACGCCGCGCGAGGTCAGCACGCCGCTGTCATCGTCGATGATCGCCAGCAGCTGGTTGTGCGCACGCCGATTGGTCTCGTCCCAGACCTTGGTAAACGCCCCGGAGGCGATCACGCGCTTGGCGGTGCGGTCGGCCAGCTCGCCGACGCCCGCGGTCAGCGGTCCGGCCAGCGGCGCCAGCCGCGGCGGCAGCCCCTCGCGCAGCTTTGCGGTCACCTCCGGGCTGTCGACCAGCTGGTCGGAGAGGTAGGCCGCCGTCGCGTCCTGGATTGCCGGGTCGCGCAGCAGCGCGCCGCTCGTCTTGACCCACTCGTCGGTGTCCAGCAGCTGGCGGTCGGCCCAGGCCCCGAGCGCCGCAACGACGGCGACCAGGCAAGCAAGACTCAGCAGCACCCGCGACAGCACGGCGAGAGCCTCACGCGCGCAGGGGTGAGAGCGGTTCACCCGCGCTGGGTGACGCCGCCTCCTCCGCCCCGCTTGCACGATCGTGCCATGACGGCTTACGAGATCAGCGTCAAGGGTCACGTCAGCGACGCCCTGCTCGCCGATCTCGAAGGGCTCGAGGCGCATGAGCGGCCGGCGATGACCGTGCTGCGCAGCGATGTCGAGGGAGCCGCCGCGCTGCGCGAGCTGCTCGACCGCCTGTCAGATCGCGGCCTCGAGCTGATCGATGTGCGACAGGTCGAGCCGGGTGGCTGACACCTATGAGATCAGGATCCGCGGCGCGCTGACCGACGCGGTCGCCGGCGAGCTCGCCGACGCGCTGCGGGCCTTCGCGCCGACTGAGACCGTCCTGCGCGGCCACGTCGTCGACCAGGCCGAGCTGTGCGGCGTGCTCGCCCGCCTCCAGGAGCTTGGGTGCGAGCTCCTGGAGGCGCGGCGGCTCAGCCCGCGCTCGGGGCGGGGGAATCCTGTCCCGCCCGCCCAGCCGGAGAGCGGCGCTCCACGCTGAGTCCACTGACCGCGATCAGCCCAAGGTCGCGCGCGCGCTCGACGGCCTCGCGGCGGTTGCCGACGCCGAGCTTGCGATACACGCCCTTGAGATGGCTCTTAACGGTGTTGACGCTGACGAACAGCTCACCGGCGATCTCCGTCGAGGAGAGCAGCGTCGGCAGGTAGCGCAACACCGCCAGCTCGCGGTCGCTGAGCGCCTCGTCGAGCGGGGCGACGTCGGCCGCCGGCGGCGCGGACCCCGACCGGGCCAGTTCCATCGCTTCACCAATCAATGAGCGATGCGCTGTTCCGAACCGCAGCAACCGACGCAGGACGGGATCGAGATCGCTCATCGCCGCGGCCAGCGGCAGGCGCACGCCCTCGGTCTCGGCGAGGTCGAGCGCGTGCTCGGCGTAGCGCTGCGCGAGGCCACGATCGCCCTCGGCCTCGGCCGCCGTGGCGGTGCGTGCGGCGACGGCGACGGCGACGGGCAGCGGGAGCCGCTCGCAGGCCATGACGCGCTCGCCCTCCGCCAGCGCCTGCTCGCTGCGATCGAGCGCGAGCAGCGCGGCGACTCGCGCCACGCCAATGGCGCCGCCGCCGCACCCGTCCGAGCGGTCGGGCAGCTCGGCCAGCGCCTCCTCGGGACGCCCGAGCGTGACCAGCAGCTCGGCGGCCGCGCCGCGGGCCTCGTCTTCGAGGCGTCGCGGCGGCGTCCAGCCGGCCAGCGCGTCGCGCAGCTGGTCGCAGGCCACCGCGATCTCGGCGCGGAGACCGGCCTGCGCGAGGCGGGCGTCGACGAACGCGATCTCCAGGCGTCGCAACCTGCCGGGCTCGACCGTGGCGCCCGGCAGTACGGTGCGCGCTGCGCGGACCTGCTCGGCGGCGTGGCGCAGGTCGCCCGCGTCGGCCGCCACCAGCGCGCCGGCCAGCAATGCCGGCGTTGGCGCGGCGAGCGGCCCGGCGTGGGCCGCCGCAGCATCGGCGGCCAGGCGCGCTGCGCGCAGCTCCCCGTCCAGCGCGTACAGCCAGGCGCGCTGCGCGCGAGCCTCCAGCGCCAGCTCAGGCCGCGCGCTGCCGGCAGTGGCCAGCCGCTCGGCGAGCCGCAGCCGCCGCTCGGCGCCGTCGGCGCCAGCGGTCGCCTCCAGCCGGCCGACCTCCAGATGCGCGAGCGCCACCGCTTCCCGCGCGCGTGGCGAGTCCTGATGGCCGAACGTCTCGACCACCGAGAGCTCGCGCACGCCGCTGTCGAGGTCGCCGTCGCGTCCGGCGCGCAACAGGCGCACCAGGGAGAGCCCGCGGGTGAACACGGCACGCCGGCTGCCTGAGAGACGATGGCGAAGGCAGCCGGCGGCAAGGAGGTGGGCATCGGCGCGGTCGGATTCCCCGCGGTCCAGGCAGCGCATTGCCGCCACCAGCGCCGCTTCGGGGCGCGCGTCGATCGCGTCCGCAGGAAAGGCGGCGAGCACCCGATCGAGCGCCGCGCCGCCATCTTCGGCGCGCAGCTCTAACCAGCGATCGCCCAGGATCGCCGTCGCGCCGTCCCAGTCCTCTGCACTGACCGAGTGCGCGAGCGCGTCCAGCGGGCGGTCCTGCTCGACGAACCAGTGGGCGGCGCGCCGGTGCTGGCGCGCGACGACCGCCGGCCCGCGACGTGCGAGCTGCGAGCGCAAGAGGTCGGCAAACAGCGCGTGGTAGCGAAACCACTCGCCGCGGCGGTCGAGCGGCACCAGGAACGCGTTGGCGTGCAGCAGGTCGTCGAAGATCGTCACCGCGTCGCCGCGCCCGGTCAGCGCGTTGGCCAGCGGCGCGCAGACGCGATCGACCACCGCGGTGGCCAGCAGCAGCTCGCGCACCTGCTCGCTCTGGCGCTCCAGAACCTCTTCGATGAGATAGGCGACCACGGCGCGGTCGTCGCCGGCGAAGTCCTCCACGAACGCGTCGGGGTCCTGGTGACCGGCGAGCGAGAGCGCCGCCAGGCGCAGGCCGGCGACCCAGCCCTCGGTGCGCGTCCACAGCCGTTGCAGCATCGCGGGCGAGAGCGTGAGGCCGTCGGCGGCCAGCATCGCGCGGGCCTCGTCGGGCGTGAAGGCCAGGTCGGGCCCGCGGATCTCGGTCAGCGAGCCCGTCACGCGCAGGCGCTGCAGAGGCAGCGCCGGATCGATCCGGCTGCCGATCACCAGGCGGGGGGCCGACTCGCTGCGCGACAGGGCAGCCAGCGTCGCCCGCGTGGCCGGGCTGTCGGCGAGATGGAGGTCGTCGAGGACCAGCGTCCGCACGGATCCGGCGCCGCGTGGCGCGGTGATCTCCAGGAGCCGCTCGACCAGCGCCTCCGGCGTCTCGGGCGCCGGGCGCGCCGCGCGCTGGCGCGGCGCCTGCAGCGCTTTGGAGAGCTTGCCCCAGAGTCCGGCGGTCGTGCGATCGCCCGGATCGAGGGAGATCAGAACCGTCCGCGAGTCGCGCGTCGCCCGCCAGGTCGAGAGCAGCACGGTCTTGCCGCTGCCGGGCGGGCCCGTCACGAGCGTCAGCCGCGTGTCGCTGCCGGCGTCCAAAGCGGCGAGTAGCCGCGGACGCAGGATCGCCCCACGACGAGTTGCCGGATCGCGATCAGCGCGGCGCCGGGTCGTCGAGCGCCCGCCGCGCAATCCGGCTATCTCGCCACGAGGGCTTGGCTTGAGACGCTGCCCCATGTTGGTGGCATTCAGTCAGGCGGCGTCGCACAGCGCATCATCGAAGACCGATGATCTCCGGTCCGGAAACTAGGTGACAGATGCCGATCTGTCGCGGCTTGCCGACCCATCTTGTGCAACAAGGCCCAACGCACGTGCCCGGGCAACCGCGTCGCGCCGACCGTGGGCGCCAAGTTTGTCGTAGATGTGGCGCAAATGCGTTCGCACGGTCGCCTCGGAGACCGTCAGCGCCGAGGCGATCTCGGGCGCGGTCATCGTCGACGGCATGTAGCCGAGCACCATGCGCTCACGTTCGGTCAGCGGTTCGCGAAGGTGCGCGTCAGAGGTCGCTGCGTGCTCGATCGAAACTCCACGTTCAAGGAGGTCGCGCACGAAGGCCCCGTGCTTGGTCGCGCCGGCGCCATGGCGCTCCAAGAGCGGACGCAGGCGCACGAGCTCCTCGACGAACGGACGGCGCACGAGCTCCGGCGCCGCGAGATCAAGCGCGCGCTCAAGCGTGGCGTGCGCGGCCTCGTCGTCCTGCGCGGCTGCGGCCGCGAGCGCGAAGGTCACCAGGTGCCAGCTGATGCGGCCCGCCAGCGGGGAGTCGGTGTCAACTTGCGTGGTCCATGGCGCGAGCAAGGCCATGGCGTCGCGAGGCCGCTGCTCGGCCAGTAACCCGCGCGCGTGGGCCAGGTCGGTCTCCAGCGTGCGCGGCAGCGCGGCGGCAAGACGCGCCGCCTCGTCGCTGCGCCCCACGTGGTCGAGCATGCGCACGCCGATGAAGTCCAGCAGCGGCCACCGGACCCGCGCGACCGGATGGCCGGTCGCCGCGCGCGCCTCGGCCAGCGTGAAGCGCGCCCGGTCATAGTCGCCGAGGGCCTCGGCGACGATCGCGTCGTAGAGCAGGACCAGGCCCCAGAGCGAGTCATCGCGGATCTGCGTGGCCCGCTGCCGCGTCTGCACCATCAGCTCCCCGGCGGTCGTGAGCTCGTCGCGCAGGTAGGCGCAAAGGGCCAGCGCCAGCGTCGCCCGGACACGACCGTCCGGGAGCCCGAGCGCCGGCTCGGCGAGCGCCGCATCGGCGTGGCGAGTGGACTCCCGCACGCGGCTGAACGCGATGCAGCAGAGCGCCAGCGCGCCCTGAGCTCGGGCGATCACCGCGGGCCGCCCCGCATGGCCGGCCAGCCCGCCGCCTATCTGCAGCTGACGCTCCGCCTCGACGAACTTCCCGAGGTCGTGGGCAAGCAGGCCCTGCTCGATCGCGGCCATGGCCCGCAGGCCCACGGCGACGTCGGGCAGGCGGTCCAGCGCCTGCGCTCGCTCGCCGAAAGCGGCGCGATCGCCGTCGAGCCGCGCGACCATGAGCTGCGCGAGCCGGTGCGCGGGATCGCGCCGGCCGGGCTCCTCGGAGGTCACGCGAGGTTCGAGCAGCGGCGCGGCGAGGCGGGCGTCGCCGACGGCGAGAAGCCCGAGCGCCGCGGCCAGGCGCGCCGGGGCGGTGCCGCCTCGGGCGAGCTCCAGCGCCGCCGGCGACGGGCGCGCGAGACGGCCGTCGAGCAGCAGCTCCCAGGCATGAGCGGCCAGTGCCGGGTCGGTCACGGCGGCGTCGACCGCCGCGCTCGGATCAGCCGTGCCCACCGGCCTGCGGGCACGCAGAACACGGGCGGTAGCCGGGTCCTCAAGCGTCAGCCGCCGGCGAGCCACGGCCGCGACCAGCCGATGCACGCGCCAGTTGCCAAGAGCCCCTGGCCCGGCCGGCCGCAGGAACAGGCGCCAGCGGCTGAGCGCGGCAAGCGTCTGCTCGCCGTCGGCGCCCGTGATGCTCGCGACGTCGGCGGCATCGAAGGCATCGAAGAACGACAGGCGCAGCAAGGCGTCACGGTACTCCGGCGGCACGCCGCGCAGCGCGTCGGCGAAGAGGTAGTCGGCCAGCGGCTCGGAGGCAGGCGCCAGCGCGTGCTCGCCGACGAAGGCGCCGAGGCGCACCGCGGCGCACCATCCTTCGGTGATGTTTGTCAAATACTCTGTGTCTCTGCGGATCCCCCAGCGCTCTAGCCCCTCGGCGACCTCGGCCTCCGACCACGCGAGGTCCTGGCCGTCGAGCTCCAGCACCGGCCCGGTCGCGCGCAGCTCCTGCAGGCTGAGGCCGGGGTCATGGCGCGCGACGACGATGGCGCCCGTGCCGGTCGGGCGCGACGCGAGCGTCTGGCCGAGCGCCACGAGCCCGTCGGCGTCACAGCGATCGGCGTCGTGGATCTTGGCGCCGATGCCCCCGAGCCGCTCCAGCGCTTGGCGCGCCAGCTCGCGCTTGCCGGTTCCAGCCTCGGCCGCGACGATGACCACACCGCCAGCGCCGGCCACCGCGGCGATCTGCTCAGCGACCGCCGTGCGCGGAACCATCCGCCCCTCGTCGAGTCGGCTCACGCGATTACGGTACGTGAGTCCGGAGACCGGTTCATCGTCCTGAGCGGGGATTTGCAGCGGCGCGGGCGTCATCCGCCAGCGCCCGCGGCGGGGGTGGGCCTGTTTGCGGCCGCGGACCGTCCGCAAAGAGGCCCACCCGCGCCCGGGCGACCCAAACCGACCGAGGTGGGCCTGTTCACAGACGCATACCGACCGCCAACAGGCCCACCTCGCCCGGGGCGGGCGGACGACCCCGGGCGCATCGAGGCGCCGCTCCGCTCGCTCTCCTCGGTGCCGACAGACCACGCAGCGCAGCACGACCGGCGCCGCGCACTGAACGCCACCAACAACTCGCACCACGAGATCAGACCCCGCAACGAACCAACGACAGCGCGCACCCCCGCGCCTCAATCGTCGTCGTACCCCTCCTTGACCCCATCCCAGAACGCGTTGGCCACCGAGTCGCCGGAGGACCGGAAGGCCTGGGCCTGGGCGCGCACGTCCTGGAGATCGCTCTGCAGCGTGGCCTGCGCGCCGGCGACATCGCCTGCGGCGAGCTCGGACTTGACGTTGGCGATCGCCTGCTGGACGGTGGCCTGCTGCGTGCTGAGCTGCTGCTGGACACCATCGCCACCCGAGTCGCCGACCGCCGCCACGGAGTCCTTGAGCTGCTGCGCCGCGTCCTCGATCTCCGGGACGCTGCGGGCCTGGGTCAGATCGCGAAACGCCTCGCCCACATCCTCGCCGTGATCCTTGGCGTTGTCCTCGGGCGACTCGCCGCAGCCGGTGCCGGCGCCGGCGATTGCGAGCGCGCCGGTGAGCAGCAGCGTCCCGGCCAGACGACGGCGGCGGCGACTCATGACCGCGCCCCCGCGGCCGCCGCGGCGAGGCCGATCTCCAGGAACCCCTGGACGATCAGGCTCACGCTGACGACGATCACCAGCGTGCCGAGGCCGATCCCCGGCCAGGCGAGCAGGATCGCACCGGCCGCGATGCCGACCACGCCCCACAAGAGGTTCCATAGCCGTCCGCCCGGGACGACGATCCCCCGGATCAGCTGCATCACGCCGAGCACGCACCACCAGAAGCCCAGCACCCAGACGATCGTCAGCACCGACTCCCCGGGCCGGACCATCAGGATCAGGCCGGCCAGGAGGCCGAGCACGCCGACGAGGACCCCCAGGATGCGCGCCCCGGTCGGCACGCCCTCGTCGCCGACGGCGAGCATCAGCGCAACAGCACCCCACAGCGCGAGGTAGACGCCGAACAGGATGCCGATGACCATCAGCGTCGGCTCGGGCCAGATCAGCGCCGCCACGCCCACGGCGACCGACAGCCCGCCAGCCACGAACATCACCCACGTCGGAATCTCCGTCGAGGTCGACGAGACCGACCTCCGCTCGCCATCGTCAAACGGCGTGTCCATTGAACCGGCAGCCATCATCGCTCCTCGTCGCGTTCCAGTCCGGCGAGCGTCGCGCCCGCCGGGGTGAGCCGCGGTCACCCCGCGCGGGTGAGAGCGGCGCTAGCAGCGCGTCGACCCGCGTGCGACGCTGCCGTCACCCAGCCCGGGTGAATCCCCCTCACCCGCCTAAGGGCGAGGCTGCACGATGATGATGTCGAGCGTGTCCGCCCTCGCAAGCAAGGACATGGTGTCGCTTCCCGGCGCTACCTACGCCATGGGCAGCGAGGAATTCTACGCCGAGGAGGGCCCGGTCTGTGACGTCACCGTCGGCCCGTTCGCCATCGACAGCCACCCCGTAACCGTCAGGGAGTTCCGTCGCTTCGTCGTCCAGACCGGTCACGTGACCGAGGCGGAGCGCACGCCTGACCGGGCCCACTACCCCGACGCCGACCCTGAGCTCCTCGTCCCCGGATCGCTGGTCTTCCAGCCCACCACCGGCCCGGTGACCCTGGGCGATCCGCACGCCTGGTGGCGCTACGTCCCCGGCGCTTGCTGGCACGCCCCCGAAGGCCCCGGATCGACGATACGCGGCCGCCATCGCCATCCGGTCACCCATGTCGCCTACAGCGACGCGCAGGCCTACGCCGCCTGGGCCGGCAAGGCGCTCCCGACCGAGGCCGAGTGGGAGTACGCCGCCCGCGGCGGGCTCGACGGCGAGCGCTTCGCCTGGGGCGAGGAGATCGCGCCCCACGGCAAGATGATGGCCAACTGGTGGCAGGGGCGTTTCCCGTGGGAGAACCTGCGCCTCGACGGCTACGAGGGCACCTCGCCGATTGGCGCGTTCGCCCCCAACGGCTTCGGGCTCTACGACATGTGCGGCAACGTGTGGGAGTGGACGACCGATCGCTTCACGACCGCCGCGACCCCGTCGTGCTGCACGCCACCGGTTCCCGAAGCCATCCCGCGCAACACGATCAAGGGCGGCTCGCACCTGTGCGCGCCCTCCTACTGCCTGCGCTTCCGGCCCGCCGCCCGCCAGGGCGAGGCGATCGACACGTCCACGAGCCACATCGGCTTCCGCTGCGTCGTCCGGGCGGCTAGGCCAAGGCCTTGGCCTTCAGCGCGTCGAACTCCTGCTGGGTGATTGCGCCGCTGTCGAACAGCTGCTTGGCCTTCTCGATCTCAGCGGCCGAGCCACCGCCGCCGCCGGCCGTGGTGCGCACGTAGTCGTCGAACTGCGCCTTCTGACTCATGGCCGCCTCTTCGCTGCGCTTGGTCATGCCGTCGTGCTGAGCGATCAGGTAGACGAGCACGCCGAGGAACGGCAACACGATCAAGAACACGATCCACGCCGCTTTGCCCCAACCGGAGATGTCCTTCCGGCGAAAGACGTCGGCGAGGATGATGATCATCATCCAGATCCAGATCACCCACGCGAAGAAGATGATCATGCTCCAGAGGATGTTCAAGAAGGGGTAGTCCGCCGCGAGGATCACGACATCTGCTCCTGGTCGATGGGTGGAAAGACTGACCATCGCGCGTGCGCGGATGAGATGGACTCACCCGCCGCGGGTGATCAAGCGCCGTCGCGCCGGACGCAGCGAAAGCCAACGTGACTCATGCCGGTGTCGACCATCTGAGGCCGGCGCGCCGCGGGCCGGTAGCGCAGGCAGTAGCTGTCGGCGCAGAGGAACGAACCGCCCTTGAGCACCTTGCGCGGGACGCGGAACTGTGGCTGGCCGGGGTCGAGGCTCGCGACCTCCTCGGCGCCGCGCGGGTTCTGCGGGACGCAGCACGGCGTCGCGGCATCATCCGCGTCATCGACGACGCCGTACCAGTCCGCGGTCCACTCCCACACGTTGCCGGCCATCTCGTGCAGACCGTGGCCATTGGGCGGGAAGGAGCCGACGGCCGCGGTCGTGCCGTAGCCGGGCTCCGCGCGCCACGGGAAGTCGCCGTGCCAGAAGTTCGCCAGCCGCTGCCCAGGCGCCTCGGGCTCGTCGCCCCAGATGTAGGTGGCGCCGTCGAGGCCCCCGCGCGCGGCGAGCTCCCACTCGGCTTCGGTGGGTAGCGCGGCGCCCGCCCAGCTCGCGTATGCCTGTGCATCCTCGTAGGCGACGTGCACGACCGGATGGTCCATGCGACCTGCCAGCCTGGAGCCCGGCCCTTCAGGGTGGCGCCAGCTCGCCCCCGGCGTCCAGGTCCACCACTGGTCGAGGTTCCTGAGGTCTACGGGCGCGCGCGTGCGCGTAAAGACGAGGGACCCGGCACGCAGGTTCTCAGGCGGCGCGCCGGGGAAGTCGGCCGGGTCGGGCGGGCGCTCGGCGACCGTGACGTGGCCGGTCGCGCGGGCGAAAGCCGCGAACTGGCGGTTGGTAACCGCGCAGCGGTCGATCCAGAAGCCGTCGACAGCCACCCGGTGCGCCGGCGCCTCCTCGGGGTAGTGATGGTCGGAACCCATCGCGAACGTCGCGCCCGGGATCCACACCATGTCGGAGCGCTCGGTCGCGGTCACCTCGCCGGAGGCCATGCTCGTCATCGTGCTGGCTCGGCGAACACCCGGGCCCAATCCTCACGCATGCTCACCACCGTCCATCCGAGACGTGCCGCGGTGTCGGTGATCGCCTCGGCGTCCGGATTCGTGACCGACTTGCCAGCGTAGGCGTACTCGCGCTCGGCGTCGTCGTGGTCGATGACGATCGCCAGCGACGGGTGCTCCCCGGTCGTCGCGTACTCGAGCATCTCGCGGTCGCCGGCACTGTTGCCGGCGGCGAAGATCGGACGCCGTCCGATGTGCGTCTGGATGTTGATGGCCTTGGGCTCACCCTCGTTGGGCGAGCCGAGCAGCTTGCCCTGGCGCACGAGCACGACGCGCCCGTCGCGGCGCTCGAAGCCGACCTGGACCGCGGAGCCGACCACGTTGTCGGGCCCCACGCCGTAGAGCCGCTCGCTCGCCGCGCGCACGAACTCGACGCCGCCGCCGGTCACGACGAACACGCCGAAGCTGGCGCCGCGCAAGAGGTCGATCAGCTCCAGCATCGGCGCATAGGTCAGGTCGGCGAACGGCCGCTCGAAGCGCGGGTGGTGCGCCTCGGCCAGCCAGCCTTCAGCGACCGCGGCGAACTCCTCGGCGGTCAGCCCGGCATGGGTGGAGAGCAGGACATTGACGAGCTCCTCGGGCCCCGCGGCGTGCGCAGCGCCGAGATCGCCGGCCAGCAGCGCCTCCACGACGGGCCGCCGCACGAGCTCGGGGTCGGCATCGGCCTGCTCGTGCAGCCGGCCAAGGATGAACATCGCCTGCACGTAGGCCGGCCGCTCGCACCACAGCGTGCCGTCGTTGTCGATGACGGCGATCCGCTCGGCCGGCGCCACGTGATCAGGCCCGCCCTCGGCGGTCACGCGCGCGACGAAGTCGAGGATCGCCGCCTTCGCGGGCCCGTCGTTCCAGGAGGGGAGAGGTTGGACGCTCGTCACGGTCGCCTGCCGTCAGCGCCCAGAGGTCATCGCGGCCTGCATCTTCTCCAGCGCCTGGTCGATCGTGAAGCTCGCCGCCTTCTGGCGCGGCGGGAAGTCACGGAACGTCTCCAGGAACCGCGCCACCAACGTCGTGCCAGCTAACACCAGGAAGTCATTGGTCAGCAGCCAGTCCCAGTAGGTGTTGGAGGTGACGTCGGCGCGCTCGAACGGATCCATCCGCAGGTTGAACAGCTTGGGCACGCGCAGCGTCACGAACGGTTCAGCCCAGACCTGCAGCGTGCCGAGGCAGCGCTGCTCCATGAAGACGACCTTCCAGTTGTCATAGCGGATGGCGAGCAGATCGCCATCGTCGGAGAAGTACAGGAAGCCCGGCCGCGGACCTTCCTGCACTGCACCGGTGAGGTACGGGAGGAAGTCGAAGCCGTCGATGTGCACCTTGTAGGTCTTGTCGCCGGCGGTGTGGCCGGCTTTGCATTTCTCGACGATGTCGGGCTCGCCGGCCGCCGCGAGGAAGGTCGGCAGCCAGTCGTGGTGGCTGATGATCTCGTTACAGATCGAGCCGGCCTCGATGCGACCGGGCCAGCGGACCATCTGCGGGACGCGGAAGGCGCCCTCCCAGTTGGTGTTCTTCTCGCTGCGAAACGGGGTCATCCCGGCGTCGGGCCACGAGTTCATGTGCGGCCCGTTGTCGGTGCTGTAGACGACGATCGTGTCCTGCGCCAGCCCGATCTCGTCGAGCAGGTCCAGCATCTCGCCGACGGCCTCGTCGTGGTCGATCATCGTGTCGTGGTAGGGCGACTGCCAGCGCCCCGCCTGCCCCACGCTCTCGGGCTTGGGATGCGTGCGAAAGTGCATGTGCGTGGTGTTGAACCACACGAAGAACGGCGTTCCTGCGTCGGCCTGGCGCTTGATGAAGTCGCCGGCGTGGGCCACCACCTCGTCGTCGATGGTCTCCATCCGCTTGGCGGTCAGCGGCCCGGTGTCCTCAATCCGCTGCTTGCCGACGGGGCCGTAGCGGCCGTCGACCGTGTCATCGTCGGTGTCGGTCGCCCAGCTGTGCAGCACCCCGCGCGGCCGGAAGTGCTCGTTGAACACCGGGAAGTCGTTCGGGTCGGGCCACGATGGCTGCTCGGGCTCCTCTTCAGCGTTGAGGTGATACAGGTTGCCGAAGAACTCGTCGAACCCGTGGACGGTGGGCAAGAACTTGTTGTTGTCGCCGAGGTGGTTCTTGCCGAACTGCCCGGTGGCATAGCCCAGTGGCTTGAGCAGCTCCGCGATCGTCGGATCCTCGGCCTGCAGGCCGACGTCGGCGCCCGGCATGCCGACCTTGCTCAACCCCGTCCGGAACACGCTCTGCCCCGTGATGAACGACGCTCGCCCCGCCGTGCAGCTCTGCTCACCGTAGGCGTCGGTGAAACGCATGCCCTCGTACGCGATCCGGTCGATGTTCGGTGTCCGGTAGCCCATCAACCCGTCGCTGTAACAGCTCAGGTTGGTAGTACCGATGTCATCGCCCCAGATGACGAGAATATTGGGCTTGCGCTGGTCGGGCAATGTCGTTCCTCTCTTGGATTGCGGAAGGATCTACTGCCGGGTCATCGCGATCTTCAGCCGCTCATCGGGCGAGATCAGGTGGTCGAGGTCCTCGGCCGCATCGGCGATGTCGATCTGCACCCACGCGACGGTGCCGGTGAAGCGGCTGCCCTCCGGCGTGTAGTCGTCACTGACCGGCGAGGCGGTGTCGAGGCCGATGTCGCAGGTCTCGTCGGCGGAGAAGACCATCGGGACGGTCCCCTCCACGCGGCCCTCGCCGACCTGCTCGCCGTCGAGAAAGAGCGCGACCGCGCCGCCCTTGCCCAGGCCGCCACCGTCATAGGTGAACTCCATCCGCACCTGGTGCGTGCCCGCCGGGATCGAGGTGTCGCCCGTGACGTGGAAGCGCTGGAGACCGAACAGGTTGTAGCAGTACTTGGGCCGGCCGTCCTTGACGTAGACACACCAACCCGCGAACGCGCCGCCCTGGGCAATGATCACACCTTCGGCGCCACCATCGCCGACGGTGACCTCGGCGGTCACCGCGTGCGACTTGTTCTTGACGTTGATCATCACGTTCTCGGTCAAACGCCCCATGCCGCCGAACAGCATCTGGGACGTGCCGCGGATCAGCAGCGGCCGCCCGGCGATGTCGGAGTTGAAGCGCTCGACGCGGCGGTCGTCGAGCGGAAGTACGTCGTACTTGCGCGCCTCTTCCATGAACAAGGCCTTGAGCTCTTCGAGCTTCTCCGGCATCTCCGCCGCCAGGTCGTGCGCCTGGCTCCAGTCGGTGGTGGTGTCGTAGAGCTCCCACGTGTCGTCGGCAAACGGCGGCAGCTCGGTGATCACCCACGGCGTCGAGTGACGCGTCACGGCGGTCCAACCCTGGTGGTAGATCCCGCGGTTGCAGAACATCTCGAAGTACTGGGTCTCGTGACGCTCTGCACCGTCGGCATCATCGAACGCGTAGCGCATGCTCACGCCCTCGATCGGCTTCTGCTCGACCCCATGGACAGTCGTGGGCTCCGGGAGACCGGCCGCTTCGAGGACCGTGGGCGCGACGTCGATCACGTGGTGAAACTGGTTGCGGACCTCGCCCTTGGCATCGAAGCCCTTGGGCCAATGAACGATCGTGCCGTTGCGCGTCCCACCCCAGTGCGACGCGATCTGCTTGGTCCACTGATAGGGCGTGTCCATCGCGTGCGCCCAGCCGACGGCGTAGTGGTTGTAGGCCTCGGGAGTGCCGAAGGCATCGATCCGGGCCGCCATGAACTCGGTCGTCTGCAGCGCGGCGGCGCCATTGAGGTTGATCAGCTCGTTGAAGGAGCCATGCAAATCGCCTTCGCCGCTCGCGCCGTTGTCGCCGATGATGTAGTAGACGAGCGTGTCCTCCACGATGCCGAGGTCCTCGAGGGCGTCGACGAGCCGGCCGATGTGGTGGTCGGTGTGCTCCAGGAAGCCCGCGTAGACCTCCATCTGCCGCGCGAGCACGGGCTTGAGGTCGTCGGGGATGTCGTCCCAGGCCGGGATCTCGTCGGGGCGCGCGGTCAGCCGCGCCTCGGGTGCAACGACGCCGAGTTGCTTCTGGCGGGCGAGGGTCTCCTCGCGCAGCGCGTCCCAGCCCTGATCGAAGCGGCCCTTGTACATCGCCGACCACTCCGGCGGGACGTGATGGGGCGCGTGCGTGGCGCCCGGCGCGAAGTAGGCGAAGAACGGCTTGTCGGCCATCAGCGCCTTCTGCTGGCGAATCCAGGCGATCGCGTGATCGGCCAGATCCTCGGTGAGGTGGTAGCCCTCCTGCGCGGTCTTGGCGGGCTCAACCGCTGTCGTGCCCTCGTAGAGCGCCGGCGCGTACTGGTTGGTCTCCCCGCCGATGAAGCCATAGAAGTACTCGAAGCCACCGCCGCCCGACGGCCAGGAGTCAAACGGCCCGAGCGGGCTGGTCTCCCAGACCGGCACCTCATGGCACTTGCCGAACTGCGCGGTCGCGTAGCCGTTGAGCTTCAGCGTCTCGGCCAGCGGCGCGCAGGTGTTCGGGCGCAGCGAGTTGTAGCCGGGCGCCGAGGTCGCGATCTCGGTGATCCCGCCCATGCCTACCGAGTGGTGGTTGCGGCCCGACAGCAGCGCCGCGCGCGTCGGCGAGCAGAGTGCGGTCGTGTGGAAGCGATTGAACTTCAGCCCACCGGCGGCGAAGCGCTCGGCCGTCGGCGTGTGGCACGGCCCGCCGAAGGCGCTGGAGCAGCCGAAGCCGGCATCGTCGATTAAGACGATCAGCACGTTCGGCGCGCCCGGCGGCGGGCGCAGCGGCTCGATCGGTGGGAACGTCGCCTTGGGATCCTTGGCGTCCTCGTACAGCGGGCCGTCGTAGGGCCGGTCGGGAATCGGCAGCACGTGGCGGTCGGTCATCGCCGGAGCCTGGCTGCCGCGAGGGTGACAGCGGCTCACTCGCGGCGGGTGAGCGCGTCGGCCCGCAAAGCGCGGGTGGTTCGGGGCCGGCTTTGTGCGCGCCCAGATATCGCGAATCGCTTGCGTTAAGCTCTACAGCGGCCTACGGTCAAAGGTGGCCCGACGCAACGCCAAGGCCGACGGATTCGAGGAGCCGAACAATGAGCTCTGCCAGCGTCCCACTGTCTGAAACCTCGCGACTGCGTCGGATCATCGGCGCTCTGACGCCCGCGGAGTGGCGACGGGTCGCCGGGCTCACGGTGGTGATCGTTGGCCTGCACGTCGTCGGCTTCGGGTTGCTGTTCGCGTTCGTCGCGCCTCGACACTTCGACCTCGGGGCGGGCAGCGGCGTGTTCGGGATCGGCGTCGGCATCACCGCCTACACGCTCGGGCTGCGCCACGCCTTCGACGCCGATCACATCGGCGCGATCGACAACACCACGCGCAAGCTGATGTCTGAGGGCCAGCGGCCGTTGAGCGTCGGGTTCTTCTTCTCGCTCGGACACTCCACGATCGTCTTCGCGCTCGCCGCGCTGTTCGCGATCGGCGTGCGCGGTCTCAGCGGCGACGTCGCCAACGACAGCTCCGCGCTGCACAAGGCCACCGGTGTCATCGGCCCGACCATCTCAGGGTCGTTCCTGTTCATCATCGGGTTGATCAACCTCGTCGTCCTGCTCAGCATCGTGCGCATCTTTCGGCGCATGCGCCACGGTGACTACGACGAGCAACAGCTGGAGGACCAGCTCAACTCGCGCGGCTTCATGAACCGCTTCCTCAGCCGCGCCACCCGCGCGGTCAAGAAGCCGTGGCACATGTACCCGGTCGGCATCCTGTTCGGCCTCGGCTTCGACACCGCCACCGAGATCGCGCTGCTCGCTACCGCGGGCGCAGCGGCAACCGGTGGGCTGCCGTTCTACGCGATCCTGTGCCTGCCGATCCTCTTCGCCGCCGGCATGTCGCTGTTGGACACCATCGATGGCGCGTTCATGAACTTCGCCTACGGCTGGGCGTTCTCCAAGCCGGTCCGCAAGATCTACTACAACATCACCATCACCGGGCTGTCGGTCATGGTCGCCCTGCTCATCGGCACGATCGAGCTGATCCAGGTCATCTCGGACAAGCTCAGCCTGACCGGGACGTTCGTCGACTGGATCAACAACCTGGACTTCAACCTGATCGGCTACCTGATCGTTGCAATGTTCGTGATCACCTGGGCCGCCGCCGTCGCCGTCTGGCGCCTCGGCCGCATCGAGGAGCGCTGGTCCACCCACCTCACCGACACCGAGGCGACCTGATGCCCGACGCCCCGCGCAGTCCGCGGCTGCCCTTCGACGACATCGAGGAGATCGTCGCGGCCACCCGCCGTCAGGGCGGCCGGATCTCTGCCGCCCGCCGGCAACTGCTGGAGGTCCTCTTCACCGCCGAGGGACCGATGTCGGCCGAGAGCATCGCGCGCGCCCTGACCCACCGTGGCACCGACGTCGAGCTGTCCTCGATCTACCGCTCCCTGGAAGCCCTCGAGCAGCTCGGCGCCGTGCGCCACGTCCACCTCGGCCACGGCCCCGGCCTCTACGCGCTCACCGGTCGCAGCGAGCGCGAGTACCTCACCTGCGAGCGCTGCGGCCGCGTCACCGCCCTTGACGCGGCCGAGCTCGACCCCGTCCGTGACCTCATCCGCGAGCTGACCGGCTACGAGGCGCGCTTCACCCACTTCCCGATCGTCGGCCTCTGCGTCAGCTGCGCCGCCAACCCTCACGCGCACGGCGGGCACGGGCACACCCACAGCTGACGTGCACACCTAGCCGAGCCAGGAACCCCAGTCCGCGCCACCTTCGTTAGGGTTCCCTAACACATGGCCGCCGACCCCCTCAAGCGCTTCCCCCGCCGCACCGGCATCGCCACCTTGACGGCGCGCCGGCGGCTGACCCCGCGAATGATCCGCGTCACGCTCCAGAGCGAGGTCTTTGGCGCGACGTGGCCGATCGAGCAACCCGGCGAGATCATCACCTTGCTCTTCCTCGATCCCGACGAGGAGATCGTGCTCCCGCTCACCGGCTGGCGGTTCCCGGCCGGCGCGACCGAGCAGGAGTGGCGCAACTACACCGTGCGCCGCCATGACCCGGCGACGGGCGAGATCGATGTCGACGTCGTCCTCCACGATCCACGCGGGCCCGCGTGCATCTGGGCGCAGGCGTCGCCGATCGGCGCCGACGTCGGCTTCGCGGGCCCGCGCGTCGACTACGCGCCGCGCGACGGCGCGTCGTGGCTCCTGCTCTGCGGTGACGAGACCGCGCTGCCGGCGATCGCGGCGATCCTCGAAGAGCCGCCGCCCGCCGCCGAGCGCATCCTGGCCGTCATCGAGGTGCAGGATCCCGATGAAGAACATGCACTTGCCACGCCGCCGCACGCCGACGTGCGCTGGATCCACCGCGGCGGCGCCGACGCCGCGACCACGACGCACCTCGCCGACACCCTCCGCGAGCTTTCACTCCCCAGCGGCTCCGGCCAGGCCTGGGGCGCGGCAGAGTCCTCGATCGCCCGGACGGTCCGCGAGGTCCTGCGCGACGAGCGCGGCATGGAGCGCAAGCTCGTCAGCGCCAAGGGCTACTGGCTACGCTCGGGCGAGTGGCCCGACGACGACGAGGACTGACGGCCCGCGACGCCCGCCGCCTCCCGCGCCTGCGGCACGACCATCGGCGCACCGGTCGCCGGGCACGGCACCACGAGGCACCGCAAGCCGAAGACCGCCTCCACCAAATCCGCGTCGACGATCTCCGCCGGGTCGCCCTCAGCGACCACCGCGCCGTCGCGCATCGCGATCAAGTGCGTGGCATACCGACAGGCGTGGTTGAGGTCGTGCAGGACCGCGACGAGCGTGCGGCCATCGGCATGCAGCGTCGCGCACAGATCCAAGACCTCCATCTGATGCGCGATGTCGAGGAACGTCGTCGGCTCGTCGAGCAGCAGCAGCGGCGTGGCCTGCGCGAGCGCCATCGCCAGCCACACGCGCTGGCGCTGGCCGCCCGACAGCTCATCGACCAACCGGTCGGCGAGGTCATCGACGCCCGTCTGCACCATCGCGCCCTCCACCGCCTCGGCATCCTCGCGTGACCACTGGCGCAAAAGCCGCTGGTAGGGATGGCGACCGCGCGCAACGAGATCGGCCACGGTGATGCCGTCCGGCGCGGTCGAGGACTGCGGCAGCAGCCCGAGCCGGCGCGCGACCTGCTTGGTCGGCAACGAGGTGATCTCGGCGCCGTCGAGCAGCACCGACCCCGCGGTCGGCTTGAGCATCCGCACCAACGCACGCAGCAACGTGGACTTGCCACAGGCGTTGGGCCCAACGATCGCCGTGAACCCGCCGGCTGGGATGTCCACCGACAACTCGCGGGTGACGACGAGGGCGTCGTAGGCCAGCGTGACGCCTTGGGCGCGCAGCGGAGCGGTGCTCATCGGCGGCCGGACCTCCATTCCATCGTGAGCAGCCAGGCGAGGTAGAGCCCACCGAAGGTGCCGGTCATGACGCCGACCGGCAGCGGCGTCGAGGGGATAATGCGCTGGGCGGCGATGTCAGACGCCAGCACGATGACGGCACCGGTCAGCGCCGAGCACACTATTGGCGGACCGGCCGAGCGCGCCAGCCGGCGGGCGATCTGCGGCGCGGTCAGCGCCACGAAGCCGATCGGCCCGACGGCCACGGTCGTGATCGACACGAGGCCGACGGCCAGGCCGATCAAGCCCAACCGCGCACGCTCGACCTGGACGCCGAGGCCGTTGGCGCTGTCGTCACCCAACTCCAGGGCACGCAGCGATCGCGTCGCGGGAACCAGCGCCGGCAGCAGGAGCGCAACAACGACCGCGACCGGCAGGACGTCATCCCAGCTGCGGTTGTTGAGCGAGCCCAGCAGCCACCGCGTCGCCTCCTGCGCCTCCTCGATCCGCGCTCGCGCCAGCAGGTAGTCGATCACCGACAACAACATGAAGCTGATCGCGACGCCGACCAAGATAATGCGGTACCCCGACGTGGCGCCACGCTTGAAGGCCAGGCCGTAGACGGCGAGCGCGGTCAGCGCGCCGCCGGCGATGGCGCCGAACGCCACGAACGCCCCCGAGCCGCCGATGATGGTAATCACGATCAACGCTCCGACCGAGGCGCCCTGTGGGAAGCCGATGATGTCGGGCGAGCCGAGCGGGTTGCGCGTCAGCGCCTGGAAGATGGCACCGGAGAGCGCGAGCGCGACGCCGACCAGGATCGCGCAGACCGCGCGCGGCAGCCGCAGGTCGCGGACGATGAAGCGCGTGCCCTCGTCGCCGCCCCCCAGCAGCGAGACGATGACGTCGCCGGGTGCGATCGGGAAGTCGCCGGTCCCTAGCGCGAAGACGAACAAGGCCATCAAGATCGCGGCCAGAACCCCGCAGACCACGATCGGCCGGCGCCGCACGCGCAGCGACAGGCCGTCACCCACGCGGATGACGCCTGCCCTCAACCGCAGTGGGCTCGACACGGTCGCCATCAGAGCGCCGCGATCCGCTTGCCGCGCACGAGCGCGATGAACACCGGCGTGCCGATCACGGCGAGCACCACGCCCGCCTGCAGCTCGCCGGGCCGGACGATCACGCGCCCGACGACATCGGAGATCAGCAGCAGCGCAGCCCCGAGGACGGCCGAGTAGGTCAGGACCCAGCGCTGGTCGGGCCCGCAGATCGCGCGCGCCGCGTGCGGCACCGTCAGTCCGAGGAAGTACATCGGGCCGGCCGACGCTGTCGCCGACCCGCACAGCAGCACGACCGCCACCGCGCCGGCGATCCGCGTCCGTGCCACACGCGCACCCAGGGCCCGGGCGGAGTCGTCTCCCAGCGCCAGCGCGTTGAGCGACCGGGCCAGCATCAAGGCAATTACCAACCCGGCGATGATGAACGGCGCCGCCGTCTCCAGCTGCGTGCGCCCGCGCCCGCCCAGCGCACCGACCGACCAGAAGTTGTACTGCTGCAACAACTTGGTGTCGGTAAGGACGATGCCGTAGATGATCGCCGTCAACGCCGCGCTGATCGCGGTGCCCGCGAGCGCGAGCCGCACCGGCGTCGCGCCCCCGCGACCAGCGGTGCCGATCCCGTAGACCACGATCGAGGCGATCGCCGCGCCGAGGAACGCGAACCAGATCGAGCTGGCGGCACCCGCGAGCCCGAGCGCCAGCGCGATGACGACCGCGGCCGACGCGCCGGCATTGACGCCGAGCAGGCCCGGGTCGGCGAGCGGGTTGCGGGTCAACGCCTGCATCAGCGCGCCCGCCACACCGATCGCCGCACCCACGGCGATGCCCAAGATCGTCCGCGGGATCCGCAGGTCGCGGATGATCGTCGCCTCCTGCGAGTCGCCGCCGTGCAGCAGCGCATCGAAGGCGTGCTCCAGCGGGATCGAGCGCGCGCCCACGGCCAGGCTCAGCAGCGCGGCGAAGGCGAGGACGGCAAGGGCCACGCCAAGTCCGGCGCTGCGGGTCAGCCGGCCCGAGGGCGCGACCGGCGCCGTGTCGGTGATGGCAGAGGCGTTCAAGCGTAGGTCACCCTAACAGCGCACCGCAGATTTTGACCCGCCCCGTTAGGGTCACCTAACCATGCGTGCCAAGCTTCTCCTCCTCAGCCTGATCTTCACGGTTTCCGTCCTGGCCCTCACCGCCTGTGGAAGCTCCTCCGATGAAGGCTCTTCCTCCAAGTCTTCCGCCGCCGCCACAAAGGCCGACGAAGGCGCCTTCCCGGTGACCATCAACCACAAGTACGGCTCGACCACGATCACGTCCGAGCCCAAGCGTGTCGTCGTCGCCGGTCTCCGCGAGCAGGACGCGCTGTTGGCCCTCGGCGTCGTCCCGATCGCCACGACCGAGTGGTACGGCAAGCATCCGGGCGCGATCTTCCCGTGGGCCAAGGCCAAGCTCGGCGACGCGAAGGTCCCCACCGTCTTGTCCTCGACCGACGGCTTGCAGGTCGAGAAGATCGCCGCCCAGCGCCCTGACCTCATCCTCGCCGTCTACTCCGGGATGACCAAGAAGGAGTACACGGCGCTCTCCAAGATCGCGCCCGTCGTCGGCCAGCCCAAGGGCAGGGTCGACTACGGCTCCTCTTGGCAGGAGGAGACGACGATGACCGGCAAGGCAGTCGGGCGCACCACGAAGGCCACCGAGCTCGTCGAGCAGACCGAGAAGCTCATCGCCGACGCCGCCGCCGCGCACCCGGAGTTCAAGGACAAGACGGCCGTCAACGTCAGCGACTACCAGGGCATCTACGTCTACGGCCCGCAGGACGACCGCACCCGCATGCTCGAAGGCCTCGGGTTCACCTACCCGGGGGCGCTGCGCGACGCCTTCCCGAAGGACTTCGGCGGCCAGCTGTCTGACGAGAAAGTCGACGCCATCGACGTCGACGCGCTGGTCTGGTTCGCCGACGGCGACCGCTCCGTGACCAAGCTCAAGACGACCGGCGTCTACCGCAAGCTCGACGTGCGCAAGGAGGGCCGCGACGTCTTCGTGCTGGAGAAGGACCGCGTGTACGAGGCGACCTCGTTCCCCTCGGTCCTCAGCATGCCGACGTTGTTGAAGGAGATGGTCCCGCGCCTGGTCGCCGCCGTCGACGGCAACCCGAACACGCCAACCGACCAGCAGATCACCACGACGCCCGCGGCAGCTGCCATCGCCGCGCAGGAGGGCACGTTCCCCGCCAAGGCCACCCACCGCTTCGGCACCACGACGGTTCCCGAGCGCCCCGAGCGCATCGTCATCGTCGGCCTGACCGAGCAGGACACCGTGCTGGCGCTGGGCTACAAGCCGATCGCCACGACCGAGTGGTACGGCGAACACCCTGGCGCGATCTGGCCGTGGGCCCGCAGCGCCATGGGCGCGACCAACCCCAAGGTGTTGGAGGCGACCGACGGCATCCCAATCGAGAAGGTCGCCGCGCTGCGTCCCGACCTCATCATCGGCACCAACTCCGGAATGAAGAAGAAGGACTACGACAAGTTGTCGCGCTTCGCGCCGACGATCGCCGGCGTCAAGGGCGGGACCGACTACTTCTCGCCCTGGGACCAGCAGACGCTGCTCATCGCCCAGGCGCTGGGCAAGGAGGAGGCCGGCCGCAAGCTCGTCGCCGACATCAAGGCGAGCTACGCCAAGGTCGCCGCCGAGCACCCCGAGTTCGCCGGCAAGTCGGCGACCTTCAGCCAGGGCGGGTTCTACAACGGGTTGATCTACGTCTACCCGCCCGGCCTAAATACCGAGTTCCTCAGCTACCTCGGCGTCGACATCAACACCAAGCTCAAGCCGCTGATCAAGAAGGCCGGCGAGCAGGTCGAGGTCTCCACCGAGCGACTTGATGTCCTTGACGCCGACGTGGCGGTCTTCGCGACCGAGGATCCCAAGGCGGTCAAGGAGCTGCTCAAGGTCCCGACCTTCGCCAAGCTGCCGGTCGTGACCAAGAAGCGCTCGGTCTACACCAACGGCACGCTGGCGGGCGCCATCTACTTCATGACCCCTCTGAGCCTGCCGTATGTCCTGGAGCATCTCACGCCGCAGCTCGCGGCGGCCGTTGCGGGCAAGGCGCCACAGAGGGTGCTGCCCGCCGCGAGTTAGCGCGAAGAGCTCGCTCGCACGTCCGTCGCGGGGTCAGACCCCGCGACGGATTTGTAGCGATTCGGCCGCAAATGTGACGTCGCGAGCGCAGCGGCCCCACCCCGCGTCACCGGCAGCGCGTAGTCTGAGAACCACAGATCGCTCAGCAAGGATCCGCGATGAGCCGACGTAACAGGCGCGGACGCGAGACCGGTGATGCTCAGCGGGATCGCGACGCGAAGGACGAGCAGCAGCGCACCGGACCGCTGCTCTGGGGGTCGACCGCCTCCAAGGCGATCACCTCGGCTGGTGCGATCGCCGGGGCGATCATCGCGATAGTTGGCGTCGGCAGGCTGGTGATCCCGGATAAGCCGCCCAGCAACCCGCACGACAGCGTCAGCATCAGGGGGGTCCAGGCCATCCCGCAAGCGCTGAGCGACTTCCGCCCCACCCTCCGGCACGAGCGTGAGGCGGACGACGGATCGGTCTCCGGGACGATCCTGCTCGCCGCCAACGCGCTGAGGCTCCTGGCGGAGGTCACCGTCCCCGCTGGCACGCGATCGCACGACCTCCCGGCCGAGCGTGCCGATGCTCAAGTGCTGGCGCCGAAGGTCCCGGTCGTGCTGCCCCAGGCGACCACGAGCGCCGACTTCCTCGACACGGCCGCGACGATCGTCGACACGGCACAGCCGCTGGTCCCGGACGTCAGCATCGATTCCTGTGACCTGAAGATGGGCGGCGTCTGCATGGCGATCCTGTTCATGCTGGGCGCGATCAGCGTCGACCGCGAAGGGCGCGCCGTGGCACCCGAGCTCGCAGCCAAGCGGATCGCCACGGTCCTGAACCGCACGCGCACGGTCAAAGCGGGTGGCCGGCGCGTGCCGCTGGGACTCCTCGTCACCCCGAAGGTCCGGCTCGTCGCCCTGAGCCATCGTGACGTGTCGCTCACGTGGTCTGTCCTGCCGATAGATGGGCAGGGCGCGCTCGGCCCCGTGTGGCGAGGGCCCAATCTCTCCTATCGGCTGAGCGCCGAGGACGATGACGATCGGGTTGTCGTCCCACTGTGGATTCCCCTTCCCAAGCGCAAAGGGCGCTACATCGTCCGGCTCGACGTCTTCCGCGGAAACACCGACCTCGAACAGGCTGACAGCAAGCCGTTTCGATCGCCGTGAGCGCGGGCCGAGGTCGTGCTACACCGCCGCCGCCCAACTGCGGGAGTCGGTGATCTGCTCCAGGCTCGCCACGAGGCCGTCGCGGACCGTCAGCACGTGGGCAAAGCGCGCGTCGACCGGGTCGCCCGTGGCGCGCTCGGTGCCACGGTAGGAACCGAGGACGACAACTTCGTCCGGGGCGCATACCAGATAGCGGTCGGCCTCGACGTTCATGTCATAGGCCATGAACACCTGCGCCCAGCAGTCGCGCAGCATCGCGTCGCGGCCTTCGTGGCGCCCGCCGACGCCGAGCGGCATGCCAGCGCTGACGGTGCCGACGAAGTCCTCGGTCATCGCGGCCAGCAGCGCTTCGCCATCACGAGCGGCGAACGCGTCGTAAAGCCGCTGGGCAATTGCGGTCGGGTCGGTCATTCGTGCACCTCGTCGGTAGTATTAGCGGGCAGTCGCTAATACTACCGGCGAGGATAGCTGCGCCATGGGACGGCCTGCCCTTCACGACACTCAAACGCTGCTCGACGTCGCACGCACGATCGCCGCCGATCGCGGCCCGGCGAGCGTCACGATCTCCGCCGTCTCAGCGGCCAGCGGCGCGCCGAGCGGCTCGCTCTACCACCGCTTCAACGATCGCGCCGAGCTGCTCGGGCAGCTCTGGCTGCGCACGACCGGCCGGTTCCAGAGCGGCTTCCTCGCAGCGCTGGACTCAGCCCCTGGCGTCGAGGGCTGCGTCGCCGCTGCCGTCTACGTCGTCACGTGGTCGGGCGACCACCCCGCCGAGGCGCGGCTCCTGCTTCGCGGCCCCGACGACTTCGCCGCCGACGACTGGCCGGCCCCGACCCGCCGCCAAGCCGCCGCCGACCGGCGCGCCCTCAGCAAGGCGCTGCGACAGCGTGCGGGCGAGCTCGGCGAGCCCGACCCGCTTGAGCGCATCCTCCTCGCCACCGTCGACCTGCCCCTGGCGATCGTCCGGCGCCACCTCCAAGCCGGCCCCCGAGCGACGCTTCCGCCCGACGCCGGCGCCTTGGTCGAGCAGACAGCGCGGGCCGTGCTCGACGGCTGACGTGTCGAACGCGTGGAACCCGCGCATATCGCGGGTTTCACGCGATCGAGTGGTTCGCGACCCTCCGTCCCGACTCAGCCGGCGATCACGACGCGCGCACCGACCGCCTCGTAGGTTGCCCGCGCGCGCCCATCGCGCGTCGCGAGCTGCGCCCCATGCTCAGCCGCGGCCAGCCCGACGAGCGCGTCGTAGACCGCACCGCCTGCGACCTCAAGCGCAGACAGTGTGTCGGGGAGCTTCGCGGCCGCCTTGCGACTCAGCACCAACGGCGCCGCGAACCGCTCGCGCAGCAACCGCGCCGCGTCCGCGGGCACTACGCGCAGATCGCCCGGCAACCGTGTCAGCACCGAGTAGGTCTCTGCGACGGCATGGCCGCTCAGCGCGATCTCCCGGTCACCACACCACTTGACGACCGCCGCATGCTCCCGATGCGTGGCGACCAACAACGGAATCGCAACGCTCGTGTCGAGCGCCAGCGCGCTCAACGCCGGCCCGCGTCGATCAGCCCGAAGACGTCCTCGTCATCGATGACCGTCGTCCCCGTCGCCACCAACGAACCGTCCTCCTCGACCAGCTGCGCGGTCCGGCCCGACGGAATTACCTGCAGCCCCGTGCCGTAGCGGGAGATGTCGACCGTCGAGCCGGGAACCAGCCCCAGGGCATCCCGAAAGGGCTTAGGCACCACGATGCGACCCACGGAATCGATCGACGCCTTCATTTCCCAAAATGTTACCAGTCAGATCCCAGCGGCCTGGGCATGCGGATTATCACCATGTGGGTCTCGTCCATCGTCTGCGTCTCGGGGTCGGCTTCCGCCGCCCCCACCAGTAAGCTCCCGCAGCGACATAATTAACATTTGACCCCCGCGACCGCTGACACGGCCCGGGGGCATGACCCAAGGAGAAAGAGCTCCATGAGTGCCCACCAGGGTAATTCAGGCTGCCGTATCAGCGTCGACCCGTCCACGGCCGACGTGCTGCGCATCGAGGCCAAGAAGGTCTTGATGTTCAACCACGAGCCCTTCGAGGACTTCCTCGACTACACCCCACGCCGCCAGCTCAAGCTGGTCGACGTCTACCGAGATGCGACGGCGGTGATCGACGCGCTCGGCTGGGATCCCGAGATGGTCCCGCACGACGACAGCGTCGAGGTCCCGCTGACTCGCGGCCACATCGACCAGCTGCACGAGCGCCGCTGCGACCTGCTGGCCACCAACCTCGACCTGCTCGGCGACATCGGCGCCGACACCACCATCAACGCCGCGGTGATGTCCGACATCTACGCCAACCGCCACAGCGTCGAAGCCCTCAACAAGGTCTTCGACGCCTACACCAACACGATCACCACGTAGGAAAGACACGGACGGCGGCCACACTGGCCGCCGTTCGTTCTCCACAACCGCTGGAGGTGACTCAGCCGGCCGGAGACAGCTTGGTGCCGCTCTTGGTGATCACGCCGTCGGCCTCGAGCTCCTTGGCATAGCGGTAGAGGCCGGTGGGATCAATCTTGAGCGCCTTGCCGATCTCCGCGACGGTGATGCCGGGCCGGTCAGTGACGAGCTGGAGGACCTGCTCGCGACGACCACCGGCGCGGGCGCGACGCGGCGCGCCGGAAGCGGCCTTGGCCGTCCTGCCCTTGGACGCCGCACGGCGCCCACGGGTCCGGGTGGCAGCCTTGGCGGGCTTGACGGCCTTGGTGCTCGCACGGTCGAGGTTGACGCCGAGGCGTTCCGCGACACGGCGCAGCTCCTCGACCTCAGCCAGCGCCGGCTGCAGCTCCTGATAGCGCTTGACAATGGATGCTTCGAGCTTCTGAAGGTCGTCGAGGACTGTCATGGGGGCTCTCTTCGAGGATTACGGGTCGGTGTCCTGCCTGCAAACCACTACTCAACCATGCTGCCCCTAACCTTTCCAGTCCTATGGATGGCATTGCCCCGAACCGGCTCGCCGACGCGTTGTGCGTCCTGCGCGAGGTCGAGCAGCTCCCGACCGAGCATCCCGATGCCGTTGCCGTGCGGCGTGCCGTCAGCAGGCTGTTCAAGACCGTCAAACAGCAGCGGCGCACACAGCGTCGCACAGCGATCCGGGTCAACGACGAAGCGGTCACCGCGGCGACGGCCACCGGAGCCCCAGGACGCATCGACGACGAGACGCAGGGGCGGCCGCTGACATCACGCGCGGCCGGCGCGTCGGCAGGAACGCTCTTGCGCGCGCGTGCGTGTTACATCTGCAAGCAGCGCTTCGTCGACGTCGACTTCTTCTACCACCAGCTCTGTCCGTCTTGCGCCGCGCTCAACCACCAGCGCCGCGAAGCACGCGCGGACCTGACCGGGCGACGCGCCCTGCTCACCGGCGGGCGGGCCAAGATCGGGATGTACATCGCCTTGCGCCTCCTGCGCGACGGCGCGCACACGACGATCACCACGCGCTTCCCGCAGGACGCCGTCCGGCGCTTCGCCGAGATGGACGACAGCGCGCAGTGGCTGCACCGCCTGCGGGTCGTCGGGCTCGATCTGCGTGACCCGAGCCAAGTCATCGCGCTTGCCGACGAGGTCGCCTCGCACGGCTCGCTGGACATTCTCATCAACAACGCCGCGCAGACCGTGCGCCGCTCGCCCGAGGCCTACGCGCACCTGACGCGCGCGGCTCAAGCGCCGCTGCCGGCGGGGCCGCTGCCCGAGGTCGTGACACTCGGGCGCGCACGACCGAACGGCACGACTGACAGTCTTCCAGAGACCGCCTGGGCACCGACGCCGCACGCGCTCACGGCGTTGGCGCTGACGGCCGGCTCGGCGTCACCGGACCGCATCGCCACCGGAACGGCAATCGACGCAGGTGGCCTCGTGCCCGACCTGCACGCCCACAACAGCTGGAGCCAGGTGATCGACGAGGTCGACCCGGTCGAGCTGCTGGAGGTCCAGCTCTGCAACCAGACCGCCCCGTTCATCCTCATCAGCCGGCTGCGCGCGGCACTGACGGCCTCGGAGGCGCGGCGCACCTACGTCGTCAACGTCTCGGCGATGGAAGGGCAGTTCGCCCGCGGCTACAAGGGTCCGGGACACCCGCACACCAACATGGCCAAGGCCGCGCTCAACATGCTCACGCGCACCAGCGCGGCCGAGCTGCTGTCGGAGGCCGGCATCCTGATGACCAGCGTCGACACCGGCTGGATCACCGACGAGCGTCCCCATCCGACGAAGATGCGGCTGGCCGACGAGGGCTTCCACGCGCCGCTGGACCTGGTCGATGGCGCCGCGCGCGTCTATGACCCGATCGTGCGCGGCGAGGCGGGCGAGGACGTCCACGGGGTCTTTTTGAAGGACTACGCTCCGGCACCGTGGTGACGGGATGACCGATCAGCCTGACAACACGGCCGGGATCGTGGGATGCGCGTCCTTGTGGCCAGACGGGTGACCGCTCAGGCTCCGGTGGGTGCCCAACCTGCTCGGAGACATCGGGACGATCGAGTGGTGCCGGAAGACCAACGGCATCCTCGGCCGCAGCGAGCGCGCGCGCTTCATGGCCGCCACCGTGCTGACCACCACGCGCGTCATGCCGCGGCTGCTGGCGGCACGCGCGGGGCGGCGCGGGACCGCCGGAGGTCCGGATCCGTCAGCGCTGACGCCGCCTGACACCCCGTTTACGCGCGAGGTACTGGACGCATGCGCCGACCTCGACCCGATGCTCGTCACCCACGGCTACCGCTCCTACCTCTACGCCCGCGCGCTCGGGCAGGTCGAGGGCATCACCTGCGATGACGAGGCGCTCTTTGCCGCCACGATCCTGCACGACTACGCCTTCGGCGAGATGGACACCATCACGGGCAAGTGCTTCACCTTGGTCGGCGCCGAGGTTGCCGCCGACCTCCTGGCGACCTCCCCGCTCTCCGACGTGCTCCGCCACGACGTCCTCGACGCCATCACCTTGCATCTCAACCCCAAGGTCGGCGTGCAGCAGGGCGCTCTCCAGCACCTGGTCCACGACGGGATCGTCGTGGACGTGCTCGGGATCCGGGCCTCCGAGCTCGACCCAGCTGGCGCCCGTCGCGTCCAGGAGCAGCACCCACGCCACGGCTTCACCCGCCGCGGCGAGCCACTCCTGCGCGCCCACGGCAAGCGCGTTCACGGCTGCCGTGCAGGCGCCCTCTTCACAACGGGCTTCGGCCCGGCGCTGAAGATCGCTCCCTGGCGGGAGGGCGAGCGCGGCGGCGCGGCGCCGGCGGCGACCACCCGCTCGTAACCTGGAGGCATGCGTCACACCCCCGCGCACGCCGTCGATGACGAGCAGACCGTCCGGCGGCTGATCGCCGAGAACCCCTGGGCGACGATCGTCAGCAACAGCGGTGGCGAGCTGGTCGCCTCCCATTATCCGGTGCTGCTCGACGAGCGCGACGACGGTCAGCTGGCGATCGTCACCCACGTCGGCCGCCCCGACGACCAAGTCCATGATCTTGGCTCGGGGGAGGTCCTGCTGATCGTCGCCGGGATCAACGGCTACATCTCGCCGAGCTGGTACTCCGAGCACGCCCACCGCGCGCCGACCTGGAACTTCAGCGTCGCCCACTGCTACGGCGTGCCCGAGCTGCTGGAGCCCGACGAGAACCTCCGCGTCCTGACCCGCCTCGTCGCTCACTTCGAGCAGCACGTCGAGGACCCCGCCTACCTCGACCCCGAGGTCGGCGCGCGCCTGGCGCCCGGGACCGTCGGCTTCCGGCTGCCGATCACCCGCTTTATCTGCAAGGTGAAGATGAGCCAGGACAAGGACCCGCAGAGCCAGCAGCAGGTGCTCGCAGCACTGCGCCGGCCAGGCGCCTACCAGCACCCGGCGCTGGCAGACGCGATCGAGCAGGCGCTCGGCGCGGACTGACACCGCGGTGCGCTCGTTCGAGGGCGGGCGCCGCGGCGGGGGTGTTAGCCGCCGCGACGCGCCCTCGAAGGCCCGTGGTGGAGGAGTGTTGTCACCAGCGGGACGCTCGGCGAGAGGGTCAGGCTCGCCGTCTACTAGTTAAGCGCACGAGCGAATAAGTGTCGTCAAGATCTTGTCAACGAGTACCCAGATGGGCGTCTCGCTCCTAGGATGGAGGGATGGACGGCCTGCGATGAGCTACCGCCTGGATCTGGGAGCACCGGTTCCGGACGCGCTGCGCGCGGTGCTCGTCGAGCGCTTGGAGCACGCGCACGACGCGCTGCGTGACGCCGAGCAGGACGCCGCCGCCGAGGCGGTCCATAGCGCTCGCAAGGACATCAAGAAGGCCCGGGCGCTGCTGCGCCTCGCACGCCCCGACCTCCACGGAGCGACCTACCGCGCCGAGAACGAGGCGCTGCGCGACATCGCCCGCTCGCTGACGGCGGCGCGCGAGGCTGACGTCCTGACCGCGACGTTCGAGCTCGTCGCCGTGCGGCTGACCGGCCGGATGCCCGAGCTCGAGATCGACGCGCTGCGCGTGCGCGTCGCCGAGCTCGCCGCGTCGCTGCGACCGGCGCAGTTCGACGGCGCCGGGACGATCCCCGAGCAGACCGTCGCCGCGCTGGCCGGTGCCGCGGCACGCGCCCGGGCGTTGGAGCTCGACCAGTGCGACACCGACACGCTCGTCGCCGGCAGCGTTCGCGCCTACGCGCGCGGCGTCAAGGCACTGGCCCGCGCGCAAGACAACACGAGCGCCGCCAACCTGCACGACTGGCGCAAGCGGGCCAAGGACCTGTGGTACCACCAGCGGCTGCTGCGCGACGCATGGCCCGAGCTGCTCAAGGCCCAGGCCGACGCGGCCGACCGGCTGACCAAGTTGCTCGGTGACGACCACGACCTCGCCCAGCTCGCCGAGCACCTGCCCGACGAGCCCGAGATCCTGGAAGTCATCGCCGAACTGCGCGCCGAGCTGCAAGCCGAGGCCTGGCAGCTCGGCCGACGGCTCTACGCCGAGAAGCCCAAGGCGTTCGGCCGGCGGCTGGCGCGGTACGTCGGCTGAACCCGCCGATTGGGTCCGGGCCGCCTCGTGGTGAACTATTCACCACCAGACGCCCCGCACCTCGGGCGCCCTCGCTCGATGACACCCTCGACGCTCGCTCTCCTAGCGGCCCGCGCCGCCCGACCACGCCTCGGTCGCGACCATCGCGGCCGGCACCGCCTCGCCCAGCAGCAGCGGCGCTACCACGCGATTGGCCGTCAGCCCCAAGCACCCGAGGTTCGCGAAGCCCGGGCCCTGGGCCAGCGCGGCGAGCCCCGGGATGTGCAGCCGCGGGCGCAGGCCCACGATCTCGAGCGCGCGGCCCATCGGCACCTCGGCGTCGGGTGGGCGATCCCACAACGGCCCCGACTGGCGCTCGATCGCGGCCCGCGTGTCCGGCGAGAACAGCCCGCGCAGCTGCTCAAGCAGGTCGAAGCCGGTGCAGTTGACCAAGAAGTCATAGTGGTCGACGCTCGGCCCTTCCAGCGAGGCGTAATCCACCGCCACGCCGCTGCTCTCACCGACCGACGCCACGTGCACGACACGGCCGGTCAGAAAGCGACAGTGCTCGTCGTAGGCGATGTTCAACAGCCCACGCTGATCGAAGACGCCGCGGTCACACTGACGCACGAAGAGCCGCCGCTGTGACAGCTCCAGCGTGCTCCACCCGACACAGTCGGGATCGGCGAAGACGCGGTTCTCTAGGAAGCTCTCTCCGCGGCTCATCGGCAGCGTCGGCGTGTAGACCGTCAGCTGCGCGTTCGGCCGGTGGGAGCGCAGGAAGACCAGGCAGCTCAGCGCGCTCTCGCCACCGCCCACGATCGCAATTTCCGGGCTGCCCTCCGCCGGGACGCGGGTCAGGAAGTCTCCGCGCTTGCTGTCACAGTGAAACATCCGCGGCGCGGCCGCGGGATCGTGCGAGAGATGGCGATGCACGCCAGGACCGGTGAGCAGCAGCGCGCCGCCCTCGTGATGCTCCAGCCCGTCGCGCCCCTCGACCTCGACGGTCCAGCCATCCCCGCCGTCGACGAGCCCTACCCGCCGCACGCGCCCGGACACGATCCGCACGCCCTCGGTCGCGCGCGACAGCACCCACGCCAGATACACGCCGTAATCGCGATGGCGGATCGACGGCGTCTCGGCGTTGACCCAGCGCGCCCAGCCGCCGCGGCCGACGAGGTATTGCTGCCACGAATGGTCCATCACCGCGCGGTCGATCTCCGGCCCCAGATCGCCGAACGCCTTGGCGCTCTCGTAGGGGAACCCCACGTCCTTGACCGGCGTCACGGCCAGCGGCTCGTCGCCCGAGGTCATGCCGTTGAGGCCCTTCCACGACGCGGCCGGCTCGACGCCCTCGATGATCGTCACCGAGAGCGGCCCGAGCCCGAGGCGGTTGATCGCATCCACCTTCGCCGCAACGGCGGCGGCCTTGGCACCGGCGCCGACGACCAGGAGGTCGGCGGCGCCCCTCATCCGGCCCCCACCACCGCTAGCGCGCGACGATCGGGGACGAAGGCGATCGAGCTCCGGGCAACCCCCTCCGAGGGCGTCCCGGCCGGGCGCAGATCGACCTCGCCGATCACGATCCGCAGCACCCGCTTCATCTCCTGCAGCGCGAAGCTCGCGGCCAGGCAGCGACGCACGCCGCCACCGAACGGGATCCACGTGTAGGTGCCCGTGGCCTGCCCGACGAAGCGCTCCGGCAGAAAGCTGCCGGCATCCGGATAGACGTCCTCGCGGCGGTGCATCAGGTAGACCGACGGCGCGACGACCGTGTTAGCGGGGATCAGGTAGCCGCCCAGCCGCTCGGGCTCGCGCAGCCGCCGGACCACGACTGGCACCGGCGGGCAGAGCCGCAGCGTCTCCTTGATGACGGCGTCCAGGTACTCATCCTGCTCGCCGGCGTGAATCTCCTCGCGCAGACGCTCAAGCTTGTCGGGATGGCGCAGCAGCCGCTCGAAGGCCCATGCCAGTGAGGTCGACGTCGGCCCGTCGGAGAGCAGCGTGATCAACTCGTCGCCCAGATCCTTCTCGGTCAGCGGCGAGCCGTTGTCATACCGCGCGCGCCCGAGCAGCGCGACGATGTCGTCGCCGACCTCCTCGGTGCCTTCCATGCGGCGCCGCCGGACCTCGCCCAGCACCGCCTGCTCGACACGTCCTCGCGCGCGACGGAAGCCGCGGTCGCTGTTGATCCAGCGCGGGCCGAGCACCGAGAGGACCGCCAGGCGCCGCGGATCGTTGAGCCACGCGGTGAGCTGCTCGATCGACGTGCGCACCTCGTCGAGGCGCTCGCGTCCGACGTCACCGAAGACGATGCGCATGATCACCTCAAGCGTGATCGACTGCATGCGCGGCCAGAGCTCGAACGGCTCACCGACCGGCCAGCGGGCGACCTCACGTCGCGCGATATCGCTCATCATGTCCGCATAGGTGTCCATGTGACGACCATGGAACGGCGGCAGGATCAGCTTGCGGCGCGGCAGATGCTCGGGCTCGTCGAGCAGCATCACCGACCGACGCCCGAGCAGAGGACCCAGCACGGCGTTGGCCTCAGCCACGCCCATCTGCACGGGGTCGGCCGTGAAGACGCGCTTGACGTCTTCAGGATCACAAAGCACCACCCACGTGCCGGAATGGCTCATGCGCAGCGTGAAGGTGTCGCCGTAGCGCTTCCTGCAGCTGTCGAGGAAAGGCAGCGGACTGCGCGTCCACTGCCAGGCCTGCATCGGCGCCGGCATCCGTGGCCCCGGCGGGAGCGCCGGGCGTCCAGCGCCAGCCGCGCCCGCATCGTGTGCGTCATCGGCTGGCAACGAGTGCATGCCGACGGAGTTCTAACCGCTCCAAGCGAGGCCCCACAAGAGCCAGTTGGCAGATCTGCCATCAGCGTTCGAAACCGCTTCGCCACTCGGCCTAGTGCAGAAATTTATCGACATTGGCTGTTGTCCAACGCATGCCTGACTGCCACACTCGCCGCCGAGTTTGACATGGCAGACAATATTTTTGACTTTCTTGAAGGCCCGCCCGCTGAGGATGCCGCGGAGGCCCCGTGGGCGGCACGCTCGCCACGCCGGCCACACGAGCGCTTCGACCTCAAGCTCTTCCCGCGCTCGCCCGCGTGGGAGAAGGACCCCGCTACGGTCAGCGCTCTTGAGCGAATCGAGCAGGAGCCCTGGGTCGCCTCCGTCACGCGGGACCGCTCCGGTATTGAGGTGCGCCTCGACGACGGGTGGATCGAGACCGTCGGCGCCGGCCTCGAAGCCGGCGGCAGCGCTCAAGCGACGCTCTCAGACCTAGCCCACGGGCAGCGCTACTCGGTCCAGTTCTGGGACGCCAACGCGACCAAGGCCCTGCACGTCGGCCACCTGCGCAACCTCGCGATCGGCAACGCCGTCGCCTCGGCGCTCGCCCAGGCCGGCGGGCAGGTCGAGCGGCGCAGCCTGATCTCCGACGCCGGCCGCAGTATGGGCGAGGCGATGGCCGGCGTCCGCCACGCGCACAGCTGGCCAGACGGCAACGAGAAGAGCGATCACTTCGTCGGCATCTGCTACGCCGACTACGTCGCGGCCACCGCGATCCCCGCCGCCGGAGGCCAGGACGGTGAGTTCCCCGAGGACTCCCAGACCCGTGAGCTGACGCTGCGCGGCGATGATGCCGACGACCTGCTGCGACAGGTCCTCCTCGGCGACCGCGAGACGGTCGAGCTCTGGTACAAGACGCGCGCCTGGGTGATCGCCGGCCAGCGCAAGACGCTCGCCCGCCTCGGCGTCGCCTTCGACCGCGTCTTCTTCGAGTCCGACTTCCTCGCCGACGCGGCCGAGCTGAGCGCCAGCGGCCTGCGCGACGGCACGTTGCAGCGCCGTGAAGACGGCGTAGTCGTCTACCCCAGCGGGATCGACGGCTTCGAGGAGTTCCCGCTCGTGCGCCCCGACGGCGTGACCACGCAGCACATGCGCGCGCTCGCCTACTGGATGGCGGCGCCCGACCTCGGCGAGGTGACCTCGATGCAGGTCTGCGGCGAGGAGTGGGTCGCCCACGTCACCTGCAGGCGCAAGCTGATGGACGAGCTCACGCCGCCCGGCAACGGCGGGATCCACCCGACCCACGACATCTTCAACGCGATGGTCGCGCGCCAAAAGCGCGCGATCGCCTCCAGCGAGGGCGCGCTGCTGATCGACGACCTGATCGAATGGCTCGACGAGCGCATCGACGAGGTCCCTGCCTGGCGGGCGCTGCGCCTCGGGCATCCTGCGCCGGAGCGGATCGCCTCGCAGGTGGCGCTCGGCTACTTCCTGCCTTATCCGGTCGCGCGGCCGATCGACTTCGAGCCTGAGCACCTTCTGCGTGAGACCGACAGCGTCGGCTGGGACCTCGTCCGCGCCCGCGCCCACCGCGGCACCATCAAGACCGACACCACCCGGCCTGCCGACGACCCGGAGTACCGCTTCGCGGTCGTCCAGTCCGAGCTGTATCGCCAGCACCTGCGGCTGGCCGTCGAGCGGCTCGACGTCACCCAGCTCGCGCTCTACCTCAAGCACCTCGCGCGCTGGCACTTGGAGCGCGACCGCGGCGAGCACGTCGAGCGCGTCGTGCACACGCTGCTGGACCGCAGCGCGCGAGGTCTCGGACTGGAGGCCACCTGATGCCCACGTTGTTGATCGACAACTACGACTCATACACCTACAACGTCTTTCACCTGCTCGCCGAGGTCACCGGCGAGGAGCCCATCGTCGTCCACAATGACATGGTTTCCTGGCGGGTCCTGGAGCGCTGGGACTTCGACGCGATCGTGCTCTCGCCCGGCCCGGGCCGGCCGGACCGCTGGCACGACTTCGGCGTCTGCTCCGACATCCTGCGCTCCAGCGAGATCCCCGTGCTCGGGGTCTGCCTCGGCCACCAGGGCCTGGGCTACGTGCTGAGCGGCATCGTCGAGACCGCACCCGAGGCGATGCACGGACGTCTCAGCCATGTGCAGCACACCGGGACCGGCCTCTTTGCCGATGTCCCGCAGGACTTCTCAGTAGTCCGCTACCACTCGCTCGCCGTCACCGGCCCGCTCGGCCCGGAGGGGCGCGTGACGGCGTGGACCGAGGACGGCGTCGTCATGGGAATCGAGCACACCCGCCGGCCGCTGTGGGGCGTGCAGTTCCACCCTGAGTCGATCGCCTCAGAGCACGGGCGCGCGATCGTCAAGAACTTCTATGACATGGCCGGCGAGCATCGGCCAAGTCGCCAGCGCCAGCCGCGACGCCCGCCCGCCCCAGAAGCACGCCCACCACGGCCCACCCGCGAGACTGGCCGCACTGGCCTCGAGCTCCACATCCGGACGCTCGATGCCGAGCCGCCCACCGAGCTCGTCTTCCAGCGCCTCTTCGGGGCCGCCGACCACGCGTTCTGGCTCGACAGCGCCGATGCGCCGACGCGCCTGGCGCAGGTCTCCTACCTCGGTACGAGCACGGGCGCAGAGGAGCGCCTGCTGCATTACGACATCGAGGCAGGCGAGGTCACAGTTACCCGCGCGGGAAACACAGTCGTCGAGACCGACTCGATCTTCGACGTCATCGACCGCGACATCGCCCACGCCAAGATCGAGCCGCCCGAGGGCATCGCCGCCGGGCTGATCGGCGGATACGTGGGCTATCTCGGCTACGAGTGCAAGGCCGACTGCGGCTCTCCGAACATCCACCGCTCCGACATCCCGGACGCGGTGATGATGTTCGCCAACCGCGTCGTCGCCGTCGACCACGTCCAGCACCGCACGCACCTGTTGGCGCTGACGGGCGTCGATGACGGCGGGGCGGCCGCCCGCTGGCTCGACGAGGCCGAGGCTGCAGTGCGCGAGGCGCTGGCGGCGCCACCACCCGACATGACCACGATGCCGCCGGCAGTGCAGGCCATCGAGGCGCCCGAGGAGCCGGTGCTCTTCCGCGTCGGGCGCGGACGCACGCAGTACCTCGCCGACATCGCCCGCAGCCAAGCGGCGCTCGCCGCCGGAGAGTCCTACGAGGTCTGCCTGACCGATCAGATCTCCACCGACGCCAGCCCGGACCCGTTCACGCTCTACCAGGTCCTGCGTCGCCGCAACCCCTCGCCGTTCGCCGCCTACCTCAAGCTCGGCGAGCTGGCGATCGTCAGCTCCTCGCCCGAGCGCTTCCTCTCGGTCGACCGCGACCGCCGCGTCGAGGCCCGCCCGATCAAGGGCACCGCCCCGCGCTCGGCCGACCCGGCGACCGATGCGGCGCTGCACGCCGAACTGCTCTCCGATGAGAAGACGTTTGCCGAACACCTGATGATCGTCGACCTGCTGCGCAACGACCTCGGGCGCGTCTGCGACGTCGACAGCGTGCGCGTTCCCGAGTACATGATCGTCGAGACCTATCCGACCGTGCACCAGCTCGTGTCGACGATCGAGGGCCGGCTGGAGGCCGACCGCACGCCGGTGGAATGCGTCCGCGCGTGCTTCCCCGGCGGCTCGATGACCGGCGCGCCGAAGCTGCGGACGATGAGCATCATCGATGACATCGAGCGCGTCGCGCGCGGCGTGTACTCGGGCGCGATCGGCTACTTCGGCGCCGACGGCAGCATCGACCTCAACATCGTCATCCGCACGATCGTCTTGCGTCCCGGCGCGACGACGATCGGCGCCGGCGGCGCGATCGTCATGCAGTCAGACCCCGAGGAGGAGTTCGACGAGATCCTGCTCAAGGCGCGCGCGCCGATGACGGCGATCGCCCAGGCCATGACGGGCAGCGCCGGGCCTGAGGCGTTCAAGGTCGAGATCGAGCCCACCGCGACCGTGGCCTCCACATGAGCGACCGCACCGATGTCGAGCCATCAGCATCGCTGGAAGCGGCGTGGCAATGGCATGTGCGCCCCGCCTCCCCCGAGGAGGCGCCGGTCGTCGCCGCTGCCGCGCGCGCTCTGCTGCGGGAGCTCGACGCGACGCCGCCGGCCCCCGACGCGATGGAGGCAGCCGCCCGCACCTTGATCGCCGACCGTGATGCCGGCGAGGTTTTCCTGGCCGACGCCGGCGGCGCGATCATCGGCATGCTCGCCGCGAGCTGGCAGGTCGCGATCCACATCCCGGGCCGCTACGGGTTGATCCAGGATCTGTGGGTGCACCGCGACTGGCGCAGCCAAGCGGTCGGCCACGGACTGGTCGACGCGCTCGTCACGGCCGCGCGCCAGCACCAGGTCACGCGGATCGAGGTCGGCGTCCCGCGCGATGGCTGGCCGCACCTGGAAGCGACGCGACGCTTCTATCTGCGCAACGGCTTCGGGACGATCGGCGGGCGGCTGCGCCGGGAGCTCGTGTGACGTGACGCAGCTGGTGATGGTGACCCAGCGTCGCCGCGATGGCGACGACGCGGCCCCCTGGATCGTTGACGGCGGCCGCCGGATACGCGGCCACGACCACGACCGCCGGCTCGCCGCGCTCGAAGAGGGCCTGTGGCGCCATGCGCGCGTCAGCGCGATCGAAGCCGACGCCTCCGACGCCGACGTCGAGCGTGTGCTCGCCGCGCTGCACGAGCCGACCTACCTCGACGCGCTGCGCGATGTCCGCCGCCAAGAGCGAGAGCCGGCCCTGATGCCGGCGTTCACGGCACCGGGGCTGGAGCCCGACATCCCGGTCGGCGCCGGCCTCGTGGCCGCCGCCCATGAGGGCGTGCGCACCGCGATCACCGCGGCCCAGCGCGTCGCCGCCGGCGCGCGGTTCGCCTATGCGCTGTGTCGCCCACCGGGTCACCACGCGGGTCCGGCGTGGCTCGGCGGCTACTGCTACCTCAACACCGCCGCGGCCGCCACCCAGACACTTCTGGATGCCGGCGCCGGTCCCGTCGGCATCCTCGACCTCGACCTGCACTACCCCAACGGCACCTCGGCGATCGTCGCGCGGATGGACGGTGCCGAGCTGCACTCGCTGCACGCCTGGCCGGTCACCAACGCGCCGGAGGATCCCGTGCTGCCGCGCACCGAGCGCGAGGCGCTGATCGAGTTCCGGACGGCCCCCGACGCCGCGAGCTACTTAGACGCCGTCGGCACATCGGTGGCCACGCTCGCGCGCTCGGCCCGCACGCTCGTCCTCTCGCTGGGCTACGACACCGTCGCCGGCGACCCCCACGGCTCGTGGAGCTTTGAGCCCGACATCTTCTCGGAGATCGGACGGCTGCTCGCAGCCTCCGGGCTCCCCATCTGCGTCATCCAAGAAGGCGGCTACGCGCTGGAGACCCTGGCCGACTGTAGTCACGCCTTCGCGACAGGACTCCTGGAGGAGCATGCGGCATGAGTGACCTGGAGAGTTATCGCGGCCGGCTGGACCGGATCGACGATCAGATCGCGCAACTGCTCGGTGAGCGCTTTGACATCTGCCGGGCGGTCGCGCATTACAAGAGCGCGCACGACATCCCGATGATGCAACCCGACCGCGTCGCCGCGGTGCGAGCAGGGTATCTCGCGCGCGGCGCGGCGGTCGATCTGCCACCGGAGTTCAGCGCCGACCTGTTTGAGCTGTTGATCGCGGCGACGTGCCGCTTAGAAGACGAGATCATCGACGAGCTGACACAGGCTCGAGAGGAGCAGGCGAGCTGATGTACGTGCGTATGAAGGGGAGCCCAAAGGCCGCCCTGGTGGCGCTGTCGATCGTGTTGATTGTGGCGCTGTCGGCCTGCGGGTCGTCGGACAAGCCGAAGTCGGAGACCAACGCGACCTCGACGCCCAACGCGCCGTCGGGCTCCAACCCCGACACGAGTTCCAAGGCCTCGCTGACGGGGTCGGGCTACTCCAACAACGACCTGTCCAACACGCGCTCGGCCGGCGGGAAGATCACGAGCGCCAACGTGTCGCAGCTCAAGCAGGTGTGGTCACACCCGCTGACGGCCAAGAGCCAGTACGGCGCCTACGCCTCGATCCCGGTCATCACCCGTGGCGTGGTCTACTCGCAGGACCTCGAGTCCAACGTCGAGGCGCTCGACCTGCGCACGGGCGACGTCCTCTGGAGCAAGAAATACAACTCGCCCGATCAGGGCCCCAACGGCATCGTCGTCGGCGGCGGGCGGGTCTTCGGCGCCACCGCCGAGGGCGCGTTCGCACTGGATCAGAAGACCGGCAAGGAGATCTGGTTCGAGAAGCTGATCCGCAACGACGAAGAGGGCATCGACATGACGCCCGGCTACCGCCACGGCATGGTCTACGTCTCCACCGTGCCGGGCAACAACACGAAGTTCTACAACGAGGGCACCAAGGGCATTCTTTGGGCGCTGAACGCCAAGACGGGCAAGCGGGTCTGGAGCTTTGACACCGCCCCGACGAAGACGTGGTCAAAGAAGCACACCAAGATCAACCTCGGCGGCGGCCTATGGCACGCGCCCGCCTTCGACAACCAGGGCGCGATGTACTTCGGCGTCGGCAACCCTGGTCCGTGGCCGGGCAACTCGGAGTACCCGTGGGGCAAGAGCCGACCGGGCCGCAACCTCTACACCAACTCGCTGGTCAAGCTCGACGCTAAGACGGGCAAGCTGAAGTGGTACTACCAGCTCACGCCGCATGACATCTATGACTGGGATCTGCAGGACCCGCCGATCCTCGCCAAGGTCAAGGGCAAGCCGGCGGTCATCGAAGCAGGGAAGAGCGGGATCGTGATCGCCGTCGACCGCAAGACCGGCAAGTTGCTGTGGAAGCGCCCGGTCGGCACGCACAACGGCCACGACAACGACGGCCTGCACGCGATGCGGGGGCAGTACTCCAAGCTCAAGGAGGGCAGCGAGGTCTACCCAGGCATCCTCGGCGGCGTGATCGCCCCGATGGCCAGCGACGGCAAATTTGTCTATGTCCCGGTCGTCAACAACTCGGCGTCGTTCTCGGGGAGCGCCTCGCAAGGCGGCGGTCAGAGCAACACGGGCGAGGTCGTAGCCATCGACATCAACACGGGCAAGATCAAGTGGGATCAGATCTTCCCGGCCCCGGCCTACGGAGCGACGACGGTCGCCAACGACCTCGTTTTCACCACGACGTTCGACGGCCAGGTCGTCGCGCTGTCGACCAAGACGGGTGACGCCGTCTGGAGCGAGACCCTCCCGGCCAACAGCAACACGGGCGTCGCCATCAGCGGCGACACGGTCATCGCAGCTGGCGGCCTCGCCGCCGCCCAGGGCCAGGCGCCGGCCCTAGTCGCCTACCGGCTCGGCGGGTAGCAGCACACCTCAAGCGTCGAGGGACGACTGATGGTCGGTTATCGACCATCAGCCGTCCCTCGATGGCTTGCGTGCATCCGGCCTGCGTGAATCCGACCCTTGCTGCGTGCACCATCCATGGCCGTTAAAGGACGACGGGGACGAGCGCGCGTCCCGCGAAGCTCGTCCCCGCAAACCTCCATTCCGTCCTATACACCTGCAGGGGCTCGAACCCTGATGCCCGGATTACTAATCCGGTCCCTTCACCGATTAGGGCACAGGTGCACGCATACCGCCTCCGGCCTCTTCCCTCGTGGTCGTCAGCGGCGGTATACGCAGTTTCTATCTGACCTGAGAGGGTCCCCACCAGAGCCACTTGGCATGGGCTGATCGCTTTGTCATGGACTCGGCACGGATGTCCTCGCGCGCGGTTGACCTGGAGGGCGTAGCAAGGTAGTAGTCCTCTCAGGGTCCAAATGGCGGTCAACCTCTTTGATTATCTGAAATACGCCGCACCGCGGGAGGGGGTGCCCGCACCTTGGGCCGCACGCGCGCCACGGCGTCCACGCCGATTTGACCTCAAGCTCGTCCCCCGCATCACCAACTGGCAGGACGACCAGGACGCGCTCACGGTCCTCGACCGGCTCGAGGCCGAGCCGTGGGTCTCCAGCATCAAGCACGAGCGCGACGGCGTCGAGGTCCGGCTGACCGACAGCTGGATCGAGTCCACCGGCGCGAACCTCGAGGCGGGCGGCAGCACCGAGGCGTCGCTTGCCGACCTCGCCGGCGGCCGCCGCTACTCGGTGCAGTTCTGGGACGCCAACGCGACGAAGGCCCTCCACGTCGGGCACCTACGCAACCTGGCGATTGGCAACGCGATCGCCTCGGCGCTGACCCAGGCGGGTGGGCAGGTCGAGCGGCGCAGCCTGATCTCCGACGCCGGGCGCAGCATGGGCGAGGCCATGGCCGGCGTCGCGCACAGCGGGCGCCACGTTGGCGGCTGGTCCGACGGCGGCGGCGAGAAAAGCGACCACTTCGTCGGCATCTGCTACGCCGACTACGTCGCGGCCTCCGGCACCATCGCCGGCAACGAGATCGAGTACCCGGAGGACTCCCAGACCCGCGAGCTCACCATGCGCCATGACGACGCCGACGAGCTCCTGCGACGCGTCCTGCTCGGCGACCGCGACGCGCTCGAGCTCTGGTACAAGACCCGCGCCTGGGTCATCGCCGGCCAGCGCAAGACCCTCGCCCGCCTCGGCGTCGCCTTCGACCGCGTCTTCTTTGAGTCCGACTTTCTCGTCGACGCCGCCGAGCTCACGGCCACCGGGCTACGCGACGGCCGGTTCAAGCGTCGCGAGGACGGCGTGGTGGTCTACGCCACCGGGCTCGAGGGCTTCGAGGAGTTTCCGCTCGTGCGCCCCGACGGCGTCACCACGCAGCACATGCGCGCGCTCGCCTACTGGATGGCGGCACCGGACCTCGAGGACATGACCTCGATGCAGATCTGCGGCACCGAGTGGGTCGGCCATGTGACCTGTCGCCGCAAGCTTATGGACGAGCTGGTGCCCAACGGCAACGGGAGCCTGCACCCGACCCACGACATCTTCAACGCGATGGTCGCGCGACAGAAGCGCGCGCTGGCCTCCAGCGAGGGCGCGCTGCTGATCGACGACCTGATCGAGTGGCTCGACGAGCGGATCGACGCCGACCCGGTGGCCCGCGCGCTCCGGCGACGGCATCCGGTGCCGGAGCGCATGGCGCCGCAGATCGCGCTCGGCTACTTCCTGCCCTATCCGGCCGCGCGGCCGATGGAGTTCGACCAGTCTAAGCTCCTGCGCGACAAGCAGAGCGTCGGCTGGGATCTCGTCCGCGCCCGGGCCCACCGCAGCACCGGCGGGGTCGTTCACAAGGGCAGGCCCGCCGACGACCCCGAGTACCGCTTCGTGGTCATCCAGTCCGAGCTCTACCGCCAGCACCTGCGCCTGGCGGTCCAACGGCTCGATGTCGGCCCGCTGGCCCTCCACCTCAAGCACCTCGCGCACTGGGCCATGGAGCGCGACCGCGGCGAGCACGTCGAGCGCGTCGTGCAGACGCTGCTGGACCGCAGCGCGCGAGGGCTCGGACTGGAGGGTCCGCGATGACCACGCTGTCGATCGACCAGCCGGCACGCCGCGCGCGACGAGCCCACGGCATGGTGATGGTGCGACAGCGGGGCGGCGTCATCGACGGCGACGCGCCCTGGCTGCTCGATGACGGCCTGCCCGCTCCCGGTCAGGACGGTCGCCGGCGGGTGGGCCTTGTCGAGGAGGGACTGCGCCGCCACCCCGGCGTCCGAGCGGTCGGGTCCGGAGCGACCGACGCCGACGTCGAGCGCACGCTGTACGCCATCCACGACCTCGAGTACCTGGTGGCCTTGCACGACCCGGAGCCGCGCGTCCCGGTGGGCGCGGAGCTCGTCGCCTCCGCCGGCGAGGCGGTGCGCACGGCGATCAGCGCGGCGGGCCACGTCGCCAACGGCGCACGCGTCGCCTACGCTCTCTGCCGCTCCCCCGGCCACCTGGCCGGACGCCGGTTCCTCGGCAGCCACTGCTACCTCAACACCGCTGCCGCCGCCGCACAAACGCTGCGCGAGGCCGGAGCAGGGCCGGTCGGCATCCTCGACCTCGACCTGCACTACCCCAACGGCACCTCGGCGATCGTCGCCGACATGGACGACGTGGTGCTCCACTCGCTTCACGCCGGGCCGGCCATCACCGCGCCAGCGGATCCCGCGCGCCCGCGCACGGGCCGTGAGCGCTTGGTGGAGTTTCGCGATGCGCCCGAGCCTGAGGCTTACCTCGACGCCGTCGACGAGTCGCTCGACGTCCTCACCCGCACCGCACGCGTGCTCGTGGTGTCGCTCGGCTATGACACGGTCGCGGGCGACCCTTCCGGCCACTGGGACTTCGACCCCGGCATCTTCGCCCCGATCGGACGGCTGCTCGCTTCGCGCGGGCTGCCGATCTGCGTCATCCAGGAGGGCGGCTACGCCCTCGACGCGCTAGCCGACTGCAGCGGTGCGCTCGCCGCCGGCCTCTTGGCGCAGGCGAGCGCGACCGCCTCACACTAGCGCCGCAGCCGCACCGCCTTGCTGCTCACCACCGCCGGACCCTTGCGCTTGACGGTGAACTTCGCGCTGACGCGCTCGCTCACGCGCCGTCCCCGGGCCAGCGACGCCCGCGTCTTCTTCGACGGCTTGAGCGTCACGCGCAGCGTCTTGCCCTTGCGCATCGCATGCGACCACGACGCCAGCCGCCCGCCGGCGCCGCGCAACGTCACGCGCCCCGTGGCCATGGCCTTGACCGCGACGCGGACGCGACCGCCGCTCAGCGCGCGGACGCCCGACAGCTTCGGCGCCGCCGCGCACGGGGTGCCGAGCTTGACCGTCGACGGGGCCCGCTTGCCGTTGTGACCGGTCGCGACGAGCGCCGCCTTCTGTGCACCGCTGCAGATGCCGTTGCGGCTGGTCACCGCGAGGATCCCGTGCTTGCCGCCGGCCAGCGTCAACCGGAAGCTCGACACCGCCGCATCCGGGATCGGGGCGAAGGTCGTCACCAGGCGCGACTTGGCGTCCACCGCCGTCGTCGCCCGCAGGTCCAGCGCGATGTCGCCACGCAACTGCACCAACAACGTCGGGAGCGTCTTGATCTGCCGGCCGGTCTTGGGATCGGTCCGCACCCCCTTGACGAAGTAGACCTTGCCGCTGAGCGACTTGTCGAGGAGCGGCGTCCGTGCCGTAGCGCTGCCGATCACCGACGTCTTCGGACACACGCCGCGCAGCCCGTCAGCGAACTCGCACAGGCCCTGGGCGTTATCGGGATCGAGCGCTAGCGACAGGGGCAGCGTCACCTGGACCTGGCCGATGTTGGCCTGGCCAGACGCCTGGGTCACCGTTGAGTCCACGCCCGGATGCTTGCCGTTGACCGTCTGCGTCGCGCCCGTCAGCGCGATCTTCGTCTTGGGCGAGAACGCCAGTTTGTCGCAGTCGGTGGCCGCAAACGGCACCGTCGGCGACGCGGTCAGCGAGGCGATCGACGTCAGCGTCGCGCCGATCGTCAGGGGTGCGCAGGAGGTCGGGTTGCGCATCGTGTCAGGCCGGTCGATCGTCACCTTGGCGTTGCGCAGCAGCAGCGGCACGCCATCGAGGATCGTCGGCAGCGGATCGCTGAGCACGCGGACGTGGGCGTCGTTGCGGTCGAGCTGGATCGAGGCGCGAACCACCACGAGCCCGAGGTCAAACGGCCCCGCCACCGCGGGAACGACGATCGAGAGCCCGTAGGGCCCACCGGCGTAGGGACCGGTGAGATAGACGCGACCGCCAAGCCCGAAGGGGCTAGGCCCGGCGCCGGCGCTGACGTCGATCGAGCCGATCCGGCTCGCCTCTGGGCAGCTTCCGGCCGCCGCCTGGCTGTCAGCGCAGAGCGGGATCCCGGCGGGCTTGGCCAGCAAGCCCGACGGCAGCGTCACGTCGATGCGCTGCAGCGCCTGGTCACCATCGGGGCGCGTGACCGCCAGGGCGAACGACGGGCTCGCGGCCGCGCGCGTGTCAGACACCGACGCTGCCAGGCCGGGCGCGAAGGAGCCGGCGCGCTCGCAGCCCTGGTCGATCATGACGTCGTTGCTCGCGCTGGCGGTCTGCCCCGCCCACGAGATAAAGCTGCCGCTGATCGTGGCCTTGCCACACGCCGGCGGGTTGACCAGCGGCGCGCGCTCGCCACCGCGCAGCGCGACACGCACCAAGCTCACCGGCACCTGCGGGTTGTTGCGGAAGGAGGCGGTCAGCCGGCCCGTCTGCGGGTCGGCGACGACGTTGCCAACGAGACGGACCGAGATGCCGTAGCGCGGTGAGTCCGCGACCAAGAACATGCGGTACTCGTCGCCGCTGGCCGGATTGTCGCTCAGCGGCTGGCCGAGATAGACGGTGCCCTTCAACGAGCCCGCCGGCAGCACCGGCGTCTCGAACGCCACGCTGCCGATCGCCGACGCGGCCGGGCAGGCCACGGGGCGCGTGGTTCCCTTGCCGAGCTGCTCGTCGGTGCATGCCGCGAGACCGGTCGCGGCCGACGGGTTGATCGTCATGCCCTCGGGCAGCGTGACGTGCGCGTCCCTGAGCGTCGCGGTGTCAGGCTGGTTCTTGCCATTGGGGTTGCGGGGCAGGCCGACGTCGATCGTCACGCCCGACGGCGCGCCAGCGACGCGCGTGTCGACCGCGACGCCGACGGTGGGCGAGAACGGCAGGTCGTCACAGCCGCTTGCCTTGATCGGCGTGACGGTGCTGTAGGACAGGTACTTGCCCGGCTCCTGATGGGAGTCGACCTGCAGGCCCGTCGTCGCGAGGTCCGTACAGGTCGAAGGCAAGGTGAGGAAGGTGCCGTCGCCGGCGCGACCGTTGAAGACCAGGCGCGTCTCGGCCAGCGGGACCGTGGCCGGAATGTCGCTGATGGTGAAGGACTCGTGGTAGTCGGAGTCCCAGGCGACGCCGCCGTCAAGGTAGATCTGCTGGTTGACGAGCGGTACCGTCATCCCGAAGCGCGCGGGCATCCCCTCGGGCTGGACCATGTTGTAGACGGCGGTGCTGATCGGGACGTCCGCACCGGCGACGATCGCGGTGATGTAGTTGGTCCCGACCTGAGCGTCAGCCGGACACGCCGACGCCTCCAGCTGCGCGGTCGTGCACTTCGGCGTCGCCTCTGGGTTAACGCTCAATCCGACGGGGAGATCGACGTGAACGTCCTTGACGTTGCCGTCCGTGGTCCTCGCCAGCAGAACGCCGGTGGTGTTGAACGCGAAGTCGGTGATGCCCCACTGCGGATGGCCGCCGGCCGTCGAGTACCAGAAGTCCGGCGTCGAGTCGCGCGTGCATTGGGACGCGGGCTCGGTGTTCTTCGTGCACGTGCCCGCATCGAACTTCGACACGCCAAACGCCGCATGGGCGGCCGGCGCAAGCGCGCACAGACCAGCGACCGACGCCGCGGCGACCAGCGCGCGACGCATCCTGAACAACATCCTCATTCTTCCCCTCCTGCAGGGCTCCGGCTCTCCGTCCAGCCCTGTTACCCAAGAAACGAGAAGTTCGCACACACGCCTGTCCACGCGGCCGCGGCCAGGACTGTGGGGCGTGGTCAGGAGGGAGTCGCGGGGTCCTGCGCCAGCTTGGCCTCGGCCTCGTCACGGGTCGTCGCGACGCGCAGCGACCCGTCGACGTGCGTCATCTCCACGAGCGCCGCCGCCGCGCTGCCCTGCGGTGCGATGACCGCCAGACCACGGCCCTGACGGCCGAGGCGCTGGTCGGCTTGGACGATCACGCCGAGGGCGCTGGAGTCCATGAACGAGACCGACGAGAGGTCGAGGATCACGTCGGCCGCAGTTGTCCCCGCGCCGACCTCCTCGTTGAGGCGCTGCCCGAGGGAGCGCGACGCTTGGAGATCGAGCTCCCCCGTCAAGATGGTGACCGCCGGACGCTGCTTCATGGCTGCCTCTGCATGCCCATGATCGACATGGCTGAAGCGTCTCATGTTCGGCACTCGGCGGTGCAGCACCGCTCGTCGCAGGAACCATACGGGACCGCTGCCAAATGGCAGGAGAAAGGCCCGCGCGACCCTTGCACAGGCCACGCGCGCTCGACATCCTGGATCAGTGCGAATCGGCGCAGCGTTCGAACCCACCGCGGCGGCGTACTACCGCGGCCTGTACCCCCTGGAAGAGATGATGCGGCGCGGCCATGAGATCGTCTGGCCCGTCCTCGACAGTGGCGACGCCAAGCTCGACGAGCTCCGGAGCTGCGACGTGATCTACGTGTTCCGGCGCAGCGAGGACTCCCTGCGCCGGGCACTTGCGCCCCTGGTGGCCAGCGGCATCGGCCTCGTCTGGGACAGCGACGACGACCTGTCAGCGGTCCCACGGCGCAGCCCGAACTACAAGACCAACGGGGCGCTGCGCGGACAGCAGCGCTTTGCCGACACCGTCCGCATGGCGCGGCTGGCGCATCTCATGCTCGCCTCCACCGAGACGATCAAGAAGAAGTACGAGAGCGCGGGCATCAGCAGCATCGAGGTCGTCGAGAACTACCTGGCACCGCGGACCCGCCGGCCGCGAGCACGCCACGACGGCGTCATCATCGGGTGGATCGCGGGCGTCGAGCACACCGAGGACGCGATCGAGCTCCGCCTCCGCGACACACTCGAGCGCGTGCTGGCGCGCCATCCGGACGTGCGTGTCGAGACCATCGGCGTCGACCTCGGGCTTGCGGACCGCTACGTCCGGCACGCCTCGGCGCACTTCGATGCCCTGCCACAGCACATGGCCCGGTACGACATCGGGATCGCGCCGCTGATCGACATCCCCTTCAACCAGGCGCGCTCCAACATCAAGGTCAAGGAGTACGCCGCATCCGGCGTTCCGTGGCTCGCATCGCCTCGCGCGCCGTACCGCGCGCTCGGGGAGCGCCAAGGCGGTCTCCTCGTCGAGGATGACGGGTGGGAAGCCGCGCTGGAAGCGCTGATCGGCGACAAGCGCCGCCGTAAGCAGCTGGCACGCGCGGGCAAGTCCTGGGCCAAGACCCAGCGCGTCGACCGCATCGCCGACCGCTTCGAGCGTCTGTTGCAAATGGCGGCAGACCGCGCGGTGCAAGCGCGGGCCGCCTGAGCGCACCGGCGACGTCGCGCGCCTCCCATACGCACAAGGGACGCCCTGATGGGCGCCCCTTGTGGACATCGAGCTTGTCTGCGGATCGTGCTACTGGACGCTGGCCTGAACGTCCGGGCGGGATCCGAGCAGGGACGTGCCCTGGAGGATCGCGCTGCTCTTGCCCGGCGCGGCGGGCAGGCCCTCTTTGATGTTCACGCCAGCCGTGATGAGGATCTTGTCCGGGAGCAGGTAGCCACAGTTGGTCGCCGCCGGCACCGCGAACGTGTTGTCGACCAGCTTGACGTTGGCCGCCGTCAGGACCGTGCCGTCGTCGGTCGACGACTTGTCTCCGCCGTAGCCCGTGATCGGTGCCGTGCCCGCGGGCGGGCTCGTCGTGCCGACCGTCAGCCGGAGCGTGATCGGGTTCGAGTTGGACCCGATGTAGCAGCCGGAACCGAGGAACGGGTTCTCGAGGTGCACCTTGATCGGCAAGATGACCGCGGGATCGTTCAGGCTCAACGCGAAGTTGAGGTAGTCGAACTGCACCGGACCGGCGAGCTCAGCCGTCGCGTACACGTCGTTGACCGACGCCACGGCGGCGTTGAACAGGTTGATCAACACACCCGACCAGCCACCCGTGCTGACGAGGCCGATCAAGCCACCGGGAACCTTAAGCTTCGTCTTGGACAGCGTGTTGAAGCCCGAGGCCGCGTTGTACCACGTCGTCACGCCCGAATCAGAGAGCGTGAAGCCACCCTGAAGCGTGACCGGGTTGGACGCTGACAGCGGCACCGACGCGTTGCCAAGCTTGATCGTGCCGGAGGTCGAGTTCGACAACAGGCACACGTCCACGGACGTGTTGTTGTAAGGACAGCCCTTGAACGGGGCGTAGACCCCCGTGGGCGCAGCGGCCACCGCCGACGACGACATCGCGAGCGCGCCCACCATGACGGCGGCCGCGGCCACCGGTTTGAAAGCCATTCTGATCCGCATACGGATCCCTCCTGTAGTTAGGACACCGGACTGGTATTGGGCTAATCATACCCAGAGGTGTTTCCAGGAGTCAATAGACACATTTACGTTTTGCTTTTGAGGTTAGAACGGCAAGGGGCGCCGATAGACGCCCCTTATCCACACTCAATATTTTGGAGAGGCTTACCGCCGAACGGTAACCGTTTTTCTGACCGTCAGGGCCTGGCCGCCGCCGCCAGGCCGATATGTCAGGGTCAGCCGTAGCGCGAGCTTCTTGTGTCGGCGCAACGCGGCCCGCGCCTTGCTGGTCAGCGTGGCTGAGATCGACGCTTCCGTCACATCCTTCAAGGTTCTCGAAGCGCGCTTGAGCATCGCTCCGCCCGAGAGCGTCAGCTTGCCTGCACCGAGGTTGGCCACCCTCAGCGTCACTGACTTCGCCGAGGTCTTGGCCTTCTTGACCCGCGGCTTGCAGCCTTCGATGCTGACCTGTGACTTCGAGACTAGGACCTGACCGTTGTGTCCGGTGAACCGACTGTCGACGGTCTTGTCCCGAGCGCAGGTGGCAGGGTTGCCGGACACGACCAGGATGCCGTGCTTGCCACCGTTGATCTTGAGACGGAACTCCGTGACAGGCGCGTCCGGAATGCCGTCGAACGTCGTCGCAAGCCGATCGGTCGAGTCAACCGCTGAGCTTGCGTCGACGTCGATCGTCACGCCTTCGCCGCTGAGCGGGATCCACAGCTTTGGCAACGTGCGGATGGTCCGGCCGCTCGCGGCCTTGCGCAGCCCCTCGACGAAGTAGATCGGACCGGTCAGCGGATGACGCAACAGCGACACAGCGGTGGCCTGGCCGACAATCGAGGATTTCGGGCAAGCCAGCGCCGTCCGCTGCTCGGGCTTGCAGAGCGCCTGGGCGTTGTTCGGATCGAGGGCGATGGACAGCGGGAGCTTGACCTCAGCCTTCTTGATCTTCGCCGAGCCATCGGGAGCCGTGAGCGTCGCCTCGATCCCCGGATGCGTCCCGTCCGTCGTGGATCTCTTGCCGGTGAACTTCAGCTTGAGCTTCTGCTCGAGATTGAGGTCGCCGCAGCCGCCGACCTGGAAGGGCACGGACTGATCACTTCCGGGAGCATCGAGAGCGGTGAAGCTGGCGAAGACGCTCTTGGGCGCGCAGTTGGTCGGGTTCAACATGAAGTGCGGCCGGTCGATCGTGATGTTGACCCGCCGGAGCCGCAGCGGCACGCCTTGGATGATCGTGGGCAGCGGATCGGACTTGACGGTGACCCGCGCCTTGCGATCGACGTAGATGCCGGCACGGACCACGACGCTCCCAAGGTCAAACGGACCAGCCTGCCCTGCCGTCGGGACCGCGACCGACAGCCCGAACGGCGCGTCCTTGTACGGGCCCGTGAGGTACACGCGGCCCTTCAGCGCCAGTGGCTCCACACCAGGCCCCGACAGCACCGACGTGCTGCCGATCTCGCTCTCGGCTGGGCAGAGGCCCGAGGCCGCCGGGACCGGGTCGCACTGCGGCACTGACCCGACGCGCGCCAGGAGACCGTCCGGCAGGACCGTGCTGACACCAGACACGTACGGCGTCCGGTCGGCGCGGGTCAACGTGAACGAGAACGGTGACTCCTGGCCGGCGAGCGGGTTGGTCGTCCCAGCCGCCAAAGAGGGCGCGAACGCCGGGGCGTCGCAACCCTGGTCGATCGTCATCGGCGAGTCCAGCGAGACGGGCGTTGGCGAGGCCCACGACGTGACCTCCACGTGCGTGTTGTAGGTCCCGCACGTCCGCGGCGTCGCGAACGCTGCTCCGGATCCGCCTGGGAACTCGACGTGCAGCGCCGAGAACGGCACCTGCGGCGTGTTGTCGAACGTCGCCGTGAGCTGGCCGGTGACCGGATCCAGATCGACGCGCCCCGGAAGCTTGACGTGGAAGCCCGGGCCCTTGACCGCGAGATACACCGCGATCAGCGACCGAAACGGGTTGTCATTCTGCTTGGCGAGGATGATGTCGCCGGTCAAGGGCTCGTCCAGCACCGGCGTCTCGATCGTCACCTTGCCGATCTTCGACGAAGCCGGGCACTGCGGTGCTTCAATCGTCGCGAGGTTGATCTCCGACGGCGCACAGGCCCCCAGCCCAGCGGCCGAGGAAGGTGACACCGACATGCCCGACGGGAACGTCATCACGACGCGTCGCACGTGTGCCGTGCTCAACCCATCCGGATCGTCGGCTTGCGGCACGCTCATGTCGATGTTCATCCCGGTCGGGGCGTCGGCGACGCGCGAGAGCGGACGAACGTCGGCCGTCGGCGCGAACGGCAAGCGCTCGCAGCCGTCGAAGACGAGTGGCGTGCCGTCATCGTCCGCTGACAGGGTGCGCGTGTCGAACACGCCGCGGTGCTCCCATGAGTCGCCCCGCACCGTGAACAACGCCGGTGACTCGCCACACGACGTGGGCGAACTCAGGAACGGGACCCGTGGCGCCTCGGTGCGAATCGGATAGCCCGGCACCAAGATGAGGTCGGGCGGCTGACGCGAGGTGTCGTGGCTCGGATCGCCCGGCACACCCCAAAAGGTGACCTTGACCGATTGGACGGCCTGGCCCTGTGAGATGCCGTTGCTCCCCGACGAGATGCCGTAGTCCCCTGGGCGGACCCGGGCGTCGATGAGAGCGACCACGCCCTCGTAGTTGAGGCCGAACCGTGCCGGAACGCCGGGGCCGTGGGCGATGTTGTAAACGCCGACCTTGAACGGCGTCGGCGATCCGACGCCGGCCGTGACGCCGTCGGCCACGCCGACCTGGGACGCCAGCGGGCATCGCGAGCCGCCGAATCCGGGACTGGCCAGCGCTTCAGGAGAGCAGGTAGGGATGGCGGACGGGTTGCCCAGGAACCCGGGCGGCAGATCGAGCTCGACCGCGTGAACCGCCTCGAGCGGACCGGGCGAGATCTCCCCACCGATGTTCGCGTTCTGGTCAACCGGCAGGGCAAAGGAGAAGCTGAAATCCGGGTGCGCGCCCGCCTGTCGCGAGAACGCCCCATCGGGCCCGGTCAGCTGGACACCCACATGCTCGAAGGTCAGGCTGGCGCGCGCCGTCGCTCCCGAGAGCGAAAGCAGCACAACGGCCATCAGCGCGCACGCGGCCAAGCGCGTCATCCGCCGGGCTTGGGGCAGCGCCATGGACATCATGTTGATCATGGTCATCACCTACTTGCCGAGGGTTCGGGAGTACTTGGCCGACGCAGATCCCCAGCCCCCGGAGAGGCTGACTTTCACCGACACCTTGAGCTTCTGATGGGCACGCCTCATCGCCTGCGCCTTCCTGCTGAGCCGGACGGTGATCACGTAGGTCCCAGCCTTGGCTACATTGCGCACCGTCGTGGCGACCCGCGAGCCGGTGACCTTCACGCGGCCCTGCTGCGAGGCGCGGAAGCTGATCCGCATGGACTTGGCCCCGATGCTGACCTTCGTGAGCGCGAGCGTGACGCGCTTCTCGTTGGTCCGCGGCTTCGCTGGCCCTGACGGCTGCGGGGGCGATGTCACCGGCGGGCTGCTCACCGGCCCGGGTCCGGGCTCGGCGCAATCGGTCTTCGAACATGGTGCGGGAGGCGCCGGGGGTGACTGACCGGGGAAGCCTCCGCCGATCCGGGCGTTGTAGAGGTCCAATGCCTGGTCGGTGTCCTGACCGACCAACGGTTCGGCCGTCGTGAAGAACACGGAGCTGCCGTCGACCGATGCATCCGCAAAGCGCGCGATGAAGTTGCCATCGCCGGCGCTGATCAGCGTGAGCCTCCCATTGCGGTACGAGTAGACGTCACGGGTTCCGTTGTGGTCTGCGGACACGAGCCGCGAGGCGGAGTCAAAGAACACCATCCCGCCATCGGTCACCACCTGCGGCGCGCGGTTGGCGATGCTGCGGAAACCCGGCGTGAATGCGGCGTCGCCACCGACCTGGCCGTCCACCGGACACGAGATGCAGACCGCCTCGTCGGTCTCCGCATCGTAGAGATGCGCGTTGCCGTCCGATCCGAGATACGCGAGGAACCGCCCGTTCGGGCTTGGGAACCCCTGCATGCCTTCAGCGTTGTTGTCGGGGTGGTCGGGGGTGACGATGCGCAGCTCACCGCGCCGCCAGACCGCGGTGTTGTTGAAGTCGTTGAAGTAGACGGTCTGCGCGTCGTCACCGATGCCGATGACGCGGCCTTGCTCGGCGTTGTTGACCTGTCCAAGGAATCGCAGATCGCCGGTCACGGCGTCGTACTGGTACAGGTTGGCGGGTGCCAGGTTCGTCGGCACGGCAGGCGCGTCGGCGGTCAGCTGCCCCGAGCGAAAGATCACGTACCGGCCATCGCGGCTCATACCGTCGAGCTCACCAGGCTGCGGTGTCGAAGGATCACCGGGAATCTGCGAGACGGAGATCGCCGTGGTCTGCCCGTTGGTCCGGCGATAGACCCCCTTCTCGCCAGACGTCAGCGCGAAGGCCATCGTGTTGCCGTCGTCCGATGCCTCGCGGGTGGTCAGCACACCCTTGGTCTGCATGGAGACGCTCCCGCTGGGCACGCCGCCACCGGGCAGCCGCGACTCCAGCGTGAGGCCGCCAGCCCGGGTCCATTTGTACAGAGCTGGACCCGACACGCCCGGAAGCAACGGCAAGCGGGAGGCGAACACCACCCAGCTGAAGTCGGGCGCGCCCGCGAGGTACATGTTCGCCGTCTGCACCCCCGCCATCGAGAGGTACCCCGTGAGGCCTGGCACGGTGCCGACCAGCGAGTACGCGCGGGTCCGCAGGTCGACGACGTAGAGGTTCCCGCCGTTCTCGCTGGCCCCGGGAGCCAGCACGCGGTTGCTCACCACCAACGCGTGCATGAAGTCCGGCGACACGGCGTGCGTCACCGACTCGATGATCTCGCGCGAGACGTTCAACGGCGGATCGAGCTGCTGCCAGTCGAGCCAGTCCGTTGCGCCACGGCGGCTCATGTAGCGCGGCGCCAGCGCCGAGCTTGCGGCATCCGAGGACACCGCCGCGAGGATGTACTCGATCGCCGAGCCATCGGCCGCCACTTGGAAGCCGAAGGTGTTGACCGATGCCCCCCGTTTGTTGACCGGTGTGACTTGCTCATAGCCGCGGCCGGGTGCCACCGTGTCGGCCCCCTGGGTGACGAACGTGCGGTCGTCGCCGACGGCCTCGCCGGCGGCGTTGCGGGCGACAAGCCGGTAGTGGTAGGTGGTGCCAGGCTGCAGGCCGGTGATCGTGCGGGCGAAGGTCCGTGGCGTCCGACTGTTTCCCGCCACGCCCTCGGCTCCAGCAGGCGCCTTGGCGCCGTAGTTCGTGGTCAGGCCATACTCGAAGTGGTAGGTCGTCTGGGCGCCGACCGTGTCGATGGTGCCCGTAAGCTCGGCCTCGGTATCGGTCACGGCCCCCGCCGGCCCGGTCTGCACGACGGGCGGCACGAGCGGCGTGACGAACGTGGAAGCGGCCGAGGTGCTGTCGGTGAGTGCGTTGGCCGCCTGCGCACGGATGCGATAGCTGGTGTTGGGGCTGAGGCCGGTCAGGTCGTCAGCGATCGTCTCTTGCCCATTGCCGCTGAGCCCTGCGTGATCGGGCAACCGCACCCACGGGTTCGCGGGATCGTTGGGGTCTGAGACAAGGTAGCCAGCGCATGCCGCGGTCGCGGGGCAGTACTCGATGCGAGCCGTCGTCGGCTCCCCGCCGGCTGCGATGTCGGCGACGACGTGCGCGCTGGTCGGCGTGATCTGCGAGATCACCGGCGCGTCGACGCCTGGCTGCGTCGCCGGCACCAACGTGTGGACGGTTCCGTCGTTGACGCCCAGGTAGATCCGGTCGGTGCCGGCGTCCCATGCGAGTCCGACCGGCGAGCCGGCGGCCTGCGACGATACGCGCGAGGAGAACGCTCGCTGCCCCGTGGCGTCGAAGCCCTCGATGAAGGTCTGGCCTTGGCGGCTGACCAAGACGGCGATCTCGCCGCTCTGCGGTTGCACCGCGATCACCGACGGGGTCCCGCCCGCGGTGATCGGCAGCGCGCCCAGGGAGGTGCCATCAGCGCTGAACCGCTCGACGCGCGCGCTCAGGTCGTCGACGACGTACGCCGTCCCCGTCGGGCCGACCGCAAGGCTGCCCGCGGTCGCGAAACGGCCATCGGCGGTGTTCGAGCCGTCGAAGGAGGAGACGAGCGCCCCCGTGGCGTCGAGCCGGTAGACGCGATTGGCATTGCGGTCGCCGACCAGCACCTCATGCGTGACGGGATCCACCGTGAGGCCACCCGGGGAGGTGATCAGCCCCGGGGGCGAGGCGAAGCTCGAGTCGGGCGTGTAGGTCGGAACGGGCGCCCCATCCGAGAGCAGCCGGTGGATGGCCTTGGTGCTGTCATCGATGACGTACACCGAGCCATTGCCCGGATCGACGGCGATGTTCACCGGCAAGACGCCCGCCGCGTTGAGATCGATGCTCGTTAGCGGCACACCCCCGGCGGCCGGGTCCGGGGAGTAGACCTGCAGGGTCGGAGACTGGGTGACGAGGTTGATGATCTCGGCAACGAGGATGTTGCCGCCGCTCCCGTCGACCGCCACGGAGTTGTACTGCGGGTTGTACGGCATGGCGGCGGCGCTGCCGAAGCTGGCGAGATAGCCGTATGAGCTACTGGCCGTGGCCGCTCCGGCCGCAGGCGCGATGAAAGCAAGCACGGCGGCTGCGACGCCCGCGATGAACCACGCCCGAGCGCGACCCGCTCCCACGACAGCACTGCACGTCATTCGACCCTCTCCTCCTGGACGGCCCCACGCCATCGTGTCAGCGATGCTTTCCACTCCGAGAGCGCTGATCATAGCCACATGCGTTTTCTGAAGTCAAGACCGTTTCTGAAGGGCATCGTCTGACCCCAGACACGGCGCGGCCCGCCCTAGCTGGGGGCGGACCGCAGCGCCGATACAGCCGTCACCCTGACGAGACGCCACCGGCTCGCCCGGGAAAGCGACCTATGGGTGGCGCGTGATCACCGGGCCAGTGTGCGGCACGGGACCGCCCGTGGCGGTCGTGATCTTGAACGTCTGCGTAGACCAAGTGAGCGGCTCGCCGGCGTTCAGGGGGCACGTGCCCACCGGGCCGTTAGTCGTCCGCAACGCGGTGGAGTGAGTCAGGATGAGCAAACCCGTGGTCCCGCTCGGGTTAACGTAGTGCCCGGGCCTTATGCCCTCGATCTTGCAGACCGTCGCGCCGCCCTGGTAGACGCTGCAAGTGGCGTCCAGGTTCCCGCTCGCCACCGCCGGCGGGCCAGCGACCCACGCGACCGTAGTGAACGTGTAGCCGCAGTGGATCCCCGTGTTGATGTTGTTGAGCTTGCACCCAGTGAAGGTCATAGTGCCCGACGCCGCCGACCAGATCACCCCCGAAAAGGGCGACGCGGCCATCGTGCCCGTCGCGTCAGCACCCGTACACGCCAGTTCCGTGTTAGTCACCTTGAACGAGCTCCCTCCAGACGTGGCCGTAAACGCCGTATCACCGGTGTTAGTCCACGTGACCGCACCTGCCGACGAAGACACCGCTCCAAACAGCGACATCAGCGACAGGACCAGCACGCACATGCGCATGTCCTTCTCCTCCTCTCCGTGAGTGTTTACCGGGAGAAGCGCCCGGAACGCTCGGCTCCCCCGCACAGAGCCCGAGGTGATGGCCGACCTCGCCGCGGCGCGGCCCGCCCCCAGATGGGGGGCGGACCGCAGCGCCGAATCAGCCGTCACCTTGACGAGACGTCACCGTCCCGCCCGGGAAGGCGACCTATGGGTGGCGCGTGATCACCGGGCCAGTGTGCGGCACGGGGCCGCCCGTGGCGGTCGTGATCTTGAACGTCTGCGTCGTCAAAGTGGCCGGCTCGCCGGGGTTGAGCGGGCACGTGCCCACCGGTCCGTTAGTCGTCCGCAACGTGCTCGAGTGAGTCAGGATGAGTGAACCCGTGCCCGGGTTCGGGTTGATGTAGTGACCGGGCGTCGTGCCCTCGATCTTGCAGATATTTGCGCCGCCTTGGTAGACGTTGCAAGTGGCGTCGACGTTGCCGCTCGTCACCGCTGGCGGGCCCACGACCCACGCGCTCGCAGTGAGCGTGTAGTTGCAGTGGACCCCCGTGTTGATGTTGTTGAGTTTGCAACCAGTGAAGATCGCAGTGCCGGACGCCGCGGACCAGATCGCCCCTGAGAAGGGCGCCGGGGCCGTCGTGCCCGTCGCGTCAGCACCCGTGCACGTGAGGGTCGTGTTAGTCACCTTGAGCGAGCCCGCTCCAGACGTGGCGGTGAACGCCGTGTCTCCGGTGTTAGTCCACGTGACTGCGCCTGCCGACGAGGACATCGCTCCAAACAGCGACATCAGCGACGCGACCAGCACGCACATGCGCATGATCTTGCTCATCTCGTTCTCCTACTCCTACGTGAGTGTTATGAGGAGAGCTGCTCCCCGAGCCGGCCAGATACCGGCCTGTCTCGCAAGGTGCCGCAGGCGACGACCTCCTTCCAGAGCCGATTCGGCACGATCAGGCCAACTGTCAAGGTTCTGGAGACGATGCCGTTTCGGAGGACAAGCCTGCGCGCCGCCCCACGGTGCGATTTGGTTCCGGCCGGCGGCTCAAGTTCCCTGCAAAACCGCAAGTCTCGACTCCGCGCCTGGTGATCGGCCCCTTCCGATCCCCGCGCCTGCGTGCGAGGCACCTGCTGGATGCGACATGTCCCCCACCTGACACCACCAGGAAGCGCTTTCGGTCTTGGAGAGGTTTTTAGCGCCGTTTCGTGCCTCCGGCGGGTGCTGTCGTCGATGCCCGACACCTCCCCGCGCGCGCTCGTGAGCTCGTGCTGAGCTCGCGCGCCATTCGCCTTCCGCGCAAGCCTTCGCCGATCCTGGTCGAGTTGACCGGCATAACCCACGGCAACTCGACCCGCGCGTGGCGCCCAGCGCCCTCGCGCACGCGGGCGCGCCCGTAGCGCCCCCTCGCCCAGCGCCACGACGCTCGCGGTGAGGCATCCACCGCGGTGGCAATCGCCCTCGCCGCGGCAAGGCGGTTCAGCGATGAGGTGCGGTCCAGCGGTCCACCCTTGCCGATCAGCGCCGTGGACCGGATCCGCCGCCACGTAGCGCCGCTTGCCCCCGCGTCAGCGCCCGAAACCGCCCCGTTTTCGCGCGCCTGTCAAGCGCCAGCGGCGAGAGACGTGGGCCAAGTGGCAGGGCCTGATCGGTCGCGCAGATGAGAACACCTGGGTTTGCGGTGGCAACCGCGCTGGCGCTGGGTTACGGTCTTCCATCATGGGACGAATGAGGCACACGCTGTCACCACGAGGGCCACTCCATCGTCCGGTGCGCTGAAACCTTTGCACACGTTTTCGTATCTCACTGCTCAAAATCGGGCAAACTACTCCCGACGTCTCGGACCCACCCGTAGGTTCGGGCCTCGCGGAAAGAACAGGAGAGACGATGGATGCAAAGTTCCAACTTGCCGCCAATCTGCGCCGTCTGCGTAAGGAACGGTGCTGGTCGCAAGAGATGCTCGCCCATTTCGCTGGGCTCCATCCGACGGAGGTCAGTCGGCTGGAACGTGGGTTGCGTGAGCCGCGCCTGCGAACGGTGATGCAGGTCGCGGCTGCGTTGAAGGTTCCGGTCCAGGAGCTGATCGCTCCTCCGGAAGTGGCTCCTGAACCGGAGCCAGTGGCATAAGTCCACCTCAGCCTGCCCTTGCGGCGGTGTCCGCTGGCGCACGGGAGCGTGCAGACCGACTGCATGCTCCTCAATCCCCGTTCCGGTCCGTGGGACGACATGCCGCAAGGCCGGGGATTCAGTGCGCCGTTCGGGGAGCGGCGCCGCAAGGGCAGACAGGCTGGACAGCGCAAGAGCCGTGGCCTCATCGTCGGTCTGAGGCCCCGGCAACGGGCTCGCTAGGCGGCACGAGTAGCTGAGCAGCACGACGGTTAGCTCACCGGCGCCGACGCGCTGGTGAGCTGAGCGAACCCCGGCCACCCTTTGTCGCACCCGGCGAGCTCATCCCGCTCGCCCTACGCCACTTTCGCCGCGGTCAAGGCGATCTTCGGCGTGCGCGTGACGCTTGCTGGGGAAGCGGCCGGCCCTCGACATCGTCGAGCAGCGGACGTCCGGATATCCGGAGCAGTACGTGGACCCGTGGACCCGTGGACCCGATCTCCCGCGAGCCGCTGGCCCTCCCCGCCGGTCGCCGAGCACGGGCTGCCGGGCGGCAGGGCATTTGGCCTGGCGGGCACCCGCGAGACACCCACGTGTGCAGACCGTCCTAGGTAGGCCTACATCTCGGCCGGGCGCGCGGCCTGCCCCGTGCCCGGGCCGGGCACATTACGGAAGGCGAAAGGCGCCGGCTCACGGCCGGGTTGGACGAACCAGGCTTCGCCCGTCGCGCCGCCGGTGATGATGCGCAGGACGGTCTCGGCAACGGTCTCGGCCGGGATCAGCTGCACGCCCTGGGCACTGAGCACCTCGCGGATGGGATCGACGATCTTGGACTCGGCGAACGCCGGGCAGATCGCGTTGTAGGTGATGTTATCGGCGGCCAGCGCCGGACCCAGCGCGCGGGCGAGGCCGACGACCGCGGCCTTGTTGGCCCCGTAAATGGGGTCGAACGGGACGCTGGTCAGGCCAGCCAGCGAGGCCGTCGCGACGATCGCACCGCCGCCACGGGCCTTCAGCGCCGGGATGACCGCGTGCGTGCCGAAGACGACGCCGTCGAGGTTGACGCCGTTGGCACGCCGGTAGCGCTCCAGCGAGAAGTCCTCGCCGAGCGAGCAGCCGCTGGCGATCCCGGCGTTCAGATACGCGATGTCGATGCCGCCCGCGACCTCCACCGCCGCCGCGACCAGCGCGACGTTGGCGTCGAAGTCCGAGACGTCACAGGTCACGAAGTGCCCACCGACCTGCTCGGCGACCGCCCGGCCACCCTCCTGGTCGAGGTCAGCGACGATCACCTCGACGCCCTCTGCGGCCAGGGCCAGCGCCGTCGCCCTACCCAGCCCGGAGGCGCCGCCCGTGACGAGGGCGACCTTGTCTGCCAGTTCCATCAGACGAGCTCAAGGACGAGCTTGCCGACATTGTCCCCGCGAAAGAGCATCTGCAGCGTCTCGGGGAAGTCGTCGATCCCGCCCTTGACCACATGCTCCTTGGTGGTGACCTTGCCCTCAGCGATCCAGCCCGCGATCACCGCCGCTGCCTCCCGATAGCGCTTGGCGTAGTCAAAGACGACGAACCCCTCCATGCGCGCACGGCAGACCAACAGCGACATGTAGTTCGACGGTCCCTGCATGGAGGACTCGTTGTTGTACTGGCTGATCGCACCGCAGATCACGACACGTGCCTTCATGTTCAACCTGGTCAGCGCGAGGTCGAGGATGTCACCGCCGACGTTGTCGAAGTACACGTCGACGCGATCGGGCGTCGCGGCGCGCAGCGCACCCTTGACGTCGTCGCCGCGATAGTCGATCGCGGCATCGAAGCCCAGCTCGTCGGTCAGCAGCGCGCACTTCTCGGGCCCGCCGGCGATGCCGACGACCCGCGCGCCCTTGACCTTGGCGATCTGGCCGACCAACGAGCCGACCGCGCCCGCGGCGCCGGAGACCAGCACCGTCTCGCCTTCCTGGAGCGCTCCTACGTCGAGCAAGCCGAAGTAGGCCGTCATGCCCGGCATGCCCAGCGCGCCGAGGTAGGTCGGCAGCGGCGCGGCGCTCGGGTCGACCTTCAACGTGCCCTTGCCGTCAGAGACCACGTGCGATTGCACACCGAAGATCCCGACGACGTGGTCGCCGACCTCGTACTTGGGATGGTTGGACGCCGTGACCTCGACGACCGACCCGGCGCGCATGACCTCGCCAATGCCCACCGGCGAAACGTAGGAGCGCGCGTCGTTGAGCCAGCCGCGCATGGCCGGATCCAACGAGATGACCTTGGTCTGCCCGGCGAACTCGCCCTCACCCGGCTCGCGCAGCGGCTCATCGACATGCTCCCAGTCGGTCGGCTTGAGCTCGCCCTGCGGGCGCGCCGCGAGGCGGATCTGGCGGTTGGTGTCAGACATGAGCAGGACCGTACAGCGGCACGGCGCATGACAGAGGCGCTGCATCGGCGTGAAATCTGGGTACCGGACCGCGACACGCGGCCTCCTGCCGTGTTGGCTGTAAGGAAACCGACGAACCTTTGATCCCACTGGGAGGGACGATGCACCGCACCACCATGAAATGGGCGCTCCGCGCTGGCGCGCTCGCGCTGACGCTCACCTTGCCCACGGCCGCTCAAGCGGCCACCGCACCGGTCGCCACCACCGGCGGCGCGGCCAACGTCGCGCAGCAGACCGCGCGGCTCACCGGGTCAGTCGACCCCAACGGCGCCGCCACCACCGTCCAGTTCCAGTACGGGACGACGAGCGCCTATGGCGCAGTCACGCCCGAGCAGGTCGTGACGGGCGACGGCAAGAAGACCGTCACCGCCGACATCACCGGGCTCGCTCCGGCCACGACCTATCACTTCCGGCTGATCGCCCGCAACGACAAGGGCCTCAGCAAGGGCGCCGACCGCAGCTTCAAGACCAAGGTCCAACCGCTGGGCGTGACCTTCGTGGCGACGCCCAACCCGCTGCTCACCGGCGGCCTCACCACGCTGTCGGGCCAGCTGACGGGCACCGGCAACGGCGGCCGCGACGTCCTCCTGCAGAGCAACCCGTTCCCCTACACCCAGGGCTTCAAGGCCGTGGGCAACAAGCTCGTCACCGACGCGGCGGGCAACTTCTCCTTCGGGCTGCAGATGGTTGCGCTCAATACCCAGTTCCGCGTCGCGCTACCTGACAAGCCGGCGGTCGTTAGCCCGATCGTGGTCGTCAGCGTCTCGGTCCGGGTCTCGACCCGGCTCGGCACCAAGACCGTCCGGCGCGGCAGCAAGCTGACCTTCAAGGGCTCGGTCACGCCCGACAGCACCGGCGGCACGCCGATCGCCATCCAGAAGCTCAACTCCAAGAACCACTGGGTCACGGTCACCGGCACGGTCACCCACAAGGGCAGCGGCAGTGCCGCGACCTACAGTAAGCGCGTGACGATCCGCTCCGGTGGCAAGTACCGCGTATACGCGGGTGTGACAAATGGCAGCTATGTCCCGAACACCGGAACAGCAGTCACGATTCACACCAAGTAGGAACAATCAACATTGCCCGTTTGGCTGTGGACGTCGTCCGTTTGGCTGTGGACGTCGTGCCAGAGGCGTGGCACAGTTCGATCTCAGCTGAACGTGCAACGGGCCGCCCCCTCGTCTCCTGTTCGTCGAGGGCGAGTTCGGTGCCCAGCGGTCCGGTGGCCCCGCTCAGAGCGGGGCCACCGAGCGTCAAGGCCCGGCGCGTGTCAGCCGGCGACCGTCACCTCGGGGTCCGACATTGGACCCGTCCCCAGCCGCAGGCCAGCGGGCACCGCGCCGTAGCCGACCAGCTCGGCCCCCGGGATGAACTGCTCCGGGTAGCCGTACATGCCGTGCTCGGAGATGTCGAGTCCCGCGTTCTCATCCTCGGCGCTGACCCGCAACCCATAGGTCTTGGCGATCAGCCAGAAGACCGCGTAGGACACCACGAACGTGAACGACGCCACGACGACGATCCCGACGAGCTGTGAACCGAGCTGGACGAACGAGCCGGTGAGAAACAGGCCGCCGCTGCTGCCCGGCAGGTTGTGCTCAGCCAGACGCGGCGCGGCGAACAGCCCGCAAGCGATCGCCCCCCACATGCCAGCCAGGCCGTGGGCGGCAAGCGCACCGACCGGGTCGTCGACCCGCTGGTCGATCGCTAGAACGCCGTAGACGACGATGACGCCGGCGACCGCACCGATGATCGGTGCGGCCCACGGATCGACGTAGCCGGCCGGACCTGTGATGGCGACCAGGCCCGCGATCGCGCCGTTGCCCGCCATCCCGATGTCGAAGGTCTTGGTCTTGGCGTACATGACGACCATCGCCGCGGCGACACCCGACGCTCCGGCCAGCTGCGTGACCATCGCGATCGTTCCGAAGCGACCGTCAAGCGCCGTGAGCGTCGAGCCCGGGTTAAAGCCAAACCAGCCCAGCCACAGGATCAGCACGCCGAGACCGAAGAGCGGCATGTTGTGGCCCGGGATTGCCCGCGGGTGCCCATCGCTGCCGTACTTGCCGCGGCGCGGCCCGAGCTGCAGCAGGATCGCCAGCGCCGCCGCCGCGGCGCAAACGTCAACGACGATCGAGCCGGCGAAGTCCTGCACGTGGATCTCACTGGCCAGCCAGCCGCCCCCGAAGATCCAGTGCGCGACCACCGGGTAGATCACGGTCGAGAAGACGAGCGCGTAGATGATGTAGACGCCGAACTTGATGCGCTCAAGCGTCGTCCCCCAGACAATCGCCAGCGCCACCGCACAGAAGCCGAACTGGAAGAACCACAATGTCTCGACCGTCACGCCGTGCTCACTGGACGGAAACGCGAGCGGGAAGTCGCTCGCGTGCACTACGAAGAAGCCGTTGGTGCCGATCAGGGCATCCGTCCCGCCGAAGGCGAGCGCGAAGCCAACGGCGTAGAAGCCGAGTGCCGCCAGCGCGAAGTTCACGAGGATCTTGGCGACGACCGATCCGGCGTTCTTGCCACGCACGAAGCCGATCTCGAGCATCGCGAAGCCCGCCTGCATGAACATGACCAGGACCGCGGCGAGCATCACCCACGCCGAGTTCAGGCCGACATCGGTGCCGAGCCTTCCCGCAAAGCCGAGGGTTTCCGTGGTCGTGTCAGCCAGGATCATGCGGTCGATGAGGGTGCCGGAGCGCGCAGCCGATGTCTTTATCCCGTTGGACAACGATTCAGCCGTTCAGTGCTCCACTTGCGAGAAAGCCGCCCCGAGCTACTGTCGTGGGCATGGACATCGTCATCGCCGGAGGCCACGGGAAGATCGCGCTGCTGCTGGAGCGGCGGCTCGCCGACGCCGACCACCACGTGCGCGCACTGATCCGCAACCCCGAGCATGAAGCGGACGTGCGCGAGGCTGGTGCGGAGCCCGTGCTCGCCGACCTGGAGGCACTCGACGTCGATGAGCTCACGACGCTGATCGGCAGCGCCGACGCGATTGTCTTCGCCGCCGGCGCGGGCCCCGGGAGCGGTGCGCAGCGCAAGTGGACGCTGGACTACGCGGGCGCGGTCAAGCTGATGGAGGTCGCCCGCCGCAACGGCATCGACCGCTACGTGATCGTCTCTTCGATCAACGCCGACCCGGAGGCAGCCGACGACGGCGGCTTCGGGACCTACCTGCGCGCCAAGGGCCAGGCGGATAAGAAGCTCGCCGAGAGCGGGTTGGCCTTCACGATCGTTCGACCTGGCGGCCTGACCGACGAGCCGGGCACGGGCCGCGTCAGCGCCGGACCGCACCAGGATCGCGGGCAGATCCCGCGCGCCGACGTCGCCGCCGTGCTCGCCGCAGTCCTCGCTACCCCGTCGAGCACCGGACTGGCCTTCGACCTCGTGTCCGGCGACACCCCGATCGCCGACGCGATCAGCGCACTGGCGCCATAGTCTGCGCGGCTCATGGCCGCCTCCCCGCCCGTTCTGCCGCCCGCGCTGCGCTCACTGCTGGAGGCCGGCGGCGCGCTCGTCCGGCGCTCGTCGAGCGGCCGCGTCGCGCTCGGGCGCGCGGCGCCATTGGTCACCGCCGACGCCGTCCCGGCGGCGTTGCGCGGCCTGCCCGCCGAGTTGGAGCGCGCCCGTGCCGCGGCGGCGACGCCGATCGCGTTCAAGGACGTCGAGAAGCTCCTGAAGGGAGCGTGGGGCAGCCCGCCCGGCAAGCTCCTGGACAAGATCGATCGCGAACCCCTCGCGGTGACGCCCAGCGCGCAGGTCCACCGCGGCGTGCGCGACGGCGCGCCGGTTGCTATCAAGGTCCTGCGGCCAGGGCTCGCCGGCGCGGTTCGCAATGACCTTGCCTTGCTCGACGTGCTGGCCGCCCCGCTGCGCCAGGTCTTCGGCGCGATCGACGCGGGCGCCATCCTGCGCGAGGTCCGCGAGACCGCGCTCGACGAGCTCGACCTCGAGCACGAGGCCTCCACCCAGCGTCAGCTGCGGCGCACGCTGCGGGGAATCGACGGGCTCGTGGTCCCGGCCCCCGACATGGAGCTCAGCGGCGAATCCGTCCTTGTCTGCGAGCTGCTGGAGGGGCGCACGCTAGCCGACCCGAAGGTCAAGATCGCCGACCCGGGTGCGATCGCCCGGACGCTCGTGACCGCGCATGTGACCGCGGCCCGCGCCGGCCTCGTGCTGACCGACCCGCGCCCCGGGCACGTGGTGCTGATGCCCGACGGGCAAGTCGGCCTGCTCGGTGCCGGCCTCGCCCGGCCCGTCGATCGCGACCGCACCGCGCTGGAGGCGCTCGTCGCCTGGCGCGCGGGCGACCAGGACATCTTCGCCGCGATCGTCGCCGACCGGCTTGACCTCCTGCCGACCGGCGACGCGATCAAGGCCTACGGGTTGGCCGCCGTCGTCCTCGGCGAGATCCTCAACGGCCCGGCGACCCTCGATGGCCCGGCGCTGGCCGCCATCGCGCAGCGCGGCCTCGACCACCTCACCGCCGCGCTCCAGCTCGCCGCCACCGTCACCCCACACCCGCACGACCTCGCGGTCGTGCGCTCGGTCGGTCAGCTCGCGAGCGTCCTCGCCCGCCTCGGGGCGACCGAGGACTGGGGCGCGCTGATGCTCGCGGGCGCTTAGTGGGCGCTTAGTCCTGCTCGAACTGCTGCGCCTCGACCCGCCGCTCGTGATGGGCGACCGTGTAGTCGTTCTCGGGAAACAGCCGGTCGAGCGCATCGAGGATCTCGTCGGTGTCGCCGCCGACGATCGTCCCGTCCTCCAGCACGACGACCGGGATCGCCCGCTCGCCGGTCGCCGCCTCCATCGCGTCGCGCTCATGCGGCTCAGGCTCAACCTGATGGGCGACGAACGGCACCATCAGCTCCGTGAGGCGCTGGCGCACTTGATGGGAGAAGGGGCACCACTCGGCTTGGTAGAGCTCGATCATGACGTCGAGCGTAGGCGGTTCACCCGCGCGCGGCGGATGAGGGCTCGAGCTCGGGTTCTTCTATCGGCCGCCAGCCCGGACCGTGGTACGCGAGCCCCCAGCGCGCCCGCCACGACCGCGCCCGCCGGATGTCACCCCACAGCGCGATGTACTCGTGGAACGCGACCCGGATGACGTTGTGGGTCTCGATGTTGGTGGTCAACCCGTAGCGGACGCGCTCGCCCTCGGGCTCCCAGGTCCCGAAGAGCCGGTCCCAGATGACAAGGATCCCGCCGTAGTTCTTGTCCAGGTACTGCTCGTTTGAGCCATGGTGGACGCGGTGGTGCGACGGCGTGTTGAACACCGCCTCGATCGGGCGTGGCAGCCGGCCAATGCGCTCGGTGTGGATCCCGAACTGGTAGATCAGGCTCCAGGCCTGGGCCAGCAGGACCATCCACGGCGCGAAGCCCACCAACGGCATCCACAGCCAGAACGGCGCGTAGGTCATCGGTACCCAGGTCTGGCGCAGCGCGGTGCTCAAGTTGTAGTGCTGGCTGGAGTGGTGGACGACGTGGCTGGCCCAGAAGAGGCGGCTCTCGTGCGAGACGCGGTGAAACAAGTAGTAGGAGAAGTCGTCGGCGAAGAAGAGCGCGACCCAGACCCACCACGCGTCGGTTGGCAGGTGCCACGGCGCCAGCTCGTAGAGCACCGCGTACAGCGCCAAGACCGCGAACTTCCAGCCCACGTTGATGATGACGTTGCCGACCCCCATCGTGATCGACGTCCGCGAGTCCTTGAGGTCATAGCCGACCAGGCCGTCGGCCTCGAGGTGACGGAAGGACAGGTACTCGACGATCAACAACAGGATGAAGTAGGGGAAGGCGTAGTACAGGATCTCGGTCATGACGTCGTCTCCGGGACCGAGCGCTGCAGCAGCTCGCGCGCGGCGGCATGGGCGCGATCGGGGTCAGCACCGGCGATCGCGTGGGCGAGGGTGAGAACCGCGGGGCCGTCGACGATCTCGGCGCCGACGGTCGAGGCGTCCAAGGACAGGACGTGCTGGCCGGCGACCAGCGTGTTGAGGGCGAGGCGATAGGCGAGGTTGTCAGCTGCGTCGATGACGCGGTCCCAGAGGACGTCATAGATCGCGGTTCGCGCGGCGAGGTCGTCGGTGGCGGCCAGCGCGGCGGCGCGCGCTTCGATCTCGGCGCGCGCGGCGGCGTCGGCCCGCAGCGCGGCCAGCCGCGCGGCGTCGGCGCCGATCGAGGCGCGCATCTCAAACAGCGAGCGCATCAGGCCGAGCCCCTCCGGTGGCGGCTCACCCTCGGCGCCGAGCGCGAGCATGAGGTCCAGCCCGCCGTGGCGACGCCAGTCGCGCACGCGCGTCGACCCGCCCTGGCTAATCGAGATCAACCCCGCCTGCTGCAACCGCTTCAGCGCCTCGCGCACCGCATGCCGGCTCGCACCGAGCTCCTCGCTCAGCGCCCGCTCCGACGGCAGCGCCGCATCAGCGCCATAGCTCCCACCGAGGATCGCGCCACGCAGCACGCGATGGATCTCCGCCGACCGCGTCTCAGCTGGTCCAACCAGTGACATGGACTGGTTGTACCAGAGGCACGCCGCCCTCGCCACCAGCCACCAGAAGGCGGCCCCGATCGCCTGGTCCCTACCGTGCGTCGCCGTGGTCAATCCGACGGCGATCGCCGCTCCCACGCCCCTCGAGCGGCTCGCCGCACGCCCGCGCACGATGGCGGTGCTCGGGGCGCTGACGATCGCGTTCTCGGCCATCCTCGTTCGTCTCGCCGAGGTCTCGCCGTCGACCGCCACGGTCTTCCGCTGCGCCTACGCGGTGCCGATCCTCTTCTTCCTCGCGCGCGCGGAGGACCGCCGCCATGGCCAGCGGCCGGCCAAGGACCGTCGTCTGGCTGCGATCGCCGGCGTCTTCTTTGCGATCGACCTCGTCTGCTGGCACTACGCGATCGACGACGTCGGCGCCGGGCTGGCGACCGTGCTCGGCAACCTCCAGGTCGCCTTCGTCGCGCTGATCGCCTGGATGGTGCTGGGCGAGAAGCCCGGCGCGCGCATCCTGGCGACGTTGCCGCTGATGCTCTCGGGGATCGTCCTGATCTCCGGCGTGCTGGAGTCCGGCGCCTACGGCGACCAGCCGGTCCAGGGCGTGATCTTCGGCATCGCCACCGGTGTGACCTACGCCGGGTTCCTGCTCCTCCTGCGCGCCGGCGGCTCGGATCTGCGACGGCCAGCGGGGCCGCTATTTGACGCGACGCTGGTCGCCGCGCTCAGCGGGCTGGCGATCGGCGCAGTGATCGGCGACCTCGATCTCGTGCCTTCGTGGCCCGCCCACGGCTGGCTTGTCACGCTGGCGCTCACATCTCAGGTCCTGGGCTGGCTGCTGATCTCCGCCTCGCTGCCGCGCCTGCCTGCCGCGCTGACGTCGATCTTGCTCACGATCCAGCCGGTCGGCTCGGTGGTGCTCGGCGTGATCATCTTCAGCGAGAGCCCGAGCGCGTTGCAGGTCGCCGGCGTCGCGGCGATCCTCACCGGGCTGGTGATCGCCACCCGTCAGAGAGCTACCGTGGAGGTCTCATGACGTACGTGCGCATCTGGCTGCCGATCGTGATCCTGCTCGCGGGGATCCTGCTGATCGTCGTGCGCGGCGGCGACGAGACGTCGATCGACGGCGCCGCGGCGCTGTGGGGCGCCGGCCTCAGCGTCGCGCTGCTGAACTGGCTGTACCGGATCGGCGTCAGTGGCGATCGCGACCGTGCCAAAGAGGACGAGGCGCGCGCGTACTTCGACAAGCACGGCCACTGGCCCGACGAGATGCCGCCACGGCAGGGATCCTGACGCACACGCGACCTGTCCGAAGCGCTCTACTTGCATGCATGAGGTGTCGTTAACACGGACTGGACATGTTGAGCGACGTCTTCCGCACCGCCGATCACGCACTGGAGCTTCTGCTCCACCGTGCCGCGAGCGTGAACCCGTGGCTCTGCGCACTCGGGATCGTCACCTACATCTTGGCCCAGGCCGTGCGGCCGCGCGGCTGGCACACGATCATCAAGGCCGCCTACCCCGAGGCGCGCGAGCTGCGGCCGCGTCACACGATGGCGGCGTACCTCGCGGGCGCCGGCCTCAACGGCGTGATCCCGGCGCGTGGCGGCGACATCGTCAAGCTCTGGCTCCTGCACCGCCGCATCCCGGGCGCGCGCTACCCGACGCTCGCGGCGACCTTCGTGCCCGAGACGCTGTTCGAGACGCTCTTCGGCATCGGCCTCGTGATCTGGGCGCTGAGCCGGGGCTTCCTGCCGGTGCCGACCTCCTCGGGCGAGTTACCGCACATCGACGTCTCGCTGGTCATCGGGCACCCGGTCCTGTCGGTCGGCGCGCTCGTGCTGTTTGCCGGAGCCGCCACCCTGCTCTACCGCGTGCTGCGCCGTCGCGTCTCCGACCTGGCCTCGCGCCTGCGCCAGGGCGTCGTGATCCTCCGCCAGCCGCGCCGCTTTATCACCGGCGTGGCGAGCTGGCAGGCGCTCGGCCGGCTGATCCGCCTCGGCTCGCTCGCGCTGTTCATGGAGGCCTTCCATCTCCCGGTCACGCCCGCGACGGTCGTGCTGGTGATGGCCGCCCAGGGCGGCGGGCGGATCCTCCCGCTCGCCCCCGCCAGCGCCGGCCTGCGCCTGGCGATGCTGAGCTACGGCTTCGTCGAGACGACCGGCCACGCCGTCGACATCGCGGCGATTACGACCTTCACCTTCGGCGTCGGGGCCCTGCTGATGATCGCCGGCTTGATCGTGGGTGTCATCGCATTAGGTGCCGAGCTCGGGACCTGGTCGCCACTCGCGGCCGTCCGCGCCGCCCGCGCCGCCGTCGCCCGCCACCGCGCTGCGGCGGCGGAGCCGAGCAAGGCGTAGGTGTTGGTGTTGGTGTGCGCGTTTGGGCGCGTGCGTCGTTGGTGAGCAGTGCGAGGCGCTGTTCGTGGGTGCGCGGCGGGGTGTGTTGGCACCGAGGGCGAGGAGCGCTGGGGGCGCACAGGCGTGTGGCTGGTGTGGCTGGGCCGCCTTGGCGGCGCGGGGCGGGGATCGAGGCGGATTTGGCGGTCCGGAGCGGGGTCCGGGGCGTTGCCGCAGGCGCCTCACGAGGGTGGGCCCGTTCACGGACGCATACCGGCCGCCAACAGGCCCACCTCGCCCGGGCGCGCCGGCGGACGACGCGCCAGCGCTCCGAACCGCCAGCCCCGCTCGCGCTCCTCGCTGCCAACACACCACGCAACACACCGCGACCAGCGCCGCGCACTGAGCGCCAACGACGCCCGCCGCGCCCCTACTTGATCAGCACCGACGTCCCCACCGGGACGCGCGGGAACAGGTCCTTGACGTCGGCGACGCGCATGCGGATGCAGCCGTGCGACGCGGCGGAGCCGATCGAGTACTCCTCGCCGGTGCCGTGGATGCCGACGCCGTTGATGATGCCCATCCAGCGCGCCTTCAGGGGGTTGGCCGCCGAGCCGCCATCGACGGTCGTGCCCTGCAGCTCGCCGGCCCACGGCGAGTTGGGCACCGACCACACCGGGTCGACCTGCTTGTTGGCGATGCGGAAGAGACCGGTCGGCGTCGGGTAGGCCGGCTGGCCGACGGCCACGCCGTAGGACTTCTTGAACTTGAGGCCCTTGTAGAGCCGCAGCTTGAAGTGCGCCCTGTCGACCGTGACGATCGTGCCGTAGACCTTCTTGAGGTCGTTGACGTTGACCGCCGGAGAGGTCTTCTTGAGCGCGGTATGCAGCGTGCGCGGGGCGTTGACGCCGTCGTCGAGCGCCGCGTCGACCTGGGCAGCGACAGCCTTCTGGTCCAGCCCGCGGCCGTGCTTGCCGCGGGTGCGGTAGATGTGCTTGAGCGTGATCTTGACCCGGGCGTTCTTGGCCGGCTTGCCGACCTTGGCCGCGACGCCGGCGACCCAGTCGCGGACCGCGAGGCGCGAATGGCTGAGCTTGAGGCCGACGTCGCCGGGCACCTTGGCGCGGATCGCGCGCTTGGCGGTCGTCAACGCGTCGAACGTGAGCTTGGAATCCGCCGCCTTCAACGTCCACGGCTTGCCAGCCGCCCCGAGGATGAGGTCGGCATTGACCTTCGGGCCAACGGTCGCCTCCAGCCGCGCCTGGGCGTCGACGAGCGTCAGACCCGAGAGGTCGACACCACCCGCGAGTACCCCGGCGGGCACGTTGGTGGGGTCCTTCTTCTGGGCCAGAGCGGTGGCGGGGACGGTCGCCGCGAGGGCAGCGACGAGCAGCACGAGGAGGGGACGGGCGCGCGACATGGCGGTCGAGGGTAGCGGCGACAATCCGCTGCTGCGCAAGGACTTATGCGGCGCGACGACGGCGGCGACGTGGTGCGACCGGTCGCTCCACGGTCTCGTTACGCGCGAAGAACTCGTCGATCCAGTGCCACGTCGTCCGCGCCGCGGCCCGGCCCGTTAGCACCCCGAGGTGGCCGCCCGGCCCCGTCTTGAGCTGCACTTCCGGCGCGCCGGTCAGCAGCTCGGCGACATGGTGTACGGCCGCGCGCGGCGCCAAGGTGTCGGTCTTGCCGGCGATCGTCAGGACCGGCACGCGCACGTCGGCAAGGTCGATGTCGTGGTCCCCGAGCGACAGCTTGCCGTCGGCAAGGTCATTGACTCGGAAGAACTGGTGGTAGAGCTGGCCCATCGTCCGCCCCGGATAGGCGTGCATGTTGTCGATGAAGTGGTCGACGGCCTCGATCTGAGCTAGGAAGTCGCGGTCGTGGAGGTTGGTCGCGATCGCGATCGGCTTGGTGAGGTACTTGTCGAGCGTCGAGAGCTGGAACATGCGCTTGACGATCGGCGCCGGCGCGCCGCCCAGAGCACGGTAGACCGCGGTGCCCAGGAAGCCGTTGGTGATGTTGGCCACGCCGCGGATCGGCGCGAACATCCGCAGCTGCGCGAAGTCGAACGGGCTGGCGACCGCGGCGATCGAGTTGACCGGCAGGTCCGGCCGGGCAGCGAGCGCGAGCAGCGACATGATTCCGCCCAAGCACCAGCCGACGACCTGCACCGGCTTGCCACCGGCGTGCTCGGAGACCGTCGTGATGGCGCCCGGCAGCACGTCCTGGACCCAGTGCTCCAGCCCGAGGTCGCGATCAGAGAACGCGATCGACCCGTAGTCCACCATGTAGGTCGGGTGCCCGAGGCCGAGGAGGTGCTCGGCCATCGAGCAGCCGCGGCGCAGGTCAAAGCAGATCGGCGGCGCGGCCAGCGGCGGAACCAGCAGCACGGGCAGGTGACGCGTGCGCTCCTCCGGCGCGAGGTACTGAAAGAGCGTGCCCTGCGGCCGCTCCTCGATGATCCGCGCAGGGGTCCTGCGCAGGTCGGCGACACCGCCCCGCACGAGCATGTCGAAGGTGTTGGCCGCGGCGTGGGCGACGTCGTCGGGCGTGGGGAGCAGCGGCAGCGAGAGCATCGGCGCGCGCGCCATTGTGGCGCATCAGCGCGCGGCGTCCGCGCTCAGCGTCGCGGTGAAGCCCTCCAACGCGTCGATGAAGCGCTCAGGCGCCTCGACCTGCGGGCAATGCCCGACGCCGTCGAGCAACATGTAGGTCGTGTCGGGCAGCGCGTCGAGGATGTGGCGCGCGCCTTCGTGGGTGACCATCCGATCGCGGTCGCCCCACACCAGCAAGACGGGCACCCGCACGTCCTCCAAGGCGAAGCAGTCGTGCAACTCGGGCAGCAGCCGACGGCCGTTGGCCAGTACGTCGGAGACCGCATCGCGGGTTCGCAGCTGGGCGGTGAAGGAGCCGACGACCTCGGCGGCGGCGCGCCGCGGCGCCGCGAAGGCCAGCGCGCGGTAGGCCTGGCCGACGACACCACGCACGACCACCTCGGGCAACGGGACGGGCGCGGCGAGCAGCGCGCGCACGAACGGATCGCGCTCGATGATCCGAAACCAGCGCGGCATGTCTAGGCCGGCGGGCGCGACCGGGACGATGGCAGTGAGCGGCAGGTCGTCCTCCTCGCCGGCGCGCAGCGCGATCGCGCCGCCTAGCGAGTTGCCACACAGGATCACGCCCTCATCGCCCGCTTCGCCGGACGCGTGCCGCACCACAGCGCGGGCAAAGGCGCGGTACTGCTCCAGGACGGGCTCGTCGGCCGCCAGCCGATCGGCCGCGCCATAGCCCGGCAGGTCGACGGCCAGCGCACGCCGGCCCCGGCGCGCGAACAGGTCGAGCGTGCGGCGCCACGTGTCGGCCGAGTCGGCGAAGCCGTGCAGCAGCACCAGCGGCGGCCCGTCGCCTTCGAGCTCCAGCGCACGCGTCGTGACGCCGCCCAGCGTCAGTTGGTATTCGACTAGCGGCTCGCGCATCAGCCGCCCTGCGCCACGGGATCGGGCGCCGGCGCACCGCCGTGGGCGACGAAGTCGCTCCCGCGCACCAAGATCGCCGCCGCCACCGCACCGGCCAGCGCGACGATCGCCGCGATGATGAGGATCTCGTTCAACGCGCCGGTCCAGCCGACGACGAACGGATCGTGCAGCGGGCCGAGCACCCGCGGGTTGCCTTGCGCGAGCACCTCGGCCGGCGGCAGCTTGGCACCGGGCGGACGCTGCGCCCCTGCATCGCGCAGCGCATCGGTGATGTTGCCGGTCACCGTTGCCTGAAAGATCGCGCCGAGGCCCGCGATCCCGGTCGCGATCCCGACTTGGCGGAAGGTGCTGTTGACGCCCGAGGCCATCCCGGCGCGCCGCTGGTCGACGACGCCGACCGCCGCCGACGCGATCGCGGGGTTGGTCAGACCCACGCCAACGCCCGCGAGCAAGAAACCTGGCAGCAGCGCCGTCCAGCCCGACTCAGCATCCAGACCGCTCATCAGTAGCAGCCCGATCCCCACGAGGCCGAGCCCACCCGCCAGCAGGAACCGGACAGGCACGCGCTCCGTCAGGTTGCCCGACAGCGCGGCCGCGAAGAACGACAACACGGTGATCGGCAGGAAGCGTAGGCCAGCTTCCAACGGCCCATAGCCGAGGACGTTCTGCAGGAACAACGTCAAGTACAAGAACATCGCGAACATCGAGGCCGAGAGCGCGAAGGCCACGATCGAGACGCCCACGAAGGTCGGCTTGCGAAAGAGCGTGAGGTCAAGCATCGGCCGCGCTTGCCGGCGCTCGATGATCACGAAGATCACCAACAACACGGCCGAGCCGACGAGCAGCGCGACGATCTGCGCGCTCCCCCAGCCTTCGCTGTTGCCACGCACCAGACCGAAGACAAGTGCGAACAGCGCCGCCGAGAAGGTCAGCAGCCCGGCCCAATCGATCGGCGCCGGGTCCGGATCCTTGCTCTCGCCCACCATCCGCAGCGTGACCGCGATCGTGGCGAGACCGATCGGCAAGTTGACATAGAAGATCGACTGCCAGCTGACGTGCTCGACCAGCACGCCGCCGACCAGCGGCCCGACGGCCACCGACGCGCCCGTCGTCGCACCCCAGATCCCCAACGCGGTACCGCGCTCGCGCCCGGTGAACGCGGCGGCCAGTAGCGCGAGCGACGTGGCGAACATCGCGGCGCCGCCGACGCCCTGCAGCGCACGCGAGAGATTGAGCGTCGCCGGCGCGCTCGACAACCCGCACAACAGCGAGGCGACGGTGAAGAGCGCGAGGCCGCCGACGAAGATCCGACGGCGGCCGAGACGGTCAGCTAGCGAGCCGGCCGTCAGCAGGAACGCGGCGAGCGTCAAGGCATAGGCGTCGACGACCCACTGCAGATCCTGAAACGACGAGCCGAGGTCCTGCTGGATGTCTGGCAGCGCGACGTTGACGATCGTCACGTCGAGCAGCAGCATGAACGTGGCGACACAGACGGCGCCGAGCGTCCACCAGCGGTGAGGGTCAGGCGTCTGGCTGTGGGTAGCCATAGCTGTCGAGTCAACTACCCGCGGCGGCGGCAGGCAAGCCGTGGCGTTCGTGCACGCTCATCGGTCGCGCAGCACGCCGTCGACCACCGACCCCGCGGCGGCGCGCAGGTGCAACCGCAGGACCTCGGGTCCCTCGCGCTCGAGGTCGGCGACCAGCTGCAGGTGCTCCTGGGCAAGCCGCGCGAAGGTGTAGTGCGGGCGGACCTGCAGCAGGAAGAGACGGGTCTGCGCGGTCAGGCGGTTGTGCACCGCCTCGATACGCGGCGAGCGGGCCGCGCGGACGAGCGCGGTGTGCAGGTCGGCGTGCGCGCGGGAGACCGTCGGCCAGCCGGGCCGAGCACGGCCGCAGGTGCGGGCCAGGACCTCGGCGGCCTCGTGGACCGACGGCGGCAGGACATCGCCGTGCCGGGCCAGCGCGAGGTGCGCGGCCTCGACCTCCAGCGCGGCGCGCAGCTCGTAGAGCGCGATGATCGCGTCGGCGTCCAGGCCGGCGACGCGCGCGCCGCGGTGTGGCGCGATCGTGACGAGGCCCTCGTCGGCCAGCGCACGCAGCGCCGCGCGGACGGTGTGGCGCGCGGCACCGTGGGTCTCGACCAGATCGGCCTCGACCAGCCGCGCGCCGGCGTCGAGTTGGGCATCGAGGATCTGCTCGCGCAGGAGGGCGGCGACGCGATCCACGGCGGTGGGGCTCATGCGATCACCGGCGATTGTCCGTGGTTCGCCGAGATCCACGCGGTGGGGCTCATGCGATCACCTCGACTGGTGGTGTGCGCTCGTCGCGCTTGGGAATGGCGAGGACGGCCAGCCCGGCGAGGATCACCACGATCCCGGCGATCGCGACCGCGCCGGGACGCTCGCCCAGGACGATGGCGCCGAGCAGCGTGGCGGTGACCGGCTCGGCGAGCGTCAGCGTCGCGACCTCGTTGGCGGGCAGACGGCGCAGTCCGGCGGCGAAGAGCAGGTAGGCGACGGCGGTCGGGATCGCGCCGAGCCAGAGCGCCATCGCGACGCCGCCTGCGCTGGTCACCCAGTGCAGATCGCCGAACACCAGGACGGGGATGAGCAGGACCGCGCCGATGCTGAAGAGATAGGCCATGACGGGCTCGACGCCGTGGCCCGCGTCAAGCAGGCGCTTGGAGGCCAGCGTGAACGCCGCGTAGGACGTGCCGGCGCCAACCGCGAGCGCAACACCTGGCGCGCTGACCTCCGAGCCGCCGCCCGCGAGCGCGAGCGTCGCGACGCCGGCGCAGGCCAGCGCGGTCGCCAGCGCCCACGCGCGGTCAGGCACGCGGCGATCCAGCAGCCAGCCGCCAACGCCGGCCAGTGCGGGGGCCGAGCCGAGCGCGACGACCGTGCCGACAGCTACGCCCGTGTCCTTGACGGCCGCGAAGAAGCAGAGCTGGTAGCCGGCGACGCCAAGCGCGCCGACCGCGAGTGGGCCGCGGGGCCAGGCGGCACTCGCCGCGCCGTCGGCGACCACCCGTGCGACGAGCAGGAGCAGGACGGCGCCGACCGCGATCCGAACCGCCCCGACGGTCACCGCGGAGGCGTCGGGACCGAGCACCTGAGCGGTGCCGGTGGTGCCAAAACACACGGCGGCGAGGAGGACCTGGACGCGCGACATCGCGACGATTGTTCCACAATTTGTGACGAAGATGTAACAAGAGTGCGCAGGCGCCACGGTCTGTCCGCTGGCCGTGTCACCTTGCCGCCGTGCTCGTTCGTGACCTTCAGCACGGCTTCGACCTCGACCAGGTGCTCTTGGTCCGAGAGGCCGAGCGGCGCCACCGTCGCGACGGGGGCGAGTTCCTCAAGTTAGTCCTTGGCGACCGCACCGGCGGCGTGTCGGCCGTGATCTGGGAGGACATCGCTCAGGCGCTGGAGCTCTGTCGCGCGGGGTCGCCCGTGCACGTCGTCGGGCGCTACGAAGTCCATCAGCGCTGGGGCGCGCAGATCGCGATCCTCAAGCTGCGCCCGGCGCTGGACGGCACGTATGACCCGGCCGATCTGCACGACGGGCCGCCGCGCCGCGTCGACCACATGGAGGCCGACTTCCGCGAGCTGCTGGCCACTGTGCAGGACCCGCACTTGCGCCGGTTGTTGGACACCTTCTTCGGCGAGGGCTCAGAGACTTGGGCGCTTTACCGGATCGCACCCGCCGCCAAGCGCTACCACCAGGCCTACCTGCACGGGCTGCTGGAGCACTGCCTCACGGTCGCCCAGGCGGTCAGCGCGATCAGCGCCACCTTCCCGGGGATCGACCGCGACGTTGCGGTCACCGGCGCTTTGTTACACGACATCGGCAAGTTGGAGGCCTACACCTGCGACGCGCCGATCGACATGACCGACGAGGGCCGCCTGCAGGGCGAGATTCCGCTCGGCTACTACCGCGTGCGTCGCTGCATCGAGGACCTCGCCGGCTTCCCGGCCGAGCTCGCCCAGAGCGTGTTGCACATCATCTTGAGCCACCACGGCGCCCTGGAGCACGGCTCACCGGTCGTCCCGGCCACGCGCGAGGCCACGTTGGTGCACATGATCGACAACCTCGGCGGCCGCCTCGGCTCCTTCGACCGCCTGGAGAAGGAGCTCCCGCCCGGCCAGGTCTGGTCCGGCTTTGACCGCGCGATCGGCGCGGGCGCCTACTTCGGGTCGGCCGGGACATCAGCGGCGCCGATCACGGCCGAGGACCGGCGGCGGTCGCAGGCGGCGTAGGGGGGCGCGGGGCGGGGCGGCGTTGGCGCTCGGCGCAGGCGTTAATCGTGGCGCGTCGCGCTGGCGTGGGTGCGCCAGCGCGGTTGGCGCTCAGCGCAGGCGTTGGTCGTGGCGCGTCGCGCTGGTCTGTTGGCAGCGAGGAGTGAAGGCGGTTGCGCCGCGAGGCGCTGGTCCATCATCCCCGCACGCCCGGGGAGGGTGGGCCCGTATCCGGACGCATACCGTCCGCCAACAGGCCCACGCCGACACCCCGAGACTCGGGAGCAAAGGTGGGCCCGCATCCGGACGCATACCGTCCGCCAACAGGCCCACCCCGTCGAGCACTAGGCGCCCGGACCTTTCCCCCGGCGCAGGCGGAGGACCGACCGCGCACGCGCCGCCGCTCACCTCCTCCTCGCTGCCAAACAGACCGCGCGGCGCGGCACGACCAACGCCACGCACTGAGCGCCACCCCACGCGAGCGCCACGAACGCCGCGCACCCCAGCGCCCACGCCCAACCCCAACTACCCCTCCAACGACAGCCGATCCTCGCGCTCGTCGTCCAATATCTCCTTCATCTCCCGCCCCGCCGCCGCGATCCGCCCCAGGTACTCCGTGCGGCGCTCCTCGTCCAGCGTCACGGCACCCCGATCCAGCAGCTCGGCAAAGCCTTGGACGATCGTCAGCGGGGTGCGGAGATCGTGGACGAGGCGTGCGATGCGCTCGTCCGGATCGGTCGGCCATGCACCACCCGGACTCATCGCTCTTCGCGGGTGGAGTCCAGCGCGATCTCGCCGCGCTCCAGCGCGATCGCGATCGCATGGACACGGTTGCGGGCCTGCAGCTTGCGAATCACGTTGCGCACGTGGGTGCGCACGGTCTCGACCGAGACGGTGATCTTGTCGCCGATCGCCTCGGCGGTCATACCCTCGGCCATCAGGTGCATGATCTCGCGCTCACGCGGCGAGAGCTGCGGGACGTGCGCCGTGGCGCGCGGGGAGAGCAGGATGCGGTCCAGCCGCGGGTCGACGTAGGAGCCGCCGCCCGCGACGCGCTCGATCGCGGCCCTCAGCTCGTCCATCGACCCGGCCTTCAGCGCGTAGCCGCGGGCCCCGGAGTCGAGGCCGTCGTAGAGCAGCTCAGCGTCGCTGTCGCCCGTGTAGAGGATCACCCCGAGGTCCGGCCGACGGAGCAGAAGCTCGCGCGTCAGGTCGATGCCGCTGCCGTCGGGCAGCTGGATGTCGACAATTGCGACGTCCGGCTCGGCGTGCTCGACAAGATCGATCCCAGCCGCGACGTTGCCCGCCGCGCCCACCACTTCGAGGCCACCGTGTTGCAGCAATGCGACCAGGCCCTCCCGCAGGGCCTCGTGGTCGTCGACGATCACGAGCTTGGTCATGAGGGCCGAACCGTACACGCATGACCAGCGTGTCAGGGCGCGCAACGTCCCCGTACCGAATCTGCGGAAAGAGCGCGCGGACTTCTGCAACGAACAGCCCATCCCGGGGTCAAGGGCCGTATCGTCGTCTCTATATGGCGAAGGACACCGAGAAGCTCATCCGTCAGCTCTCGCTCATCTCGTATCTCATGGCCGAACGCCGTCCGGTCACCGCCCTGGAGATCCGGCGTGACGTCGAGGGCTACAGCGGTATGAACGAGGACGCCTTCGCCCGCCGGTTCTACGCCGATCGCGCCGAGCTGGACTCGCTCGGCATCCAGCTCACGGTCGAGAAGCCCGCCGACGGCGTCGCCGAGCAGGAGAACTACTCGCTGCGGCCCGAGAACTTCCACCTGCCCGCGATCGCCTTCACCGACGAGGAGCTCGCCGGCCTGCAGTTCGCGCTGACGCTGCTCGACGGCGAGTTCGCCTACGCCGAGCCGCTACGCCTGGCGCTGCAGCAGATCTCCTGGGGCCGCCCCAGCCCGCTCAACGCGCCCGACCAGGGTTCGATCGCCCTCGGCGTCACCGCCAGCGCCGGCGGCCACGACCTCTCCCAGCGTCTGGCCAAGATCGAGACGGCGATCTTCCGCAACAAGACGATCACCTTCGACTACTACACGATGGAGCGCGACGAGGTCGGCGCCCGCAAGGTCGACCCGTATCACCTGCTCTTCCAGGGCGGCCAGTTCTACCTCTTGGGCCGATCGCACGAGCGCGACGCGATCCGCGTGTTCCGCCTCTCGCGCATCCGCGGCAAGGTCGCTTACGCCACCAAGGCCGAGCACGACTTCAAGCGCCCCACCGACTTCGACCCGCGCTCCTACGCCACGCGCGCCGATTGGCAGTTCGGCGAGCCCGCCGGCCAGGCCGAGGTCTGGATCTCCGAGCGCATCGCCTGGCAGGTCAAGCGCCACTTCGGCCGCTTCGGCACGATTCGCCCCGCTGAGGACGGCAGCGGGGACATGACGTTTACGACCGAGTACGCGTCGGTGCGCCAGCTCGCCGCCTGGGCGCTGCGCCTGGGCGAGCACGCCCGCATCCTCGGCCCCGACGAGCTCGTCACCGAGGTCGCCGAGCGCGTCGAGCTGCTGCACGAGCGCCACACCGGCGAGCTCGAGCTCGCAGCTGTCCTGCCCGCTGGCGAGGCCGAGGAGGTCGTCGAGCCCGTCGCCAAGCGCGAGACCGCGATCCGCCCGGAGCGCTTCGCGCGCCTTGTCACGCTCGCCAGCATCCTGATCCAGGCGGGTAGGGCCAAGCAGCTCCTGTCGCTCACCGAGCTCTGCCAGCGGCTACAGGTCTCCGACGCCGAGTTGCGCGAGGACGTCAACGTCCTCAACGTCGTCAATTTCGGCGGTGGCTCCTACGTTCTCTATGCCGACGTCCGCGACGACGGCATGATCGACGTCGATCCCGAGCCCTATTCCGACAACTTCGACCGCCCGGCGCGGCTGCTGCCCGTCGAGGCCAAAGCGCTGATCGCCGCGATCGACCTGATCGGCGACCACCTGCCCGAGGGCGCGCTGAACTCGGCGCGCGAGAAGATCGTCGCCGCGCTCGGCGCCGATCCAATGGAGCAGGGCCTGCAGGTCGCCTCCGGCTCCGGCGACGACTCCGAGATCGCCCGCGTCGTCTCGCGCGCGATCTCCGAATGCCGCCAGCTGCGCCTGGAGTACTACAAGGCCAACGAGGACGAGTTCTCCGAGCGGGTCGTGGAGCCCTACGCCCTCATCAACGGGCGCGAGGGCTGGTACGTGGCCTCGTATGACCCGGCGCGCGAGGCGGTGCGCCACTTCCGGCTGGACCGCGTCAAGACGGCCGAGGTGCTGGACGTCTCGTTCACGCCGCGGCCCGAGGTCGACCCCGCCTCCGACGTCGCCGGGTGGCCCAGCACCGGCCTGGTCGAGGCCTCCCGCGTCGCCCGCGTCTGGATCTCACCCGAGCGCGCCCGCTGGTCGCGTGAGCAGCGCCGCGTCGCCCAGAACCTCGCTGACGGCTCCGTCATCGTCGAGCTGCCCTACAAGGGCACCGACTGGCTGGTGCGCGAGGTGCTCGCCGAGGCCGGCGACGCCGCCGTCCTCTCGCCGCCGGAGGCCCGCGAAGCCGTTCGCGCCGCCGTCGATCGCCTGCAGCTCGCCGTCCGTTAGACCAGGCTCGCCCCTGCCCAAACCGCGGGTTTCGCCCGCCGGCGAACGTTCGCACGCATTGGCGAGCGCCCTGGCCGAGTCCATTGCCATAGCCTCCGCGCCGGTGAGCCGACGCGATCTGATCACGATGGACGAGGACGAGGTCCTCGCGTTCCTCGACGAGGAGCGCGTGATGACCTGCGCCACCTTCGGTCCCCGAGGGTGGCCGCACCTGATGCCGCTGTGGTACGTGGTGCGCGACGGGCGTCTCTGGGCGTGGACCTTCGCCAAGTCGCAGAAGACCAAGAACCTCGAGCGCGATCCGCGGGCGACCCTGCAGATCGAAGCCGGGCGTGACGTCTACCAGGAGCTGCGCGGGGTGATGTTCGAGACCGACGTCACGATCCACCGTGACGTCGAGTTGGTCACCGACCTGGGGCTGGAGATCTTCGGCCGCTACGGCGGCGGCCAAGACGCATCGGCCTACCGCGACATGGTCAAGGCCCAGGCCGCCAAGCGCGTCGGCTTGGAGTTCGCCGAGCAGACGCGCGCCACGTGGGATCACCGCAAGCTGGGAAACGTTTACTGATGCAGCCACTCAAGGGCTTGATTCTCTCCGGAGGCAAGGGCACACGCCTGCGCCCGATCACCCACACCAGCGCCAAGCAGCTGGTACCGGTCGCCAACCGTCCAGTGCTCTTCTACGGCATCGACGCGATGGCTAAGGCGGGCATCGAGGAGATCGGGATCATCATCGCCCCTGAGACCGGCGAGGAGATCAAGGAGGTCGCCGGCGACGGCTCGGCCTTCGGCGTCAAGATCACCTACATCTTGCAAGACGAACCGGCCGGCCTGGCGCACGCGGTCCTGACCGCCGAGCCGTTCTTGGGCGACTCGCCGTTCGTCATGTACTTGGGCGACAACCTGCTGCAGGGCGGTATCGACGACCTCGTCGCCGCCTTCAAGGCCAACGAGCCCGACGCGCTGATCCTCTTGACGCCGGTGCCCGACCCCGAGCACTTCGGGGTCGCCGAGCTTGACGGCGACCGCGTCGTCGCCCTGGCCGAGAAGCCGCCGGAGCCCAAGACCAACCTCGCGCTGGTCGGCGTCTACATGTTCATGCCCTTGATCCACGACGCTGCGCGCGCGATCGAACCCTCGCCGCGTGGCGAGCTGGAGATCACCGACGCGATCCAGCACCTGGTCAACACTGACCGCCGCGTCGAGCCGCACATCGTCCAGGGCTGGTGGAAGGACACCGGGCGCCTGGACGACATGCTGGAGGCCAACCGGCTGATCCTCGATCGCATGGAGCACCGGGTCGAGGGCGATCTGATTGACTCCCAGGTCGAGGGGCGCGTCGTCATCGAGCCGGGCGCCAAGCTGGAGCGCGCGACCGTGCGCGGCCCGGCGATCATCGGCGCGGACGCCGTGCTGACCGACTGCTACATCGGCCCTTACACGGCGATCGGCGAGGGCTGCGCGGTGCAGCGCGCCGAGGTCGAGCACTCGATCCTGTTGGCTGGGTCGAGCGTCCGCGGCCTCGATGGGCGCATGGAGTCCTCGCTACTGGGCCGCAACGTCCACATCGCCCGCAGCAACGGCCAGCCCAAGGCCTATAAGTTCATGGTGGGCGATAACAGCGAGATCGAGATCCTGTGAGGCTCTTGGTTACCGGCGCGGCCGGCATGCTGGGCCATCGCGTCATGGCCGACGCCCGCGCCCGCGGCTGGGACGCGATCGGCGTCGATCTGCCCGACGGCGATCTCACCGATCCCACCGCCGCGCAGGATCTGCTCGAGGAGCACACCCCCGACGCCGTCGTGCACTGCGCGGCGTTTGTCGACGTCGACGGCGCCGAGGCCAACGAGGCCGCCGCGCTGGCCGTCAACGCTGACGCCTCGGCCAACGTCGCGGCCGCTGCGGCGATGCTCAACGCGCGCATCGTCGCCGTCTCCACCGACTACGTCTTCGACGGCACGCTCACCGACCGCCCATACGTCGAGTCCGATCCGACCGCGCCGCTCGGCGCCTACGGCCGCACCAAGCTCGCGGGCGAGATCGCGATCGCCGGCCACAACCCCAACCACGCGATCGCGCGCACCGCGTGGCTGTTCGGGGTCGGCGGCAAGAACTTCTGCGACACCATGCTCAACGCCGCCGCGTCCCGTGACGAGGTCGCGGTCGTGACCGATCAGATCGGCTCGCCCACCTGGACCGGCCATCTGTCGCCCGCGCTGCTGGACCTCGCGGCGGCCGATGCCGTCGGCGTCTTTCACACCGCCGGCGGCGGCCAGTGCTCCTGGCACGAGCTGACCGTCGAGCTCTACCGCGCGGCCGGCCTGTCGACGCGCGTCAACGAGACCACGGCCGCGGAGTTCCAGCGTCCGGCCCCACGGCCGGCGTGGAGCGTCCTGGCCACCGAGCGCGACGAGACCCCGCGCCTGCCCAGCTGGCAGGACGGCGTCGCGCAGTACTTGAACGAGAGGGAGAACGGATCGTGAAGCTGCTCGTCTGCGGCGGGGCCGGGTTCATCGGCTCCAACTTCGTGCGCCAGCGCGTCAACGACCACGGCGACCAAGTTGTCGTCCTTGACGCGCTGACCTACGCCGGCCGGCCCGAGAACCTCGAGGGCCTCGGCGTCACGCTCGTCCACGGGGAGATCCAGAACGCCGAGAAGGTCGCCGAGGCGATCGGCGACGGCGTCGACGCGATCATTAACTTCGCCGCCGAGACGCACGTCGACCGCTCGATCAGCGGCCCCGAGGCGTTCGTGGAGACCAACGTCCGCGGCTCCATGGTCCTGTTGGAGGCCGCGCGCGAGCGCGAGGTCAAGCGCTACGTGCAGATCTCCACCGACGAGGTCTACGGCTCGATCGAGGTCGGCTCGTTTACCGAGGAGTCGCCGATCGTCCCGTCCTCGCCCTACAGCGCCTCCAAGGCCGGCGGGGACTTCTTGGTGCAGTCCTACTTTCACACCTATGGGCTGGAGACCGTGATCGCTCGCGGCTCCAACAACTACGGGCCCTACCAGTACCCCGAGAAGCTCATCCCGTTGATGGTGCTCAACGCGCTGCACGACGACAAGCTGCCGGTCTACGGCGACGGGCTCAACGTGCGCAACTGGCTCTACGTGGAGGACTTCGGCCGCGGGATCTCCCACATCTTGGCCCACGGCGCGCCGGGCGAGGTCTACAACGTCGGCGGCCCGGACGAGGCCACCAACATCGAAGTCGTCAAGGGCATCTTGCGGCACACGGGCAAGGACGAGTCCTTGATCGAGTACGTCACCGACCGTCCCGGCCACGACCGCCGCTACTCGCTCGGCAGCGAGAAGGCGCGTGCGCTGGGTTGGTCGGCGCAGGTCCGCTTCGAGGAGGGCTTGGAGAAGACCGTCGCCTGGTATCGCGACAACGCCGCCTGGTGGGAGCCGATCCGGTCCGGCGAGTACCGCGAGTACTACGAGCGCCACTACGGGCGCTCGCTGGGCTAAGCGGCAGCCACCGGTGCCGCGGCCGCGCGCCCGTACACGTCCGGCGAGGGGATGCCGATCACCTCGCCGGCGAAGCGCTTGGTCGTCCCATAGACGACCCACGTCGTGTCGACCTCGCCGATCAAGCGGTCGAGCTTGAGCTGGTCGGGGTAGCGGTCAAGCCACTCCAGGTGCGTCAGCGCCGCGTCAAACTCGCCGCGCAGCAGCGCTTGCGCCGCATAGGGCTTGGAGATCTGCGGGACCTTGACCTCCCACTCGGAGAGGTCGACGTAGCCCTCGGTCGCCTCGACGATCCCGAGCGAGCGCGCCGGGCCGTCGAGATCGCGGCGCGACAGGATCGCCAGCGCCTTGGTCGGGTAGATGAAGGTGTCGACCACGAACACCTCCTCGTAGTTGCGCTCGGTCACCTCATGCACGCCGGGGTGCGCGCTGCACTGGACCAGGAACGTATCGTCGCGTCCACGGATCCGATCGAGGCCGTCGAAGAAGTCGGTGATGAACTCGACCGTGACGTCGTCGTCGGCCAGGCCCTGAAAGCGGGCGTAGTTGGTGACGGCCCGGTGGTGGCAGGTCCCCTCAGGACCGAGCGTGACGAAGGTGATCGGCATCCCAACCGAAGCTAGGCACCGCGCCGCGCTTGGTCAATCGCCAGTACCCAGCCAGCTGGCCGGGTACGTGCGAGCCCGGTCCTACGCGCCGAGTGTCGCGACCTTCCACTCGCCGCCCTCTCTGAGCAGCTCCCACGTGTCGACGCTGGCCTTGTCGCCACCTTCGGACTTGACGACCACGTACGCCACGTCCTTGGAGATCGTGATCTTCTCGACCTGCAGCTCGAAGGAGTCGGCGTCGCTGATCGCATCCTCGACGCCCTTCTCGCAGTCCTCGCCGGAGGCCTTCTCGATCTGGGTCACCAGCACCGAGGAGAGCAGCGTCGAGCAGATCTTGGCGCCATCGTTCTTGCGGCCGGCCGACTGCAGATCCTCGACCGTCTGGGCCACGACCTTCTGGTCGCCCTGGAAGTCAGACGCCGAGTCCTTGGCCGTCTGACCACAGGCTCCGAGGACGAGCGGGAGCGCGACAAGCAGGGCGAGAACACGGAAGGAGGCGGCCATCGCGCTGGAGCCTATCTAGGATCTGTCGTCGCATGGCCGACTCCGACACCGTTCGCAGCACCGTTCCCACCGTCGTTCCGCGCGGTCGACACGCGCCGCCGCTGGAGGTCCGGCTGACCGTCCAGCGCCGCCGGCTGTTCGAGGCTGCGGCCAAGATCTTCGCCCAGCGCGGCTACGCCGACGCCACCGCCGAGGCGATCAGCCGCGAGGCCGGGATGTCGAAGGCGACGTTCTACGAGCACTTCGCCAACAAGGAAGAGGCGATCATCGCCCTCTTCGACGAGGCCGCCACCGAGGTCATGCGCCAGATGGCGCTCGCCTCCGAGACCGCGGCCGAGACCTACCCCGAGCACCTGGCCAACGGCACGCGCGCGTTCCTGCGCACGCTGGCCCAATGGCCTGATGCGTCCCAGACGGTGCTGGTCGAGATCATCGGCGCAGGCCCGCGCGCGACCGAGCGCCGCGACGCCATCCTCGACGCCTTCGCCGCCGCGATCCACCGCGACAACGACCGCATCGCCCCGCGCTACGGCGCGCCGCGCTTTGCCTCGCGCGATGACGCGTTCGCCTGCGTCGGCGCGATCGTCGAGCTCGCCTCGCGCCAGCTGCGCACGGGCAACCCGGGCGACATCCGAGAGCTGGAGCCGGTCATCGAGCGGCTCATGTTGGGGATCCTCGAACAAGCCGCGGAAGACCTCGCCTAGCGGCTCGGCGGCCGTCGCGATGAGCGATCCCGGCCTTGCAGCCCTTGAGGCCGAGGTCACGCAGTGCCGCCGCTGCCCGCGGCTGGTCGCCTGGCGCGAGCAGGTCGCACGCGAGAAGCGCGCCTCGTTCAAGGACGACATCTACTGGGGTCGCCCGATCCCGGGCTTCGGTGATCCGGCAGCCCGCGTCCTGCTGCTCGGCCTCGCCCCCGCCGCCCACGGCGCCAACCGCACCGGCCGCGTCTTCACCGGCGACCGCAGCGGGGACTTCCTCTTCGCCGCGCTGCACCGCACGGGCTTCGCAAACCAGCCGACGTCGGTCTCACGCGACGATGGGCTTCAGCTGACCGGTGCGTGGATCACCGCCGCCGTGCGCTGCGCCCCGCCGGCCAACAAGCCGACGCCGACCGAACGCGACAGCTGCCTGCCGTGGACGGTCGCCGAGCTCGATCACGTCAAGGCCGTGCGCGTCGTCGTCTGTCTCGGCGCGTTCGCCTGGGATGCCGCCCTGCGCCTGCGCGCCGCGCTCGGCCACCCGCCGCCGCGACCGCGGCCGAAGTTCGGCCACGGCGCGCTCTGGTACGACGACGGCGGCGACATGAAGACCCGCCCACCCGGCTTCGCGCTGCTCGGCACCTACCACCCCAGCCAGCAGAACACGTTCACCGGGGTGCTGACCGAGGAGATGCTCGACGATGTCCTGCGCACCGCGCGCGAGGTCGCGGGATCGACTTAAAGCGAGAAGCCGCCGGTCGCGTCAAGGAACTGACCGGTGACGAAGCCGGCGTCCTCAGAGGCGGCAAAGGCGACGACGCCGGCGACGTCCTCGGGCGTGGTGAGGCGGCCGAACGGCGAGGTCTGCTCAGCCTGCGCGCGGGCCTCATCGTCGCCGCGCAGCCAGCCGGCATTCATGTCCGTGTCGACGATCCCGGGCGCGACCACGTTCACGGTGATCCCGCGGGGGGCGAGCTCCTTGGCGAGCGTCTGGGTCATCACGTCGATCGCCGCCTTGGACATCGAGTAGGCGAGGAGCTCGGGCATCGCCGTCCGGGTGACCCCGGTGCCGATCGTGATGATCCGCCCGCCCGGGCCCATGCGCTCGGCCGCAGCCTGGGTGATGAAGAACGGCGCACGGGCGTTGACGGCAAACAGCTCGTCATAGATGTCGGCGGTCGTGCCGGCAAGCTGCGCCATCGTCGCGATGCCAGCGTTGTTGACGACGATGTCCAGCCGCGTGGAGCCGACGCGGCGCTCCAGCGCAGCGTCGAGCTGGGAGAAGAGGCCGGCGGCGTCGCCGGCCACGCCGAGCGGCTGACCGATCGCAAACGCCTCGCCGCCGATCGCCTCGATGGCGGCGACGGTCTCGCGCGCCGCGTCGGCGTTGGCGCCGTAGTGGACGGCGACAAGCGCGCCGTCGGCGGCGAGCCGTCGGGCAATCGCCCGGCCGATGCCGCGCGAGCCTCCGGTGACGAGCGCGACCTTGCCTTCCAGGGTGTTCGACATGGTGTCCTTCCAAGATAGAGTTGTTTAGGGATCGATACAGAACTGCGCCGGGCCGACCCTAGCACGTTCTGTATCGGGCGCTATAGAATTGACGTCGCCATGGCCCGCCCCCGTTCCTTTGACCGCGACGCCGCGCTTGAGCAGGCGATGCTCGCGTTCTGGACCAACGGCTATGAGCAGACCTCGATCAGCGACCTGACCGAAGCCATGGGGATCGCGGCGCCGAGCCTGTATGCGGCCTTCGGCGACAAGCGCCGCCTCTTCCAGGAGGCGGTCGAGCGCTACCAGGCGATGCCCGGCAACGAGGTCATGAGCGCGCTCGGCGAGCCGACCGCCTACGGCGCGGTCGCCCAAATGCTGCGCGCGGCCGCCGTCGAGTACACGCTGCCCGACCTGCCCAACGGCTGCTTCGTCCTGAGCGAGCCGCACCTGGGGCACGAGCGCGCCACGTCGCACGGCGACCTGCTGGCGCGCCTGACGCAGGGCGTGGAGGCCGGCGAGCTGCCCGCCGAAACCGACACCGAAGCCCTCGCTGCGTTCTACACCGCCGTGCTGAGCGGCATGTCTGCCCGCTCCCGCGACGGCGCACCGCGCGCAGAGCTGCTGGCGATCGCCGAGACGGCGCTGGGGGCATGGCCGGGCTAAGGTCCGCGCGGCCCGACGGCGGGGGTGATCGAAGGGCGCGCGGCGCGTCGTACTCTGGTGGTCGTGGCGATCGGGAGCTTCAGTGAGCAGACGCAAGCGTGGTTCGACCGGGCGTTCGCCGGCCCGACGCCGGTGCAGGAGCAAGCGTGGCCGGCCATCGCCACCGGTGAGCATGTCCTGATCTCCGCCCCGACCGGCTCGGGCAAGACGCTGGCCGCGTTCCTGTGGTCGCTGGACCGCCTGGCCAACACGCCGCGCAAGGATGCCAGCGGCATCCGCGTCGTCTACGTCTCGCCGCTGAAGGCGCTGAGCTACGACGTCGAGCGCAACCTGCAGGCGCCGCTGATCGGGATCGGAGCCGACATCAAGGTGGCGATCCGCACCGGCGACACGTCGCAAAAGGAGCGGATGGCGATCCGCCGCACGCCGCCCGACGTGCTGATCACGACGCCCGAGTCGTTGTACCTCATGTTGACGTCGCAGGCGCGCGACGTGCTGCGCGACGTCGAGGCGGTCATCATCGACGAGATCCACGCGGTCGCCTCGACCAAGCGCGGCGCGCACCTCGCGCTGACCCTGGAGCGGCTCTCGGCGCTGGTCGCCGCCGAGCACGGCGGGCGTGACCCGCAGCGCATCGGGTTGAGTGCGACGCAGAACCCGCTGGAGGAGGTCGGCCGCTTCATGGTCGGCCCGCAGCGGACGTGCCGGATCGTCGACGCGGGCATCCGCAAGCCGCTCGATCTCAAGATCCAGGTGCCGGTCGAGTCGATGGTCGAGCCCGAGCAGTCGGCGCCGCTCGATCCTTTGGAGCCGACGGTCGGCGGGACAGAGGCGACGCGCAAGTCGATCTGGCCGGCGATGTACCCGCAGTTGCTCGAGCTCGTCCGCGAGCACCGCTCGACGATCATCTTCGTCAACAACCGCCGCGGTGCCGAGCGGCTCGCGCTGCGCCTCAACGAGCTGGCGGCCAAGCAGGACGAGGAAGCCGAGCGGCCTGTCGTGGAGATCGCGCGCGCCCACCACGGGTCGCTGGCGCGTGAGGAGCGCCTGGTCGTCGAGGAGCAGCTCAAGGGCGGCCACTTGCCGTGCCTTGTGGCAACCTCCTCGCTGGAGCTGGGCATCGACATGGGCGCCGTCGACCTGGTGTTGCAGGTCGAGTCCCCCAAGTCGGTCTCGCGCGGCCTGCAGCGCATCGGGCGCGCGGGCCATAACGTCGGCGACACCTCCAAGGGCCGCATCTTTCCGAAGTTCCGCGCCGACCTGCTGGAGTGCGCGGTCGTCGTCAAGCTGATGCGTGAGGGCAAAATTGAGCCGACGGTCGTCCCGCGCAATCCCCTCGACGTCCTCTGCCAGCAGATCGTCGCGATCGCCGCCGGGGTCGAGTCAGACGGTGACGCTCCTGTCCTGGTCGACGACCTGTACGGGTTGGTCACCAAGACCTACACCTACGCCGAGCTGTCGCGCGAGCTGCTGGAGAACGTCCTGGACATGCTCGACGGGCGCTACCCGTCGCAGGAGTTCGGGGAGCTGCGGCCGCGCATCGTCTGGGATCGCGTCGCGGGGACGATCCGCCCGCGCAAGGGCGCGCGCCAACTGGCGGTGACCAACGCGGGGACGATCCCGGACCGCGGGCTCTACGCCGTGGTGCTCCCCGACGGCCGTCGCGTCGGCGAGCTCGACGAGGAGATGGTCTACGAGGCGCGCCCCGGGCAGACGTTCCTGCTCGGCGCATCGTCGTGGCGCATCGAGGAGATCCAGCGCGACCGCGTCGTCGTCTCGCCCGCGCCGGGCGTGCCGGGCGCCGTGCCGTTCTGGAAGGGGGATTCGGTCGGGCGCCCCAAGGAGCTGGGTCGCGAGATCGGCGCCTTCAGCCGCTGGGCGGTCGATCAGACGCCGGAGCTGCTGGAGGCTGAGTACGACCTCGACCCGCTCGCCGCGCGCAACCTGGTGGACTTCTTGGTCGAGCAGCAGGAGGCCACGCGCGTCATCCCGAGCGATCGCACGATCGTCGTCGAGCGCTTCCGCGACGAGATCGGCGACTGGCGGTTGTGCGTGCTCTCGCCCTTCGGCGGACGGGTCCATGCCGCGTGGGCGCTGGCGCTGAGCGCGAAGATCCGCGACGAGGCCGGCCTGGAGTCCGACGCAATCTGGTCAGACGACGGGATCATCGTCCACCTTCCCGATGCGGATGAGCCACCGGGCGCCGACTTGGTGTTGTTGGACCCCGAGGACGTCGAGGATCAAGTTGTCGGCGAACTCGGATCTTCCGCGCTGTTCGGTGCGCGCTTCCGCGAGAACGCCGGCCGCGCGCTGCTGATCCCGCGCGCTTATCCGGGCAAGCGCACGCCGTTGTGGCAGCAGCGGCTCAAGTCCCAGTCCTTGCTGGAGGTCGCCAAGCAGTACAGCGACTTCCCCATCATCTTGGAGACCTACCGCGAGTGCCTGCGCGACGTCCTCGACGTCCCGGGGCTGATCGAGTTGTTGCAGGGGTTGCACTCGCGCGACCTCTCCCTGGTCGAGGTCGAGACGCGCACCGCGTCGCCGTTCGCCTCGTCGCTGCTGTTCGACTACGTCGCGACCTACATGTACGAGGGCGACACGCCCAACGCGGAGCGGCGTGCGGCAGCGCTCTCGCTGGATCGCGACCTGCTGCGTGAGTTGCTCGGCCAGGAGGAGCTGCGCGACCTCATCGACGCCGACGCCCTCGACCAAGTTGAAGCAGATCTCCAGCACCGGTCGGTGCGCACGCAGGCGACCGATCGCGATGGGCTGGCCGACATCCTGCGGCGGGTCGGCGACTTGTCGCGCGCCGAAGTGCGCGCCCGGGTCTTGGCGGAGCTCGACAGCGACGCGATGTTGGAGGCCTTGGTCGGCGAGCGCCGCGCGGTACGCCTGCGCCTCGGCGGCGAGGAGCGCTGGGTCGCAGCCGACGACGCGGGCCTCTACCGCGACGCATTCGGGACCGTGCCGCCCGGCGGGCTGCCCGCTGCCTTCCTGGCCTCTGTCGAGCGCCCGACCGAGCGGCTCGTTGCGCGCTATGCGCGGACGCACGGGCCGTTTACGACCGCCGATCTGCGCGACCGCTGGTCGGTCGACCCGTCGAGCGCGCTCGCGGCGCTGGAGAGCGCTGGCGATCTGGTGCGCGGCGAGCTGCGCCCCGGCGGGACCGAGCGCGAGTGGTGTGACCCCGAGGTGCTACGGCGGATCCGGCGCGCGTCGCTGGCCGTGCTGCGTAAGGAGATCGAGGCGACCGACCAGCGGGCGCTGGCGGCGTTCCTGCCGTCCTGGCAGGGCGTCGATCGCCACGCGGCCGCCGGCGCGGGGATTGACCGCCTGCGGGAGATGTTGGTGCCCTTGCAGCGGCTGGCGCTGCCGGCCGATGTGTGGGAGCGCGACGTGCTGTTGCGCCGCGTGGGCGCCTACTCGCCGACGTGGCTCGATCAGCTCTGCGCATCGGGGGAGGTCGTCTGGGTCGGCGCGGGCGCTTTGGGTCGCAACTCGGGCCGTGTCGCCTTGTACTTCCGCGAGGACGCCGAGGCGCTCGGACCGCCGTCGGTCCGCGGGGGTATCGACCGTCCGGAGCTGCCCGAGCATGAGTTACTGCGGGAGCGACTGGCGGCCTCGCCGTGCTTTTTCACCGACTTCTTGGCGGAGATCCCGCTGGCGCCCGAGCAGATCCAGGAGGCGCTGTGGGACCTCGTCTGGGCGGGCGAGGTGACCAACGACGCGTTCGCGCCGCTGCGCGCGCCGCGGCTGACGCTGGCCCGGGCGCAGAAGGCGTCGATGGCCGGCGGCCGCCGGGGCTCGCGAGCCGGCACGCGCTTCGGTGCGCGCCGAAGCGGCGGAGCCGCAGCGCAGGTCCAGGGCCGCTGGGCGCTGACGACCTCCATCTTCCGCGGCGAGGTCGAGCCTGGTCTTCGCCGCCGCACGGTCGCCGAGCTGCTGTTGGAGCGCTATGGCATCGTCACGCGCGAGCACGTCCTGGCCGAAGGCATCCCGGGTGGGTTCTCGTCGTTGTATGACTCGCTGTCGTCGCTCGAGACGCTCGGCGTCTGCCGCCGCGGCTACTTCGTCGAGGGCCTTGGCGGCGCGCAGTTCGCACTGCCCGGCGCGGTCGAGCGGCTGCGCACGCAGGCCGACCGCGCCGACGAGACGCCGCCCGTCGTGCTCGCCGCGACCGACCCAGCCCAGCCGTTCGGCGCCGCGCTGCCGTGGCCCAAGCGCCGGGATGACACCGACGCACGCGCCAAGCCGGCGCGCGCCGCCGGCGCCTACGTCGTCCTAGACGGCGCCGAGCCGGTCGTCTACGTCGAGCGCGGCGGGCGCGGGATCCAAGTGCTTGTGGAACGCGGGGACGTGCGCTTGCGGCCTGCATTGGAGGCGTTGGCCGCCTTCGTCACGCGCGATCGGCGACACAAGCTGTCGCTGGAGCGCGTCGACGGCGAGGCGGTCGTGGGGTCGGACTTGGAGGCGCTGCTGATCGAGGTCGGGTTCCGGGCGGGGCCGCGGAAGCTGACGCTGAGCGCGTAGGTGGGCGGGGGCGCTCGGTGCCCGGTGCCCGGTGCCTCCGTGATGGCCGATGCGTGGCGGGCTTCGCCGGCGCGGGCCTCGTGGCGCCCAGTGCGCGGCGTTGGCCGATGGAGCGCGACGTGGCGGGCTTCGCCGGCGCCGGCCTTGAGGCGCCCAGTGCGCGGCGTTGGCCGATGAAGCGCGGCGCGGTCTGTCGGCACCGAGGAAAGCGAGCGGGAGTGGCGTGCGCGGCGCCCGGAGTCGTCCGTTGGCGTCCGGGCCGGAGGCTCGGACGCGCTCGATGGACCGATGAGCATCATGGAGCGCGTGAAACCCGCGATATACGCGGGTTCGATGCGATCGGGTGCTGGGCGGGCAGATTCGGCACCGAACCGTCCTACGAAGCCTCACGCGGCGAAGGTGGGCCTGTCTGCAGACGCATATCGTCCGGAAAGAGGCCCACCCAGTCGTGAAGTGCCCGGACGAACCAACGTGGGCCTGTGCACGGACGTATGCCGTCCGCAAAGAGGCCCACGCCCCCGGGCGCGAGCGGACGACGAGCCAACGCATCGAGCGACGCTCCCGCTCGCTCTCCTCGGTGCCAACAGACCACGTCGCGCACCACCAGCCACGCCGCGCACTGCACGCCACCGACGCCCGCGCCGCGCCGCCCGCCCCCACCCTCACGGCTCCTTCTTCCCCGGGTTCAACAGCCCCTTCGGGTCCAACGCCCGCTTCACCGCCCGCGCCGCGGCCACCGCCGCCGGCGCCCACTGCGCCGACAGCTGCCCGGCCTTCAAGACCCCCACCCCATGCTCTCCGCTCGCCGTCCCGCCCATCTCACGCGCCATCGCGAAGAGCTCCTGCGCGGCCGCATCCGCCCGCGCCCGCATCTCCCCATCACCTGGGTCCAGCAGGAACGACGAATGCAGGTTGCCATCCCCCGCATGCCCCCACGAGCAGCCTTCCAGCCCGTGACGCGCGCCGATCGCGATCGTCTCCAGGATCGCGTCGCCCAGACGCTCGACCGGCACCGCGATGTCCTCCGACAGCTTCTCGCCGCGCACGGCCCGCACGGCGATCGAGACCCCGTCGCGCCAGCGCCAGACCTCACTGGCCGCCGGCGCCACGGCGCCCGCACCCAAGGCCTCCAACAACTCGTCACGATCACCCGTCGACTCCGCCTCGCAGACCACCAACAACTCAGCGCCGGCCGATGACGGCAGGAACGGTGGCGGCGCCGCCGCGATGCAGCGCCCGTCGAGGTACTCGATCGCCGCCGGCACGACGCCGGACCCGAGCACCGCGTCGATCGCCGCGCAGCCCTCGCGCACGGTCTCGTACGCCGCGGCGACCGTGAACGCGTCGGCCGGCGCGGGCACGAACCGCAGCCATGCGGCGGTGATGATCCCCAGCGTCCCTTCGCTGCCGATCAGCAGCGAGCGGAGATCCAGCCCCGCGACGTCCTTGCGCACCGGGCCACCGAAGGACACCAACTCGCCGGGCGCGATCACCGCCTCGATGCCCGTCACCCAGCGCCCCGCGACGCCGTACTTGAAGGCGTGCGGCCCGCCCGCATTGGTGGCAAGGTTGCCCCCGAGCTGCGACTGCTCGGCCGCCCCTGGATCGGGCCCGAAGAGCAGCCCGTTCTCGCGGGCATGGCGGGCGACCGTCGCGGTCGTCACCCCTGCCTCGGCCTCCATGCGCCAGCGCAGCGGATCGAACGAGCGCACGCGATCCAGGCGGTCGAGCGCGATCGCGACCGTATCGGCAGAACCCATCGGCACGATCCCGCCGCTGTAGCCGCTGCGCCCGCCGACCGGGATCATCGCGACGTCGTGCGCGTAGCACCAGGCCACGACCGCGGCGACCTCCTGCGCATTGGCCGGGGCAACCAGCACCGGCACTCGGCCCGACAGGCCGCTGGCGTCAGCGAGCGCGACATCGCGCTCGACATGCTCGGCGCCCACGAGCGAAGCGAGATCGGCGTGCACCGCTGCACCGTACCCTCGAAGAGCCATGCCCGAGGGCGACACCATCCACTACGCCGCCAACCGGATTCGGCCGGTGCTGGAGGGCCAGGTCCCCGACGCGATCGCCACGCCGCACGCGCGCTTCGGCAAGGACCGCTGGCCACAGCGCCTCCATGGCCGCGAGGTCGAGTCGGTCACCGCCCACGGCAAGCACCTGTTCCTGCGCTTCGCCGGCGACCTGACGATCCACTCGCATCTGCGGATGACCGGCGCGTGGCGGGTCCACCCCGCGGGCGCGCGCTGGCACCGCGCGCCGCGTCGCGCGTGGCTGGTCATCACGCGCGCCGGCCAGGACGTCGTGCAGTTCGACGGCCCGGTCCTGGAACTGCTGACCGAGACGCGCCGCCGCTTTGACCTGCGCCTCGGCGCGCTGGGCCCCGACATCGTCGCCGAGGACTTTGATCCCGACGTCGTCCTGCGACGGCTGCGCGAGGACGATCCGACGCGCGGGATCGGCGACGCCCTGCTGGACCAGCGGACGATCGCCGGCATCGGGAACCTTTGGAAGGCCGAAGGCTGCTGGCTGGCCGAGGTCGACCCGTGGCGCCCAGCGGCGAGCGTCAGCGACGATGAGGTGCTCCGGATCATCAGCGAGTTGCGACCGCGCATGCAGGAGTCCGCTCGCGACGGCAACCAGACACGCCACCGCAAGATCTATAAGAACACCGGCCGTGCCTGCCCGCGTTGCGGCGGACGGATCGCGGCGCGTGGACAGGGCGATGACAACCGGACGACATACTGGTGTCCCCGATGCCAGAGCTGACCCCGACCCAGCAGCGCGCCGTGCGGCGCATCGGCCACAAGGGCGCCGACCACATCGCGCCCGGCAACACGACGGCGAGCTTTGATGCCGCGCTGGCCCACGGCTGCGACATGGTGGAGTTCGACGTCCTGCCCGAGCGCGCAGACGACGGCGAGTACACCGGCCGTCTCGTGCTCGCCCACGACTTTAAGGACGCGGCGCGGCGCACGCCGCTGACGCTCGAAGAGGGCCTCGACCACCTCAACAGCCAGGCCTTCGCGAGCGTCGAACTCGACGTCGACCTCAAGACCCACGGCTACGAGGAGCGCGTGATCGCCGCGCTCCGTGAGCGCGGGATGGAGGAGCGGACGCTGATCTCCACCATGGAGACCGTCTCGCTGCCGATCCTGCGCGCGGCCTCCGACACGGTCCGGATCGGCTGGTCGGTCCCCAAGGTCAAGCGCAACTACCTCGCCAACCCGGCGACCAAGCCGCTCGCGCTAGCCACCGTGGCGGTCCTGCGCCGCACCGTGCCCCGCGCCATCGTCGCCGCCATGCGCGCCGGTGAGATCGACGCCGTCATGTCGCACTTCTCGCTCGTCACCCCGCACTTCGTCCGTGCGGTGCAACGCGTCGGCGGCGAGCTCTACGTCTGGACCGTCGACGACGCCGAGCGCATCCGCCGCTTCGAGCGCATGGGCGTCACCGGCGTCATCACCAACGACCCGCGCCTGTTCGATCCCCTCGGCTAAGGGTTGATCACGCACTCCGCCGCGCTGGCGGTCTTCGGATCGGCGCCGAAGGTGCCCTTGTGGCCCGAGCGGGTGCGCTTGCGCGCCTTGCGGACGACCTTCTTGCCGACGCGCCACTCGAAGGAGACCACGCCGCGCAGGCGGTAGGTCTGGCCGGTCGGCGGCGGGGTGATGGAGAAGTTCCAGCCGGACTCGCGACGACGGAACAGCGCCGAGCCGACGGATTGGAAGCCGGAGTCGACGGTGGCGTCGGTCGGCGCCCAGGTCTGGGTCGAGGCGCGGAAGTACTGCACTTGGAAGCGCATGTACATCTTCTCGGCCTTCTTGGCCGAGCCGGGCATCGAGGCGCGGATCCCGATCGTGTCGGGGTGCTTCTCGGTGTCGCAGATGTTGATGGTCGCCCAGAGCAGCGGCGACTGATCGACGGTCGGGCCGGTGGCAGCGCTGGCGACGGCGGCTGAACCGCCGAGAGCGACGAGTGCCGCGAGGCCGCCGGCCAGCGCGTGACGCAGGGGATGCACGCGCGAAATGTACTCGCGTGTGATGAAAAGGCCAGTGGACCGTAGTGTCGACGTGGGAACAGTCATGGAGATCTCGACTACCAAACCGATGACCGTCCGGTTCGATGCGCTGTATCGCGAGACGGCGTCGGACGTCTTTGCCTACGTGATGACGCTGCTGCGCGACCGTTCGGCGGCCGAGGACGTCACCGCGACCGCCTTCGAACGCGCTTATCGGCGCCAGTCGGGCTTCAACCCCGCGCGTGGCACGCAGCGGGCATGGGTGTTCGGGATCGCCCGCAACGCCGCGCTCGACGAGCTGCGAGCACGCAAGCGCACCGCCGCGCTGCTCACCGACCCGGAGGACCCCGACGTCCGTCACGACGACGGCGCGGCCGACGACGAGGCCGCTCTGCGCCGCGCCACCGTCGCCGCCGCGCTGGCCCAGCTCGATCCGCGCGAGCGCGAGCTCATCGCGCTGAAGTTCCACGCCGGCCTCGACAACGCCGAGATCGCCAAGGTCCTCGACATCTCCGTCGCCAACGCCGGCACCCGCGTCCACCGCGCGGTCACCCGACTCCGGAAGGCCTGCCATGCGCCGTCGTGACGCCCTGCCCGATCCCGAGACCCTCCGCGGCCTGCGCGAGCTCGACGCCGCGCTCGCCGGCGAGCCGACCGCCGATCCCGACCTCTCCCAGCTGGTCGCCGACGTCGAGGCGGCGCGGCCGGAGCCAAGCGCCGCGTTCCTCGCCGCGCTGGATGCCCGCGTCCACGCGGGCTTCCCGCGTGCGGCCCCGGCGGCCAAGGCCGCCCGCACGCCGTGGCATGTCCGGTTTCGGCGGCCCCAGATCCTGGCGCCAGGCTTCGCCGTCCTGCTCGTCGCCGTGCTCGTCGGCGGCGTGGCGCTGCGCGGCAGCGGCGATGGCCTCACCGACTCGGGATCGCTCTCGAAGTCGCTCGGGGACTCTTCCTCCTCTTCCTCCTCCAGAGCGCCGAGCGCGGCCGAGAAGGCCACCGGCGAGCCGCTCAGCGCCGCCGGTGCCCCCGCGCCACAGAGCGCCCCGTCGCTCGCGCCCGCTCCGCCTTCGGCGCCGGGCGGAGACGCCGCCTCCCAGCGGGACCGCAAGGTCCAGCGCGCCGCCGACCTCACGCTCACCCCCAAGCCCGACGACGTCCAGAAGACCGCCGACGGCGTCGTGCGCGAGACCCAGGCCGCGGGCGGCTACGTCCAGCGCTCCGACATCTCCACGCGCGATGGCGGCGGCGAGGCCGCGTTCACGCTGCGGATCCCGTCCGCGCGCCTGGACGACACGCTCGCCCGGCTCTCCAAGCTCGCGCACGTCGGCGCGCTGAGCCAGAGCGCGTCGGATATCACCGCGGCCGTCGTCTCGGCCGCCGACCAGCTCGCTGACGCCCGCGCCGAGCGCGCCGCGCTGCTGCGCGCGCTGGGCAAGACGACGAGCAGCCGCGAGATTGCGAGCCTCAAGGCCCGGCTGGCCGATAACCGCTCTGAGATCGCCCAGCGCAAGGGCGCGCTGGAAGCCCAGCGCCGACGCGCCGACCTCGCGACGGTGTCGGTCACCATCCAGGGCACCGGCGCGGCGACCAAAAAGGACGACGGCGCGTGGACCCCGCGCGACGCGCTCCACGACGCCGGCCGCGTGCTGGAGATCGCCGGCGGCGTGGCGCTGATCGCCCTCGCCGTCCTCGCGCCGCTGGCGGTCCTCGCCGTCCTCGCGCTGCTCGCCGGTCGCGCGCTGCGACGCCGCCGCCGCGAAGGCGCGCTCGACGGCGCCACCTGAGCCCGCCGCCGCGCGACGACGGCCGGGCGAGCGCGCCGACGTCAATGTGCGCCGGCCATCACACAACTCCCCTAGACTCGGCCGGTGCCCTCCAGTGCGCAGAGCGTCGAGCTCCTGGCCCAGGTGCCGGTCTTCGAAGCGCTCGCGCCGGGTGATCTCGGCCGCGTCGCCGACGTCGCCGTGCCCCGCCACTTCGACGGCAACACCGTCATCTTCCGCGAGGGCGACGCCAGCGACACGTGCTACATCGTCGGCAGCGGCCACGCGCGCGCCGTGCGCGAGAACGTCGACGGCAGGACGATCACGCTCGCGCACTTCGGGCCGGGCGACATTTTTGGCGAGCTGGCGATGTTCGACGACGAGAAGCGCTCGGCGACGATCGAGACGCTCGATGACGTCGAGGCGATCGCGATCCTCGGCCAGGACATGCGCCGGCTGCTGCGCGAGCACCCCGACATCGCCGTCAAGCTCGTCATCGGCCTGGGCCGGCGCCTGCGCGAGGCCAACGAGCGCCTCGCCCGCCAGTCCTTTCAGACCGTCCAGTCGCGCGTCGCCGGCGTCCTCGGGCAGCTCGTGCGCCAGGCGCAATCCGAGGGCGCGGGCGAGCGGGACGTCCTGGTGACGATCACCCAGGCCGACATCGCCCAGCTCGCCGGCTCCTCGCGCGAGTCGGCCAGCCGCTTCCTCGCCGTCCTCGAACGCGCCGGCGTCGTCACCCAAGGCCGCGGCCGCGTGACCGTGCACGAGCCCTCCGCGCTGGAGCGCTACGTCTACTGATGGCCGGCGGGCTGCTGTCTCCCTCAGAGCACTCGGCCGGCGGCGTCGTGGTGCGCGGCACCGACTGCATCGTGATCGTGCCGACTCGGCGCGCGGCCAGCGGCGCGAAAGTGCTCGCCTTGCCCAAGGGCCACGTCGACCCCGGCGAGACGCCCCTGCAGGCCGCCGCGCGCGAGGTCCGCGAGGAGGCCGGCGTGAAGACCGAGCCGCTCGGCGAGCTCGGCGCGGTCCGCTACTGGTACATGCGCGGCGGCAAGCGCATCGCCAAGCAGGTCGACTTCTTCCTGTTCGCCTACGCCGGCGGCGATGTCGCAGACCATGATCATGAGGTCGAGCAGGCGACCTGGATGCCGCTGAGCGAGGCCGCGCGGCGACTGACCTATGACGGAGAACGAGGCATGGCGGCCCGCGCCCTGTCGCGGATCACCTCCGACGAGTAGTCTCCGCCGTCGGATGCAGGTCCTGAACTTCTACTCCACGATCTTCGCTGATCAGCTCAAGCGCGGTCGCAAGACGGCGACGATCCGCCTCGGCGACAAGTCGCACAAGTACAAGAAGAACCAGGCGGTGATGGTGACGATCGGTTACCAGCATTCGCCGCGCGAGAAGATCTTTGACGCGGTCATCGACCAGGTCGAGGTCAAGCGTGTCCGCGACCTGACGCCCCGAGACATCGAGCACGACAACCCGGAGTTCCGCCGCCACGAGGAGATGATCCACTTCCTCGAGCAGATCTACGGCAAGAAGGTGACGATGGAGGACATCGTGACCGTCGTGCGGTTCTCGCAGATCATCGTCCACCCTCCGTCGTTCACCGATGCCCGGTTGGGCATCGGTGGCGCGCAGAACTAGCGCTCCACACGCACGGGCGAGGGGTCAACCGTGCTGCGCGTCTTCATCGCCGATGACTCGCTGGGGTTCGGGACACTGGCGTCCGCCTGGCTGGAAGCGCACGAGGACATCGAGGTCGTGGGCGCTGTCCGCAGCGCCGAGGAGGCAATCGCGGCGCTGGCCGGCGCGCGCCCGCACGTCGTGGTCCTCGATCGCCTGCTGCCTCAGCCCGAGCACTCCGAGGAGGTGCTCGCCTACGTGCGCGCGCACCTGCCGGCCGCGGGCGTGCTGCTGATCTCCGGCATGCCCGACGAGGAGCTGGCCGGCGTGGCGCGGAGCGCGGGCGCCGAGGGGCATGTCAGCAAGGCGGCCAATGCCGAAGCGCTGGCCGATGCGGTGCGGCGCGTGGCGAGCGCCGCTGCTGCGCGCGAGCGCGGCTGAGCGGCTTTAGGCGCCCGGCGGCGGGACCGAGGCGCCCGCGGCGGCCGCGGCGGCTGGCGACGGCGCGAAGACCGGCGGGAGCTCGGGCTCCAGCGGCGGGAAGGAGGTGGGCAGCGGCGTGGAGGTCACTGAGCGCTTCGCGCCGGAGCCGCCGGTGTCGACCGAGGCCCACAGGCCGCCGACCACGACCGCGACACAGCCGCCGAGCGCGATCCACAGGCCTTGGGCGACGTGGACGTAGTCGCTGAGAGGCCCGCTGCCCGGCTGGTTGACGACGTGCACCAGCGCGAGGACGACGCCGAGCGCACCCACGGCTGCGATGGCGCGCGCCGCGGCAGCCGCGTCGATCCGCACGGCGGAGCCGAATGCACCGCCCGCGCCGAGCACGAGCGCGATGACGACCACCGCACCGACGGCTACTGCGCCATCCGCACCCTGCAGCTCCTTCCAGCCCGACTCCGAGACCGAGCTCGGCAGCGCGGTGGCGATCCCACGTGCCATTTCGCCGAGCAGACCGGGGTCCTGGCCGATCTGTCCGCTCAGCACATCGCGGAACTCCTGCGGGATCGTGAGCTCGTACCACGGGCGCCACAGCGACGCGAACGCGGCCAGCGCGCCCGCGAGCGCCAGGAAGTGTCCGCTACGCAGCCCTTTCTGCTCCATGGCCATGCCATCGACCGTTCGGGCCCGCACCAGCACGGTCCTCGACGGATAGCCGACCAACTTGGCACTCAGGGTGCAAGAGTGCCAATCAGGCCTTGACGGCCCTTAGCGGGACGCTAGTATGCAATGAGCGCTGGCACTCCGCCCCTGCGAGTGCCAACAGTCGCGAACAATCGTTGCAGTCCGTCACCTCAATGGAGGTCACCAGAATGAAGCTCAAGCCCCTCGGCGATCGGCTGATCGTCCGCGCCATCGAGGAGGAGGAGAAGACCGCCAGCGGCCTCCTGCTCCCGGACACGGCCAAGGAGAAGCCGCAGAAGGGTGAGGTCCTCGCCGTCGGCGACGGCCGGTACGACGAGGACGGGGAGAAGCGCATCCCCCTCGATGTCGCCAAGGGCGACACGGTCCTCTACAGCAAGTACGGCGGCACCGAGATCAAGGTCGACGGCGAGGACCTGCTGGTCCTGCGCGAGTCCGACGTCTTGGCCAAGATCGAGAACTAGGAGATCTTCTTATGGCTCATAAGGAACTGAAGTACAACGCCGAGGCCCGCAAGGCGCTGGAGGCCGGCGTCGACGCCGTCGCCAACGCCGTCAAGGTCACGCTCGGCCCCAAGGGTCGCTACGTCGTCCTCGACAAGAAGTTCGGCGCTCCCACGATCACCAACGACGGTGTCACCATCGCTCGTGAGATCGAGGTCGAGGACGTCTTCCAGAACCAGGGCGCGATGCTCGTCCGCGAGGTCGCCACGGCGACCAACGACGTCGCCGGCGACGGCACGACGACCGCGACGGTGCTCGCCCAGGCGATCGTCCGCAACGGCCTCAAGAACGTCACGGCCGGCGCCAACCCGCTCGGCCTGAAGAAGGGCATCGAGCAGGCTGTCGACCAGATCGTCGACAACATCCGCAAGCTCTCCAAGCCCGTCCAGGGCAAGGACCAGATCGCTCGCGTCGCCACCATCTCCGCTGGTGACGAGGAGATCGGCGACGTCATCGCCGACGCCATCGAGAAGGTCGGCAAGGACGGCGTCGTCAACGTCGAAGAGGGCCAGACCTTCGGCATGGACCTCGAGTTCACCGAGGGCATGCAGTTCGACAAGGGCTACGTCTCGCCCTACATGGTCACCGATCAGGAGCGCATGGAGGCGGTCCTCGAGGACCCCTACATCCTGATCGCCAACCAGAAGATCGGCTCCGTCCGCGACGTGCTGCCGGTCCTCGAGCAGGTCATCCAGTCCGGCCGTCCGATCCTCATCATCGCCGAGGACGTCGAGGGCGAGGCGCTGGCGACGCTGGTCGTCAACAAGCTCCGTGGCACCTTCACCGGTGTGGCCGTCAAGGCTCCGGGCTTCGGCGACCGCCGCAAGCGCATGCTTGAGGACATTGCCATCCTCACGGGCGGCGAGGTCATCACCGAGGAGATGGGCCTCAAGCTGGAGAACACCCAGCTGTCCCAGCTCGGTCGCGCGCGCCGCGTCGTCGTGACGAAGGACAACACGACGATCGTCGACGGCGCCGGTGACACGGACGCCATCAAGGGCCGCATCAACCAGATCAAGGCCGAGGTCGAGAACACCGACTCGGACTTCGATCGGGAGAAGCTCCAGGAGCGCCTCGCCAAGCTCTCCGGCGGCGTCGCCGTCGTGAAGGTCGGCGCGGCCACCGAGACGGAGATGAAGGAGAAGAAGCACCGCGTCGAGGACGCGCTGCAGGCCACGCGCGCCGCGCTGGAAGAGGGCATCGTGCCCGGTGGCGGCGTCGCGCTGCTGCAGGCTTCGGCCGGCGTCAACGCCGACGCGATTGAGGACGAGGACGAGCGCACCGGCGCCCGCATCATCCTCCGCTCGCTCGAGGAGCCGCTCCGTCAGATCGCCGAGAACGCGGGCCTTGAGGGCTCCGTCGTCGTCGCTGACGTGCGCAAGGCCAAGAAGGGCTTTGGCCTGAACGCCGCGACCGGCGAGATCGTCGACCTGGTCGCCGCGGGCGTCATCGACCCCGCCATGGTCACGCGCTCGGCGCTGCAGAACGCCGCGTCGATCGCCAAGAACATCCTGACGACCGAGGCGATCGTCGCCGAGATCCCGGACAAGGATGCAGGCGGCGGCATGCCCGACATGGGCGGCATGGGCGGCATGATGTAGGGCAATCGCCCTGGGGGCGATTGCCCCTCGCGAACGGCCCAGAGGGCCTTTCGCAAGCAGTTTCAAGGGCCCGGCGCGGTTGCGCGCCGGGCCCTTCTGCGTTCTGGAGTTCTCTGTGCGGGTAGCATCACGCCACTATGAGCCACACGATCAAGAACCTCCGCGACGTCGAAGACATGGCGCCCAAGGCCGGCTTTGACGCCGTCCAGGAAGCCCGCTTCGCCCGGACCGATCTCGACGCCAAGACGACCGGCATCGCGCTCATGCGTGTCAAGCCCGACCAGCGCCAGAGCTTCGCGCATCGCCACCAGGAGGCCGAGGAGGTTTACGTCGTCATCGGTGGCTCGGGCCGCATCAAGCTCGACGACGAGATCCTCGACGTCAAGGTCATGGACGCGATCCGCATCGCCCCGGGCGTCGTGCGATCACTCGAAGCAGGCCCCGAGGGCCTGGAGTACCTCGCCGTCGGCGCCCACCACGAGGGCGATGGGGAGATCCTGAAGGACGCGGGGTTCTGGGGCTAGGACGGCGCGCGGCGCTTGGGCGCCCGGGGAGGGTGGGCCTGTTGGCGGACGGTAGGCGTCCCCAGACAGGCCCACGTCAATCAGCGACGGGAGCCGCGAGCACGTGGGCCCGTTGACGGCCGGTAGACGTCCCCAAACAGGCCCAGGCCCGCCCCAGCCCTCTAGTGCGTGTGGCCGTGCCCGTGGTCGTCGTGGTCGTGGGAGTGGCCGTGGCCGTGCCCGTCGTCGGGCTCACCCGCAATCGACTCCAGGAGCGACATCGCCGCGAGCTGCGCCGGCGTTCCGGCGATCGAGCCGTCAGACATCTCCTCGAGCTGCGGCGCAAACGTCACGTGGACGTTGACCTCCTCGCCACCGGAGTCCTCCAGCACGATCACCGCGCGCCCTGCCCCCTCCGGAACGCCCGTCCCGCCCGACAGCGCTTCGCGGGCGGCGCTCAGCACCTCGACCACAAGCTCGCGCCAGTGGTTGGCGGCCTCGACCTGCTCGGCGGCGGCCATGTCGGCGAGGTGGTGCTGGTTGCGGCCGGCGAGGGCAGCTACTCCAGCCTCCACGGCTCGCGTGCCCAGCAGCGCGTCGGTCTCGATGGTGGCGGGTCCGTCTTCTGCAGCCATGCGCTCATGGTCGCAGACGGTCCCGCGGGTCGCTCAGCCGGCGTAGAGCTCTCGAACGCCGCGCAGACGTGTCCGCAAGCGCGCCTGCGCCAGGCTGCTGTCCATCGGGCAGTGGCGTGGGCGATCGGCCGGCGCGGGCTCGCCGCGCAGCGACGCGGCATCGAGGCCCGCCGCAGCGACGACGAGCCGCGCGAGCTCCAGCCGGCTCACGCCGTCGGCGCCGCCGACGTGCAAGGGCCCGCCACCCTCCTGCGCCGCCAGCTCCAGCAGCGCCGACGCGAGATCGTCGACCTCGATCGGCGAGCGGACCTCGTCGGTGAAGAACAGCATCTGCCGCTCGCCTCGCGCGACGGCGAGCGCGAGCGCCTCATGGGGTGACGGCGCGTGGCCTGGGCCGCCGAGCAGCAGCGACGTCCGGACCATCAGCGCGTCGGGATTGGCCGCCTGCACCGCGACCTCGGCCGCCGCCTTCGTGGCCCCGTAGTCGGTGACCGGCCGCACGACGTCGCACTCGCGCAACGGGCGATCGCCGTCTCCGGCGAAAATCGCGTCCGACGACACGTGCACCAGCCGCGCGTCCGCCACCCGCGCCGCCGCGGCGACATGGCCGGCGCCTCGCGCGTTGACCGCCATCGCCTCGTCGCCGTGCTGGCGGTAGGCGGTGTGGATGATCGCGTCGGGCGCAACCGCGCCGACAACGCGCTCGACGGCCGCGGCGTCGCGCACGTCTAACCCGACCCACGACGGATCCGTCAACGCCGTCCCGACAACCTCCCAGCCCGCCGCCGGTGCGGCGGCGACCACCGACCCGCCAAGGAAGCCCGAAGCGCCGGTGACGAGGAGTCTGGGCACGCCCGCGCAACGATAGACGTGCGTCCGCCCGAGCCCGAGCCCTCGTCAGGACGGGTCGCGGCGGGCGACACGATCGCCCCGACGTGACACCGCACCGCGCGCGAACAGCTCCAACATGGAGGAGAACAGCTCGTCGGGCACAGCGGCGGGCTCGACGAAGCGCTCGAACGCGACACCGTTGGCCATGGCGAAGATCATCATCGCGAGCTGATCGAACGGGACGCCGGGATCGAAGCCGCCAGCCTCGGCCCGCGCACGCAGAAGCGCGGCCATCCGCTCGTGCATCTGGGTGTAGCGCTGCTGCAACTTGATGCGGAAGTCCTCGTCGCGTGACGCATGCAGCGCCGCCTCGAAGAACAGCCGGCCCCACTCCGGGTCGCCGGCCAGGTAAGCGATGAAGTCGCGCCCGGCCGCGCGCGCCTGGACCTCCGGCGACTCGTCGGTGCTCAGTGCGCGGTCCATCTCGTCGAGCCGGTGGGCGAAGCGGACGTCGAGCATCGCGAGGAAGAGCTCCTCCTTAGACCCGAAGTTCGCGTACACCGCGCCCTTGGTGAAGCCCGCGTCGGCGGCGACCTCATCGACCGATGCCTGCGCCAGTCCGCGGCGCGCAAAGACGCGCCCGGCGGCGTCCAACAAGCAGGTACGCGTGTGTTCCTGACGTTGTTTGCGCGTCAGGCGCTCGGGGGTGGTCATGAGGCTGACGTCATGCGGCGATGATCTCGCCGCCGCGCCCCGGCACGAGCGTGATGACGCGGCGCCCGACCTTCTCGCTCTCGGGGCGCGCGGGCTTGAGCCGCACGTTGGCGACGATCGCGCCGAGGACCACGCGCATCTCGGTCTCAGCGAAGCTCGCGCCCAGGCACCGACGCACGCCCCCGCCAAACGGCAGGTAGGTGTACGGGTTGGCGCGCACGCCGAGCCAGCGTTCCGGCTTGAACGCCGCCGGGTCCGGATAGATGTCCTCGCGCCGGTGCATCAGGTGGATCGACGGCGCCACGCGCGCACCGGCCGGCAGGTCATAGCCCGCGATCGTCTGCGGCTCGCTGAGCTTGCGCCCAACGAAGGGGATCACCGGCCGCAGGCGCAGCGTCTCCTTGATCACCCCGTCGACGTACTCATCGCCTTCACCCGCACGCACTTCATCGGTGAGCTGCTCCAGGGCATCCGGATGGCGCACCAACCGCTCGAGCGCCCAAGCCAGCGCGGTCGCGGTCGTCTCGTGGCCTGCGACCAAAAGCGTGACGAGCTCGTCGCGCAGCTCGACGTCGTCCATCGGCGAGCCGTCCTCGTGACGCGCGAGCAACAGCATCGACAGCACGTCATCGCGCTCCCCGAGGTCGTCACGACGGCGGTGGTCGTCGATGACGGCCGCGATGATCTCGTCCACGGGATCGAGCACGTGGGCGAAGATGCGGCGCCTGTCGGCGCGCACGGGCCCGTAGATCAACAGCTTGCGCATCTCGCGCTGGTCGACCGTGGACTCCAGGAAGCTGCGCAGGCGCGTGCGCAGCTCCGCCAGGCGCGGGTCGCCCTCATCGACGCCGAAGACGATCCGCATGATCACCTCGAGCGTCACCTCCTGCATGTGCGGGTGGACCGCGAACGGGACGCCGCGTGGCCACTTCGCAACCTCGCGCTCGGCGATCTCGGTCATCAAGTCGACGTGGCGACGCATCTTCTCGCCGTGGAAGGGCGGCAACAGCAGCCGGCGCTGGCTGAGGTGCTGTGCGCCGTCGAGCAAGAGCACGGACTTGTGCCCCAAGAACGGGAGCAAGATGATGTTCGAGGCGCCGGCGTGGAAGATCGCCGGGTCGCCGGTGAAGACCTGCTTGACGTCCGCCGGGTCGGAGAGCACGACGAACGTGTCGCGCGCGATGTGCATGGTGAACGTGTCGCCGTACTTCGCGCGTGCGCGCTCGACGAACTGAAACGGCCGGCTCAGCCAGCCAACGGTCTGCATGGCCCGTGGCATCCGCGGGCCGGGCGGGAGAGGCGAGCGCCGTGCGAGGCGCGGGATCGGAGCGGTCGTGGAGGCCATGAGATACCCGATGGTATTCGGATACCGCTCGGGATGTCAAATAGCGTTGACGGGCTAGTTGTTGCTGCCAGGCGGCGCCGGCGGCACGAACTCGGCGAGGACGTCGACCACGCGATGCCAGTCGTGACGCAGCGTGCGATAGACGCGCCGCACGGTGTTCGCGCCGACCCCCGCCGGCTCGACCCGCACGAGCTCGATCAGACCGGCTCGATGGAGCGCGCGGACGGCGTAGACGACGGTGTCCAGCGGCACGTCCAGGCGGTCCGACAGCTGGGAGGGACTGAGGTGCTCATCGGCCAGCGCCACGAGGATGGGCAGCCGGACGGGATGGCGAATTTCCGCCAGCAGCGACCCCAAGCGCTCCGCCCCAGGATGGTCCACGAATTGGCGACATTAGGGGAGCGCGAAGGGTAAACGGGATTACGGCGCCGGAGTGCGCTGCGCCATGTTTCTCAAAACGGCGCGTATCCGGTTTGCAGACGAAACCGTATTCTATTACGGTGCAGTCCATGCGCTGGGACCATCGACCCTCCGCATTCGCCGCCTGACCTCGCGTCAGTGAGGTCGGCGGCGATTTCTTCCGCAGGCTTCGGCGCACTGGTCTTCCAGGGCGCCGAAGCTGTTAAGGCCGATGCCTCGGTACCGGCGCCCGGGAGTCTCCAGGGCGTCGGTGCTGTTAAGCGCCTGCTACCTCGGCGACCGGCCGCGGTGCGGGCCCCACGTACTTCGCGGTCGGCCGGATCAACCGGGCTTCCCGCTTCTGCTCGAGGATGTGCGCCGACCAGCCGGCGACGCGCGCGCAGGTGAACATCGAGGTGAAGAGCTCCGGCGGGACCTGCGCCGTGTCGAGCACGACGGCCGACCAGAACTCCACGTTGGTGGCCAGCACGCGGTCTGGCCGGCGCGCTTTCAGCTCGGCCAGGGCCGCCTGCTCCAGCGCCTCGGCGACCTCGAAGCGCGTCGACCCGATGTCGCGCGCTGTCCGACGGAGGACACGAGCCCGTGGATCCTCGGCGCGATAGACACGGTGACCGAAGCCCATCAGCCGCTCGCCGCGATCAAGCGCGTCCTTGACCCACTTGTCGGCGTCGCCCAGTGCGTCGACCTCATCGAGCATCTTGAGGACCCGAGACGGTGCGCCCCCATGCAATGGTCCGCTGAGCGCCCCGATCGCGGCCGACATCGACGCGGCGACGTCGGCACCCGTCGAGGCCACGACGCGGGCCGTGAACGTCGAGGCGTTCATGCCGTGCTCGGCCGCGGAGATCCAGTAGGCGTCGACGGCCTTCGCATGATCCGGATGGGCCTCGCCGCGCCAGCGGATGAGGAAGCGCTCGGCCAGCGTGGAGCCCTTGTCGACCTCGGCTTGCGGCACCCACGGCTTCCCGAGGCCGCGGGCGCTCTGTGCGACGAAGCTCAGGGCCATAACCGACGCGCGAGCGAGGTCATTGCGCGCCTGCTCGTCGGTGATGTCGATGAGCTGCTCCAGCCCCCACTCCGGCGCCAGGGCGGCGATCGCGGCCTGCACGTCGACGCGCGGATCACCGGAGCGGATCGTCAGCGGATGCTGCTCGGCCGGGCTGAGCCCGGGCGCGAAGCTGCCGTCGACGAGCAGGCCCCAGACCTTCTCGTAGGGCACGCTGCCGACGAGGTCCTCGATGTCGACGCCGCGGTAGCGCAGCGCGCCGCCTTCCTTGTCTGGCTCGGCGATCTCGGTCGCAAACGCGACGACGCCCTCCAGCCCCGACTGCACCCCTTCGATCACGTTGGTCACTCTCTCGCTCCTGTTGCCGTGCTGGTTGAAGGACTTGTGAACATCAGCCGCTCTGTCGCTGACGCTCTCTGTGGCGCCGGGCCTTGGCCTCGTTGCCACAGGTGCGCATCGAGCACCAGCGGCGCCGGCCGGCCGGCGAGCGGTCAAAGAAGCGCCCGCTGCAGGTGTCGCTCGCGCAGATCCGGATCCGCGAGCGCTGGTCGGTGCCGAGCATCGTCGCGGCGTCCAGCGCGATCGTGCCCAGCGCGCGGCGCGGCGAGTCGGCGGCGGCGCGCTCGGTCAGCAGCGGCGTACCGTCTGCGCCGGCGACGAGCTGCGGACGCACGCCGGCGAAGACGAGCCAGTCGTCGATCAAGGTGATGGCCTCGGTCGACGCGACGGGCGTGCCTTCGATCGCGCCGACCAGCAGCGAGTCGATCGCCTCGCGCAGGTCGATGGCCTGGGCCAGCACCTTGCGGGTCACGAGCGCCGACGCCTCCATCACGCCCGCCCGCACCAGCCAGGTGGCAAGGTCCTCTGCGGTCACGAGCGTCTCGACCCCGCGGCGCCAGCGCTCGCGGCGGGTGTTGACGAAGTCGACCGCCGGCCGCCCGCCTGACCAGTACCACCACGGCTCGCCGGTGGCGAGCGGGAGGACGAGATCCTCCGGGAGGTCGCGGTCAGGCATAACCCCATGATAGCCGGCCATGTGGTTACGGCCCGGCACGCGGCGCCGCCGTCTCGTTAAGGTCGGCTCCATGTCCACCGCCGCCGGCGCCGATCTCCTCTTCCGCCCCGTCCACGAGCTCGCCGCGCTCGTGCGCTCGGGCCAGCTCTCCGCGCGCGAGCTCGTGCAGACCTCGCTGGATCGCATCGCAGAGCTCAACCCCACGCTCAACGCGTTCGTCGACGTCTTCGCAGAGGAAGCGCTGGCCGAGGCCGACAAGGTCGGCGCCAACGATCCGCGCCCATTCGCCGGCGTCCCGATCGCCATCAAGAACAACCGCGCGGTCAGCGGCAAGCGGCTGACCTTCGCCGCCGAGTTCGTCGGCGACTTCCTGGCGCCGTATGACCACAACGTGGTCGCGCGCCTCAAGGCCGCCGGCTTCATCATCGTCGGCACGACGACGCTGCCCGAGTGGGGCATCCTGCCGACGACCGAGACGCGCCGCTTCGGCGCGACGCGCAACCCGTGGGACCAGTCGCGCACGACCGGCGGCTCCTCAGGCGGGTCGGCCGCGGCGGTCGCGGCGGGGATGGTCCCGATCGCGCACGCCAACGACGGCGGCGGCTCGATCCGGATCCCGGCGGCCTGCTGCGGCCTGGTCGGGCTCAAGCCCCAGCGCGGGCGCGTCTCGATGGCGCCCGAGGTCGGGCACACGTTCCTGGTCCAGGACGGTGTGCTGACGCGCAGCGTGCGCGAGACCGCCGAGGTGCTCGACATCCTCGCCGGCGTCGAGCTGGGCGACATGACCTGGGCGCCGCCGCCGGCCGAACCGTTCGCAACCACGGCCGGACGCGCGCCGTCCAAGCTGCGGATCGCGATGTCGACGCTCTCGCCAGTTCCCGACGCGCCGATCGACCCGGTCGCCATCCAGGCCGTCCAGGACGCCGCAGCGCTGCTGGAGTCGCTCGGCCACGAGATCGTTGAAGCCGACCCGCCGTGGGCGCAGCCCGAGTTGTCGGCGGTCTTCACCGCTTCCTTCGGGCCTGCGGTGTCAACGCAGATCCGGCTGGCGGAGATGATCATCGGGCGCGAGAGCACCGCGCAGGACATGGAGCCGCTGAGCTGGGCGCTCTTCTCCCTCTGCAAGTCCATCAACTCGGTCGACGCACTGATGGCCGAGTTCCAGCTGCACGGTGTCGGCCGCGCGCTGATCCAGTGGGTCGCGCAGTACGACGCGCTGCTGACGCCCGCGCTGGCCGAGGCGCCGGTCACGCTCGGCACCATCGATCCGCTCAATGCCGAGGACCCGATGGGCGCCTTCATGCGCTCGGCGGCCTTCACGCCCTACACGGCGCCGTGCAACATCAGCGGCCAGCCGGCGATCTCGGTGCCGCTCTACCAGCGCGACGACGGCCTGCCGCTCGCCGTCCAGCTGATCGGCCAGCCCGCCGGCGAGGGCGCGCTGCTTGCGCTGGCCACGCAGCTTGAGGAGGCGCACGGCTGGTCCGAGCGCCGCCCCGACCTGTAGGTCTACTCGCCCTCGTTCTCCTGGGCGTCGGGCCCGGAGATCGGCTCGCACTGCGGATAGCGCTGGCCCGGCCCTGTGCCGGGCTTGCACTCGGGGTCCTGGAGGGCCTGGGCGCCACCCGAGTTGGTGGTGGTGTTGGTCGTGCTGGGCGCGCCGTTCTCGTCCGGCGCGGCCTGGCCGCCGGGGTCGGCGGGTGTGGTGGAGGACGAGCCGCCGGGCACCGTCGTTGGCGTCGTCTGCGTGCTGCCGGGAGCGGTCGTGGTCTGCGCGGGGGCGCTGGAGGTGCTCGGCGCCGTCTCGGTCGTCGTGGTCGCCTGGGTGTCTGTTGGCGTCGTGACCTCGCCGTCGGGCATGACCGTCTCGACGCCGGTCGACACCGTCGCGTCGCTGACGGGATCCGGGTCGCTACCGCCACAGCCGACGGCCAGGCCGCCGCTCGTGCCGAGGGCGAGCACCGCAAGGAGGGCGCCGAACCGCGCCCTGGGGGAGGAAGGAAGGGACGACATCACCCTTACGGTTAGCAGCTAGAGCCCCAGAACCCTGCTCATGGGCTCCGGGTCGACGCCGAGGCGGCGGGCGTCCGCAGTGCCGTTCGGGGTCACCATCGAGACCTCCATCAACTCCGCCTCGTCCCACGTCGCCGGCGCCTTGGACTTCATGATCGCCTCGGCGGCGCGCAGCGCGCGGGAGACGATCGGGGTCGGCACGTGGACCAGACGGCGCGGACGGCCGGCGGCGCGCAGGAGCAGCGCCGTGATCTGGGTGTAGTCGAGCGTCTCGGGGCCGGCGAGCTCGTAGCGCGCCTGCGGCGCGTCCTCGTTGAGCAGCGTCGTGACGCAGCGCGCCACGTCCTCGGCCCAGATCGGCTGGTACCGCGCTCGCCCCGAGCCGCTGACCGGGACCAGCGGCGCCAGCGCCATCCGGCTCAGCAGCGTCATGAAGACGTCCCCAGGCGCGTAGACGATCGACGGCGCGACCACGACGTGCTCAAGGTCAGATGCGAGGACCGCCTGCTCGGCCAGCGCCTTGGCGCGCAGGAAGCGCGTGCGGTCGTGCGCACTGGCGCTCAGCGCGGAGAAGAAGACGAAACGGCGCACGCCCGCGGCCTCAGCGGCCTGGACCATCCGCCACGTTGCGATCCCATTAAGCTCCTCGATCGAAGCGCGGGGCTGGTCGCGGATCGCGGCGGCGAGGTGGACGACGGTGGTCACGCCGCGCAGCGCGTTGCGAAACGACGGCGGGTCGGCGAGATCGCCGAGCGCGATCTGCACGCGCACCCGCTCGGGCCCGAGACGGCGCGGGTCGCGCACGAGGCAGCGGACGGGGACCTGCGCGGCCGTCAGGCGACGCAGCAGCGCGGAGCCGACGAGGCCGGTGGCACCGGTGAGCAACAGCATGCCGCCCGGAGACTACGGACCTGCCGGAGTCAGCCGTGCAACGCCAGGACGGCGCAGGCCACGATGGCGCCCAGATCGGCCGCCAGCCAGGCCACACGGGTCAGCGTGCGGCGGGAGAGCCGGCGCCGGGAGCGCTGGATCTCGATCGTCTTAATGATGGATGGCGTCGCCATGAAGGTCAGAACCGCGTCATCCTCAGCCACGCCCAGTCTGCGCCGAAACCGCAGGGTTCAATCGCCACGTGCCGAACTGCATGGCTTCTGCTGCATAGACACGTCGAAAGCTGCAGCCGAGGTGCCACAATCACCTGGGAGGCGGGCTTTGGCAGAATGCCGCGTCCCAACCCGTTTGAACCCGCACGAGGATCCCCTCTCTTATGGCGTACGTCATCACCGAGCCCTGCATTGCCACCAAGGACAACTCCTGCGTCGAGGTCTGCCCGGTCGACTGCATCCACCCGACCCCGGACGAGCCCGACTACGACTCGGTCGAGATGCTCTACATCGACCCCGAGGAGTGCATCGACTGCGACGCGTGCGTCGAGGCGTGCCCGGTCGACGCCTGCTTCGCCGAGGACCAGGTCCCGGAGGAGTGGAGCAAGTTCGTGCAGATCAACGCGGACTACTTCAAGAAGGTCTAGCCCGGCGCGCAGGTCACCGAGGGACGACTGAACCGGTCATATGCCGGCTCAGTCGTCCCTCGACGCGCTTCTGGGCGGGTCAGCCCGCCATCGGCAGGCTGATCCCCGACGGCTTAGCCGCCGGGATGACGTCGATCGGCGACGTCGGGGCAGGCGCCGAGGCGAGCAGCGGCAGCTCGACCGGCATCAGCGCCTGCAGGCCGCGGGCGGCCTGACGGATCGCCTGCGAGGCGGCGTCGTCGGGGTCGGTGGCGACCAGCGGTGAGCCGGCGTCGGCCTGCTCGCGCAGCGGCATCGTCAGCGGGACCTTGCCCAGTAGCGGCACGTCGAGCTCGTCGGCCAGCTCCTGACCGCCGCCCTCGCCGAAGATCGGGAAGCGCTCGCCGCTCGGCGTGGTGAAGACCGACATGTTCTCCACGACGCCGGCAACCTCGAGCGAGACCTTGTGGGCCATCTCGGCGGCACGGCGCGCGACCTTCTGGGCGGTCGGCTGCGGCGTGGTGACCAACAGGAACTTCGCGTCGGGCAGCAGCTGGGCCAGCGTCATCGAGACGTCGCCCGTGCCCGGAGGCAGGTCGACCAGCAGGAAGTCGAGCGCGCCCCAGTCGACGTCCTCCAGGAACTGCGTGAGCGCCTTGTGAAGCATCGGGCCGCGCCAGACGACGGCGCTGTCTTCCTGCACGAAGAAGCCGATCGACATGATCTTCACGCCGTGGGACTCCAACGGCAGGATCTTGCGGTCGGGCGAGACCGGCGGGCGGTCGCCGCCAAGGCCGAACATGCGCGGGATCGAGTAGCCCCAGACGTCGGCATCGAGGATGCCGACCTTCTTGCCGTCGGCAGCCAGCGCGGCGGCCAGATTGGCCGTCAGCGTCGACTTGCCCACGCCGCCCTTGCCGGAGCCGACGCAGATGACGTTCTGCACCTGGGCGAGCGCGCCAGAGGGCAGCGCGCCGGCGCGGCCGAGCTTCTTCTGCAGGGCGCCCTTCTCGCTGTCTGAGAGGACGTCGAAGGCGACGCTGACCTTCGTCGCGCCCGCCTCCTGAGCGGCCTTGACGACGGCGGTCTGGAAGTGGTTGCGGATCGGGCAGCCGGCGGTCGTCAGCGAGATGGTGATGGCGACAGCGCCGTCGTCGGCGATGTCGATCGACCGGACCATGCCGAGCTCGACGATGTTCTCGCGCAGCTCGGGGTCGATGACGGCGGTCAGCGACTGGAGGATCTCGTCGCGGGAGGGGAGGGCCATGTGCACCATTGTCGCAAACTCAGATCGCGGGCTTAACGCGCGACGGGCCGCGCTGAGGCGGCCCGTCGATGGCGAAGGAGGAGGAGAGGCGTTGTAGGCCCGGAGAGCCCAGCGGGTGCTACGCGACGGAGGCGATGCGCTCCTGGACCGTCGTGGCAGCCTTCTGACCGGCGGTGAGGCCGGTCTGCACCAGGTTCTCGACCCGGGCGGTAACGAAGTCGGCCTGGAAGGCGACGGGCTTGATCTGCTTGCTGACGTCGGTGCGCAGCGACTTCACCTGCTTGGTGACGTCGGTGCGGGTCTTCTTGGCCTCGCGCTCGAAGCGCTTGACCTCGGTGGAGCCGCGACGCTCGAAGCGCTTGAGCTCGGCCTCGAGGCGGCGGCGACGAAGCTGCAGCTCCTTCTCGACCTTGTCGCGCGAGCTCAGCGAGCTGCGCAGCGAATCGACGACCTCGGTGACGGCGTCGCGGGCGACGAGGGCGGCGCCGACCTGCACGTGCGCGGCGCGCTCGGCGTACTCCTGCACGCGATCGGCGCGCGTCTTGGCGGCCTCGGCGCGGGTGTCGGCAGCCTGCTTGGCGGCCGTGGTCGTGCTCTTGCGCGCCGTGGCGGCGGCGTTGGCGGAGCGCGTGGCGGCGGCCTTCTTGGCGGTCGTCGAGCGCTTCGTGGCGGCGGTCTTGCGGGCGGTGCTGGCGTTGGTGGCCATCGGTGTCGGCTCCTCGGTCTAAGGAAGTTAGATCTAAGTCGTTGTTCGCCCTGCAGGCTAGCAGCGAACACACGTTTGTAAACCCGACCGTCGGCGTGGTTACAGTTCGAACACCGGTTCGTGACAACTTCGGGCCCGAACGCCTGCCCTCCGTCGCGGCCGTTAGGCGGCGGCTGGTTCGGTCCGCGCCAACCAAATCAGGGGCGCGGCCAGCTCGGCCGAGGTCGGCGCCAGCTCAGGCGCAGCCCAGGCGTCGCGCAGGCCGTCGTCACCGCGGGCGGCGACGACCGTGTCGCAGAAGACGCGACCTTGGGCGTACTGCTTGAGCTTGAGGTCGAAGCCGAGCAGGCGGTCGAGGATCCGCAGCAGCGGCGCGCGGCCCTCGCGGCGACGGTCCATTGCGGCGCGCAGGCCGTCGACGTCGCGCAGCACCTTGCTGCCAGCGCGGTCCATCGCCCACTCGGCGTGGCCCTCGACGAGGCCCATCGTCCCCTGCACCCGGTCGAGCACGGCCTTGCGCTCGGCGCCCATCACCGCGCCAACCAGCCCGCCCTCGCGGACCGACTCCACCAGCGCCTTGAGGTCATCGACGCCAAGGTTCAACAGCGCCCGCGGGTCGGCCTTGACGTCCATCGCACCCAGCAGCTCGGTCAGTGCGCCACCGAGGCGCGGGCGCAGCCAGTCCACAGCGCCGAACTGCACCGCGTGCGTGACCTCGTGCAGCGTCACCCAGGTGACCAGCTCTTCGCGGTCGGCGCCGAGCTCGCGCGCGGCGCGATCGAGGTTGGGGCCGACGAGCAGCAGGCGCGGAGCCGACTGCGGGTCGGTGAGATCCAGCTCGTACTGGCCCAGGACGCGGCGGGCAAAGAGACCGAGCAGCGCGCCGACCTCGGCGGCGACCACAGCGCCGCCTGCGTTCTGCAGCGCGCCGAGCGGGCCTGCGGCGGTGTTTCCCGAGCCCCCGGTCGCCGCCTCCAGCACCGGGCCCAGCGTGGAGCGCATCGTCGCGAGGTTCGCGTCGATCCAAGCGCCGCGGTCGACCCACTCGGCCGGCGGCAACTCCGCGGCCGGCACGAGCCCGGTCGCGGCGACGATCTGCTCACGGGCCGCCGTCGCGGTCTCCGTCAGCCCGGCAGGCGCCGCCGAAAAGGCCGCCTCGCCTGCGGTGCTGCGGGCGATCCGGGCCGCCAGTTCCCAATCAACTTGCATAGCTGTCTAGACCGCCGGCAGCGCGAGCAGCGCCTGCAGCGATTCGGGCGAGCGCGCCGCCACGACGGGATAGCGCGGCACGAGGTCCAGCGGCGCGGCCAGCGGACCGCCCGCGGCGCCGGCAAACGCGACCTCGCCGCCGGACTCGCGGACGATCAGCTGCGCCGCCGCGGCATCGACCGCCCGACAGCGCGCCAGCGAGGCCATCGCGTCAACGCGCGTGGCGGCGACCTGACACATCGAGACGGCGATCGAGCCCATTGCGCGGATCCGGCGCGTCGCGGCGACCAAGTCGTCGGAGGCCAGCGCCAGCCAGCGCGGGTCGGCGGACTCGATCGCGAGCAGCTCGAGGCGACCGTCGGGGGTGCGGCGTTCGGGCGGTGGGCGATCGAGCGCTCGATCGTTGAGGAACGCTCCCTGACCGAGCGTCGCGCGCCACTCCTCGCCCGGTCCGAGGTCATAGACAAAGCCGAAGACGACGTCGGCCATCGTCGTCCCCGTCGCGACCGCGACCGACAGCGCGTGGTGAGGCAGGCCGCGCTTGGCGTTCAGCGAGCCGTCGATCGGATCGACGACCACGAGCACCTCGCCGGAGCCGAAGTCGACGGTCCCGCGTTCCTCGGAGACCACGGTGAAGCGTGCGCCGTCGTCGTGCAGACGCTGCAGCGCGGAGAAGACGTGCTCCTCGGCCTCGGCGTCGATGACCAGCGTCCGATCGCCGCCTTCGCCGGTCACGCCGGTCTCGATCACGCGCTCGCGGCTGGTCGGGTGCTCACGCAGCACGGCCCGCAGCCCTTGCGCCGCAGAACGACATGCGCCCAGCCAGTCATGGTCGAGGGCGGGAAGCGACGTCATCTGGGCCATATCCTAGGGTCGTGCCCGCTTCCCCCGGCGCCATCACGCCCGAGGATCGCCCCACCGTCTCGCGCGAACATGCCGCCAACCACCGCGGCGGGCCACTGCTTGTCCTGGGTGGCGCGGGAAGCGGCCGGACGCAGACGCTGATCGATCGCTTCGCCGGGCTCGTGGCGAGTGGGACCGCGCCCGAGGAGATCTTGCTGCTCACACGCACCGCGGCGGCCGCTGAGGCGCTGCGCGCCCGCGTCGAGGACGCGCTCGGCGACCGGCCGTTCGAGGAGCTGCCGGTGCTCCCGATCCACGGCATGTGCGCGCGGCTGCTGCGCGATGAGGCGCTGGAGGCCGGGATTGACCCGTTCGCGGTGACCGCCTCGCCGGCCGACCGCCTCGCGCTGCTGCTGGACCGCGTCGACGAGCTGCGGCTGCGCCGCCACGATCTGCGCGGCCGGCCGGCGGCGGTGCTCGGCGCGGTGATCACGCGGATCGACGGGCTCAAGGAGGCCGGGATCCGGCCGCGGCGCTTCAGCGACTGGGCGGCATCGCTGCCCGACGACGGCGAGCGGGGCGAGCGCGAGCGCGAGTTCGCCGGGCTCTTTGAGGCCCACGACCGGCTGCTGCTTGAGCAGGGGCTGCTGGACTTCGGCGAGCTGGTGCTGCGTACGCAGGAGCTGCTGGAGCAGCGGCCGCATGTCCGCGCGCGGGTCGCGGCGCGCTGGCGCCATGTGCTGGTCGATGACCTTGAGGACGCGACGCCGGCCCAGGCGCGCGTCATCGGGTTGCTGGCCGCCGACCACGGCGACCTCGTCGCGACCGCCGACGACGACCAGGCGATCGACGAGCCGCGTGGCGCCGCCGACCGGCTGCGCGCGCTGCTGGAGACCCCCATCGGCGGACGCCGGATCGAGGTCGTCCGGCTCCCGCGCAGCCTGCGCTGCCCGGAGCGCGTCGTGGTCGCCGCCGAAGCGGTCGTGGCGCCGATCGCCGATCGGCTGGAGGGTGGCCTGACCGGACCCGCCCACCCCACCGACGTCATGACCGATCCCGGGGCGAGTGCTGATGGCGCGGGCGACGTCCGGCTGTGGCGCTGCGCGAGCGAGCGCGCGCAGGCCCAGGGCGTGGCCGCCGCGATCGAGCGCCTGGTGCGCGAGGGCGTCGCTCCGGGGCGGATCGGCGTGCTGGTGCGGTCGGTGCGCTCCGAGGGCCAGGAGCTCGCGGTCGCGCTGGAGGAGCGCGCGCTGCCGTTCCGGCTGGCGGGCGCCGCGGCCTTCTTCGGCCAGGCCGAAGTGCGCGACGTGCTCGCGTGGCTGCGGCTCTTGGTCAACCCGTCTGACGCGGGCGCCGTGGTCCGCGCGCTGGCACGGCCGCCGATCGAGCTGCACTCCGTCGATCTGGCCCGCTGCATCCAGATCGCCAAGCGCCGCAAACTCGACATGGTCAGCGGGCTGGTCGCCGCGACCGAGTCGCCCCAGCTGCCGCCGGAAGCGCGCGAGCGCGTCCTGGCGTTCCTCAAGCTGCACCGCGACGCCGCCGCGGTGCTGGACACGACGCGCCCGGACCTCTTCGTGCATCGGCTGATCGAGCGCCTCGGGCTGCGGCGCGCGCAGGTCTTCGCGGCTCAAGCTGATGTTGTTGAACGGCTCGTGTCGCTCGCGCACGTCGGCGAGCTGGCCGCGTCCTACGTGCGGCGCGCGCCGCAGGCGACGCCGCGCGAGTTCGCACGCTGGCTGGCGGCGGTGGCCGAAGCGGGCGGGATCGGCGACGCCGAGGACGAGGACGGTACGCCGCCGCGCGACGATGCGGTCGCCGTGCTGCCGATGCACGCCGCCAAGGGCCTGGAGTTCGACCATGTCTTCGTCTGCGGGCTGCAGTCCTCGCGGATGCCGGGGGCGCGACGGGTGCTTGTCGAGCCGATCCCCGCAGAGTTGTTGGAGGGGTCGGCTGGCGCCGGCGCTTCGGACTCCCGCGAGGAGCACGTCGCGGAGATGCGGCGCGTGCTCCACGTCGGGATGACCCGCGCCCGGGAGGGGTTGGTGTTGTCCTACGCGGCGCACTCCGAGCGTGGCGCACCGCAGCATCCGTCGCCGTTTGCCGAGGAGGCGCGTGCGGCGCTGGGCGCGGAGTGGGAGGACCTCGAAGAGCAGCTGTTTGGGCCCGACGAGGCGCTGCACGCGGCGATCGGGCAACTGCGCGACGAGCTGCTGGGCGACGTGCAGCAGATCGGCGCGCGCCTGGGCGAGCTGCGGCTGGACACCGACCTCGACGTCGCCCACGGGGTGACGCGCTACCTGGAGCTGTTGAAGCTCGCGGCGCTGCACGCGCGGCCAGAGGGCCAAGATGTAGGGGATGCCTTGCCGGGCATCAACGCGGCGATCCTGCACGCTGCGACGTCGCAGCAGCGGGAGATCCTGCAGACCTCGTCGCTAGACGACGTGCTGCTGGACGGCGAGCGCGACGCGGGCGTCCGGGCCAAGGCGACCGCAGCACGCCACGAGCCGTCGCTGGCGCCCTTCCTGCCGCGGCGCGGCGAGGGCCTGGCGCTGTCGGCCTCCGACATCGAGACCTACCGCGCCTGCCCGTTGAAGTACAAGTTCGCGCGCGTCTTCCGGGTGCCCCAGGAGCCGACGATCAACCAGCGCTTCGGGATCGTCGTCCACCAAGTGCTGGAGCGCTACCACCAGTCCGGCGGCCAGTCGGTTGATGAATTGTTGGGGCTGTTGGAGGCGGGCTGGCGGCGCAGCGGCTTCGGGCCGACCGACGAGGAACGCCAGCTGCACGTCAAGGCCGAGAACGCGTTGCGCAAGTACCACGAGCGCTTCCAGGCCGACGACGCCGAGCCGATGTGGTTCGAGAAGTCCTTCAACTTCAAGATCGGCGCGCACACGCTGCGCGGCCGGGTCGACCGCGTCGACCGGATGGCCGACGGGCGCTACGAGCTGATCGACTACAAGACGGGCCGCCCGAAGGCGCCCGCGCAGCTGCGCGACGACGTGCAGCTGGCCCTCTACGCGGTCGCCGCAACGCAGGCCTGGAACCTCGATTCCTCGGTCCAGTCCTACTTGTACGTGTTGGACGACCAGAAGGTCCCGCTGCCCGACGACGCCAACGACGCCGAGTGGATCGCCGAGACCGTCCGTGAGGTCGCCGATGGCATCCTCGGCCAGGGCTTCGAGCCGACGCCCTCGTATGCGGCCTGCTCGATCTGCGACTACCGCATCGCCTGCCCGGCGGCGGAGCGCTAGGCGGGCGCTGGCGTTTAGCCGAGGAAGCCTGCGAGCAGGCCGAGCAGGACGAAGGCGAAGAGGATCAGCGCGCCGACGGCGATCCAGTGGGCGGGGCTGCGGCCCGGGGTGGGGCGGCGGCCCGGGGTTGGACTGCGAGCCGGGGTAGGGCTGCGACCCGGGGTAGGACTGCGAGCCGCGGTGGTCCGGGATGACGACAGCACGGTGGGGTCGCCCGTGGGGCGGTGCCGGCTGGACGGCGCTGCAGGCCGGTGGACGGCGGTGGCGTCGTCATCGTCGACGACCACCGTGCGTGCGCGCTCCCGTTCCTCGGCCAGCTCGGCTCGGAGCACCTCGGTGCCGGCCTCCGCGGCCCGTGCGGCCTTCTCTGCGGCACTGGCACGCGCCTCGGCATGGGCGGCGCGGGTGTCGGCGTCGCTGGCGCGGACCTCGACGCTCGCGGCCCGAACCTCGGCCTCGGCGGCACGGGCATCGGCCTCGGCCACGCGCTGCGCGGCGGCGTCGGCGCGCGCTCGCGCGTCGGCAAGCTCGGCCTCCAGCGTCGCGATGCGGTCGGCCGACTCGGCGCGCGCGCCGTCGCGCGCGGCGAGGACGGCAGATCCCAACTCCGCGGCACTCGCGTCGGCCTCGGCGCGCGCGGTGGCAGCGGCGGCCTCGGCCGCCTCCAGCGCACGGCGCAAGTTGTTGGCCTCGCGCGCGAGCACGCTCAACCGGTCGGTGTCGTCGGGCTCGTCTGGGGCGGGAAGCTCCAGGAGCGTGCCGCGAACGCCGAGCGCGAGGCGGGCGTCGCGCATCGCCTCGGCCGGGATCGCATAGACGCCGCGCCAGCGGCCGTCGTCACGGCGCGCGCGGATCGGCGCGAGCTCCAAGCGCGGGCGGTCGTCGCTGGACTCGACGACGAGCACCGGCTGGCGGGTGAAGCGCCCGTTCGGGGGCGTGAAGCGCCCTTCGAGCTTGACGACGATCAGTCCGCCGGCGACCGGCGCCGCCGTGAACGCCAGCAGCTCGAACGGCGCACGCCTGCCCACATCGGGCGTCACGGCCGTTTCGCACCCTCCTCGTCGTCGGGCAGGCCCGACAGCGGCTGGGTCCGCTCCAGGTCCTCGGCGTCTGGGCGTGCGGGCGCGGGCGAGCGGGCGAAGAGGCTCGGAGACGCCTTGGGCTCTGCGCCAGCCGTCCTGCCCGCGTCGGCATCGACATCGAGATCAGCGGTCTCGTCGTCATCCTCGTCGCGGTCGCCGCGGCGGTCGACCGCCGCCACGCGACGACGCACGTCGCGCTCGCGAACCTGCACCGTCACCGAGATCGCGGCGAGCGACAGCGCGGCGCCAGCGGCCATCAGGAACGCGCCGGCCAGCGCGATCCAGGCGCCTGCGGCCGGGTTCGCGTCGCCGGCGGCGGGCGGGTTGTCGATCAGCTGAACGAAGACGATGAAGACCGCCGCGCCCGGCACGACGACCGCGGTCCAGGGCGGCGCGGTATCTGGCCGGACGGCAGCGACCATCCCCGCGATCGCCAGCGCGGCGAGCACAAGGTCGAGCGTCTCGAACACCTGCCAGCCCGTGACACCGGCTCCGCCCAGCTCATACCAGTCGGTGAACAGCGAGATGAGCAGCAGCGCGGAGCCGGCGAAGAGCACGGCGCGGCCAAGGTCGATGCGACGAGGCATGGTCAGCCTCTTCCCGGCGGCCGGCCCGCCTAAGCCCCCGCGCCGATGGCGTTCTGCAGGTCGTCCACCAAGTCTTCCGGTGCTTCGACGCCGCAGCTCAGCCGCACGAGGTCGGCGGGCACGGCCGCCGCCGAGCCTTCGACCGACTGATGGGTCATCGCCTGCGGGACTTCGATGAGCGACTCGACGCCACCGAGCGACTCGGCCAGCGTGAAGAGCTTGGTGCGCTGCGCGATGCCGATCGCGTCCGGGTGGCGGAAGCTCACCATCCCGCTGAAGCCCGGCCACCGAACGTCCGAGACGCCTGGGGCCGCCTGCAAGAACGCCGCGACCGCCTCGGCGCTCGCGGCGTGCGCCGCCATCCGCAGATGCAGCGTGCGCAGGCCGCGGTGCACGAGGAAGCAGTCAAACGGGCCGGGCACGGCGCCGACCGAGTTCTGGATGAACCGCACCTGCTCGTGCACGGCGGGGTCGCCCACGACGACCGCGCCGCCGACCGTGTCGGAGTGGCCGCCCAGGTACTTGGTCACCGAGTGCACGGCCGCGTCGGCGCCGAGCTCCAGCGGCCGCTGATTGACCGGCGTCGCAAAGGTGTTGTCGACCGCCACGAAGATGTTGGAGCGCTCGGCCGCAAGCCCGTCGAGCACCGCGCGCACGTCCACGACGTTCAGCAAGGGGTTGGTCGGGGTCTCGATCCACACCAACTTGGTCTGATCGGTCACTGCGGCGGCGAGCGCATCGAGGTCGGTCTGGTCGACCAACGTGTAGGTGATGCCAAAGCGCGTCAGCACCTTCTCGACCAGCCGGTACGTCCCGCCGTAGAGGTCAGACGGCAACACGATGTGGTCGCCGGCCGAACAGACCGCGGTGATCAGCGCGTGCGAGGCAGCCATGCCCGAGGAGAACGACGAGGCCAGCCCGCCCTCCAGCTCGCCCAGCGCCCGCTCCAACGCCGAGCGCGTCGGGTTTGCGCTGCGCGCGTAGTCGTAGTCCTCCACGAACTCGCCGACGGCGGGCTGCGCGAAGGTCGAGGTCTGGTGGATCGCCGGGATGACCGAGCGAAAGGTGGGGTCCGGCTCGAGGCCGGCATGGACCGCGCGGGTGGCGAACTTCATCGTGCCAGGGATTCGAGCAGGTCTGCCCGCGTCACGATGCCCGCCGGGCGTCCGTTGGCCATCACGAGCAGCGCCTGGCGCTCGCCGACCAGCAGCTCGACCGCCTCGCGCACCGGATCGTCGGCCGAGACCGCGTGCAGCGGCGGCTCCATCACCGCGACGATCTCGGCGCCCAGCAGCGCGGGCTCGTCGACCGCGCGCGCCAGCAGGCCGCGCTCGCCGACCGAGCCGACGACGACGCCCGGGTCCTTTGCGCTCACGACCGGCAGCTGCGAGACGCCGTGCTCGTGCAGCAGCGCCACCGCGTCGCGCACCTTCTGATGCGTCTGGACCGTCACCAGGGACGGCAGCTCAGAGGCGCCGTCGACCTTGCGGCGCAGGACATCGCCGACCGCCAGGTCGCCGACGCGCTCCAGGAAGCCGTACTGGGTCATCCACGCGTCGTTGAAGATCTTCGAGAGGTAGTTGCGCCCGCCATCGGGCAGCACGACGACGATCAGCGCATCGGGGTCGTCGATCGCCTTGGCCGCCTCCAGCGCCGCCCACAGCGCGGTGCCGCACGAGCCGCCCGCGAGGATGCCCTCCTCCATCGCCAGCCGCCGTGTCGTCAAGAACGAGTCCTTGTCGGTCACCGCGATCCAGCGATCGACGATCGAGCGGTCAAAGGTCTCCGGCCAGAAGTCCTCGCCGACACCCTCGACCAAGTACCCCTTGATCTCGTCATCGGACGGCGCGCTGTAGATCGACCCCACCGGGTCGGCGCCGATGATCTCGATGTCGGGGTTGCGCTCCTTGAGGTACCGCCCGATGCCGGTGACCGTCCCGCCCGTCCCGACACCGACGACCAAGTGCGTGATCTTGCCTTCGGTCTGCGCCCAGATCTCGGGCCCGGTCGTGTCGTAATGGGCCTGCGGGTTGGCGGGGTTGAAGTACTGGTTGGGCTTGAAGGCGCCGGGGATCTCGGCGGCCAGGCGGTCCGAGACCGAGTAATAGGACTCGGGCGACTCGGGCTCGACGTTGGTCGGGCAGACCACGACCTCGGCACCGTAGGCGCGCAGGAGGTCGATCTTCTCCTTCGACATCTTGTCGGGCATGACCGCGATCACGTGGTAGCCCTTCAGCCGCGCGGCCATCGCCAGCCCGGTGCCGGTGTTGCCCGACGTCGGCTCCACGAGCGTGCCGCCCGGGCGCAGGAGGCCGTCGCGCTCGGCAGCCTCGATCATCGCGACCGCCGCGCGGTCCTTGATCGACCCGCCGGGGTTGAGCGCCTCCACCTTGGCAACCAACTGCGGGGTCAGGCCCGCGCCCAGGCGCGAGAGACGCACGAGCGGCGTGTCGCCGATCGCGCCGAGGATCGATTCGCGGATCGCGGGGAGAGTCCGAACAGCGTGCTCCATGGCGTCCAGTGAAGCACCTGTGCGACTAGACCTCCAGACCGTCGAAGAATCTTTGGAATCTTGTTGCAATTCCGAATCTTCTGCAACAGACCTGACACAATCGTCCCCATGCCGAACGGCCTGCGACTGGACGACACCGACCGCGCGATCCTCGAAGCGCTCAGCGAGGACGCGCGGATCCCGAACAACCGACTCGCCGAGCGCGTCGGCGTCGCGCCGTCGACCGCACTGCAACGCGTGCGCGCGCTGCGCGAGGCCGGTGTCCTGCGCGGCTTCCACGCCGAGATCGACCTCGCCGCGCTCGGCCGGCCGCTGCAGGCGATGGTCGCCGTGCGCCTCGCCGTCCACAACCGCGAGCAGATCGAGACCTTCACCAACGCCGTGCGCGACCTGCCAGGCGTCCTCACGGTCTTTCACCTCGCCGGCGCGACCGACTACCTCGTCTGGCTCGCCGCCGCTGACGCGCAGGATCTGCGCGAGTTCGTCGTCGACCACCTCGCCACGCACCCCGCGGTCGCGCACGCCGAGACGTCGCTCATCTACGAGCACCGCCGCGGCCCCGGCATCTGGGGCGCAGCCGATCCGGGAGCGCAGCGCTAGGCGCGCAACGCCGACAGCGACGCCCGCTGGCGGCCCTCGGCGTCGAAGTTCTCCGGCGCCAGCCACGCGCGGAAGGCCGCGCCGACCGCCGGCCACTCGCCGTCGAGGATCGAGAACCACGCGGTGTCGCGGTTGCGCCCCTTGATGACCATGTGCTGGCGGAAGACCCCCTCGGCCGTGAAGCCGAAGCGCAGCGCCGCGGCCCTGGAGCGCGCGTTGGCGTCATCGCACTTCCACTCCAGCCGGCGGTACCCGAGCACCTCGAAGGCGTGGCGCGCCAGCAGGAAGATCGCCTCGGTCGCTTGCGGCGTGCGTTGCAGCGAAGCGCCAAACCAGACGTGGCCGATCTCGATCGTCCCGTTGTCGGGGTCGATCCGCATCAGGCTGAGGACGCCGGCGGCGGCTCCGGAGCCGGCGTCGACGACCGCGTAGAAGCACGGATCGGTCGACGGCGCCTGGGACGACAGGTGCGCCAGAAAGCCCGCGCGGTCGCCGTCGAACGGCCCGTAGGGCAGGTACTCCCAAAGCCGCAGGTCGGCGCCCTCACCGTGGGCGGCGGCGTAGAGCGCGTCGCCGTGGCGCGCGACGTCGAGCCGTTGCAGCACGACGTGCTCGCCAACCAGCGGGGTCGCGTCCGGCATGCGGGCCGGCGACGTAAAGCCGTTCAGATCGCCGCTCACGTGCGTGCCACCGGGCTACAGCCCCGCGACATCGGGCCCCTCGGGCCCGCGCTGGCGCAGGAAGCGCTGGAACTCCCGCGCGATGACGTCGCCGGAGGGCAGCTCGGTCGGGTCGCTCTCGGCCTCCTCCTCGGCGGCAGTCTTCTCCAGCCGCTCGACGAAGGCCTGGACGTCAGGGTCGCTCTGCACCGCCAGCGACACCTGGCGCTCGTAGTCGGCCGACGCCAGCTCGAGCTCCTCGGCGTCGACGGTCACGCCGACCAGCGACTCCAGCTTACGCACGAGCGCGAGCGCCGCCTTCGGGTTCGGCGCAGCCGCGACGTAGTGCGGGACGCTCGCCCACAGCGACGCGGTCGGGATCCCGGCCTCCTGGCAGGCGGCGTGCAGGACGCCGACGATGCCGGTCGGGCCCTCGTAGCTGGTGGGCGCCAGCTCCAGCCCGGTGATCAGCGTCTGGTCGCTCGACAGCCCCGTGATGCCCACCGGCCGGCTGTGGGGCACGTCGGCCAGCAGCGCGCCGAGCGAGACCACCATCTGCGTGCCGAGCGCCTCGGCGAGGTCGACGATCAGCTGCGTGAACGAGCGCCAGCGAAAGCTGGGCTCAGGACCCGAGAGCAGGACGAGGTCGCGCGGAGCCCGCGGGACGCGCGCCTCGTAGATCTCGACCGACGGCCACTCGAGCTCGCGCGTGTCGCCGTCGACGAGCTTGACCCGCGGCCGTGTGGCCTGGAAGTCGAAGAACTCCTCGGGGTCGATCTGCGCGAAGCGCGTGGCCCCAAGGGAGGCGCCGAAGAAGCGCAGCGCTGCGGAGGCGGCATCGCCGGCGTCGTTCCAGCCGGTGAACGCGCACACCAGCGCCGGGGCCCGGAGGCCATCCGGCCGGCTCTCCCAGATGAGCGGCTGCATCAGCAGGACGGTAGCGTCATCCGCAGCGCTGCCCATGATGGACCCCATCGCCGCCCTCCCCGACACCCCCACGCCGACGGCGCCGACGATCGCCACGCTGCGCGCCGGCGACGAGGTCCAGGGCGTCTACGCCTGCACCCGCAAGGAGCGGTTGATGTCGCGCGCGGGGACGCCGTATCTCGCGGTCGAGCTGCGTGACCGGACCGCCGCGATGCCGGCGCGGGTCTTCCGCGACGCCGACGTCGCGGCCGCGCGCTTTGAGCGCGGCGACCTCGTGCGCATCACCGGCCGCGTCGAGCGCTTCCGCGAGGAGCTGCAGCTCGACCTGCGCGCGATCGCCCGCGCCGCTGAGGGCGAGGCCGACCCCGCCGCGTTCCTGCCCGTCGCCTACCGCGACCTCGACGAGCTCGACGGCTTCCTGGAGCACCTCGCCGGCGAGGTCCACGACCCCGGCTACAAGGGCCTGCTCGACCTGCTGCTCGGCGATGCGCAGCTACGCGCCGCCTGGCGCCGCGCGCCCTGCACCCGCGGCGGCCACCACAGCTACCTCGGCGGCCTGCTGGAGCACACCGTCGCGGTCGGGACGCTCGCGCTCGAAGCCGGCCAGCTGCATCCGCGGCTGAACACCGACCTGCTCATCACCGCGGCGCTCGTGCACGACCTCGGCAAGACGGAGGAGTTCACCTTCGGCGCCGAGATCGGCATCAGCGAGCCGGGCCGCCTGCTCGGCCATGTCGAGCTCGGGCTCCGACTCCTCGACGAGCGCACCACGCGCATCCCGGCGCTCGACGCCGACCGCCGCCTCGCGCTCGGCCACTGCGTCCTGACCCATCACGGGCCGGAGGCCGCACCGACCCGACGCTTCGGCTCGCCTGAAGCACTCGCGCTCTACCGCCTCAACGCGCTGGACGCGAGCATCAAAGGCGCCCTGGAGCACGGCTTGGGCTTAGATAATTAACTAGGCGGCCTCGGCCCCTGCCAGCGCGCGGCGGACCATCTGGGCTGCGACGTAGATCATCAACAACGCGAAGAGCACCTCGACCGTCCGCTCGGGGATCGCGTTGACGATCGCCACGCCGCCGATCGCGCCCGGGATCGCCAGCGTGCCGAGCACGATCGCCTCGCGCAGCCGCAGGTTGCCGTAGCGCTGTTGGTTGGCCGCGCCCACGAGCGCCACCGGAATGATCGCCAGCAGCGACGTCGCCTCGGCCTCGACCTGTGCGAGCCCGAGGAACAGGACCAGCCCGGGGACGAACAGGATCCCGCCGCCGACCCCGAGCATCCCCGCCACGACGCCGGCCGCGAAGCCGACGATAAGGGCGCCCTCGATCATGCCGGGAATCCCATGTTGAAGGTCTCCCGCGAGGAGGGGCGGCTGATCGACTTGGTCATGGGATGAGCAGCGAAATCGCGGTGGCCACCATCAGCGCCGCAAACAGCAGCGAGACCACGCGCGGGTCGACGCGCTGCTGCAGCGATGTCCCGACGAGGACGCCGCCGACCGCAGGTACACCAACCAGGATGCCGTCGCCGACGTGGAGGTTGCCGTAGGCGCCCTGGGCCAGCATCGCGGCGGCGGCGATCAGCACGATCGCGCCCAGCGACGTCCCGGTCGCCTCGCGGGTCCCGTAGCCCAGCCAGAGGACCAGCAGCGGCACGATGACTATCCCGCCGCCGACCCCGAAGAGGCCGCTGAACAGGCCGGCGCCGGTGCCGATGACGGCGAGGCGCAAGGTCCGTTGCGCGCTCCCGGCCGGCGATGGGTCAGGGCGCGGCATGCTGCGATGATAGGTGGGTGCCCCCCGCCGCGACCCTCGACGACGTCCTCGCGCCGTTGCTGGCCGATCCGCGGCGCGCCGGGGTCCTGTTGGACATCGACGGGACGCTCGCGCCGATCGTCCGCCACGCTGACGACGCCCACGTGCCCGAGCCCACGCGACTGCCGCTGATCGCGATCGCCAAGCGCTACGGCCTGGTCGCATGCGTCAGCGGCCGGCGCGCGACGACCGCGCGCCGGATTGTGTCGCTGGGCTCGATCACCTACGTCGGCAACCACGGCGCCGAGATCCTGCGCGGCGGCCAGACGGTCGCCGAGGTCGAGCCGCGGATCGCCGCGTGGGCGCGTCGCGTGCGGAGCTTCGGCGAGAGCGAGCTGCGCGGCGAGGAGCTCCACCGCCTCCGCGTACGCGGTGAGGACAAGGATGTGATCTTCGGCTTTCACTGGCGTGGCGCGCCCGACGAGGACGCAGCACAGGAGGCGGCGCGCGGCATCGCCGCGCGCGCTGAGGAGGCCGGCTTCCACACGCACTGGGGGCGCAAGATCCTGGAGGTGCGCCCACCGCTGGAGCTCAACAAGGGGCTCGGCGTCGCGCATCTGCTCAGCGAGGCCGACGTCGACGTCGCGCTCTACGCCGGCGACGACCGCACCGACCTCGACGCCTTCGACGCCCTGCGCGCCGCGGTCGCGCAGGGGACGCTGCGCGAGGCGATCTGCATCGGCGTCGCCTCCGACGAGACGCCGCCCGAGCTTGAGGAGTCCGCCGACCTGCTCGTCGACGGGCCGCTCGGCGTGCGCACAGTGCTCGAAGTGCTGGCGGCTTCTTAGCCCGATGCGGTTCGTGGACTTCCTGCGGTCGACCGTGCTGCTGAGCGCCGGCGCCGCCACCACCCTCGGCGTCCTGACGCTGATCGCCGCCACGCGCGACCAGGACGATCAGGTCGCGCTGTATGCGACCGGCTGGTGGGTCGTGGCGACGCTGATCGGCTCCTGGGTCGGGCGGCGCAACGAGATCAACCCGCCAATTGCGCGGCTGCTGGCCGACGCCAAGGCCGCGACGATGATGCCCGACATCCGGCCGGGCACCACGATGCTCAACCGGCTGTGGCCGATGCTGCTCGTCGTCGTCGTGGCCGGCGCGCTGACCTTCCTGGGACCGCAGATCCCAGGGATCGCGGCCGGCTTCACGATCATCTGGGCGCTCGCGTGGCGCCGCCAGGAGTCCGCGGTCTCGGCGATCGAGGAGCGTGACGGCGTGACGTTCTTCCTCGAGAAGACCTCACCGCTGCGACCGATCCAGCTGATGCGGCTGCCGGGCTTTCGCCGCGAGCGCCCGACGATCAACGGCGTCGAACCGCGGGCTTAGCCGGGTTAGAAAATCGAAGCGATGCCCGCGATGGCGGGCGCGAAGATCAGCGCCGGCAGGAAGTTGCCGACCTTAACGTCCTGGATGTCCAAGAGCTTGAGCGCGAGGCCGATGATCAGGATCCCGCCGGCGCTCGTCATCGATAGCAGTGCGTCGCTGCCGTCGGTCAAGATGGTGTCGAACAGGCCGGCGCCGAGCGTGAGCGCGCCCTGGTACATCAGGACGGTGATGGCCGACAGGCCGACGCCCCAGCCGAGGCTGGCGGCCAGCGCGACCGAGGCGAAGCCGTCGAGCAAGGCCTTGGTGTAGAGCGTGTCGGGGTTGCCGGTCAGCCCATCCTGGATCGAGCCGACGACCGCGAGCGCGCCGACGCAGAAGACAAGGCTGGCGGTGAAGAAGCCCTCGCTGACGGTCGAGTGGTGGTCGCCCTTGGAGAGCGCCTGTTGCGCGCGGTCGCCGACGGCAGACAGGCGGTCCTCGATGTGCAGGGCCTCGCCGGCCAGGCCGCCGAGCAGCACGCCGCCGAGGACGAACAGCGCGTTGGTGTCGCGCCAGGCCAGCGCGTTGTCGACGCCGATGACCAGCACGACGAGGCCGAGACCGTGCAGGATCCGGGTCTGCAGCTCTCGGGTCAGGCGGCCACCGACCAGCTCACCAACGAGGGTCCCGAGCAGGATGGCGCCGACGTTGACGAAGGTTCCGGTCACGCGGCGTCGCCCGCCGCGGGATGTCGTGTGAGATGCGGGATCAGGTATCGCAAAGCCGGGCGCGAGAGAATGGCACGAGATGCCCTCTCTCGACGTCCTGATCGTCGGCCTCGGCGCGACGCACGGGCTGCACGCCGCCGAGGACGAGCTGGCCGGCGCGATGCTGCGCGCGGGCGCCGACGTGATGCTCACACGCGCGGCGCGACCGCGTGAGGTCCGGACGCTGGCGCTGACCGACCTGGTGTGGGCGCGTGCGGCGCGGCGGGCGGCCGTCGAGGCGCTGGCCGACAGCGAGCCGCGGGCGATCGTCTACTCGACCACGACCGCGGCCCTGCTGTGGCCGGTGCCGGGCGCGATCCGCTTCGACGCAGCGGCGGCGGCGAACCGGCCCGGGCGCCATGGGGTCTGGCAGCGGCCCGTGGAGGCGCGGCGGCTGCGGGAGTCCTCGTTGCTGATCCCGCAGGATCCGGGCGCACTGGTCGAGGCGGGATCGCCGGCGGTGCCCGCGTTAGTGGTGCCGATCCCGGTGGAGCCGTCGGGGGACGGTGAACCCGGCCCACCCACCCCGTCCACCCCGCGCGACATCGCCGCGCTGACCTATGCGACCAACCCCTACAAGAAGGGGTTCGATCGCGTGCTGGCGGCCTGGGACGCGGTGCGTCGCGAGGGCGAGGAGCTCGTCGTCGCGGGCCTGCGCGGACCCGATCGTGAAGGCGTCCACTACACCGGGACGCTGGCGCACGACGCGTTCCGGGCGCTGCTGCGGCGGACCAAGGTGTACGTGACGGCGCCGCGCCGCGAGGACTACGGCATCGCGCAGCTCGAGGCGCTGGCCGACGGCGCGCGCGTAGTGACGACCCCGTCGCCCGGCCCCTACGCGGCGCTGCCGCTGCTGCGCCGCGACGGCCTCGGCTGGGTCGCCGAGCCGGACGCGGCCAGGTTGGGCCCGGCGCTGCGCGCCGCCCTCGACGACCCGACCAACGACGCCATCTACGCCGAGCGCGCCCTCGACGCGATCGCCCCGTTCCGCCGCGCGACCGTCGACGCCATCGTGGCCGGCGAGTTGCTCCCACGCCTCCTCGGCCACCCCTAAGCGGCGTCGAGGGACATTGACCGGCGTCGAGGGACGATCTGTGGGTCCTCAGGACCCACAAGTCGTCCCTCGATGGCTGGGCTCGCGCGTTAGGCTCGGCGCACATGAGCTCACCAGTGGTTCTGATCACCGGCGCGACGCGGGGCATCGGCGCGGCGGCGGCTGTCGAGTTGGCCCGGCGAGGCGCCGAGGTGGCGATCGTCGGCCGCGATGCCGATCGGGTGCGGGAGACCGCGGAGGCGGCGCGGGCCGCGGGCAGTGGCGCGGCAGTGCACGAGCACGTGGCCGACCTGGCGCGCGCCGACGAGGTCCGGCGGCTCGCCGCCGAGGTGCTGGACCGCCATCCGCGGCTCGACGTCCTGGCCAACAACGCGGGCGCCATGTTCACCGCGCGCCACGTGACGCCCGACGGTCACGAGCAGACGCTCGCGCTCAACCACCTCGCGCCGTTCCTGCTCACCGATCTGCTGCGCGAGCGCCTCGCGGCCGACGGCGGCGGCCGCATCGTCACGACCGCCAGCGACGCCGCGAGCGCCGGCGAGCTCGACTTCGACGACCTCGAATTCGAACGACGCGCGTTCAAGCCGATGCGCGTCTACGGCACGACGAAGTTGATGAACATCCTCTTCACGCGCGAGCTGGCCAAGCGCGCCGCCGGCGATGGGATCACCGCTACCTGCTTTCACCCCGGCGTCGTGCGCACCGGCTTCGGCAAGAACGACGGCCTGCTCTACCGCGCCGCGCTGACCGTCGCCGGCCCGTTCTTGCGCTCGCCCGACAAGGGCGCCCGATCGCTCGTGTGGCTCGCGCTCGACCCCGCTGCGGCGCAGCTGACCGGCGTCTACGTCGTGGACCAGAAGGTCCGCGAGCCCACCCGCGCCGGCCGCGACGACGTCCTCGCCGAAGGTCTCTGGGAGCGCTCTGCGGCGCTCACAGCCGCGTGAGCGCCTCGGCAATCAGCAGTGCGCCCGCGGCCAGGAGCAGAAGGCCCGAACCGCGCAGCGCCCAGCGGTAGCCCGGGCCACGCAGCAGCCGCTCGCGCCCGGCGCCGAGCACGGCGGCGACCGCGACCTTCGAGCCGATCAACATGAGGTAGAAGGCCACCAGGAAGAGCGCGGCCTGCGCGGTGGAGCCATCGCCGAGGATCGGCACGCCGACCGTCATCCAGAAGATCCAGGGGTGCGGATTGAGCAGGTTGACCGCCGCGCCGCGCCGCACCGAGCCGGCGACAGCAGGGCCACCGACCGCGGCCTCCACCGGGGCCGGGACGTCGCGCAGCGCTTCGGCGCCGAGCCACAGCACGAACAGTCCGCCGGCAAGGCCGAGACCGGCGAGCGCCGCGTCCGGCAGCGACGCCGCCAGCAACGCGGCGAGCACGATGATCGGCAGATCGGTGACCAGCGGCCCGCAGGCGACCTTCGCACCCGCGGCAAACCCGCCCTCCAGCGTCGAGCGGATGACGACCGCCAGCAGCGGGCCGGGGGCGACGCCCGCGCCGATCCCAAGCGACAGGCCGAGGAGCAGCGCATGCACGCTTTGCTAGGCCGTGGCGCGCGCGTGCTTGCGCAGCGGCGCAAACTGCGCCCAGGGCAGCGTGTTGGCGACATCGGCGGCGGTGAGGCCGGCGCGACGTGCGGTGGCGATGCCCCAGCGCGAGATGCCCTGGGTCGAGACGCCGTGGGCGTCGGTGTTGATGATGATGGTCACGCCGGCCGCGTGGGCGGCGCGGGCGTGGACGTCTGAGAGGTCGCGGCGGTCGGGCGCCGAGTTGATCTCCAACATGGTCCCGTTGGCCGCCGCGGCGGCGAAGACCGCGTCGGTGTCGACCTCGTAAGCCTTGCGCCGCTCGATCTTGCGCCCGGTGAGATGGCCGATGCAGTCGATCCACGGATGCTCGATCGCCGTGACGATCCGCTTGGTCATCTCGGCCTGCGACATCCCGAAGCTCGTGTGCACCGAGCCCACGACCCAGTCGAGTTGGGCGAGCAGGTCATCGTCGTAGTCGGGCGAGCCGTCGGGCAAGATGTTGGTCTCGGTTCCGACGAGCACCTCGATGCCATCGAGCTCACCGTTGATCTTGTGCACCAACTCGATCTGGCGCTTCAGCGCATCCGGGCTGACGTCGTTGCCGAAGCCGTGCGTCGCCGAGTGGTCGGTGATTGCGACGTACTCCAGCCCGCGCTCTAGCGCCCCGCGTGCCATCTCCAACGCCGTGTTGCGTCCGTCGGAGGCGACCGTGTGGCAGTGCAGGTCGCCCTTGAGGTCGCGCTGCTCGATGAGGTCGGGCACGACGAAGCCCGGCTCCAGCTCGCCGCGGTCCTCGCGCAGCTCCGGTGGGATCCAGGGCAGCCCGAGCCGCTTGTAGACGTCGTCTTCGGTGCTGCAGCGCAGCGTGTCGCCGGTCGCGTCGTCGAGGATCCCGTACTCGGAGACGTGCAGCCCCTTGCGCACCGCGCGCTCGCGGATCTTCATGTTGTGCTGCTTGTTGCCCGTGAAGTGCTGGAGCAGGTTGCCGAACTGGTCGGGCGCGACGACGCGCAGGTCGATCGACACGCCGTTGTGGGTCCGGGCGCGCGCGGCGTTCTCGCCGGAGGAGGAAGCGCTCTCGACGAGGTCGAGGTCGGCGAGCGCCGCGGCCAGCGCGGGCGGGTCGTCGGAGGCGGCGACGATGTCGAGGTCCTTGACGCTGTCGGCCAGCCGCCGGACGCCACCAGCGACCTCGACGCGCACGGCGGCCGGATGGGACCGCAGCGCCTCGACGATCGCGTCGGCGAGGTCGATCGCCTTGTGCAGCAGCAGCCGCGGCGCCGCCTTCTCGGCCACACCGGCGGCGAACGCGCCGACGACCGCCTCCTCGAACTTGGGACCGAAGCCCTTGATCGAGCGGAGCTTCTGGCCCTCGGCCGCCTCGCGCAGCGCGTCGAGCGAGTCGATGCCCAACTCGTCAAAGAGCTTGCGCGCCCGCTTGGGCCCGAGGCCGGGCAGGCGCGTGAGGTCGATCAGCCCGGGCGGGAACTTGGCGCGCAGCTTCTCGGCGGCCGGGATCGTCCCGGTGTCCAGCAGCGCGTGGAGCTTCTCCTCCAGCGTCTTGCCGATACCGGGCAGTGTGGTGACGCGGCCCTCGCGCGTCAGGGCGCTCACCGAAACCGACGCGTCGCGGACCGCTTTGGCCGCGTTGCGGTAGGCGATCACGCGGTGCACGACGGCGCCGTCGAGCTCGTACAGGTCGCCGAGCTCGTCGAAGGCGGCGGCGATGGTCGCGTTGGAGGGGTCAGACATCGTCTGGAGACCATACGTCCCTAGGCTGTGGCGCTCGCGTGTCCGGTCCGCCCTGGCTCATCCTCCCCACCTTCGACGAGGCCGAGAACATCGAGCTGATCGTCGACGCTGCGCTCGGGGTTCTCCGCACCGCCGCACCGGAGGGCTTCCACATCCTCGTCGTCGACGACGACTCACCCGACGGAACCGGCCGCATCGCCGATCGCCTCGCGCTCGAGCACGACGAGGTCGAGGTCCTGCACCGCACGGTGCGCGAAGGGCTCGGCCCGGCCTACATCGCCGGCTTCCAGCACGCGCTGACCAACGGCGCCGGCTTCGTGTTCGAGATGGACTCCGACTTCTCCCACGATCCCGCCGACCTCGCGCGCCTGCTTGCGGCCGTGCGCGACGACGGCGCCGACCTCGCGCTGGGCTCGCGCTACGTGGCCGGCGGCGCGGTGCGCGACTGGGGGATCGTGCGCCGGATCATCAGCCGCGGCGGCTCGCTGTACGCGGCGGTCATCCTCGGCCTTCGGGTGCGCGACCTGACCGGCGGCTTCAAGTGCTTTCGGGCCGAGGTGCTGCGCGCGATCGACCTGCCGAGCGTCCAGGCCCACGGCTACGCCTTCCAGGTCGAGCTGACCAACCGCACGATCCGCCGCGGCTTCACGGTCGTCGAAGTGCCGATCACCTTCCGCGATCGCTTGCGCGGCAAGTCGAAAATGAGCACCAAGATCGCGGTGGAAGCGATGGTGCTCGTGCCGCGCCTGCGTCGCCGCGACCGCTGAGGGGACCGCCCGCGCGACCGACCGGGGTTGAAGCCATCGAGTGGGCTGGGACGTCGAGGGCGTCTGGTGGTCAATTATTCACCACGAGACGCCCCGGACCCGGCTCACCCTTTATCCCGGCAGCGAATCGCCCCGCCTGCGCTGAGCGCCGCGACCGCTGAGGGGACCGCCCGCGCGTTCAAGCGCGGCGCCCGACCGGCCGATCTTCGAGGACGATGGCCCCTGAGCTCGTCGTCGTCCAAGGCCTGCGCGACACGCGTGGCACGCTGGAGCGCTGGTACGCGCGCCCGTGGGCGACGCTGGGTCCGTGGCTCGGGCTCGCGCTCGCGATCTGCGGCGCGTTGCTGGCCGCGATCATCCTGATCGCCCATCGCTCGACGCCCGATCCGACGAACTACGCCCAGCCGGGGGTCAACGTGCCGGCAACGATGGCGGCCGTCGGGCACATCCTGTTTCGCAACGCATTTGTGCTGGCACTGCACGCGATGGCCTGCGTCGCGGGCTTCATCGCCGGCAGCTCACTGCCGTTGGAAGCCGAGCGCTACTCCGGCGCCTGGCGCTGGGTCCACGACAAGGCCGGCCCGTTGGCGATTGCGTTCGTGATCGCGGCGACGACGTTTTCGTTGTTCACGCAGGCCTACGTACTGGGCGGCGCGGCATCCACGATGGCGTTTCACTGGAGCATGTCCCCCGAGCTGTTGGTCCTCGGCATCCTGCCGCACGCGATCCCCGAGCTGACCGGGCTCTTCCTGCCGCTTGCCGCGTGGACGATCGCCAGCCGCCGCGGCGCCTGGGAGGAGCTGCTGGCCGCCACCTTCGTGACGGTTGCGATCGCGATCCCGATGGTCGTCGCCGCCGCCTTCGTCGAGGTGTACGTGTCGCCGCACCTCATCCTCGCGCTGCGCGGCTGACCCACGGCCGCGGCGCGGCCCAGCGCTACAGCCGCGCCCGTAGCACCGAGCGCTGCGAGTGGGCGGGATCGCCGTCGTCGGGCTCCAGCGAGACGTCGACCAGCTGATAGCGGCTGACGTCGACCGCCACGGGCATGTGCGCATCGACCTGCCCGTCACGCCCCACCCGGAAGCTGCCCATGGAGATCATCCGCCCGCGGGCGTCGGCCAACCAGGCCTCGTAGTAGTCGTGAGCGCCGCTGGGGCGCAGGCCGCTGCCGCGCAACTGTGCGTCGGCGCCAGCGATCGTCAGCCGGGCCTCGCCGCGCACTCCTGGCAGCGGGCGCAGCGCCAGCGTCGTCGACGGCGAGGCGGCATCGTCGGAGCCCACGCGCGCCAGCAGCACACCGGCGACGACGAGGGCCAGCAGCGTGGCTGCCAGGGCAAGGACGGCGGGCGGGCGGCGCAGCCGCGCGCGCCAACGATGGGGATCGGACGACCGCCCCGACGGCGTGTCGGCGACAGCAGCGCCCGGCCCCGGCAGCTCCCTGGCCGCTGCGGCGCGGTCGACGTTCAGCGCCGGCGGCGGCTCTGGGCGCCAGATCTCGGCCTCCAGACCACCGAGCCCGTTGGCGGTCGCCCGTAGCCGCTCGACCTCCGCGCGGAAGCTCGGATCGTCAACCATCAGCCGCTCGGCAACCGCGCGCTCGTCGCCGTCGAGGAGGTCGAGCGCGACGGCCGCCGGGCGAATCGGCCATGAGGGCACGCTGTTCATGCCAGCCCCTCCTCATCGAGCAGCGTCCGCAGCCGCTCGAGCCCGCGCACCATGCGACTCTTGATCGTGCCCAGCGCGAGCCCGGTCCGAGTAGCGATCTCGGTCTGCGAAAGCTCGCCGTAGAAGCGCAGCTCCAGGAGCTGGCGCTCGTCGGCCGGCAGCTGGGAGAGGAGCTGGGCCATCCGCCAACGATCAAGCGCTGCGTCCTGGGGCGCCGGCGATGGCGTCTCGGGCAGCGTGGCCGGATCCAGCGGCTCCGGGCGCCGACGGCGCAGTTCGTCGATCGAGCGCGAGCGCGCGATCGTGAGCATCCACGTGATGAGCGAGCCGCGTGCGGGGTCGTACTGGTGGCCGCGACGCCAGATCTCGGTGAAGACGAGCTGAAAGACGTCCTCCGCAGCGGCGCGGTCGCGCAGCGTGGAGGCCAAGTAGCCAAAGACGGTGGCGCCATAGCGGGCGTGCAGCGCATCGAGCGCACCCGCCTCGCCGGATCGCAAGGCCGCGGCCATTTGACGGTCGGCGAGCGTCGCCGGCGCGCGCCAGGACGTGCCGGCAACATCGGCCGGGGTCATGGGCGCCACCGCGGTGAGGGACATCTCACACGTCCGATACGGCGTGGGCGCCCAGATGGTTGTCCGCTCGCTGCCCGTCCGGCGACCTGGCGCCGAGCCGCTCAACCGCTTTGACCAGTCCGGGCGTACCTGCCGCGACCGTTTCACCCACCGATCCGAGAGGTCCCTCCGATGCGCCACCGTCTCCTTGCCACGCTTGCCGCCACCGGCACCGTCGCTGCTGTCGCCGCCGTCCCGATGACCGCCACCGCGACGCCGTCCGCGCAGAGCGCGGCGTCGAGCAAGACGATCGTCGACGTCGCCGCCGGCGATCCACAGTTCTCCACGCTCGTCTCGCTCGTCAAGCAGGCGGGGCTGGCCACGACGCTGTCGAAGGGCAGCTACACCGTCTTTGCGCCCACCAACGCGGCCTTCGCCAAGGTGCCCAAGGCCACGCTCACCGCGCTGGGCAAGGACAAGGCCAAGCTCAAGGCCGTCCTGCTCTACCACGTGGTCAAGGGCCGCGTCCCGGCCTCGAAGGTCGTCAAGCTCACGAGCGCCAAGACGCTCAACGGGGCGTCGGTGAAGATCGCGGTCAAGGGCTCCAACGTCTTCCTCAACGGCTCGACGAAGGTGACCAAGACCGACGTCAAGGCCTCCAACGGCATCATCCACGTCATCAACAAGGTGCTGCTGCCGCCGGCCTAGCGCGAAGGGAGCCGCTCGGGCGGGTAAGTTGCCGCAGCGGCAGCTAGCCCGCCCGGGCCCGCACTTCACTTTGTATAGTGAAGGCACCACCCCTTCGAAGGAGCCAGACATGGCCGGAACCCTCTCCGACGTCACCGACACCAACTTCCAGGCAGAAGTCCTCGAATCCGACGTACCTGTGCTCGTCGACTTCTGGGCGCCCTGGTGCGGTCCGTGCCGCGTCGTCGCCCCGGTCCTCGAGGAGATCGCCGCCGAGCGCTCCGATCTCAAGATCGTCAAGCTCAACGTCGACGAGAACCAGCAGACCGCCGCGAACTTCGAGGTCCTGAGCATCCCGACGCTCATCCTCTTCAAGAATGGCGCGGTCGCCAAGAAGGTCATCGGCGCGTACCCGAAGCGCAAGCTCGAAGCAGAGCTTGAGCCCGCGCTGACCGCCTAGCTTCGCGAAGCTGCGGGTTCGGCCCCCTGGGCCGACACCCGCGAGGAAACCCGGCCCTCTGGGCCGGTGTTTCCCAGTCTCGCTTCGACGGCGGCCCGGCCGCCGTCGAAGGCGACGCCCTCGTCCTCCAGCAGCCGCCGCACCCGCTCAGGATCCCCCAGCGCGGTGCCGGCGACGGTGCCATCGACCCGCAAGACGCGATGCGCGCCGTCGCATGCCAGCCGCGTCAGCCGCCCGTTGACGCCGAGCGCCTGCGCCGCAACGCCACCGGCCGCCGCCACCACGTCGCCGTAGCTCATCCAACGCCCAGGCGGGATCGCGGTCACCACCGCGGCCAGCGAGTCGTCGTCCATCCGCTGCTCATCGCTCATGCCCCCTTAGGGCGCGGCCGACCGAAACTCGCCCCCCACCTCGTCCGACGTCAGACGCGCACGACGCCGACGCGGAGCGTGTGGCCGTCGACCGTCGCCACGAACAGCCCGTCGTCCTCAGCGCCGTTGCCAAACGCGACGCTCGTCGCGAGCACCTCGTCGGCGACCAGCCGCTCGTACTCTTGGGCGACCGCGACGATCTCGACGTCACCGGCCAGCGTCAGCGCGATCCGGTCCGACACGTCCAGGCCCGCGTCCTTGCGCGCGTTCTGCACTGCGCGCACGACCTCGCGCGCCCAGCCCTCCCGGCGCAGCTCGTCGTCCATCGCGAGGTCCAGCGCGACCGCGTGACCGCCCTCGCGCTCGACCTGGAAGCCCTCCAGCGGCTGCAATCCCACCAAGAGGTCGTCGGCGGTCAACTCATGATCGTGGCCGTCGACGTTGACGCCGACGGTCCGCCCCTCGCGCAGCGCGACCGCGACGCGGTCGGCGTCCAGCGCCTGCACCGCCGCGGCGACCTGCGGCATGTTCTTGCCAAAGCGCGGACCGAGCGAGCGGTAGTTGGGCTTGAGGTCATAGGAGCCCAGCTCATCGGCCTCATCGACGAAGCGCAGGGCCTTGACGTTGAGCTCCTCGCGGACGATGTCGGCCGTGGTCTCCAGCGCGGCGCGCTCGCGCCCCGCTGCCACCACGACGGCCTCGCGCAGCGGCCGGCGCAGGCCGACCTTCGCGCCCGCGCGCGCCCGCAGGCCCAGTGCCACGGCCTCGCGCGCCGTGGCCATCGCGGCCTCCAGCGCCTCATCCCGCGGACCGGCCGCCGGCCAGTCGGTCAGATGAACCGACCCCGCCGCCCCGTCCAAGTTGTCGTAGATCTCGTCGGCGATAAACGGCGTGAACGGCGCCAACAGTTGCGCGACCGTCACGAGGCACTCGCGCAACGTCGCGAACGCGCGCGCGTCGCCCTCCCAGAAACGCCGACGCGAGCGCCGCACGTACCAGTTGGAGAGATCGTCGACGAAGGTCGCGATCTCGCGCGCGCCGCCGGTGGCGTCAAACGCGTCGAGGCGCTCGGTCACCGCCGCGACCGTGCCGCTCAGCCGCGACAGCACCCAGCGGTCGAGGTCGGTCGCCGGTCCGGCCTCAGAAGCCAAGACCTCGTCCCCATCCGCCGCGTTCTCGTACAACACCAAGAACCCGTAGGTGTTCCACAACGTGTTGAGAAACAGCCGCACGCCCTCGGCGATCGTCTCCTCCGAGAAGCGGTAGCCGTCCCACGGCTGCTTGGAGGAGAAGAAGTACCAGCGCAGCGCGTCGGCGCCGAAGCGGTCGAGGATCTCGAAGGGGTCGACGACGTTGCCCTTGGACTTCGACATCTTCTGCCCGTCCTCGTCGAGGATCAGCCCGAGGCAGACGACGTCCTTGTACGGCGACTCGTCAAAGAGCAGCACCGACACCGCCAGCAGCGAGTAGAACCAGCCGCGCGTCTGGTCCAGCGCCTCGCAGACGAAGTCCGCCGGCCACGCGTTCTCAAAGCGGTCCTGGTTCTCAAACGGCGCGTGCCACTGGGCGAACTGCATCGCGCCCGAGTCAAACCACACGTCGATGACCTCGGGGACACGCCGCATGACCTTGCCGGTCTGCGGATCGGTGTAGGTGATGTCGTCGACGTAGGGACGGTGCGGGTCCTCGAGCTTGACCCCGGACAGCGCCTCCAACTCCGAGAACGAGCCGATGACGTGGAAGTCCTCCCCGTCCTCCGAGCGCCACACCGGCAGCGGCGTGCCCCAATAGCGCTCGCGCGACAACGCCCAATCGACGTTGTTCTCCAGCCAGCGGCCGAAGCGTCCGTGCTTGACGTGCTCGGGATGCCAGCCGACGGTCTCGTTGGCGGCCAAGAGCTTGTCCTTGACCTGCGACGTCGCGATGTACCAGGACGGCTTGGCGTAGTAGAGCAGCGGCGTGCCGCAGCGCCAGCAGTGCGGATAGGAGTGCTCGTACTGCTGGGCGCGCAGCAGCCGGCCGCGGGCGCGGAGGTCCTCGACCAGGTCGGCGTCGGCGTCCTTGACGAAGCGCCCCTCGTAGCCCTTCACGCGCTCGTCGTAGGTGCCGTCCAGACGCACGGGGTTGACGACCTTCAGGCCGTACTGCGCGCCGAGGCGGAAGTCGTCCTCGCCGAAGGCGATCGCGGTGTGCACCAGGCCGGTGCCGTCGTCGGCGGTGACGAAGTCGCCGAGCAACACCGTGTGGCCGCGCTCGCCGTACTCCGACCCCTTGATGTAGGAGAACGGCGGCTCGTAGCGGACGCCGTCGAGCGCGGCGCCGGGGAACTTGGCGAGGATCTGGACATCGGCGTCGTCGCCGCCGAGGACGCGCTCGACGAGCGCTTCTGCGAGGACGACTGGAGCCTCCAAGGCGCCAGTCTTGGCCCGCACGTAGATCAGCTCCGGATCGACCGCGACCGCCGCGTTGGAGACCAGCGTCCACGGCGTCGTCGTCCACACCAGCAGCTCATCGCCTGCCTGCACCGGACCGCCATCCTCGGCGACCGGGAAGCGCACGTAGACCGACGGATCGATGACGTCCTTGTAGCCCAGCGCCAGCTCGTGCGACGACAGCGCCGTCCCGCAGCGCGGGCAGTAGGGCACCACCTTGTGGCCCTCGTAGAGCAGGCCCTTTTCGTGGATCTGACGCAGCGCCCACCAGACCGACTCGACGTAGGAGGCGTCGAGCGTGCGGTAGGCGTTCTCCAAGTCCACCCAGAACCCGATCCGCTCGGTGAGCCGGTTCCAGTCCTCGAGGTACTCGAAGACCGACGCGCGGCACTTCGCGTTGAACTCCGCGATGCCGTAGGCCTCGATCTCGTGCTTGTTGTGGAGGCCGAGCTGCTTTTCGACGTTGATCTCCACCGGCAGGCCGTGGGTGTCCCAGCCGCCCTTGCGCTCGACCAGATGCCCACGCATCGTCTTGTAGCGCGGGTAGATGTCCTTGAACGCCCGCGCGAGGACGTGGTGCACGCCGGGCTTGCCGTTGGCCGTCGGCGGCCCCTCCCAGAAGACCCAGCGATCCGCCCCCTCGCGGTTGCGCAGCGACTCGGCGAACACGTCGCGCTCGCGCCAGCGCGCGAGCACCTGCTCCTCGAGCTGGGGGAAGGACTGGTTCGAAGCGACGGGACGGCGGGCCATGAGCGGCCCAGGATACTTTCAGCGGCGAAAGCTACGCGGGCGCGGCCACGGGCTCGACGGCGAGCTTGCGACAAATGTCGGTGAGCATGCGCTTCTCGGCCTCATCGAGCACCGCGAACGCGTCGGTGACGCGCTGGGTGTGCTCGGGCACGAGGCGGTCGACCAGCTCACGGCCTTGCGTGGTCAGCCGGACCGACGCCGCGCGGCGATCGTGCGGCAGACGGAAGCGCTGGACCATCCCGCGCGTCTCCAGCGTGGTGACGACCTCGGTCGCATTGGCCTTTGACGTGCGCAGCCGGGCGCGCAGGGCGCGCAGCTCCAGCTCGCCACCACCGCTGGACAGGACCATCAACACCGAGAAGCCCGATGACGACAGTCCCTCACGCTCCAGGTCAGACGCCAGGCGCCGGCGGACGCTCGCCTCCGCGAGCAGGAGAGACTCCAGGGCGTCGTGCGCCAGGGGATCGTCGAGCTGGGTGAGCGTCATCGCGCGGAGATCATGTCGCCCCGCCCGGACAGCACCCGAACTATTCGCGAGGGACCGCTCGCGCAGGGAGCTACAGCCCGATCGCCGTCGAGGCGCCGCGGGCGAAGCGCCCACTGGCGTTGCGAGCCTCGAGCCGCAGCAAGATCGCCTCGCGGGCGGCCAGCGGCATGTCCGGCAGCACCTCGACCGTGCTGCTGCCCGTGTGTGGGATCGCATCGCGGTAGTCGAGGATCGCGACATCCTCGCCCGCCACGCGGCGGGCAGTGAAGACCAGGCGGCCCAGGGCGTCGAGCGACGCGCCGTGGCCGGTGAGTACGACCGCGCGCGGGTCCAGCGCGGTAATCGCGTGCGAGAGGCGGCTCGGATCCGAGTCGGCCGTCAGCGTCAGCGTGCGCAGGCCACAGCGGCGCAGGACAAGCTCCAGCGCCTGGGCCTGCAGCGCCTCGGCCTCCGGCGCGCGGCTGGCGTCAAAGATCAGGATCCCCTCGCTCCGCGAGGCGGGCGGGGCGAGGCGCTGGGTCGCGGCCAGCCAGCCGGTCGCATAGCGCCAGGCGAAGCCGTACTCGGGAGTGGGCTGCGTGTTGTGGGCCGGGGCGAGCGCCTCGACCGACGGGAGCAGGACCTCCTCGACGGTGCGCTCCACCGAGCGGACCGTGAGGCTCTCCTCGATCAGGCGATTGGCGCCATCCTCGTCGAAGCGGCCGAAGGCGGACTGCAGCCGTGCCGGCGAGGCCGGGCCGGTGCCGCGCTCACGGGCGACCGAGACGGCCGAGGAGATGTTGTGCGTCTCCTCGAAGGCGGCGCGCAGCGCCTCGATCTCGGCGAGGTCGAACTGCCGGTGCCCGCCGGCCGTGCGCTTGGGCTCCGGGAAGCCGAACCGGCGCTCCCAAGAGCGCAGCGTGTTCGGGCTGACGCCCAGCATGGCTGCTGCGGCGTTGGTTCGAATCGATCCACCCATGTGGTGCAGTCTTCGCCGTTTGGTGAGGGTTTGGCAACTTGCGCAAGGTCAGGTGCACGGCGGGCAGCGTCTTGCACCGGAAGGACCGTGTACCCAAGCGCCGACGGTTACACCGTTCCGAGGACGATCAATGCGCCTTCCGGAGGCCCACAGCTGCCCACGCGGGCGGCGTAGCGCACGCCGTACTCGCCGGTGGGGCGCACGACGATGTTGTGCGGCGGCGCGATGCCAATCGCCGCGCTCGCGATGATGCCCTGCAGCAACTCGTCGCCCTTGCCGGCCTCGGCGTCGGCGGGCTCGAGGAAGTCGGAGACGTGGCGATGGACCGCGTCGGGCTCGTCGACGCCCAGGACGCGCTCAGCGCCGCGCGACAGGCCGCACAGCTTGAGCTGGCGATCGACGATGACAAACGACTCACCCTTGCGCGGGGCGAGGTCCGCGCTGGCGCTGATGACAACGCCAAGGCCACAAAGCGCGCACACGCGCGCGAGGGCGGCCATGGGGGTTTGCGGCGCCTCGCCGCAGTGTCCGCAGAAGCTGACGAACGGGACGGCTGGCTCGGACGTGGGGTCCGGAACCAGGCGAAGCAGTGGACGGTTGGCGCTCAAATGGGATCTTCCTCAGCTCTTAGGCGGATAGCCGGCGTCGGGGTGGCGTGGGGACCGCGAGATCGTCGAACTCCAGGTCATCGGCAATCGACTCGCGGCTGCCGCCCTCCGCGAGGTCGAGCAACTGGCCGGCGGCGATGGTCGGTGCGGCCGCCAGATGCCGCGCGCCGGTGGTGCGTGTGCGGTCGTCGCGGCCGCCGCGACGGAACAGCAGGACCGGCAGGGCGCCGGACGAGGCGCGCACGCGGTAGGCCCAACGCGCGACGTCGTCGTCGAGCTCCTCGCCGCCGGCGATGACGACCACCCGCGGCTCATAGGCCGAGAGCACGTCACCGAGGCCGGCGAGACCCGTGACCGGCAGCGTCAGGGTGCGCAGGCCGATCCGCGTCGTGCACAGCTCCAGCGCCCGAAGCGCCAGCGCATCCGGATCGAGCTGGTCGCGCGTGGCGTCGCCGAGCAGGACCGACGGCCGGGCCGCGGGCGGCGGCGACAGACGCTGGGCCCGCAGCAGCCACTCGCCCGCCCACCGGGCCGCGAGCGCCCACGGCGCCGAGTCGGTCCCGTTGCGATCGCCGATCTCCTCCAGCGACGGTAGGAGCACCTCTTCCACCGACCGCTCGACGGAGCGCAGCGCGAGCGCGCCCTCCATCGCGGCGTCGGCGCGCTCCAGCTCATAGGCGGCAAGTGCGCCGACGAGCACGTGCGTGTCGGCCGCGACCGACTCCCGCGCTCGCGAGATGGCCGACGAGATCGACAGGCCTTCCTGCAGCGCATCGCGCAGTGCCGCGATCTCGCCGTGCGTGTAAAGGCGGTGCTTTCCAGGCGATCTTTGCGGTTTCGGGTAGCCGAAACGGCGCTCCCACGCACGGAGCGTGTTCGGGCTGACATTCAGGACGGCAGCCGCCTCGGAGGTCTTCAGCGTGCGCAAGAGCGTTCCACGGGATCACGGCGTACAGCTTTAGTCCCGCCTACTGCCCAAAGTGCATCGATTTTGCGCAACTTCCCGTGCAGAGCCACGGAGCAAGCTTACGCTCGCGCCCCGTTATCCGTCCACTGTCTTTCGGAGGCTTGCCATGAACAACCTGAAGCTGCGCGCCCTGCCCTACGCCGGTGTCCTCGTCGCCATCGCCTCCGTCGCCGGGTACGTCGGCGGCCGCTAGCCCATCGGGCTTATCTAGACCCGTGCGGAGGCGCCCTGTAGCGTCTCCGCCGTGAGCGGGTCGGACGTGGTGCAGCGCCCGCGCCTCGCAGCAGGAGTAGCTGCCGCGGGCCTCGTGGTCGCCGCCGGGCTGGCAGTCGTCGAGCCCGGCACGATCGGTGACCCGCTCGCCGGCGTCCTGCTGGCGTGCGCCGTGGTGTCGCGGCTGCTCGCCGTCGACGTCTCCACGCAGCGCATCTTCGTTTCGGGTGCGTTCCTCTGCGGGATCCTGGCCGCCTGCTTCCTCGGGCCAGCCGCCGCGTTCGCAGTCCCGGTCATCGCCGAGCTCGTCGGCTGGATGGTCGAGCGCTATCGCCGCATCCCGCTGCTCATCAACCTTGCCGGCAGCGCGCTGCCGACCGTCGGCGCTGCCGTCGTGCTGCAGGCGCTCGACCTCACGCAGGACACGGCCGGCTTCGCCGTCGCGCTGGCCATCTCCAGCGGCGCGGTCCTGATCGTCAACTCCGAGCTGGTCGGCTTGGGGATGGCGGTGCTCGACGGCCAGGCACTGCGCAACCGCGTTCGCGCGCTGTCGGACCTGGCGCCGACGATCGTCATCAACATCGCGCTGGTCACCTCGATCGGCGCGGTCTACGCCCAGACGGGATTCGCCGTGATCACGCTCGTGCTGGTCGCGCTGCTGGCGTTTAGCTACATGACGCGGCTGGTGATCGCTGCGCGCGAGCGCACCAAGGAGTACGCCAACCTCTCATGGGGCGTGCTGAGCGGGCTGATCCGCACGCTCGACGCCCGCGACCATCGCGCGGCGCGCCACTGCGCCGCGGTCGCGCGGTTCGCCCGTGACATCGCCGCCCACGCCGGGATGACTGAGCGCGACCAGGAGCTTGCGCACACCGCGGGCCTGCTGCACGACATCGGGCGATTCGCGCTGAGCGACCGCGTCATGGAGCGTGGCGTCGTGCTGACCGAGGACGACTGGACGGCGATCCGCCGCCATCCCGAGCTCGGCGCCGACCTGCTGCGCGACATTGGCGTCTACGGCCCGTTGAGCGAGATCATCATCGCCCACCACGAGCGGCCCGACGGCAAGGGCTACCCGCACGGGCTGACCGGCGAGGCGATCCCCGAGATCGCGAAGATCATCGCGGTCGCCGAGGTCTACGACACGCTGACGGCGCCTGACACGTACCGGACGCAGCTGTCCTCGTTCGAGGCGCTGAACGAACTGCGGCGCGTCGCGGGCAAGCAGCTGGACGCCGGCTACGTCGAGGCGCTTGCCGAGCTGCTGGCGGGCCAGGGCACGGAGTACCGCCACGCCGACGCGGCCGACTACGACGAAGAGCTGGACATCGAGCGTCGGATGAACGAGGCGGCCGGCGGCTGAGCCGGCGGCGCGCTCGGCCTACTGCTCGACGTCGGTGGCGAGCGGCACGTCGACCTCATCGATCGCGTCGGGCTGCTCGCGCACGAAGCGGCCGGTGCCGGTGCTTGTGCGCTCCTCCAGCGAAGTGACGAACTCGTCGAGCTCTCCGACGGGGAAGCGGCGTTGGCCGCCCGGCGTCCGATAGCCGCGCAGGTAGCCCATGTCGGACCACCGGCGGACGGTTGAGAGGGAGACCCCGAGGTGACGTGCCGCCTCTGAGGTCGTCAGGCCGAGGCGACTGGTGTGCGTGGACCGCGTCATGAACAGCAGTCTTAGGCCGCGAAGGCCGATTCGGAACGCTCCGCGCGGCTTTGCGTAGGTTTCGGCATCCGGGCCTGCCGCAATGGCATGGTCTGCGAGCATTGTTGGCGCAATGAGCAGGCTCGACGACCTCGATCTCTCACTGAAGCTCAAGCGCCGCGAACAGGATGAGCGGCTCGCGGCGGGCGGGCGGCGACTGGCGCAGCTGCGCCTCGCGCTCGGCGGCAAGCTGCACCCCGGCGACCCGCTCGGGCCACCGCTGGCCATCGTCATGGAGGGCTGGGACGCCTCCGGCAAGGGCGGCGCGATCAAGCGCCTGCTGGCCCCGCTGGACTCGCGCCACGTGCGCGTCGCGTCGTTCGCCGCGCCGACGCCCGACGAGCTGCGCCATCACTACCTCCAGCGCTTCTGGGTCCCGCAGCCGGGCTGGGGCGGCATGGCCGTCTTTGACCGCTCCTGGTACGGCCGCGTGCTCGTGGAGCGCGTCGAGGGCTTCGCGACCGAGGAGCAGTGGCGGCGTGCCTACGACGAAATCGTGGAGTTCGAGCGCACGCTGACCGCCGCAGGCACGATCTTTGCCAAGTTCTGGCTGCACATCTCCCCCGAGGAGCAACTGCGCCGCTTCGAGCGCCGTCAGGCCGATCCGCTGAAGACGTGGAAGATCACCGACGAGGATTGGAGAAACCGCGAGAAGCGCCCGCAGTACGTCGAGGCGATCGAGGAGATGCTGGTGCGGACCGACACGATCGAGGCGCCGTGGATCCTGGTCGAGGGCGAGTCAAAGCGCTTCGCACGCGTGAAGGTGATGGAGTCTGTGATCAAGCAGATCGAGCGTGGGTGCGCCGCGCGCGGGTTCGAGCTGCCGGAACCCCTGCAACCGGAGACCTCCGTATGAGCTACACCCACACCGAGCGCGTGCGCTTCGGCGACCTCGACGCGATGCGCCACCTCAACAACGTGGTCTTCCTGCGGTACTTCGAGACCGCCCGGATCGCCTACCTGCGCGCGATCGTCCCGAGCCACGACCCGGCCAACCCCGAGGCCGACGCCTTCGGCCTCATCTTCGCCGAGTGCCACATCAACTACCGCTCGCCCGTCCTCTTCGACGAGGAGGTCGCGGTCCAGTGCTCGATCGGCAACGTCAAGCGCTCGTCGTTCCGCGTCGAGTTCGAGATGCGTGTCGGGACGCGGCTGGCCGCCGAGGGCTACGGCGTCCTGGTCGGCTTCGACTACGGCGCCCAGCAGGCGGCCCAGCTGCCTGACGCGCTGCGCGAGACGCTGGAGGCCGAGGCGGCGACGACTGCCGGGGCCGCCTCCGGCTAGGTGCTAGGCGGGCGCGCCGACGACGACCCAGCGGCGTCCGCGGAAGCGGACGCCGATCGTCACCAGGCGGGCGAGCATCAGCGCGTTGAGGCCCCACCAGACGCCGACGACGCCCCAGTGGAAGTGCAGGCTGAGCAGCGTGATCGGCACGAAGACGGCCAGCGCGCTGAACGCCATGGCGTAGGCGAGAAAGCGCGTGTCGCCGGCGCCGAGCAGGATCCCGTCCAGCGCGAAGACGAGCGCGCCAGCCGGCAGCATCAGCGCGAAGAGTGGCCAGAGCTCGTGCGCGCGTGCGAGGACGGCTGCATCGGAGCTGAAGGCGTTTGGGAGCACGTTGCGCGTGGCGAGCAGGCCGAGGCCCATCGCGCAGCCACCCGCCAGCGACCACCCCAACATGCGCCGGGCGGCGGCCAGCGCACCGGCCGCATCGCCCGCGCCGAGCATGCGGCCGACCAGGACCTGCCCCGCGATCGCGATCGCATCGAGGACCAGTGCCAGGAAGATGAAGACCTGGAAGGCGATTTGGTGCGCGCCAAGGCTGTCGTCGCCGACGCGCGCCAGCACGGCGCCGGCAATCACGAAGGCCAGCAGCAGCGAGCCGGTGCGCACGACGATGTGGCCGCCCATGCGCGCAAGACCCCTGAGCTGAGCGGTGTTCGGCCGGCGCGTGCGCGCGGGCGCCCTGAGCAAGTACAGGGTGAACGCCACGCCCATGCCCGTCTGGGCGACGACCGTTCCCGCCGCGCTGCCGTCCAGGCCCCAATCCAACCCGTACACGAACACCAGCTCGAGCACGATGTTGATGATGTTGGCCACGACGACGACGATCAGCGGAGAGCGCAGGTCGCCGATGCCGCGCAGGTAGCCCTGGGCCGCGAGCGCGATCAGCGCGCTGGGCAGGCCGAGGGCGCTGATACGCAGGTAGCGCGCCGCGAGCTCGGCCGAGTGGCCGTGGCCGCCGACGAGCGCCATCAGCGGATCGGCGAGCGCGATGACGGCGACGGTCAGGGCGACGCCGATCGCCAGCGCCAGCCACAGCGCCTGGGCGGCGATCTCCCCCGCGCGCTGGGACTCGCCCGCGCCGTGCAGCCGCGCGACCTGCGCGGTGGTGCCATAGGTCAGAAAGTTGCAGAGCGTGACGGCCGCGCCGAGCACCGCGGCGGCCAGCGCCAACGCGGCCAGCTGGGGCGTTCCGAGATGGCCGACGATCGCGGTGTCGACGAGCAGGTAGAGCGGCTCGGCGGCCAGCGCGCCAAGGGCGGGGATCGCGAGCCGAAGGATCTCGCGGTCGTAGGTCCTGGGGGTCGGCACGGGGCGGCCACTCTACGATGGGACCGATGAGGTGCCGTGCCGCCCTCGCCGTGGGCCTTGCGCTCGCCTTCGGGGCGTGCACGAAGGACGCGCCACCATTGCCCAGCGCCTGCATCGACACCGACCGAGACGGCTATGAGCGTGCGCTGGCCAGCGCGCCGGGCGCGGTCGCGCTGCCGGGCGACACGCTGATCTCCACCTGCCTGCGGCGCGTGCGCACCGATGCCGAGCTGCAGAACCTGGGCGTGACCGTCCACTCGGTGGCCGAGGAGCTGGCGACACGAGCCCGCGAGGAGGACGACGCGGACGCGGCGCTGGCGCTCGGGTTCCTCAGCGCGGCGGTGTCGCGCGGGGCCGCGCGCTCCAGCGGGATCTCGGCCGAGCTGGCGCGGCGGGTCCAGACGGCGGGCGTCGGCGTGCGTGAGCGCTCGCCGGAGGTGGCGCGCGCGCTGGACGCGGGGCTTGCCGCGGGGGCGGCGCACGGATGAGGCTCCGCCTCTGGCACGCCGAGGACGGTGCTCGGATCGCCTACCGCGAGGTCGGCACGGGCCCGCCGGTGGTGCTGGTGCACTCGGCCGGGCTCAGCCATCGCGAGTTCGAGCCGGCGGTCGAGGATCTCGCCCATCGCTTCCGGCTGATCCTGCCCGACCTGCCGGCGCACGGGGACTCCGAGGATCGCCCGCGCCATCCGTACAGCTTCGACTGGCTGGCCGGCGTGCTCGCGGCGTTCTGCGTCGACGTCGCCGGGCGCCGGCCGTTGGTCGGCGGCCATGGGTTGGGCGCCGACCTGCTGGTCCGCGCGATCGAGTTGGGGCAGTTGACGCCGGGGCGGCTCGTGCTGCTGCCGTGCCGTCTGCACCGCCCGCCCGAGCGCGCCAAGGCGCACGGCGCGTGGCTGGGGGCCGCGCGTGCGGCGGGCGTGCCGGGCCTTGACCGCCTGGCCGGCCATGCGGTGCGGTTCGCGTTTCGGCCGGAGCGGGGAACGGCGCTGACCGCGCGCGGCGTGCCCGAGGCGGCCGATCTCGTGCGCCACGCGATGGCCGACGTCGGCGGCAACGCCAACCTGGCGCGCTCGTGGGCGCGGCTGGCCCGGGAGCTGCCGCGCACGGCGCGCCGCGAGGTGCTGGACCTGCTGCCGGCGCTCGACGTCCCCGTGCTGCTGCTGTGGGCCGACGAGGATCGCCACCATCCGCTGCGCGGCGCCGAGGAGGCGCTCGATCTCCTGCCGGATGCGATCCTGCGGGTCCTGCCGGGCACCGGCTACCTCATCGCCTACGACGACCCTGTCGGCGTGGCGCGCGAGCTGCTCTCCTTCCTGTCGTAGATGCTGCTCTCCCGCTTCTTCCGCGCCGCGCTCAGCGCGCTCGCCGTCGCGCTCGGTCCGCTGACCGCGCCGGGCGATGCGAGCCCGGCCGTCCGTGCCGAGGGCTTGCGGCTGACCGCGTCGGTCCCGCTGAGCGCGCGGATGACCGAGCTGACGTTCACGACGCCCGCGCTCGCCGACCCGGTGCGCGTGCGGGTGCTGGTCCCGCGCGAGGCGGCCGCAAACCCGGCCGCGCGCTACCCGACCCTCTACCTGCTGCACGGCAGCGGCGGCGACGAGCGGGCCTGGACGCAGCTCGACGCCGAGCAGCTGACCGAGGGGCTCGGCGTGGTCGTGGTGATCCCCGACGGCGGCACCAACGGCTGGTACACCGATTGGCCCGGTGGTGTCCAGCCGCAGTGGGAGCGGTTCCACGTCGACCAGCTGATCCCGTGGATCGACGCGCACGAGCCGACGATCGCGGCGCGCGGCAAGCGTGCGATCGCCGGCTTCTCGATGGGCGGCTTCGGCGCGATGAGCTACGCCGCGCGCCATCCGGACCTGTTCGTCGCGGCGTCGTCGTTCTCGGGCGCGCTGGACCTCGCGACGCCAGCGGGCGGTGCGCCGGCGCTCCTCGGCGTGGAGCCGTGGGGGCCATGGAGCGGGCCGGAGATCCGCTGGCGCGGGCACAACCCGGTCGATCTCGCGGGCAATCTGCGCGGGCTGGCGCTGTCGATCTACACGGGCGACGGACGGGCGGGCGGGCCGCTGGGCGGCGGAGGCGATGACGACCGGATCGAGCCGCTGGTCCACACCGAGAGCGCGGCCTTCGCGGCACGGACCGCCGCGCTCGGGATCCCGCGCACCTACGTCGACTACGGCGCGGGCGGGCACACCGGCGAGTACTTCAAGCGCAGCCTGCAGCAGGCGCTGCCGGGGTTGATGGAGGCCTTGGACCATCCGCCGGATCCGCCGGTGCCGTTCGCGTTCACGGCGACCGAGCAGCGGTTCTCGGTGCGGGGCTACACGGTGCGCGCGGCGCGCGACGCGCTGGCGTTTCGGACGCTGTCGCGCGTGCGGGGCTCCGGGTTCTTGCTGACGACCGATGGGCCGACGACGGTGGTGACCGCTGCGCGGTATGCGCGCAGCGCGCGGTATCGCGTGGCGGTGCGGGCGGCCCGCCGCGACGAGGGCACGGTGGTGCGCCGCGTGCTGCGCAGTGACGCGCGAGGTCGCCTGACCATCCGCGTCCCGGCGTCGGCGTTCGTCGGGATCACGCGCGCGGGGGCCGCGTCGTAGGCTCCCGGGCCATGCCCCCTTTGAAGAAGAAGCTCTACGGCGGCGAGACCACGAAGGCCGTCGACAACTTCCCGATCTCCGGTGAGACGGTCCCGGTCTCTGTCATCCGCTGGCTCGGCGCCATCAAGGGCACCGCGGCCCTGGTCAACGCGGAGCTCGGCAACCTCGATCCGAAGCTCGCCAAGGAGATCGCCGCCGCGGGCGCCGCGATCGCCGCCGGCGAGCACGACAACCAGTTCCCGATCGACGTGTTCCAGACGGGCTCGGGCACGTCGTCCAACATGAACGCCAACGAGGTGATCTCGTCGCTGACCGGCGGCAAGGCTCATCCCAATGACCATGTGAACTACGGCCAGTCCTCCAACGACGTCTTCCCGTCGGCTGTGCACCTCGCCGCGCTGGACGAGGCCACCAACAAGCTGTTGCCTGCCTTGAAGCAGCTTGAGCGGTCGTTCGATCGCAAGGCCAAGAAGTTCAAGGACGTGGTGAAGTCCGGCCGCACCCATCTCATGGACGCGGTGCCGGTCACGCTCGGCGCGGAGTTCGCCGGCTACGCCGCGCAGATGCGCCTGGGGCAAGAGCGGGTTGCGAGCGCACTCGTGCACGTCGGCCAGATCCCGCTCGGCGGCACCGCAACGGGCACGGGGCTCAACACCCATCCGAAGTTCGCCGCCGAGGTGCGCAAGCGGTTGATCCGCGAGTCGAAGTTGAAGCTCATTGCGCCGCCGGCCGATCCGTTCGAGGCCCAGGCCAACCGCGATGCGCTGGTCGAGCTGTCGGGCGCGCTGAAGGTCGTCGCCGTCTCGCTGACCAAGATCGCGCAGGACATCGCGCTCATGGGCTCCGGCCCGCGCGCGGGCATCGGCGAGATCTTCCTGCCCGAGCTCCAAAAGGGCTCCTCGATCATGCCGGGCAAGGTCAATCCGGTTCTCCCGGAGGTCGTCCTGCAGGTGGCCGCCCAGGTCATCGGCAACGACACCGCGATCACCATCGGCGGCATGCAGGGCCAGTTCGAGCTCAACGTCCGCATCCCGCTGATCGCGCGGAACCTGCTGCAGTCGATTCACCTGCTGTCGACGACGACGGTGGCATTTGCCGAGAAGTGCGTCGACGGGATCGAGGTCAACAAGGCGGGCACCAAGGCCTCGGCCGAGGGGACGCTCGCGACCGCGACGGCCCTCAACGGCGCCATCGGCTACGACGCCGCGGCTGCGATCGTCAAGGAGGCCTCGGCCTCCGGGCGGCCGTTGCGCGACGTCGCCCTCGACGCCGGCGTCGACGCCAAGGTGTACGACGCGACGATCAACCTGCGCAAGATCGCCGCGGGCAACGCCGTCTAGGAGGCGGTCCGCCGCGAGGCGGTGCGCCGCGCGGTCCTCGCCACGTCCACGCGGTCCGGGTCGTTCTGGACTCCATGATGGAGCCCAGAACGACCCGCGTCAGGACAGCAGTCGTCGGAGGCGGCGCCGGACGAGCTTTGGCTGCCTCGCGACCTGGCTGTAGGTGAACCGGACGACGGTGTAGCCGGCCAGCGTGAGTTGCTGATCGCGTTCTCGATCGCGCTCGAAAGCCCCGGGCATCGAGTGATAGGTGTAGCTGTCGGCCTCAACGATCAGCTTCTTGTCAGGCCAGAAGAAGTCCACCAAGAACCCTTCAACAGTGGCATTCGCGACTGGTTGCGGAAGCTCATAGTCGTCGCAGAGCTGAAGGACCATGACCTCCAGGATGCTGCGGACGTCCGCGGTGCCAAGACCTTCAAGGGCATCGAGTAGTCGCTGGAGTGCAGGCGCCCCGTGCTGACGCGGATGCTCATCGAGGCACCGACGGACGGCGAGGAGATCGAACAGGTCGAGGCGATTCGCCTGTGCAATTGCATCCTCCATTGCCCGAGGTCGCAGCTCTGGCGCGAGGTCCAGGAGCGTGCGCGCCACCGTCGTGGTTGGTATCTCCTCGGTGAGCGTGCATTCCCATGCGCGCAAGGTCCCCACGCGGTGGAGCCGAATTCGATTCCGGTCGGGATCACGCCCGGATCGCAGTGGCGTTGTGACATCGATCAGTCGCCCGCGCGACGGTGTCAATCCCCAATGCGCGGCCGCATCGAAGTGGCTGAGGACCGCTCTTTCACCACAGGCGGCCACCGCCGCCTGCCATCTGCCCTCTCGCGTCATTGCCTGATGGCCAACCGCGTATACGCCGTTGTACTCCACGATCAGTCGGCCGACGCGCACGCGGTATGCGATGGCCTTCTTCCCGAGACCGATCTCCAACAGCTGCGAACGGAAGATCACCCCGCTTTGACGCGTCGCAATCGCCGCAATCTGATGATCCGGGTCGTTTTGGGCTCCCATGTGGAGCCGTAGGCGCCCCAGACCGGAAGTTCGCCCCCAAGAGCCCGTCGACCGGTCAGGCTACGGACCTCGCCGACACCCGTCCCCAGGGGGCAAACGCGCGCGGAGGAAGGTCAGTCGATGATCGCCACGGCGCGGGCGGGTGCTGCCGAGCCGCCGACGAGCCGCAGCGGGAAGACCGAGACGGTGAAGCCGGTGAGCGGCAGCTCGCGCAGCGCGCAGAGGCGCTCGATCTGGCAGTACTCCAGGTCGGCCTGGTGCGCGGCCCAGAAGATGCCGGGCTTGCCGGCCTCCTTGGCCGCGGCGGCCTGCAGGTGCAGCGGCGCGTCCCAGCCCCAGGCGTCGATGCCCATGACGCGGACGCCCTGGGCGTGCAGCCAGCGCGTGGCCTCGACGGTGACGCCGGGCCCGCGCGCCATGTAGTCCAAGGACTCGATGAACTCGTCGCGGTCGGTCCGCACCAGCACGATGTCGCCGGGCGAGAGCTCGTGGCCGGCAGCCTCCAGAGCGCCGGAGGCCTCCTCGACCGTCATCGCGTCCCCATCGGCCTTGTGCGACATGTCGAGCACGACGCCCGGCCCGAAGAACCACTCCAGCGGCAGCTCGTCGATGCGCTTGGCCGGGGCCCCGCCGATCATCGAGTTGTAGTGGTAGGGCGCGTCGACATGGGTCGAGTTGTGGGTCCCCAACCGCGTGAACGTCTCGACCGCCCAACCCTCGCGGTCACGCAGCAGCTCCGGTCCGACGCCGAGCATCGTCTCGATCGTCTTCGCGCCTTCGGCGTGGTCGGAGAACTCCACGTCGGTGCGCAGGATGTCGGGCAGCTCCGCCGGTGAGGGCGTGATCGGCGCGCTGAGGTCCACGAAGCGAGGCATCGGCGCAGCCGTTTTCGGCGCCGATGCCTCGTGTCCTGCGAAGGAGCCTTCGTCTAGAGCGCCGTCGGCTCGGTGCCGAGGTTCATCGCCACGTACTTGGTCTCCAGGTACTCGTCGAGTCCCTCGGGGCCACCCTCGCGGCCGAAGCCCGACTGCTTGACGCCACCAAACGGCGCGCCGGCGTTGGAGACCATGCCTTGGTTGAGGCCGATCATCCCGGTGTCCAGCGCCTCGATGACCTTGAACGCCCGGTCGAGGTTGGTGGTGAACATGTAGGCAACGAGGCCGTATTCGGTGTCGTTGGCCCGCGCGATCGCCTCCTCGTCAGACGCGAACGTCGTGATCGGCGCGACCGGGCCGAAGATCTCTTCGGAGAGCAGATTGGCGCTATCCGGAACGCTCGCCAGCACCGTCGGCTCGTAGAAGTAGCCAGCGCCATCGACGCGCGCGCCACCGGTCAGGACGCGCGCGCCCTTGGCGACCGCGTCATCGACCAGCTCGGCGACCTTGGAGCGCTGCGCCTCGTCGATCAGCGGCCCGACCTGGATGCCGTCCTCGGTCCCGCGCCCGACCTTCAGCGCGCCGATCTTGGCGCTCAGCTTGTCGGCGAACTCTGATGCGAGCGACTCGTGTACGTGGAAGCGGTTGGCGCTCGTGCACGCCTCGCCGCCGTTGCGCATCTTGGCCAGCAAGGCACCTTCGACCGCCGCGTCGAGGTCGGCGTCCTCGAAGACCAGGAACGGCGCGTTGCCACCGAGCTCCATCGAGACCTTCAGCACCTGCTCGGCCGACTGCTTGATCAGCTGCTTCCCGACGGGCGTCGAGCCCGTAAACGACATCTTGCGCACGCGCGGGTCCTCGATCAGCGGCGCCATGATCGACCCCGACGACGAGGCCGTGATGACGTTCAGCACGCCGCCCGGCAGCCCGGCCTCTTCGAAGATCTGGGCGAGCGCGAGCATCGACAACGGCGTCTGCTTGGCCGGCTTGACCACGCAGGTGCAGCCGGTCGCCAGCGCCGGCCCGATCTTGCGCGTGCCCATCGCCAGCGGGAAGTTCCACGGCGTGATGAACAGGCACGGCCCGATCGGCTGACGCAGCGTCAGCACGCGGCCCTTGCCGGTCTCGTTGACCGTGAAGCGGCCGTTGATGCGGACCGCCTCCTCGGAGTACCAGCGCAGGAAGTTGTTGGCGTAGGCGATCTCGCCCTTGGACTCAGCGACCGGTTTGCCCATCTCCAACGTCATCAACAACGCGAGCTCGTCGGTGCGCGCGTCGATCAGGTCGAACGCGCGGCGCAAGATGTCGGCGCGGTCGCGCGGGGCGACGTTGCGCCAGGTCTCGAAGGCCTCGGTCGCCGCGGCCAGCGCCGCGTCGGCGTCCTCGTTCGTGGCGTCGGCCACCGTAGCGATCGTCTCGCCCGTCGCCGGATCTTCGACGTCGAGCGTCGCACCGCCGGTCGCGTCGCGCCACTGCCCACCGATGAAGAGCTGGGTCTTGACGCCTTCGACGACCCGTGTCTCGTCCGCTGTCGCTGCCATCTGCCGGTCCTCCTTGGTTGAGCTTCGAGGATACGGCTGCCCGCTGCGCCGCAATGGCGAAACCAGGCGCTGCGACTACTACTCGGCGCCGCGGAGCACGGCGCCGACGGTGCGGCCGAGGATCTTGAGGTCCAACCCGACCGACCACTCGTCGATGTAGGCGTTGTCGAGCTGCGCCCGCGTGGCGATGCAGGAGGCGCCGCGCGATCCCTGGACCTGCGCGAGGCCGGTCAGCCCGACGCGGACGCGATGGCGGCGCGCGTAGCCGGGAACGTCGGCGCTGAAGCGCTCCACATGCTCGGGGCGCTCGGGGCGCGGGCCGACGATGGCCATGTCGCCACAGACGACGTTCCAGAGCTGGGGCAGCTCATCGAGCGAGGAGCGACGCAGGAACCGGCCGACGGCGGTGCGTCGATCGACGCCCTCGACGCCACCGGGAGCAGCGCCGCCAACCGGGATGAAGCCGGCATCGTCGGCGACGCGCATCGAGCGGAACTTGAGCATCTCGAAGATCTCGCCGTCCTGGCCGACGCGACGCTGGCGAAAGAGGATCGGACCGCGTGAGCTTCCGCGCACAGCGAGCGCCAGCGCGAGCAGCAACGGCGCGACGAGCAGCAGCGCGACGAGCGCGATGCAGCGGCCGACGAGGTACTTGGCCTCGAGGGCGACGGCGTGGGCCTCGAGCGCCGGTGCCGCCGCAGCGAGCAGCGCGGCGGACATGGGGACGGCGAGGGCCAGCAGCAACAGGGAGAGGGAGAGAGGCGGCAACACGCCCCTGCCATCGGACATCTGCCGAGGGCGACCCATCCCCACTTAAGAGTAACCACCACGGATCTGACCACGATCGGGCGCGCCGCCGCTCCTTCGTGGTGAGCTTTGACGCGATTTCGGCAGCTGCTCAGGCCATGCGGTTCATGCTCACGTGTTGGCCACGGTCTCGTCGCCCAACTCCGAGGCGAACGCGACGTCCATCGAGTAATCGATCGGCAGGACGATCAGCGACGGCAGGTCGAGCGTCAGCGCGTGCCGCAGGTGCTTGCCGAAGTCATCGGGGGCCTGGCAGCGCCACGCCGGCATCCCGAACGCATCGGCGAGCTTGACGAAGTCCGGGTTGGTGAAGTCGACCCCGAAGTGCTCGCCGAACTTCTTGTCCTGCTTCCAGACGATCGAGCCGTACTGGCGGTTCTCCCAAACGACGTTGACGAACGGCGTCTTGAGGCGCATCGCGGTCTCAAGCTCCTGGAAGTTCATCAGGATGCCACCGTCGCCGTTGACGGTGACGACGCGCTTGCCCGAGTGCACAAGCTTGGCCGCGACCGCACACGGCACCGCAAAGCCCATTCCCGCCAGGCCGTTGGCGATCATCACCGTGTTGGGCTCGTGGGCCGGGAACATCCGCCCGATCCAGAGCTTGTGCAGCCCGACGTCGGAGATCAGGATGTCGTCGGGCGCCAGCGCCTTGCGGATCTCGTACAACACACGCGGCGGCTGCATCGGGAAAGAGTCGTCATCGCGCGCGGCCTCGAAGCGACCCTCTACGAGCGAGCGCAACCGTGGTGAGCCACCGGAGTGCGGGACGTCGCGGCACTCCTCGGCCAGCCGCGTCAGCACGTGGTAGATGTCGCCGACCAGCTCGACCTCAGGCGTGAAGTACTCGTCGATCTCGGCGGCCTCGGAATCGAGCACGATGATCGTCTTGTCGCGCTTGGGGTTCCAGTGCTTGGGCGCGTGCTCGACGAGGTCGTAGCCGATCGCGAGAACCACGTCGGCGTCCTCGAAGCCGGCCAGCGCGTAGTCGCGTGCCTGCAGGCCGACGGTCCCCAGCGCCTTGGGATCCTGGTAGTCGAGCAGGCCCTTGCCCATGAACGTCTCGGCGACCGCGATCCCGGTCGCGCGGCAGAACTCGCGCAACGCGGGCGCGGCGCCAGCACGCACGGCGCCGTTGCCGGCCAGCGCGACCGGGTTGATGGCGTTGCGGATCAGGTCGGCGGCCTTGAGCAGCTCACGCGCGCTGGGCTCGGGCTTGACCGGCCGGCGGCGCGGCAGCGGGCGCGCGTCGACCCCGGCGGCCATGACGTCCTCGGGCAGTTCCAGGTGCGTGGCCCCGGGCTTCTCGGACTCGGCCACCTTGAAGGCCTTGCGGACAACCTCGGGGATGATCTCCGGGCTCGTCACGCGGGCGTTCCACTTGGTGATCGGCCGGAAGAGCTCGACCAGGTCGATGAACTGATGCGACTCCTTGTGCATCCGCTCCAGATCGGCCTGCCCGGTCAGCGCAACAAGCGGCGCGCGGTCCAGGAAGGCGTCGCCAATCGCGGTGACGAGGTTCATCGCGCCCGGCCCGAGCGTTCCCAGGCAGACGCCGGCGCGCCCGGTGAGCCGTCCGTACATGTCAGCCATGTAGGCCCCGCCCTGTTCATGTCGAACGGGGATGAAGGAGACCGACGAGCTCGCCAACGACTGGTTGAGGTCCAGGGTCTCCTCCCCCGGAATGCCGAATACGTACTTCACGCCCTCGGCCTCAAGGCACTCGACGAAGAGGTCAGATGCTCGCCGCTTAGACACGTGTCGGTTCCCTACCCTGACTGGCTGCAACGCCTGAGACAACGCCCGATGCCGACCGAACTTAGCACCGCAACTCCCTTGCCCTGCCCGCGTTCTGCACCTCGCATGCGCCGGATCGCCGCATCCCTCTCGCTCACCCTGGCAGCGGCACTGGCCTTGGCGCCCACCGCACCCGGCGCGGGCCGACTCGTGGTCAAGGGCCACGGCTACGGCCACGGCATTGGGATGAGCCAGTACGGCGCGCTCGGCTTCGCCCAGCACGGCAGCTCCTACCGCGAGATCCTCGGGCATTACTACGAGCAGACCGACGTCGTGCCGTTGACCGACGCGCCGGACGTGCGGGTGCTGCTGCAGACGACGCGCCGGGTCGTCCTTAGTGGCGTCGTCGCCGGGCCGGATGGGCGCAAGTTGAACGCCAAATCGAGCTACTCGGCCGGCGCCAGCGGCGGACGCGTCTCGCTCTACGCCGCCTCGGGGCGGCGGCTGGGCACCTACCCCGCGCCGCTGCGACTGGCCGCGGCCAAGGGCAGCGCGTTCAAGCTCCGCGGTGCGGCCGCCAACGGGACGCGCAATGGTCGCTACCGCGGCGCGCTGGAGCTGCGCGCGGTCGGTGGCCGCCTGCAGGCGATCAACGCGCTCAACCTGGAGGACTACGTGCGCGGGGTCATCTCGGCCGAGTCGCCGTCGACCTGGCCCGCGGAGGCGCTCAAGGCCCAAGCCGTCGCGGCGCGCACCTACGCGGTGACGACCAACGTCGGCACGACGACCGACGGCATCGACCAGTACGCCGACACGCGTTCGCAGATGTACAAGGGCGTGCCCGCGGAGTTCCCGAGCACCGACGCCGCGGTCGCCGCAACCGCCGGCCAAGTCGTGGCCCAGAACGGCAAGCCGGTCACCACCTACTTCTTCTCGACCTCGGGCGGCCACACCGAGAACATCGAGGACTCGTTCATCGGCGCGCTGCCGCGCACGTGGCTCAAGGGCGTCGAGGATCCCTACGACGCTGTCTCACCCCGTCATAACTGGGGACCGTTGACCTTCTCGCAGGCGACCGTGCAGGCGAAGTTGAACGGCTTGGTCCGTGGCTCGTTCCGCGGGATCACGGTACTGGAGCGGGGCGCTTCGCCGCGGATCGTGCGCGCCGAGGTCAACGGCACCAACGGCGTCACCCAGGTCACCGGCCCGCAGCTGCGCGCACGCCTCGGGCTGTTTGACACCTGGGCGTCGTTCACCTACATCTCGGGGTCCAAGAAGCATTCCTCGGATGAGGACGGGGGCGCCAAGAAGCCCGAGCAGCCCTCGGTCACCGTCCCGGCCAGCACGACGATTCCGGGCGCGACAGTCTCGCCCGACAACGGCGGCGCCACCCCGCCGCCGGCGGGCGACGGCACGGGCGGCCAGGCGCCATCGCCGTAGACGTCGCGGGAGATCCGGGTCGCGGTGGCGAACGTCCGCTGAGAACTGCGGCCCAAACCTCAGGTTCGGCGCCGAACTACCGATGGCGCACATATGACCGGTGTGCCGATCGCCCTCGCAGTGCTCGCCCTCGTGGCCCTCTGGCTGCTGTCGGCTTGGCGCGGCCTGGTCGCGGCCCGCGACGCCGCCGACGCCACCTGGCGCGCGATCGACGTGCACCTGCGTGACCGCCAGGCGCTGGTTCCGGCGCTGGTCGCCGCCGTCCAGGCCGAGACGCCGGTGGAGGCCGAGACGCTCGCCCGCGTCGCCGACGCCCGCGACCGCGCCGCAGCGGCCACCAGCCCATGGGAGCGCGCTGACGCCGAGCGCCACCTCGTTTCCGGGATCGCCGCGGTTGCCATGCTGGCCGAGCGCTACCCCGGCCTCGGCGCCGCCGGCGCGTTCGTCGACCTCCAGGCCCGCTTGACCCACATCGAGGACCAGGCCCAGGCCGCGCGGCGCGTCTACAACGCCGACGTGCGCCTGTACCGCAGCCGCCGCGGCCGCCTGCCCGGCATGTTGCTGCGGAGGTTCGGCGACTTCGCGGACCGGCCGTACTTCGAGCTGGACCACACGCGTGGGCGTGGGGCGCCGAAGCTCATGCTCGCCCGCGCGGCCTGACGCGGCGCGACCGCGGCCTGCCTCAGCCGCCGTAGACGCGCGAGAGCGACTCGGCGACGCAGACCGGCTTGTCGCCGCCCTCGCGCTCGAAGGTCTGGGTGACGGTGAACTGCACGCCGCCGGGCACGTCCTCGGCCTTGGTGAGGGCCGCCCGCATGCGGACCCTGGAACCCACCGGCAGCGGCGCCGGGAAGCGCACCTTGTCGTAGCCGTAGTTGATGCCGAACGCGACCCCGGAGATCTCGAACATGGCGTAGGAAAACCGCGGCCCAAGGCTCAACGTGTAGAGACCGTGCGCGATCGTGCCGCCGAACGGCGTCTCCTTCGCGCGCACGGGATCGACGTGAATCCACTGGTGATCGCCGGTCGCATCAGCGAACGCGTCGATCGCTTCTTGGGTGACCTCCAGCCAGTCGCTGACACCCAGCTCCTGGCCGACCTTGCTCTTGAGCTCGTGGAGCCCGTGGATGACCGTGGCCGGCATTGGGCGGAGTTTAGTGTCGGGGCCTCACGAAGGTCCATCTCCGGGGCCACGCTGGAGGATGGTGCAGGAACCACCTACTCAGCGTTGCTTCTGTTCACCAGCGGACAATTGCGATCTAATGGTGTAAAGACCAATTGACAATGACGTCTGCTTAGTATTGGCTGCGGCGGCGTCCGCTCGTGGACGTGCCTTCGGCGGGGCCGGTGGCTTGGTTCTCGATGAAGGGTGTGAGCATGGTCGCGTTGCGGTCGCGGTGGGTCCTGGGCGTGTCGCTGTTGGCATGCGGGGCAGCGTTGTTGGTGGCGTTGCTTGTGGGGTCGAGCTCGCGGGCCGATGATCCCGGCGCACCGGTCATGCCGTCGCCAGGGTTCGCTGCGCCGGTGACGGCTGGCGAGGTCCCGGAGTTGCGGACCGAGAGCTCGCGGACCTATCGCAAAGCCGACGGCAGCTATCAGGCGCAGGTCTCGGCCGGGCCGGTCAACTACCGTGACGCGAGCGGTGACTGGAAGCCAATCGACGTCGACTTCGCCTCTGACGGCGACGGCGGCTTGAAGACCACCGAGGCGGCGGCGAAGGTCTCGCTGCCCGAGAGCCTGGACGATCCGGCGAAGGTCACGGCCGGATCGCGATGGGTCTCCTTCGAGATGGCTGGTGCTGACGCTGATGCGGCGCCGACGGCCGACGGGTCCACGGCGACCTACGAGGGCGTGCTCGATGGCGTCGACGCCACCTATGAGGCGCAGCCGACCGGCGTCAAGGAGACGCTGACGCTGGCCGACGCTTCGGCAGCCGCGTCCTATCGCTATGCCTTGGACGCGAGCTCGGGCCTCACGCCGACGCTGCTCAGCAACGGCACCGTCGTCTTCCGCGACGCCGGCGGCGTGACCCGCTTCTGGCTGCCCGCGCCGACGGTGCAGGAGCACGGGGCCGACAGCCCGACGACCGATCACGTCGCCTACCGCCTCTCTGATGACGGGCAGACGCTGACGGTCGCGGTCGATCCGGACTGGCTGGCGCAAGCCGCGTTCCCGGTCGAGGTCGATCCGTCGATTTGGTACGGCGACGACACGTCGTGCACGCTGGCCAGCGCGACCCCGACGGTGGCGGCCTGTGGTGGCACGACGCTCAAGCTCGGCCACGATGCCGCGGGCAAGTACCGCACCGCCCTGCGCTTCCCCGACATGGCGCTCGCGGTGCCGCGGACCGCGTCGGTGATGAGCGCGGTGATCGGCCTGTACTTCGAGTCGCAGACCAGCGCCACCGCGTCGACCCCCGTCACCGTCTCGGGTTTGAGCAAGCTGCTCGGTCCCGGCGCGACCTGGAACAGGTATGACACCAACGCCGCGCACACGTGGACGACGGCCGGCGGCGACATCGTCGCCGACCCGCAGGCCGCGACGTCCACCTTGTATTCGAGCTATGCCGACGGCTGGGTGAACTTCAACGTCAGCCGCCTGGCCGAGCGCTGGCTGCGCAGCCCCTCGACCAACAACGGCGTCCTGCTCCGGGCCCAGACCGAGACGGGCACCAACAACGTCATCAACTTCGACGGTCACACCTGGGATCACGGCGGGCCAACGATCCGCATCGACTACGAGTGGCATCCGGGCTTCGAGAGCGACCAGACCTTCGAGCAGGTCGCCTTCGACGGCACCAGCAGGATCGCCGTCAACGCGGCGACCGGCAACGTCGCGGTCGACAGCACCGATGTCAGCCTGCCCGGCGTCGGCGGCCTTGATCTCAAGATCCGCCGGACGTTCAACGGCCAGAACCTCGGCAGCGGCGGCGGCATGTTCGGCAGCGCCTGGAGTGACGGCATCAACAACGCCGCCTATCTCAACGACCGCGTCTGGTATGACGACTCGCGCACGATCTACGGCAACGGCAACGCGATCTACCGCTTCGATCGCGACCCCGTCCACGACACCTCCACGACCCACGCCTACCTCAGCCCGCCCAACATCAACGCCGATCTGGTGTCCAACATCTCGACCGGCGTCGCGACGCTGACCTTCCGCGACACCGGGATCAAGTGGACATACAGGGCCTCCTCTGACGGCACCAACGTCACGCTGGCCCAGATCAGCGACCCCGCCGGCCACCACATCGACATCACACCCAAGTCCGGCCAGTCAAACAAGATCGGCTCGATCACCGACACCAACGGCGACGTGCTGACCTTCGTCTACGGCACCAACGGCCAGCTGACCAAGATCACCAAGGGCGCGACCGAGTGGAAGTACACCACCACGATCGTCAACGGCCATAACTTGCTGACCGGCTACACCACCCCGTCCAACCAGACCACGAGCTACCACTACGACGCCGGCGCGCTGCCCGGCACCTGGGACAAGCTCGACCGCGTCACCGACCAGGCCGGCCAGATCTTCAGGTTGACCTACGGGCCCCAGGGAGACTGGAGCCAGGTCACGCAGGTGACCCAGGACTTCCCCGACGCCCGGCCCGACAACATCACCAAGTTCGACTACAAGCCCGTCAGCACCCTTGGCCATACCTGCACCACGCCCGTCGCCAACTCGCCGTATCCCGACAACGTCGTCTTCGACCGCACCGTGGAGACCGACAACGCAGGGCGGGTCACGACCTACTGCTACAACACCAGCGCCCAGGTCATCCAGAGCTGGCGGCCGTGGGACACCACCGCGCCGACCATCACCGGAGCCCCGAACCCGTTCGTCTTCCAAGACGGCTACACCAACGGCGTCACGCCGTTCGTCATCGGCCTCTCCGCTGACGACACGCCGTCGGGCGTCAAGCGCGTCGCGCTCCAAGAGGTCGGCCACGGCGAGCTCACCTCGGCAACGTCGCCGTGCCCGCCGGCGACGACCATGCCCAACCTCTGCCCGGCATCGTTCTCCTCGCCGGTGACCATCAACCCGGTGCCGCTGACCGAGGGCTCCCACACCGTCCGCCAAACCGCCACCGACCTCGCCGGCAATATCGCGACGAGCACGGCGTGGAACCTCTTCGTCGACCGCACGGCACCCGGAAGCGCCTCCGGAGTGAGTGCGCTCTTCGACCCCGACATGGCTGAGACCGATATCTCGTGGACCGAAGCCGTCGACCCCAACCTTCCAGGTGGCGTACCGGGCTCCGGAGGCCTCACGTACCTGTGGCGCGTCAGCCGAGACGGAGGTCCACGTTCGGCTTGGACGCCCACCACGATCTATCCCGGATTCACCTTGGCCGCGTCCCACTCTGGAGAATCCATCGTTGTTGATCTACAGGCGATCGACGCCGTAGGAAACGCTGGGGCGATCATTACCCAAACGGTTACCGCACTCGCCCAAGAGGACGGCGACGATGTCGCTGAAGACGATACGAGCGGTATCGCAGACATCCTGGGTACGTCAGCGGACGACATCGGCCCTCCAGCATTCGGACCGTCACTTGCGCCCCCGCCCGACTCGGCGCCAATCAAGCACTGCGGAGCAAACACCTACGACCCCAAGCCCGACGCGACGTTCCGTATCAAGTTCAACGGTCACGGTTCGACCAGTGGCGGCTTTCCGTATTACCAATTTCATATCCACTACCAAGTGCGAACCCTGCTTCGTGCGAACGTACGGCGGACGACCTTGCGCGTCACACGCGTCCTGCCCAATGGGACAATCGACTCGGCCTACGACGACAGCGACACCCGTAGTAGTCGACTAGATCCCAAGCCGTACTACGCGCACTTCCTTCGGCTCAGGGTTCAGCCCGGATCCCAAATCTCCTACTTCGCGCGGTACACCTTCAAAGAGCCTGTCCCATCACCGGCCGGGAACATCACGGGCGTTCACTATTCGGGTACCTGCACGGCCTACCTAAGTCCGTCACCGACAGCGACCTCTCCGTAGACAACGCACAAAACGTAGCCTGCCCATCTCTTGCATATATCGTGATCATGTCGGCCGGGTCTGGCGGTAAGGGGTTGCCCTGCGAATGGCCGGAAAGTGGGCGGCCCGCCGACATTTGCTTCTTGGGGCTCACTAACACCCCACCAAGCTCCTCGACCGCGGCTGCGGAACCCGGAGTCACGTGGTTCACGGCTTGGAACGAGCCCAACCACGCCAACTACCAACCGACCGCCGGTATCTACTCCGGCGCGAACTCAGGGGCACGATCGAGCAACAGCGCGGCGTTTCGGACGGGCAAGCTCTACAACAAGTTGTTGCAATTGTGCAAGCTGCGCTGTCGTGTCGCCGCTGGGGACTTCCTGGACTCGGAGATGGGCAACGCCGGCGCGTCGAACGACGGGGCGAAGTACCTGCGCCAGTACCGCAATGGCGCCGGAGCGGCGCCGCTGGTCTGGGCGTGGCACGCGTACTCGGACGCGAACGAGCGACCGGACCAGGCGGCCGCGAGCGGTCTGCGGTGGAGACGCCTCGACGCGTTTCTCGGCGCCATCGGCAGCAAGCACGTGCTGTTGACCGAGCAGGGCGTCGAGTACCGCGTGGCGAGCACGGACAAATTCAGGAACGAGTCCCGTCCGAGCCGGGCCGCTGATGTTATGCAGTACTTGGTCGACGAGGCGCCCGCGCGGGGCGGAGGTGGGCGCATCGATCAGTTGTACGTCTACCAGTGGAACGGCGGGCCACTGTCGAAGAGCGGCTTCGACTCGGGGCTGACCAACCGCGTCACGAACCCGGCGACCGACCGTGGCACGACGCGCCCGATCCTGCGGATCTACTGCGCGAAGGTGGGCGGCACCGGGTGCGCAGCGCTGTGAGGTGCGCAGTCGCGGTGCTCGCCGCGATGATCGCCGGCTGCATCTCGTCAACGCCGGCGGGCGCTGACGAGGTGCCGATCGCGCTGGAGGCGCGGGCGTCCACCGTCAGCGCGTTCGCCGGATACGTCGCGTGGAGCCACTACGACGCCGCGAGCGGCAGGTTCTCGCTCGTCGTCCGAGACCCGTCGGGCGCCGTGCGTCCGACGTCTGCAGGCTCCCGCTCGATGCCGTTCGACGTTGACCTCGGGCCCGATGCCGACGGACGACCGGTGGCCGTCTACTCGCGCTGCGAGCGCGAACCGGGCCCCCTGCCGTTCACGGCCCAGTTCTATGCGGCGGGGCGGGGATGTCGCATCTACCGCCTCGCGCTTACGGCGCCCGACGCGCAGCCCCAGCGCGTGGCCTCCGGACTGCCGTCGTCGCGATCGACGGTGCTGCCGACGATCTGGCGCGACCGGATCGCCTTCGCTGCCCGACCCACACCGTCGGCCCGCGGCGACGAGCATCTCCGTGTCGCCATCTATACCCGCCGCGGCGCGGGAGCGACGCGGCGTCTGCCAGGTGGTCCGCTGGGGTTCGTCGATCGCGAGAACGGGATTGTCTACGGACAGGGACCGACCACCCTCGACCTCTCCTCCGGCTGGCTCGCTCTCGGCTGGCAGTACCTCGGCGAGCCTCCGGCCTGCCCGATCCCGCGCAGTGATGCCGCGCCGAACCGCAACACCTACGAGGTTCGCGTCGTGAACATCGCAACGAAGCCGACGACGCGTCTCCTCAATCGCGGTTGCGTTTACGATCGGATCACCGACGTCATGTCGCCGAGCATCAGCGGCGGACGGGTGCACTACCTCGTCGGCCACGCCAACGGCGACCTCGGCCCGCTGCTTCGCTCGCGACCACTGGCCGGTGGGGCAACCCTCGACGTGCGCGTCGGCCCGCAGGTCGTCTCCGCCGCCCAGGACGGGAAGGATCTCATCCGGATGCGTGGGACCGGGCAGGGATACCTGGTCTCGATCACACGATGAAGCGATTGATCTGCTCGATCAGGCGTCCCGGAGCACGTCTCACCGCCGTGGCGCGGCTCGCTGCCAGCCTTACGGCTGGGCCCGCGGGCTCTGCCGATGCGCGCTCGAAGGCGGCAGGTGGCTATGCGCGTTGCACCTCTGGCGGTGCGCGTGTCCTGGCGGGCAACGACAAGGTGCTCGTCGTCCGGCGACCGCGCGGTCACACCTTGGCCTGCGTGATCGCCACCGGACGGTCACGATCGCTTGGTGACACGATCCTCGGCGAGGGCGAGACCAAGATCACCGTCAGGCGCTTCGTCCTCGCAGGCTCGATCGCCGCGTTCAACTGGGAGTACTCGCGTGAGGAGGTCGAGCAGGGCGTCTCCGTGCTCGACCTGCGCGGACATCGGCGGGTCCGCCGGTACGACGCAGTGTCCAACGTGGCCGCGCCGCTGTGGAGGCCGGCACCGACATCGACCCGGCATCGCTGGCGTTTGGCGGGACCACCCTCTACTGGATTGCCGGCGGCACGGCGCAGTTCTGACGCGGTGTGGTCTACCCGGCGAATCCCGATCGCATTGGCGGCGACGGCGGCGCTCGTCGTCGCTGGGTGCGCCGGGAACTCGGATGACGGTACCGGCACGACGGCGAGCATCACCTCGCAGGTGACCATTCCGGCTTCGCCAAAGCTGGCGTGGGTGCCTCGTCACCTGCGAGACCGGGTCGTTGACCTCGGCCCGCACCACGGCCAGTGCGGCGTCCTCTACAACGGGCGACGGGCCATCCAATACGGGCTCTTCGTCAGTGGAGGGGCGCGCTGCCGGCCCGCGCTGCTGGTGCTCGTAGCTTTCGACGCGGGCTTGTCGAAGTCCGACCTGACCCCTGACTGTGACTACCGTCTGTGTGAGCCGAAGTCGCGGACCTACCGCGGCTACCGCTGCCGGCTTGTCCATCAATTCGACGATGACTTCGAGTTCTTGTGTACCCGCGGCAGCCGCAAGGTCGGCTTCAACTGGACGGCATGACGCCGCGGAGCCTGTGCACACGCGAGACACCCGCCAAGGCCTACCGGTGCGAGACCACGCCGTGATGATGTCGGCTCGCCAGGGCGTGCTATGCGGTATCTGCGTTCTCGCAGTCGCCTGTACCGCGGTCGCCTGCTCAGCAAGCTCTGGCGGTCCGACGACCGGGACCGCAGGGGGCGACACGACGCGGTCAAACGCGGTGGCCGCCGCGACATCGCGACCCCGCCTCGCGGCGAGGCCGGTCGCCGTGAAGATCGGCTCGACGTTCGAGGTCCGCGTGCGGTTCCGCCGCCAACTCCCGCCGAGCGCCGACGGAACCGGCGCGAGGGCGGAGTTCTCGTTGGGGGCAAGCACGACCGATCACGCCCCGGTCCGCATGCGCGGCTCTCACGGCTTCTGCTACCGCCAGACGCTCTACAACGACCTCGGCAACGCTGCGCTACGCCGAGCGCATGCTGGGAGCACCCTAACGCTCAAGATCACCGTGCATGGACAGCCACCAACGCTCCGGCCCCAGGTGAGGCTCGCCGCCGATGAGCGAGCGGTGCCACCTGGATGTGTGCTGAGCTCGACCGGCAAGGGCTGAGCTTCGCCTTCGCGCCAGATGGCCTGGACGAGGTTTCTGCGCACCTGACAACGATTGATCCAGTGCGATCCGGACAACACACACTCCTGAGCGTCGCGGCAGTGCTCAGCACCGGTGGGCTGGCGACCGCCGCGTGTGCCGGGCACGACGCCAGAACCGTCACAGCCGCACGGCCCGCTGCGGTTACACGCGCCGAGAGCGTCGGCGGCTACCGCTTCGTCAAGTCGCCGATCATCGTACGTATGGACGTCAGCGGTCAGGCCTCCGATGTGAGCGTGTACTTCCGGATGAATCGGCGATTGCCGAAGGGCTCTTATGCCACCGTCGACAGTCAACCACCGGCGCGGCGCGCGCTCACGCCGTTCGTGCCAAAGAATGACCGGTGCTACCGCCAGGACGCAGGAGGAACCATACGGTCGCCGTGGATGGGCGTCCCACTGGGTACCTCCGCCACGTTCGCCCTGCACATCCACGGCGTCGCGAAGGCGCTCAAGGCGATCGCGCCGCTCACCGCCCCGCTACCGATCGAGAAGAACGCCAATGGGATCGACAACGAAGGCCTGGCCTATGAGCGCAAGCTGCGCTGCCTGCGCGCCGGCAAGGCGCGGTAATGCGCCGATCTACCGCGCACACCTCGCCACCTGGCTCCTCCTCACGCACGATCGCCAGGGCAGACGCCCGGGAGCACCGGGATGACGATGGGTGACCGGACGACGATGCTGACCGTGACGGCTGCGCTCGTTATTGCAGGCTGCGGTGGAGCCTCGGAGAAGCGAACCGGCGCGACGACCAGCACCACGTCTCCGGCGAGCGTCACCGTCGCCCCCAAGCCCGCCTGGGTGCCTCGCCGGCTCCGAGACCGGTTCGCTACTCGTGGCCCGAACGAGCCGGGGTGCGGGTTCTTCGCCAACCGCCGACGCACCGCGCAATACGACTTCTACGTGAGCGGAGGGGCTCGTTGCCGTACCGCGCTGCTGGTACTCGCGGACTTCGACGCGCGCCTGGTGAAGACCGACCTGACACCTAGCTGTGACTACCGTCTTTGTGAACCGAAGTCGCGAACCTACCGCGGCTACCGCTGCCGACTCGTGCATCAGTTCGACGATGACTACGAGTATGTCTGCACCAGAGGCAGCCGAACGATCAGGTTCGGCTCCGGGGGATGATCCATGACTCCGTCTGGGCAATGACATGAGACCTGAGGCTATGAAGCATCGTCGCCTCATAGGCGCCGTGCTCGTGATCGCAGGGGCGATCGCCATCGCGACCGCGACGACAGACAACGAGGTCGACAGACCCGACCCCCAAGCTCTCCCACGACTGAAAACCCGCATCGAGCAAGACACCGCACGCCTAGCGCGTGAGGGCATCTACGTGCAGGAAGCCGGCCAGTCAGGCAAGTGCGTTGTGATTGGGGTCGTGAATCCGACCGGTCCCAACGTGGCCTACTTGCGGCGGCGATTCGGTGAGCCGCTGTGTATCGAGCGGGTCGCAGGCCCGGCGGTGGCGTGCTCTGAGTTTCAAGGGCCAACGAGCTCGGTGATGCGCGAAGTTCCCGATCTGCGTGACCTCGGCATCTATCAGGCCCGGCGCCGTACGATCGCTAACGGGTTCGCTTACACCGACAGCTGCCCGGGCAAAGGGACGAGGCAGGTGCGCCGACCGTCCCGGTTTACGCCGGAAGCGTTGGTCCGAGTCACGGCCCAGTGCCCGGCGGCGGGCACGCGCGCTCCGATCAGCGTGCCGATTGCATTGCAGGCTGAGGCGGTGCTGCCAGGCGGGTTCACGTACAGGATCACCGCGTTCCGCCGAACAGTCCGCGCTCCCAGTTGCGTCAGAGGACGGCCGCGGCGGTCTGTCGCGGCGAGCACCTACCGGTTTGAGCGGCCGCCCACGGTCGTCGTCGTATCGGGCGGCTCAGCATCGCCCGCAAACTTCTGGGTCTTCGCTCGGATGGATCGCTCTCTCCCCCGCAACGCTCACGGCATCAGAGCGACGTTTGCGCTGGACGGGGGAACACGCCCATTCGGAACGCCGACTACCAACTCTCGCCGGCCCCCTTGCTACTCCGTCGAGATCAGCGCTGGAGATAACCCAAAAGCCCCGCCGGACATCGTCAATCCCCAGGACGGAGGACTCGTGACCGTCACGCTGCGTTTCCCCGGAAGAGACGCCGCTTCTTTCACGGTCGCCGCACGCGCCGTGAATCGCCGCGCCGTCGGGTCCGACAAGGTCAACGCCAAATACCTGCGCGCCCTCGGGTGCCAGGTGAACCTGAGCTGACCGGGCGGACGTCGTGTGACCGAGGCCCGGGATGCCACCCGGCGGCCACCATGTGCCGGGGTATCGCGGGCCACCGCTCAGCGGTGTTCGGTGTTTGCCAGCGAACAATCGTCCTCCAATGCTGCCAAGGTCGATTGACAATGATGTCTGCTTAGTATTGGCTTGCGACCGCGTTGCTCGTGGACGTGCCTTCGGCCCGCTAAAGGACCTACACCGCCGTGAAACGTCGATCTCTCGTGGTGATCGGGACCGGCGCCGCCGTGGCGATGTTGAGTGTGGCGATCTCGGCGCTCTCCGCAAAGACGCCGCGTGAGCAGCCGCAGTCACGCACAGGGCTCATGCGGCTCCAAGACCGAATCGACCACGACGTCGGGCTCTTGGCCCGACGAGGCGTGTACGTGCGGACGACGGGCCTCGCTGCTCGCTGCGTGTCGGTACTCGTCGACAACCTGACGGCTCCAAACAGCGCGTACCTCGCGCGCCGTTACGGGCGGGGCACCTGCTTGCGGCAGGCGTCGTCGCTTCCTGGGGTCGGATGCCCGCTGCTGTCTCGCCGGGATTCCGGCCTGCCGAAGGTCGTCCCGGATGTGTTCGACCTCGGCCTCTATGAGGCCGAGCGCCGTCTCGTCGCCGCTGGCTTCGCCTTCTCCACCCGGTGCCCGGGCGAGGCTGCAGACCGCCCGTCACGTCCGTCTCGATACTCGCCCAACGCCTTGGTGCGGGTAACCCGGCAATGCCCGGCCGCCGGTGCTGCCCTTGCAGCGGGAACGCCTGTGGCTCTCCAAGCGGAAGCCATCCTGCCCGGCGGACATCGCTACGTGGTCGGTGCTTTCCGCGGTCACGTCGAATGCGATCAGCACGCGTCAACCTCAGCCAAAGCAACCGAGGTCCGAACCTCTGCCACTGCCGCTGTCTCGGGGTGCTCGACGCCGGAAGGTTCGTCCGCACCGCCGTGCGCTGCCGCCGGGAAGACCAAGGCCGGCGGTTACGGCACCGGTGTGCTCAGCAAGACACGGTTCGTCAAAGCGCCGATCATCGTGCTGTTCACGCCGAGCAAGCCAGATCCGCATGACGCCGGGTACACGATCTACTTCCGCCTCAGTCGCGACCTGCCACGCAATCCCGCCGGGGGCCGTAACGGGGTCTTCGCGCCCTTCGAGGGCTCGGCCGATCCGATCCTCGGCTTGCTGGCCCGGCCCGGCCGATGGTGCTTTACCCAGGACGTCGAAACGGATCCAACAGAGACAGGGCTCCCGACCACACGCGGCAGCAAGATCCACCTGATCCTCAAGGCCCACGACAAGCGCCACAGCACCGGGACGCTTGCGGCCAACGCGACGCTGCGCGTCCAGAAGCCGCGGGCGGCCAACGACTACCGGCCCTACCCATATCCCAAGGAGCTGGGTTGCCCGTCGGGGTGAAGCCCTGCGCTGGTGTGGTCGCGGTGCTGGCGATCGCGTCCCTGACAGCGTGCGGCGGTCGGGTGAGCACGACGACGGGCGTCGCCCGCGCGACCACCGAGCCAGCGCAGACCGTCGCCGCTGCACCGGTGCACTACCGCCTCCTCCACGCCCCGGTCGCCCTGATCGAGAAGACCAGCAGCGGGCCAGCGTTCCAGGTACGCGTCCGGATGAATCGTCGCCTGCCGACCGACGCGCAGGGAGTTCGGATCAACGTTCTCGTCGGCACCTCCGGCTCCGATGCCCCACCCGTTGCTGTCGGCGACCGCAGCCGCCACTGCTACGCGGCGTCCATTGGCAACGATGTTCACGGCGGAGATCCGAGTCTCGAGGACGCCCACCGTGGAACGGTCGTGCGCGTCAGCATTCGCATCCCCGGTCAGCGAACGCTCGTGCGCAGGGTCGCTCTGAGGTCTCGGTCCGAAGGTGTCAGCGTGTTCGGTGCGCTCGGATGTGTCGCGCGATCCGCATCGCGGCGGACCTGCGGCTTCCGCCCCGCCAACTTCCACACCATCCTCGAGCGGAAGAACCTCACCTGCGCCGAGGCAAAGCGCGTCCTGCTCCGGCTCCGCGGGCGACGGGACACCATCCCGATGATCTGCGGCAGGAGCCGCATCATCCAAGGCTGGCGCCTCGAGAGCGGAAGCCGGTTCTGGTCAGCGGTCGTCAACCGTTACTCGCGCGGGCGCCAGTCGTTCGTCTACCTGCGTGACCAGAACGCGTACCGCGTCTACTGCCCACCGAAGGGTGGATTCACATCAGAAGGCGTGTGAGAAAGTGTGATCGACGAGAGATCCCTCCTTTCTGTAGTCCTAGCGCTTGGGGTGCTGGGCACCGCCGGATGCGGCGGTGAGGACGCGCCCGCGGCGGTCACCGCGCGGCCGGTGGTGCTCGGGCGTGCGTCGGCGCATCCGGACCCCTACCCGCGCGCCACCATGGTGGAACACGCCGGCAACGCGGGGACGCGGCTGGTCGTCGTCGATCTCGCGACCGGCCGACGACGCGTGATCGCGCGCTCGTCGGCGGTGCGAGGCGGCGATGTCGGGCTCGCAGCGCCAGCGTTCTCCCCAAGCGGCGACCAGGTGGCGGCAGCCAGCTCCACGCAGAGCGCGGACGGCCGCCGGATGACCGAGGTGATCGTCGCTTCGGTCGACGGGCGCGACGCCGCGCGCCGGGTGCCGGGCGTGCGCCTGGTGGACGTCGATGGCTACCGCCCGGTGTGGACGCCAGACGGCCGGGCGATCGCGGTCCCCCACGCTGATGGCGACGGCATCGACCTGATCGAGGTCCGCAGCGGACGCCGGCGCAACTTGTTGTCGCAAGTGGGCGACGGGCTCGCCTTCGCGCCGGACGGGAAGACCTACACCTTCAACGGGCCTGGTGGCATCTGGCTCGGCGACACGTCGAGCGGTAAGACCCGTCGGATCGCTCGCGATGCCCGTGACGCCGCCTGGTCGCCCGACTCACAGCGGCTTGCCTACCTCTCGACCCGCGACCACAACGGCACGTTCGCGGTCAGCGAAGGGCCGCGGCAGCCCGCCGACGAGATCTACCTCGCCGATCGCGATGGCGGCAACCCCGAGCGCGCGACCACCACGACTGCAGACGAGTCCGGACCGCTGCGCTGGACGCTCGATGGCAACACCATCATGTACTCGGTGTTCACCGACGGCCGGCTGACGGTCCGCGCGCTGAACGTGACACTCCGCTGCACCGCAGCGCTGACCCTGGCTGCCACCGCACGGCCGCCCGGCGGGGATCTCGAGGATTGGGATGTGCGGGCGCGGACGGGGTTGGTGACGGAGGGCTGTTGAGCCGGGGAACTGAAAGGGTGACCGCCGCCTGCTGATACGGCAGACGAGGACTCCTAGGGCGATCGCTCGGGAACGATGTACCGCGTGCCACGCCGCGTGCCGATACGTCGCAAGCGACCAGATACCACCAGACGGTCAAGCACCCGAAGCGCCTGGGCGCGATCGAGACCGGTTCGTTGTCGTACGGACAGGTTGGTGAGTGGTTCTTCGGCAGCCATTTCAACGAGGAGGTCTTCAATCTCCGCCGGGCTGAGGTGAAGGCCAGCAGGAGCGCCGATCGAGTCGGCAAGGATGTAGGTCGCGCCGCCACGGGTTCCGTGCTGCACGAGGAGCTTCGCATCGCGCAGACGACCCAGGGCCTGACGCGCATCCGCGCTGTCGATGCTGAGCAATTCGCGAACTCGTGAGTTCGACAACCGCTCACCGCGTGCCGCGTGCACCAGGATGAGCCGATCAGTGGGCTGAATCTGGCCGCGAGCCTCGATCTCTCTCACCCATGCACGCTCCGCCACGGTGACGGCGCTGCGAACCGGGAGGGACACCTCAACGGCGTGGCCGAGATCGCGGAAGCGAGGAGGATCCAGAAGCTCGCTCCGCATCGCATCGACCATCACATCGACGCCGCGGCCGGCATCCTCAGCCAAACCCGCCCGGCGAAGGACGCCGATCATGCTCACGTTGCGAGCGGCTTGGGCGTCGCGGATGTTCTGCTCGGTGACGGGCTCCGGGAGCCCGCCGGGAGAGATGATCTTCACCTCATCCGGCCTGATCTCGATGCGGATGGCGGTGCCCGCCGCCTCATATGCGCGATGGGCAACGGCATTCGCTATGGCCTCTCGCAGCACAACCACGGGAAGGCGCGGGATCTCGTGCCGCTGCAAGCCCAGGACGACGAGCTCGTACCCGAGCTCGTCCGCAACCTGCTCGGTTGCACGAGCAACCTGCTGATCCAATGGCCCTCGGACCTCAATGCGTCTGTCGTAGTCGGCGTCAGCCGCCGGAAAGCGCAAGATCTCGATGAAGGCCTTTCCAAGGACGTCCGCGGGGTCAGCCAGCAGATACGCCGCGCCGGCGACCGTCAGCGATGCCGATTGCGGCAAGAGCAACCCACGCTCGCGCAGTCGGTCTCGGGTCGACCCGTCGCCGGACGACCAGTCGAAGATCGCGCCAACCCGCTTCAGGCGTGACCGGGAGACCGTGGCCAGCTCGACGCCCGAGTCATGCTGTTCGAAGCGAACGAGAGACCGCTCAATCAGGAGCCGACGCAACTCATCCCCGAAGAGCGGCGCCTTCTGTGTTCCCCGTCGCGCAAGAACGCGCCCGTTCGACGTTTGCGCAAACCCATCGATGCGCTTTGCGATCACAATCGCGACAACCGGGGTGTCATCGATCCGAATCTCTCGGATCTCATAGCGCCCGGGGTCCCGGGTATCGCGGAATGCCTGGGTGATCGTGTCCAGCGTGCCCTGGCTGAGCTCGCGTCCGACGACGCGTCCCTCGTCGTTGATTCCGACGAAGATCACACCCCCTTCTGCGTTCGAGAAGGCGACGATCGCATCTTGGAGCGGCTGGTTCCCCGTCCCAGTCTTGAACTCAACCCGGTCGTTCTCTCCCGGGAAGCGCCGCCGAAAGTCCTCGGCCGTGAGACGGTCGGGAAGCCAGCCTTCCTCGGGGAACTCGGGTTGAAGATATGCCATTGTTGTTTGGGTGCTTCTAACGGAAATACAAATATGGCATATCTGCTGGTGGCGTCAGGTGCGGGCGGCGGGTTGATCGCCGCCCGCACTGTCCCTGTCTGAGCGACGGGCTACGTCGTGATCGTGTCGCCGTAGGCGTCGAAGACCTTGTTGAGGGCTTCGACGCCGTGGCGGTTGGCGTGGATGTCGCTCATGACGATGGCGTTGGCGTTGTTGTCGGCGCCGATGTCAGTGAGGAGGTCGAGGTTGGTGGCCAGTAGGTCGCAGCGGCGCTCGTGCAGCTGTTGGACGTGGCCGCTGGTCAGTGGTACCTCGACGTCGTCAGTGTGTGGGGCCATCTCGGGATCCCAACCGAGCGCGTCGATCACCGCCGTCGCGTCGCGGTAGACGTCGACCAGCGCCAACTGCTTGGCCGGGACGTAGTCGAGGAAGTCCTCGAACGGGTCGTGGTTGAACATCAAGACCTTCTTGGTCTCGATGCGCAGAACGTCGGCGGTCGAGGGGTCGACGCTGATACGGCAGCCTGAATTACCCTGGTGGGCACTCATGGGAGGTAATCGCTCCTTGGGTCATGCCCCCGGGCCGTTTGCGCGGTCGCGGGGGTGCTTGATTTGGATGAGCGGCGAAGCCTACATGGCGCGGGCGACGGAATTGGTGGATTTCGCAGAGTCGTTACAAGCCGTTGCACCTTCGTTCCAGCTCAACCACCCAACAACACGCCGGCGGCCGCCATCCATAAGCGACCGAGCACCCTGACGTCGGTATGCATGTGTATGCAGCGACCGCTGGTATGTGTACAAAGTGGGTGTGATCAAGCGCACGAACATCAACCTCGATATGGACCTCGTGAAGCAGGCGGCCCACGAGTTGGGAACGGTGCGCACGACCGACACAGTCCACGCGGCGCTCCGCGGCGCCGTCGCGCGTTCTCGTCGCGCGCGTCTGGCTGAGCGCGGGTTCGAGGACGTGACACCCGCCGCGCTTGACGCGCTGCGTCGCCCCGGCGGCCGTTCTGTGTGAGCGAGCTCGCGGACACGAGCGCGTAGGTGTGGTCGTGCGCGGCCGGTCGACCTGCCCTGCGTCACGCGTTCGACACCGCGCTCGTCGACGGCGAAATCGCGACGTGCGACATGGTGCGGATGGAGTTGCTGTACAGCGCGCGGAACGCCGGCGAGTTCGCCGACCTGCGCGAAGAGTTGGACGCCCTCCCGGATTGCCCGGTCGGCAAGGAGCAGTGGGAGCGCGCACTGTGGGTGTACGAGCAGTTGAGCACCCAGGGCGGCACGCACCAGCGGTCGGTCAAGCACGCCGACCTCTTGATCGCGGCGGCCGCCGAGGCTGCGGGCGTGCCCGTGCTGCACTACGACGAGGACTACGACCGCATCGCGGCGATCACCGGCCAGCCCACTCGTTGGCTGGCAAGCGCGGCAGCCTGAAATGACCCGGCGAGCCCGGCGATATAGCGCTCGCGCGTGGCGCAAACGCGTGGCGAGGCGGCGATCCGTGATGTTGCCCAGCCAACTGCCGTCCTACTGAGCCTCGACAGACCGGCAGGTTTTGTCTTGACGCAAGGAGCTGAGCTTGTGGTGCTCTCGCGCGGGAAGGCCGGCGATTCCCGTGATTTGCAGGGCAACCTTTACTGTCGACTAGTCGCAGCTGGCGTAACAGCGTTCGGCAGAGATCGCCGTTGCTCGTTGACTCCGCTCGCAAAGAGGAGTACCACTGATCTTGTTGGAGTGCTGCTCATGCCGGCCGTTGGGATCGCTTTGGCCCGGTAGTGGTCGGTGCTGTTGGGGCGGCCTCGAAGCGCGTCGTTGGTATGTCGGCGCTCCGGGACGCGTTAGATCCCAGCGCGTGCTGGGACTCACAAGGAGTGCTTCAGATGTTGAAGATGGTTTCGGAGAAGAGCATGTTGCTCTTAGGTGTTGTGATGGCGTTGTGTGCGTTCGTGTTGCCGTCGGTGGCGTCGGCGGGGAGTTGGGCGCCTTTCGGGACTGCGGATGGCAGGATCGACTCGGGCACCCTCGGGTTCTCCTTTCCGGCGGCGGGTTCCGGGACGGCGTGTACCACCTCGACGTTTAGCGTGACCGTTGACAGTGCTGCGAGGGCGACTGTCACCGGCGCCAGTTTCGCGAATTGCCACGGTAACCTCGGTAGTGGCGTTGGCTGTACTACGACTACGACGGGCACTAATTTCCCGTGGCGGATGACTCCGACCGACACTACCCGCATCGAGATTCACGGTCTCGACATTGACATCTCGTATGAGACTACTCCCGGCACTCTCAACGAATGCGTCCCGCAAGGTACGAATCTTCGGTTGACTGGGACTGTCGTTGCGAGCTTCACTCCGGGCGCTGCGGGCTCGAGAAGGTTCGATTTCGACGGCGCGACGGGCCTGTTCACGCATATAGCTGGGGTGGGTGCCACCATCCCCGCCGTGACGACGGGTATCGCTACGCCAACTGGTTTATTAAACGTACTAGATTGATTAGGGCAACACCTTGTTGTGCAACGCCGTAGTTTGGACTGGGGCCGCCGAGGGCGGCTCCAGTTCTGTTGGTCGTCGCACCGCATCACGATCCACCGCAGCGAAGAGGACGACGACGCCGGGCCCACTCGCCAGCTCCGTCGACGCCAGCTCCTCCGCGAGGTACTCCAACGCCAGCGGGGCAGCAGCCCCGAAATGAGCCGGCGAGTTCTGGCGATATGGCGCTCGCACGTGGCGCGAGCGCGTGGGGAGGCGGTGGTTCGTGATGTCGTCCAGCCAACTGCCGTCTTACTGAGCCTCGACAGACCGGCAGGTTTTGTCTTGAGGCAAGGAGCTGAGGTTGTGGTGCTCTCGCGCGGGAAGGCGGGCGATTGCCGTCATTTGCAGGGCAACCTCACGGTCGACTTGTCGAAGCTGGCGTAACAGCGTTCGGCAGAGACCGTCGTTGCTCGTTGACTCCGCTCGCACAGAGGAGTAGCACTGATCTTGTTGGAGTGCTGCTCATGCGGGCCGTTGGGATCGCTTTGGCCCGGTAGTGGTCGGTGCTGTTGGGGCGGCCTCGAAGCGCGTCGTTGGTATGTCGGCGCTCCGGGACGCGTTAGATCCCAGCGCGTGCTGGGACTCACAAGGAGTGCTTCAGATGTTGAAGATGGTTTCGGAGAAGAGCATGTTGCTCTTAGGTGTTGTGATGGCGTTGTGTGCGTTTGTGTTGCCGTCGGTGGCGTCGGCGGGGAGTTGGGCGCCTGTGGGGACTACGAATGGCCGGATCGACTCGGGCAACCTCGGGTTCTCCGTTCCGGCGACGGGCTCCGGGACGGCTTGTACCGCCTCGACGTTGAGCGTGACCTTTCACAGTGCATCGCTGGCGACTATCGCCGGCGTCAGTTTTGCCAATTGCCACGGTAACGTCGGTAATGGCATTGGGTGTACTACGACCGCGACGGGCACTCATTTCCCGTGGCGGATGACTCCGAACGACACTACCCGCATCGCGATTCACGGTCTCGAGATTGACGTCTCGTTTGAGACTACTCCCGGTACTCTCGGCGAGTGCGCTTACACTGGCACCAATATCCGGTTGACTGGGACTATGGTTGCGAGCTTCACTCCGGGTGCACCGGGCGCGAGAACGTTCGATTTCGGCGGCGCGACGGGCCTGCTCGCGCATGTGCCTGATGCGGGCGTCACCTTTCTCGCTGAGGCGGAGGGTAGCGGTACGGCGACTGGTTTATTAAACGTTCTAATGTGATCAGGACAGCATTTTAGCTGTGTGACATTGTAGTTCGGACTGGGGCGGCCTCTGGCGGCCCCAGTTCTGTTGGTCGTGCATATTTGCGCCCGGTGCCCGACGCGCGTCCTCGACGGCTCGCGGTGGTCGGTTGTGCTTGGCGTTGGACTGTCGTCCGCCGACCCTGGGGAGGGTGGGCCTGTTTGCGGCCGATATACGGCCGTGCACGGGCCCACCCCGGTCGATCACGGCACTCCATGCCCCGGTGGGCCCGTTGGCGGACGGTCTGCGTCCCCGAACAGGCCCACCCCGATCGGGCCGTAACCCGAGGGGCAGACCCCGCCACGAAGTGGCGAAGCCGCAACGACTCGCGGGCGCTCGTCGCAGCTGCGTGACGGTTGCGCGCAACGCACGCCCGCGGCGCGAGCGCGAAGGAGGGCGGTGATCCGAGATGTCGCCATCCGCGCGGCCCACGTTCGATGCCCACACAAATGCACGCCAACCACAGCGCAGCTACGCACCACACGCCCCAGGCCACAGGAGCGTGGTGGTGATCGTCACGGAGCGCCGACCATCCAGCCAAACAACGAACCCCGCCCCACCGCTACAACTTGGCCCCTAGGCCGAGCCCGCCAACCAGCCAGCCTCAACCCGCCCAAGCTCCGTCGACGCCGGCTCCTCGGCTATGTACTCCAACGCCAGCGTCCCCCAGTCAGCACCAGCGCGCAGCTCACCCAAAACGCTGAACAACAACCCCTCCATACGCCGCAACAACAGCGCCTGCGGCGGGATCGTCTGACGGCGCATCTCCTCAAAGTACGGCGAGGCCGGCGAGCCAGAGATCTCCATCGAGGACCGCACGTACTCCGGATCCAACCGGCGAAACCCCGTCGTGAAGTACCACTCGCCGGCCGACGCCAGCTGACCCAGCACGCGGTCGGGGTCAAACGCCGACGGGTCCGGCAGGTAGCCCAGCAACGCCAGATACCGATGAACCTCCTCGGCATCTCCCCGGATCACGGCCTGCGCCAGCGCCCGCTCATCCTCCAGGTAGTCGGCGTCCATCCGGCGGATCAGCCCGAAGTCCAAGAAGCAAACACGCCCGTCCTCGCCCAGCAGATAGTTCCCCGGATGCGGATCCCCCGCGGCAATCCGCTCGCGCCGTAGCAACCCATAGAAGAACCGGAAGCAGATCTCGGCGAAGCGGTCGCGCTCGGGTTCCGGGAGCTCCTTGACCTCCCCGAACCCACGACCGACCACGTACTCGGTGATCAGCACGCGGCGCGTCGACATCGACGTCACGACATCCGGCACCCGGATAAAGGGATGGCCCTTGAACGCCCGCGCGATGCGGCGCTGGTTCTGGGCCTCGAGCTCATAGTCGAGCTCCTCGCCGATGCGCTCGCGCAGCTCGCCGAGGATCGCCTTGGCGTCCAGCCCCGGCGCCAACCGCTTGACCAGCGGGAGCAGCAGCGCGGCGTTGCGCAAGTCGGTCTCGACCGCCTCCGCCACGCCCGGGTACTGGACCTTGACGGCGACATCGCGTCCGTCGTGCAGCGCGCCGCGGTAGACCTGCCCGATCGAGGCAGCCGCGACCGGCGTGCGGTCAAATGCCGAGAAGTGCTCGTCGAGCGACCCGCCGAGGTCGTCGATGATCACCTTCTCCATTTTCTTGAACGGTACCTGCGGGGCGTCGTCGCGCAAGGACGACAACTTCTCCTTGAAGGCCTCGCGCTCGCCCTCGGGGACCATCTCGAAGTCGATGGTCGACAGGACCTGGCCGAGCTTCATCGCCGCGCCCTTCATCTGCCCGAGCTGGGTGACCAGCTCATCGGCGAGCGCCAGCGCGCGCTTGGCGTCGGCGGCCTCGGCCTGCTCGTCGGAGCGCAGGCGGTTGGCGGCCTGGGTGCCCGCCCAGCGCGCGCCCTGGCCCGCAACCAGGCCGCCGAACTTCGCGGTGCGCCCGAGGCGACTGGTGGGGATCTTGGGCATCGGCGGCACCTGCCAGAGTACGGCGCCCATGGGTCCGCTGCTCACCGTCGACGCGCCATCGCTGCTCTACCGCGCCTTCTACGGCCTGCCGAAGTCGATCACCGGCACCGACGGCACGCCGGTCAACGCGCTGCTGGGCTTCGCCAACCAGGTGCTGTGGGCGATCGAGCGCCATCAGCCGCGGGCGGTCGTCCTGTGCACGGGTGCCGAGGCGGCGACCTACCGCGCCCAGTCCCTTGCCTCCTACCACGCCACGCGCCCGCCGGTTCCCGACGAGCTGGCGCCGCAGTGGGCCGACGCGCCGGCGTTCTTCGGAGCGTTCGGATGGGCCTGGGAGGACGCGGGCGATTTGGAGGCCGACGATCTGCTCGGCGCTTACGCGCGCTGTGAGACCGACGCTGGCGGGACCGCGCTGATCTTCAGCGGCGACCGCGACATGTTCCAGTGCGTGGGAGAGTCGGTGAGCGTTCTATACCCGCGCGGGGGTAAGGACGGCCCGGAGCTCGTCGACGTCGCAGGCGTCAAGGCGCGCTACGGGATCCGACCGGATCAGGTGCCGGACTTCATCGCGCTGCGCGGCGATCCGTCGGATGGCATCCCGGGCGCGAAGGGGATCGGGGAGAAGACGGCCGGGGAGATCCTGCGCGTCCATGGCGATCTCGACACAGCGATCGCCAACGCTGCCCAAGAGCGCCCACGCGTCGCCGCGGCGCTCAGAGATCAGGCCGACGAACTGCGCGAGTTCCGCAAGATCGCGACGTTGCAGCCGATTTCAGTGACATGTCCCCCCGACGCGCCGACGACCTTCGGCGAGGCCTCCACGGCCGCGTCGGCGCGCGGGATGAACCGCTTGGCGAGCCGCTTGAAGGAGCTGGCCGAGCAGGAGTAGAGCGTGCGCGGGCGAACGCCGGGCTGAAGCCCGATGCACTGTCTGCCGATGCGTCAACGATGATCCACCGCGTGGTGCGACGAGCCGCCGCCTTTCTGTCTGCCGCTGCGCTGGTTTGCGCGGCCGGCGTCGGCACGGCATCAGCGGCGAGTTCTTCGCCCCCGCGCGCGGTCGACCTCAACGCCGCCGGCTGGGAGTACGCGCCCGATCCCACCGACGCCGGGCTGCGCGACGGCTGGACGCGCGGGCACGGCGGCGCGACGTGGTCGGCGGTCGACCTGCCCCATGTCTTTGACCCGCATCCCGACCCCAAGAACTTCGGTGGTCAGGTCGGCTGGTATCGCATCAAGCTGACCCAACCGACCGGCACGCCGGCCGGCTTCTCGTGGGGCGTGCGCTTCGAGCAGATCCGCCGCGTGGCCGACGTCTTCCTCGACGGCGAGCGGATCGCGGTGCACAACGACCCCTACGCGCCATTCACCGTCGCGCTGCCGGCCTTGGCCGACGGGCAGCCGCACGAGCTGGTCGTCCGAGCCGACAACCACAAGGCCAAGGAGCCGCGCGAGGGCTGGTGGAACTGGGGCGGGATGACGCGGCCGGCCAAGCTGGTCCCGCTCGGCGCCCTGCTCACCCGCGACGCCGGCTTCCTCCCGCGCGAGCGCTGCAACGCCGACGGCGGCGACTGCAAGTGGAGCGTCCTGGTCGATGCGACGGTCGAGAACCGAGGCGCAACGGTCGTGCGGCCGCGGCTGCGCGCGCGGCTGACCGACCCCGACGGTGACGCCGCCGGCAGCGCCGCGGCCGTCGCACGCCCGCTGGCGCCCGGCGAACGTGCCCGCGTCCGCTTCGACGTCCCCGTCTCCGGCGACGCGCGGCTCTGGGCCCCGCGCCATCCGGAGCTCTACGGCGCGGCGCTGGACACGATCGCGCCGGGCGGTGTCCAGCAGCGCGACCGCGCGCGGATCGGCCTGCGCACGGTCACCGTCCGCGACGGATTGCTTGAGCTCAACGGCAAGCCCGTCGAGTTGCGCGGAGCCTCGATCCAGGAGGACGTCGAAGGCCACGGCCCCGCGCTGACCAACGCCGACGTCGACGCCATCGTCGCCCAGCTCAAGGCGGTCGGCGCCAACGTGACCCGCGCGCACTACGCGCTCGACGAGCGGCTGCAGCGCAAGCTCGACGAGGCCGGGATCATGGTCTGGACCCAGGCGCCGATCTACCACCGCGACAAGCTGCTGGTCAGCGAGACGCAGCGCGACGCAGCGCTGTCGACCGTCCGCGCCGCCGTGATGGCCACGCGCAACCACCCGTCGACGATCACGCACTCGGTCGCCAACGAGCTGTCGGTCATCCCCGACAAGGTGGCCGGGACGGCGGCCTTTCTACGCGACGCCCGCGCGCTGACGGTCGATCTCAACCCGACGCTGCCGACCTCCGTCGACATGCTCAGCTACCCGGGCTACCCGCGCGCGGAGACCTACGCGGCCTTCGACCTGCTGGGGATCAACAGCTACTTCGGCTGGTACCCGGGCAAGGTCGGCCACTCGACCGCCGACATCCGCTCGCTCGGCCCGTACCTCAGCGGCATGCGCGCGATGTACCCCAGCGCGGGGCTGGTGCTGACCGAATTCGGCGCCGAGTCGACGATGACGGGCCCGGCGACCGAGAAGCAGACCTATGCCTTCCAGCAGGTCTACACGCGCGACGTGCTGGGGGCTGTACGCCGCGCGCCGACACTCAGTGGCGCGATCTACTGGACGCTGCAGGAGTTCGCGGTCAAGCCCAAGTGGGACGGGGGCGCGCAGCTGCGTGCCGCCGAACGCACGTCGATCCACCACAAGGGCCTGATCACCTACGACGGACGCCCCAAACCGGCCTACGACGTCCTACGCAAGGACATCAAGTCGACGCCGCTGGTGCGGCCCGAGGCCGACGTGGCGCTCGCCCTCGACACCCGCGTACCCGAGCGCCACCGTGGCCGTGTCGGCCTCGGCTTCGCGATCGCGATCCTGATCGCCGTCGGCGCCCTGCTCGTGGTCGACCTCTGGGCGTTCTTCGGCTGGCGTCTCGCGATCCTCGCCGACGACCGCGAGACGCGCGAGCGGCGTCTGCGGATCATCCGCGCGCACCGTGCGGGCGGTGCGGAGACCGGCGAGCCGGTCGAGGCGCCGGCGGGTTTACGCATCGTGGCCTAGCGAAGTTGTCTTGATCCTGTCACGCTGACAGAAGTGGTTAGCGTCGGAATGCAGGAAGCCAAAGCGAGCTTCTCGAAGCTCATCGCCGCTGTCGAGGCGGGTGAGGAAGTAGTCCTTGAGCGCTACGGCAAAGCCGTGCCACGTCTGATTCCCTTCGACCAGACGGAGGGCACGCGCGCCGAGACGCGCCACTCGGTGGATGACATGTAGGTCGCCAACGCGTTCGACGTGATGTGACAGTTTCTGACAGCGTCACGAGCGCGACGACCACCGTTGCTAATGCGCCGTCGTGCCCGCCCGCCCGTAGCTGTCTGAGAGCCGGACGACGTCGTCGACCTCCGGCGTCGAGACCTCGAGGACCTGGGCGTCTTCGATCGCCTCGATGGTGTGGATCTCGCCCGGCTGGTTGCGCCAGGTGTGGCCTGGGCCGATCTCGGTCTCGACGAGGTCGTCGGCGCTCGTGCCCTTGATCAGCTTTAGCCGACCCGAGAGCAAGTAGTTGCTCTCGTCCTTGTCATGGTGGAACTGCAGCGACAGCCGATGGCCGGCGCTGACGTGCAAGATCTTGCCGGCGTAGCGGTCGGTCAGGGCGTACCAGAGCTCGTGACCCCAGGGCTTGTCGACACGACGGGGAAGATCCATGGGAAGCGCTGTACCCAATCGCCGGCTGGTCAGGGCGTGAACTTCACGTTGATGACGTCGCCGTCGCGCATCACGTAGTCGCGGCCTTCGATCCGCAGCGTCCCGCGCTCGCGGGCGCCGGCGTAGCCGCCTGCGTCCACCAGCGCGTCCCAGCCGATGACCTCGGCACGGACGAAGCCCTTCTGGATGTCGGTGTGGATCGCGCCCGCCGCGTGCCAGGCGGTGAGACCGTCCTTCATGTGCCAGCTCTGGGCGATCGTGCCCTCGCCGGCGGTGAAGAACGTGATCTGGTCGAGCAGCTCGAACGCCCCGTGCGAGACACGATCCAGGCCGGACTCGCTGACGCCGAGATCGGCGCGCATCTCGGCGGCCTCCTCCTCGTCCATCTCTGACAGCTCGGCCTCCAGGCGCGAGGAGACCGCGACGACCTTGGCGCCGATCGCGTCGGCGTGTGCCTGGATCGCGGCCGGGATCTCGTCACTGCCCTCGTCGACGTTGGCCACGAACAACACGGGCTTGCTCGTCAGCGGCGAGAGGTCGCGCAGCGCGTTCGGCGCCAAGGCGGGCACGGGGTGCTCGGCGAGGGCGGCAAGCACGGTCTTGCCGGCCTGCAGCTCACCGATGATCGCCTCCAGCCACCGCTGCTCGGCCGTCAGCTCCTTGTCGCCGCCGCGCGCGCCGCGCACCACCCGCTCGTGGCGGCGCTCGGCTTGCTCGAGGTCGGCGTAGATCAGCTCGGTCTCGATCGTCTCGATGTCGCGCATCGGGTCGACCGAGCCCTCCGAGTGCAAGATGGAGGAGTCGGTATGCGAGCGGACGACGTGGACGATCGCGTCGGTCTCGCGGATGTTGGCCAGGAACTTGTTGCCGAGCCCCTCGCCCTCCGACGCGCCCTTGACCAGGCCGGCGATGTCATGGAAGGCGATCGTGTCCCACACGATCTCCGAGGACCCCAACAACGCCGCGACCTGCTCCATGCGCTCGTCGCGCACCGGCACGATCGCCACGTTGGGCTCGATCGTGGTGAACGGGTAGTTGGCCGCCTCGGCCCCCGCCTTGGTCAGGGCGTTGAAGAGCGAGGACTTGCCCGCGTTGGGCATGCCGACGATGCCGACTTTCATCGGGTTGCTCCTCCTACGAGCGTGCCGAGCAGCGCGCCGGCGAGGATGTCTGAGGGGTAGTGCACGCCGAGGTAGACGCGCGTCGCGGCCATCGCCGCGGCGAGCGGGTAGACGGCCGGGCCCGCCGCGCCGAGCAGCGGCGCGTAGGCGCGGGCGGCGGCGAACGACGAGGTCGCGTGCGACGAGGGGAAGCTCAGCTGGGTCGGGGTCCCGATCAGCTGGGGCAGGTCCTCAAAGACCGGTCGCGGACGCCGGATGACCTGCTTGACCGCGACGTTGGCGACGTAGGCCGCGCCAACTCCCGCGAGCGCTCGCCGCCAGCGATGCCGCCGCGGACGGTCAAAGACGACGCCGGCCGTGCCGATGGCCAGCCACAGCGCCGCATGCTCGCCGAGGTGCGAGAACCGAGCCACGGCACGCTCGGTCGCAGGCGCGTGCCCGTAGGTGCGAGCGGCGCGATAGAGCGCGGTGTCAAGGCCGGCGGCGATCATGCGACGGGCAACGGTAGTCGTCGCCCGCCTGCGACGCAGCGCGACGTCCTGACAATCAGGCGATGAGGTCGACTACGCGCTCGAGCTCGACGGCGCGCAGCAGCTGGCACTCGTCGGGCTCGACGTCAACCGGGCCGAGCCCACGGTCGTGGGTCGAGATGACCTCGAACTCGTCGTTGAGGAGAGTTACGCGCCGCATGCGTCCGCGGAAACGCTCCACGAACACCCAGTTGGTTTCGGCCACCGATGGCCCTTTCCAGTCTTGGGAGATCCCCGCACGGACCTCCGATCGGGACACCGTATCCCGGCATCTAGCAGCCGCACGGGGGATTTGGCTGCCCCACGGGTGAGGCGGAGCGTCGCAATCACCGCACCCGTAGGCGTAGCAACCCGTAAGAGACTTCCGCACCGCGAGCCACAGAGTTGGCCTGACCTGTCGCCAGAATCGCTTCCGAAGTACTACGTTGCAAAGCGATGACCGATCGTCAACCCTTGGGCGTACGCACAACGCTTCACCAGACTGCACTTCGCGCGATCGTACGCAGGCCTCGCGCGGAGCTCCAGCGCGTGGGAGGCGCCGAACATGGGTGGACGATCCCCGAACCCGACCCTTCGTGGGTTTGCTACACCGTTGGGGTCGGCGAGGACACGACGTTCGATCAGGCCCTCCTGGATGCGGAATGTGAAGTCGTCGCCGTAGATCCGACGCCGCGGGCAATCGAGCATGTTCAACCGCTACTTGCCTCATACTCACGGCTGCGTCTTGCGCCCTATGCGCTCTGGACGGACGACACCGATCTCGATTTCTTCGCGCCTGCGAGCGATGCCGATGTCTCCTACAGCCTCACCAATAGACAGAGCACGGACCAGGCGATCGTCGTTCCGGCGCGTCGACTTACGACGATCTGCGCCGAGATGGGGCACGATCGCATCGACTTACTCAAGATCGACATCGAGGGCGCCGAGTACGACGTAGTACCAGGCCTAGACTTGCGATCGCTGGGCGTGCGGGTGCTGTGCGTGGAGTACCACCCGGACCATGGAGTGCTGGCGATGGTCCGCGCAGTTCGAGCAATGCGGCCCCTCGGCTTCAAGCCTGTCGCCGTCGACCGAACCGACGTTACGTTCGTCGCGATCTAGTTGTAGGTCTTACTGGCTTTATGCCGCCGCGCCGCGGAAAGATGCTTGCAGTTCCTTCTCGACATGAGCGTGGCCCTGATCAGCGACCACCATTTGCGCGACGGCGTCACGTGTGAGCCGGAGGATCGCTCCGGGCACCAGCCCAGGAGCGCGGATAACTTCAACGGTGACGTTCTGGCCCTCGACCGTCGTCAACCGGTACAGCGCCACCGATCCGAGAAGCCATTGCGAGCACACCTGCCCGGGCTCGACTGCCGCTCGCGTCTGAGGTCGGCGTTTCATTCGACGATGATCGGAACCCCGCAGGCTGCCCTCGACGTCCAGACGGACACGATGGACCGATGTCGACCGACGCAGGGACAGGCAGCTCCGCTGACGCAGACAGGGACCGAAATCGAGCGTCTCAGACTCGGACAAGGCTCTGAGCGGGCCCGACGCATTAGACTGCGTTCGGCCGTGGCGGGCATCACGCTCCCAAGACGGCACGGCCATGCATCCTCGAGCGCTGCGGGTCCACCTTCGTCGGCGTTCGACAAGCCCCGCCCCTGACGACCGACTTGCGTCAACGCATCGCACTCTCAGCTCCGGGCCAGGCTCGTAGTTCCTTCTGGACGTTAGCGATCGTCACGGCTGTCGCGGGCGTCGGTCTCGTGCTTGTCGCGTTGGGCTACAACGCGTCTCGTCGTGCCGAGGCGTCCGCAGACTGGCTGTATTGGACCGGCTTGTTGATCGTCTACCTCCCAACGACAGCCGTACTGGTCAGTCGCAACACACAACGAGACCACCGGATCCTCGCTGCTGTCGTGCTCGGCATCGCGCTGTATCTCGTGAAGGTGCTGCATGACCCGTTGGCCTTCACCTTCGGCGATGAACTCTCCCGCGTCCGCACAGCGGACGACATCTTCCTGACGGGTCATCTGTTCGACGCCAATCCGATCAATTTCATCACCCCGTTCTATCCCGGCTTTCAGGCGATCACAGCAGCGTTGGCACACCTTTCGGGAGCGTCGCTCTTCCACAGCGGGCTTGCGGTCATCGGGACAGCTCGCCTCATCACCGTGCTGGCGGTGTTCCTCATCATCGAGCGCGCTGGGGGATCAGCGCGCCTGGGCGGCATCGCTGTCGCTATTTACGCGGCTAACCCCAACTTTCTCCTTCAGGGCTCGCAGTTCTCCTATGAGTCGGTAGGCCTGCCCATCGCACTGGTCGCCCTGCTCGCCGCGGCCGGACCGGCCAAGAAGGCCACGGGCAGACCGCTCGTGCTTGCCACGATCGTGCTCGGCGCCGGCGCCGTCATCACACACCACGCCGCGTCTTATGCTCTCGCCCTCATGCTCGCTGCCTGGGCGGCTGCGACAGCCGCCTTTCGCGGCCGGGGACGCCCAGTTGAGATGGGCGGCTCCGCCGCCGCCGCCGCAATCATCATCGCCTTGTGCGCGCTATGGCTCGTCGGTGTCGCGCACGAGACCCTCAAATACCTTTCCGACGACCCGACCCAGGGCCTTCACCAACTCGCCGACCTTGTGAACGGCAAAGGCGGAGGGCGCAAGCCGTTCGGCGCCCGAGGCGGCGGCTCACATATTCCGGTGGCCGAGCGCATCGTGGGCGTGGCGTCGGTGCTCATCCTCCTTGCCGGGATCGTGGCAGGCTCGCTGGCGCAGTGGCGTTTGCGCCCGTTTACACCAATCCGATTGGTGTTCCTCATCACCGCACTGCTGTATCCGTTGACGATCGCGTTGCGACTTGCGCCATCCGGTCAGGAGACGGCTGCTCGCTCGTCTGAGTATTTGTTTATGGGAATGGCCTTCGTCATCGGGGTCTACGCGCTCAGAGCGGACAGCCGACGAACCGGCCCCCGTCGATCCGTCGACATGCTGCGCCTCCTTGCGCTTGGGATCCTGTTTGCTGGCGGGGTGGTAATCGGTGGCTCAACGACCGCGCGAGCACCAGGCCCCTACCTAGTAGGCGGCGGGACCCGCTCCTACGAACCCGAGGGAGTCAGCGCCGCGCGCTGGACACGCGCGACTCGCGGCCCAGGCCACAGCATCGCCGCCGACGCCGAGAACAGCACGCTCATGGGCTCGCTCGGACGACAGACACCGCACGGTATCGGCGGCATCGGCTCATCGGTCTGGCCGCTGTACTTCACCAACTCGTTTGGACGGGAGCAGTACGCCCTGCTACGCCGAAACAAGACGCAATACCTTGTTGCTGACGCCCGGCTCGGGATGTCGCTCCCCGTCGATGGTCGCTATATCAACAAGGGCGAGCCAGACGAGCGGCTGACGCTGGCGGAGATCGCGAAGTTCGCGCACATCCGCGGGTTCTACCGGATCTACGACTCGACCAACATCGACATCTTCGATGTCAGCGCACTGTCGGGCATCAGAGCGAGGGGCCCAAGGTGAGGCGGCGCGCGAACCTCCTTCCCTGGTTAGGCCTCACGGCCGGCGCCGTCCTCCTGACATCCGTAGCGCGAGGCGTCCCCGGCTTCGCAGCACTCGGAGCGATGCTCCTTGTGCTCGTTCTGCCGGGACACGCCGCCCTGAGTGCGACCTACCCTCGCCAAACTTTTGGCGCTGCGGAACTCGCGACGCTTGCTATCGGCCTCAGCCTGGCGCTCTCGGCGCTCGTAAGCCTTGTCCTCAACTGGACAGGCCCGGGATTGACGCGCGATACATGGACGCTCACACTCAGTGTGGCGACAGCGGGCATGTACCTCATCGCCTCGCATCGCGACGCTGAGACGTTGACCCTGCCCGCGCTCCTCCATCGGCCGAGCACCGCGCGAATCGTCGGCCCGTCGCTGTGTGCCCTCCTCGTGGCCGGACTCGTCATCACGGCGTTCGCGGTGGCCCAGCACGGTGCCGAACAGCAGCCAAGGCCTGGCTTCATGGCACTAGGCATCCATCAGAGCCGTGCGTCGCGTGTGGTGATCGACGTCGACAACCGCAGCGACAGTCCCCAGTCGCTGCGCCTCAGCGTTCGATATGCCGGTCGCTCCTTAGGGTCGCAGCAGTTGGCGCTAGTGGCCGGCGGCCGGACTGCACGCGTCGTGGTACTGCCAGCGGGCACGCACGGTGGCGTTGTGTCCGCCGTGCTGTTGCGCGAGGGCGAAACAAGACCGCTCAGAAGCGTGCGACTGCCCCTGCCGTTGACCGGCTCAGTGACGCGGTGACCACGCGCAAGCCTCTCACCACATCGCAAGACGCAGGCGGGTTCAAGGCCAAGCTGTCCGCGCGGCGCTTCACCGAGCGCCACATGAGCTCGTCACTTGCGCGAAACGCCACGTTCATGATGTTCACGACGCTGGCTAATGCCGGACTCGGGGGTCTGTACTGGCTGTTCGCTGCTCGCGCGTTCGATGCGTCCGAGGTCGGCACCGCCACGGCGCTTGTCTCGGCGATGATGGTCGCCTCCACGCTCGCCAACCTCGGGGCGGGCTCGGCGCTGGTCCAGATGCTGCCCAAGCAGCGGCCGGGGCCGGATTGGTCAAGCGTCGTCAGCGCTGCGTTACTGGTGGGCCTGATCGCGAGCTTTGTCACCGGGTTGGGGGCGCTCGTCATCCTGCCGGCTGTCTCTGACCAGCTTTCGATTGTGACCGACTCGCCTCTCACAGGCCTGTGCTTTGTCGCGGGAGTGACAGCGAGCACGCTCTCGATCATCGTCGACTTTGTCTTCATCGCCGAGCGCCGTGCCGGCATTTCCCTCGCCCGCAACGTCGTGTTCGGGGCAGCGAAGATTCCACCGTTGACAATCGGCCCGTTGTTTGGTGGAGGGGCTTACGTCATCTTCGGCTCTTGGGTCGCCGCAGCGTTCGTCGTCGTCGTCGTCGCCATTGTGGTCGTCGTCCCTCGCATTCACCCAGCCTTTCGCTGGTCCCGAGCCGACCTTCGGTGGCAACTCCAAGAGATCTCGCGCTCTCTGGCTGGCCACCACATCATCAACCTGGCTGGCGCGCTTGTGCAGTTCATGCTGCCGATCCTGGTCACGATCCGGCTGTCGAACACACAGGCCGCGTATTTCTACGTGACATGGATGGTTGGCGGGTTCATGTTGGTGATCTCCCCAAGTCTTGCCTCATCGCTGTTCGCTGAAGGCTCGCACGACCCTGGGCGGTTGAAGAGCCAACTTCGGACGAGCATCCGGCTGCTCGGACTGCTCCTGCCCGCCGCGACCCTGCTCATCGCCATCACGGGTCATGCTGTGCTATCGATCTTCGGACCCGCCTACGCTGATCAGGGCTACTGGCTGCTTATCGTCATCGCGGTCGCGGCGATCCCCGACGCCATCACCAACTACTTCGTCGCGGTCGAACGCGTGCACGGCCGACTCCGCGTCGCCGCCACGCTGAACACGCTCATCGCCATCACAGCCTTGAGCGTTGCGTGGCTGCTGCTCCCCGAGGTAGGGATCATCGGCGCGGGCTGGGGATGGCTCGCCGCACAGACAATGGGCAGCATCGCTGTCGGTGTCATCTTGCTTGTTCGGCGCTGGAGAGGGCGGGAGCCGGACGAGCCTGAAGCCCACCCGAAGTTCCCCTGGATGACTGCGTGACCTCAATGCCCTCATCGTCCTCAGCATCTCGTCAAACGCTTCGGATCATGCTGCTCGCAGGCATGTACCCGCCGGCAACAGGCGGTCTCGAACGTGCGACACAGATCACGGCGCGAACGCTCAGCGAACGCGGACATGACGTGATTGTGGTGACGCTGGCGCGGACGGACGCGCCGGCATATGAGCGCGACGGCCGGCTGGAGGTCCATCGCATCGCCGGCTGGAACCGGTTCCTCGACCGGTTTTACGAAGATCCCAACCGCGCCTTCGCCCCGCCGGTTCCGGACCCTGGCGCAGTGCGCCAGTTGAAAGCGCTCGTCCGCGACTTCGAACCAGACGTCCTGCATGCGCACGATTGGATTCTTTACACCGCCGCCGTAGCGACTGAAAAGCCGCTAGTCGTGTCACTCCACGACCACGGCTTGGTATGCGTCAAGCGCTCCTACCTTTTCGGCAGCGACGTGTGTACTGGCCCGGCGTTCGTGAAGTGCGTGAAGTGCGGCGTCGAGCAATACGGCACCGGCAAGTCCGTAGCGTTGACGACGGGGCTGTGGTCCACACGCCGTTGGCGCAGGGCGGTCGCTCGGTATCTGCCGGTCAGCGACGCGGTTCGGGACATTGCGGTGGCTCATTCTCATTTGCCGGCTGAGCTGTTCACGACGCAGGCATCCCCAATCGACGACGACCTCCGAGATCTCGCGCTCGCGACGCCCCGTCCCGAGTGGTGTCCTTTGAGCGACTACATCCTCTACGCAGGGGCCATCGCTTCGCATAAGGGCATCGGGGTCCTGCTCGAAGCCTATTCAGCGATGGAGCCGCGACCGCCGCTGCTCGTCCTCGGCCTCCCGCATGCCGACGACACCACGGTCTTCCCGCCAGAGGCAACGGTGATCACGGGTGCAAGCCGTGGCGAGATCATGGCGGCCTATCACCACGCGGCGTTCACCGTCGTTCCTTCCATCTGGCCCGAACCGCTGGCGAACGTCGCGCGCGAGGCGCTGCTGTGCGGTTCGCCGGTGATCGCTTCGGACGTAGGCGGCTTGCCCGAGATCGTGACCGGCGGCGTCGACGGGCTGCTCGTGCCGCCCGGCGATGCTCAAGCACTGACCGCTGCCATGTCCCGCCTTCTCGAGGATCCTGACCTGCGCCAAGCGATGGCTAAAGCCGGACAGGTTTCCGCACGCCGGTACACGGCCTCGGTCGTAGTCGAAAGGCTCGAAGCGACGTACGAAGACGTGATCGCCGAATCGTTGGGCTAAACCAATTCGCGGTAGCTATCGAGCGTGCGACGCGCGGCGTCACTCCAGCTGACGATCCCGTGAGCAGCCACCGGCGTCCTCGGGCCTCGAAGGCGTTCGTCAATCACGATCGCGATCTGTGCAGCGTCACCACCGATCGGCACAAGGCTGACCGCGTTGTGCTCGACAAGCGAGGCGACCTCACGATGCGCTGGAATGTCAGACGCCACGACGACGGCGCCCGCCGTGAGCGCCTCAGCGATCGTCAGCCCAAAAGCCTCGCGCAACGACATCGCCACGACAACGTCGGCGGTTCTGAGCCACTGGTGAAGGTCGTCCTTCGAGACACCCCCGAGAAACCGGACGCGATCCCGGACTTCGAGGTCGTCCACAAGCTGACGTAGCGCCGGCTCCTGGGCGCCTTGGCCGATGACGATCAAGTCGGCAGCTTCGCGGAGCCGGGCAAAAGCCCGGATCACCAGGTCTACGCGCTTATACGGATCCAGCCGCCCCAGGACAACGACGACGGGACGACGGGTCGCGAAGGGCTCCGCCGCCTGGATGTGTTCGATGTCGACCCCGTTGGAGATGACGCGCGTGCGACCTTGCACGGCTGGAAACGCGGCGACGAGCAGGCGCTCCTCGGCCGCCGTAACGCAAATCACAAGCGCGGCTCGCCTGAACATCTCCCGCGCCACGACCCCGTAGGGCACATGCACGACGCGGGCCAGCACCGTATGTCCGCCACCATGGAAATGCGGCGTCAGTACGACGGGCCCACGCCAACTCGCCGTCGTCAGGAGCGCTGGCACCGCGTGGTAGTTATGCGCGTGGACGATGTCGTACTGGCCGGCTCTAGAGCGCAGCGCCCTGATCAGCCCGAGCGGCACGCGCAGATCGCTGGTCGGACCCCAGGTCCGCAGGCGGTAGATGTCGATGCCGTCGACGCACTCGCGGGTCGGTGCACCGTCAAAGGAACTCGTGAAGACGTCGACCGAATGGCCCTCGAGTCGCGCGTGGCGCGCGAGCTCACTGACGTGGGTCTCGATGCCACCTCGACTCGGCGGGTAGTGGGACGTGACGTACGCAATGCGCATGTAGATCTGGCTCGGCTTGGTTTGTCCGCCGCCGAGGGCCGGCACAGCGTCCGCTAGAAGGTACGCGTTATGCGCTCCCGATGAAGCTCTTCACCGCCTGCCAGCCAGGCTTGGTCGAGCCATCCGCGCGGCGCAGCCCCTGATTGGCGTCGAAGTCTCGACTCTTCCCGGTGGAGACATCCCACGAGAAGATGTAGACGCGTTTGACATACGAGCCCCAATCGTCCAGTGACCGCTGTAGCGCACGGGTGATGAACGCCGCCTGCTGCGCCGGGCTGACGGCGCCATCGGTATCCGGCGCCGTGCTCCAGCCGATCTCCGTGACCCAGATGGGGCTCGAGATGCCGCGCGCGGCAAGCACCGCGTGCACCGCAGGGATTGAGCCAAAGCCAAAGCGATCATCCTGCTTCGGGCCGCCGTCAGGCCCCACCTGACGATAGGTCTCGTACGGGTGAACGGCCCAGACATCGACGAGCCTGGCCAGCGTAGGCTCGGCGTCAAGAACGGCAGAAAGCCATGGTGAGATGTGGCCATGGGCAGATTTCTGCATCAAGTTGGCCGCCGCTACGACGGGTACGAGCGGATCAGCGACATGGATAGCCGCCGCTGACAGTCGCACAAGCGTCGCATAGTTGGACGCGCTCGGAGTGGGCTTGAAAAACCAGCTGCCGTACGGCTCGTTCCATAGCTCGATGCCGGCGAGGGGCGTAACGGCGAGATCGGTGCGCGAAGCCCAGAACGGCCCGCCGGGGGCATAGCGAGCGGCAACTGCAGCAGCGAACGCCGCGAAGTCGTTTGCGTTCTTCGGAGCGTAGAACTTGCTCTTCGTCGCAGATGGATCGGTCGACGCCCATGCCGCGGAGTAGTCGACGATCGGCAAGACGTTGATACCAGCACGAGCTGCGGCAGCCACGACTCGGTCAGGTCGCGTCCAATCAAAGCTACCCTTGGACGGTTCGGTCTTCCCCCAATCGAAGTCCTCGCGAACGGTACGGACGCCGCCGGCCCGGAGGACACGCAGCTGTTGATATGCCTCATCTTCGGACACCCACACGAGGTGCGAAGCGATGCCGACTCGGGGCGAAGCCTCAGCGGCGGCCGCGCGCTCCGCCGAGACACCATCGCCCGGGAGCGCGGGAGCCGCGGCACTCGACGGCTCGGCTAGTCCAGTCGTCGCGGACTGGCCTGGGACCTCAGGTTTCCGCCCCCCGACGGCAGCCTCCGTGGGCGGGTGGACGGCGATGCGGTTGGTCACCGACGTGGGCTTTTTCCGCTTGGGCTTGCGGCTCGGGCGCTTCGCCCCCCTTTGGCTCTTCTTACTCGCCGTCCGGTGGCTCTTCTTGCCCTTTTTGCTCTTCTTTGTGGGCTTCACGTGGGGGGCAGTCCCGCGCTTTGCGGCCAGCGCGGAGCTCGTGGAATCGGCAAGTACGCCAACGAGCATCGCGAAGATCATCGCGACCCCCACGAGCATGCCAACGTTCCGCGTCGACACAGGGAACATATGCGTCATTCTCGGGTCGCTACGAGCTGGAACGCAGCCATACGCTGATTTCTGGACTAGTGTTCGGACGAATGTTCGCCCGCCGACAAGCCGGCGACGCCGTCAGGCCATAAACCACAGGTAAGCTGCCGCGAGATGGACACACGCAAGCCTCGGGTTGTCTATTGGTTCGATATCCCCACCCCAACCCACATGGCTCGCTGCAACGCGGTCGCCGAAACTGGCGAACTCGACTTCGAAGTCTGGTTCAACCGGCGGTCACACGGCATGGACCACCAACGGTGGACCGTCGATGAAGCCGACTTCAGATTTCCTCACCGCTATGTGAGCGCCTCGCGCGTGCTAGGGCGCCATTTGTCGATCCCTAGCACTGAGATGGCCGAAGCGCGACTGGATCTCATCGTCCACGACTACTGGCCGTGGTGGATGGCCATCGGAGTCCTGGCGTCCAAAAGTACGGCACGACGCACGGCATTGAGAGTCTTGCCGAACTACGACACATGGAGTACGCGGACCCGTTTCGGCGAACTGGCGAAATCGTTCATCTTCCGTGCCGTAGATGGAGCCAAGGTCCCAGGACCGGACGGACGCGCGTTGGCCACACGCTACGGATTACCCGCCAACCGGACCGCGGTAGTGCACCAGACGGTCGACGCCCGAGCATTCGGCCGTTTCCTCGATATGCCCGCCGATGAGCGTGCCCGCCGCCGAGCCGAACTAGGGCTGACCGGCTGTGTGTTCATCTACGTCGGTCGTCTGTGGCAGGGCAAGGGTCTCGACGTCCTGATGAAGGCATATGCCGACGTTGCCGCCCAGCACGGCGACGTGTCGTTACTGCTGCTCGGCGACGGGCCGGACGAAGCGCGGTATCGCGAATTGGCAGCCGGCCTTGCCAACGCCATATTCACCGGCTGGATCGCCGAGCACGACACGCCACAGTATTTTGCGCTCAGCGACGTGATGGTCTTTCCGACGCTGGGCGACCCCCATGGACTCGTCGTCGAGGAAGCCATGTCTGCGGGCGTGCCGGTCATCTGCAGCGAATCAGCCGGCGATATTCGGCTCAGGATCAAGGACGGGGAAACCGGCTTTGTCGTGCCGACAGGTGACGTGGGAGCGCTACGGGACAAGATGGTGCAACTCGCTGGTGACGAGGGTCTGCGCCAGCGCTTTCGGATCAACGGGCTCGCTACAGCGATGGAGCTCTCACACGAGGTCTACGGCGCCGATTTCGTGCGATTCGCACGTCAGATGCTGGCGATGCCCCAGCGGCGAACGCCCTGGGCCGCGGTCGCCAAACTCGGCGGACGACTCCTGCTCGCGCTCAGTCGCTACTCCTCGCCGTCTCGCGACGCCTATCCCACCGACAACTAGGCTTTCTAGGTGAGTGTTATCGGCAGCGAACCCCTCGACGCGACGGTAATTGTCTGCGCCTATACCCTCGACCGCTGGGCCGAGTTGACAACGGCGATTGTCTCGATCGGTCGTCAGACCCGTCGACCACGGCAGACGATCCTTGTTATCGACGACAACCCCGAGCTCCTCAGGCGTGCAACGAGCGCGTTTCCCGAGATCACAGTCGTAGCCAACCACCACGGTCAAGGCGCGTCCGGCGGACGCAATACGGGATACGACCTGTCTGAAGGTTCGGTGCTGGTCTTTCTCGACGATGACGCCTTCGCCGACGAGTCGTGGCTCGAGCATCTGCTGGAACCGCTCAGCGACCCCTCGGTCCTCGGCACGGGCGGCGCACTCGAGCCGCTTTGGCGCGACGGTCGCCCGATCTGGTTCACAAATGAGTTCAACTGGATCGTGGGCTGCACCTATACCGGCATGCCTAAGGAGCTCGCTCCGATCCGCAACCCAATCTGCGCCAACATGTCCGTGCGCAAGGAAGTCTTTGAGCGTGCGGGCGGCTTCGAACACGCGCTCAGCCGACTTGACGTCGGTGGCGTCGTCACCGGTACAGCTGAGGAGACCGAGTTCTGCATCCGGGCGCAGGAGCGCACGCCGGGCGGTCGCTGGATGTACGTGCCAGACGCGCGCGTGCAGCATTTGGTCCCGGGCTCACGGGCGACATTCAAGTACTACCGCTCTCGCTGCCGGCTAGAAGGCGCCTCGAAAGCGATCCTCACCGAGCTTGCCGGGTCGGATGCGGGTCTGGCCTCGGAGCGGGTCTACGTTCGGTCCGTCCTCCCGAGAGCGGTCCTCCGCGAACTCGGGACTGCGTTGCGGGGTGACGCCAGCGGGCTACGCCGTGCGGCAGCCATCCTCACTGGTCTGACGTGCACCGCCGGCGCTTATGCCCGCGTCCGGATCGCGATGCTCATCGGTCGTCGTCCGCGCCCGGTCTCGTCTGTTCCCGGCCGCTAACGCAAACGCGGGGATCGACAGACCGTCGATCCCCGCGTTCCACATCAACTATGAATTTGAGACTGCTGTCAGCCGGCGACCGAGACCGCGCAACTCGCCTCATCGGCGTAGCCAAAGTCGTGATAGCCGCCGTTAGCACAGTCCCCTGCCGTCGCACCGCGAAGGACGATATGGAACTGACCGTAGTTATCGCTGGTGCGTGGCCTGTCCTTGAGCCGGAACTGCGCCGGCTTCCCGATACCCTTGATGGGGTACAGGTACTTGTGGTCGGGAGCAATCGACGTGGGACGACCGCCCGATAGCAGCGCGGTGCCGAGCACGGTGCGATGAGCAAAGCCGTGCCCGCGGCTGATCTGGAAGTTGCCCCAATGCCACGGCATCGGGCTTTTGCCACAGCGGCGGGCCTTGGCTGGCCGCGCAAAGATGAACTCGGCGTCCTGACCGGAAGGCTTGTTGGTGAGGTGATCCGGCGAGGGGAACAATGGGCCAGCAGCGTCAGGGGTGCCGCAGATCACCTTCCGCTTAGCGACCGGACCCGAGTAGGTGGCGGGACTGTAATAGCTGATGGTCCCCGTGACTTCCGCGATCCAGTTTGTGCCCGCAGGCAGCTTCTTGGACGACACTGACCCGGCGAAGCCATCGTTGTTGGTCTCGTACGAGTCCAACATGATGTCATTGCTAGCAGCCGGGTGATGCGGGTGGTACTTCTTTGCGGAAGCGGCTCCGGCGGTGGCGCTGAAAGCCAGCACGCTGACGCCGATTGTGACAAGAAGCTGACTGCGCCTCATTCGAAAGCTCTCCATCTTGTAGGACATGGGAAGTAGGTTTAGACGGTCGCGAGGGCGAGATCGCCGGGGATGTAGCTCGGGAGCTCGCGGTATTCCGGCCGCCAGCTGATGTCGCACGGCTCGGGCTGCTTGCGCATCCGCTCACCGACGATCGTGCGCAAGACCCGAAGGCCATCGCGTACCGGGTGAAGCTTGCTTACGCCGTGGATCCGCTCAAGCTCGTGGCTTCCGACTTCGCTGATCGCCATGCCGGACCGGGCGATCCGCACGTTCATGAGCGTCTCGACCTCGAAGCCGTCGCAGTCGACCTGCATATAGGGAAGACAGTGTTTCCAGAAGGCGTTGTAGCCGTAACAGAGGTCGGTGTACTTGGTGCCGAACAAGAGATTGACGGCGCCGTTGAGTGCCCGGTTGCCCATGTCGCGATGCCACGTGATGTCGGAGCTGCCGCCGCCGAAGGCGAAGCGCGTGCCCTTGGCGAAGTCGACGCCGTCCATGAGCGTTTGCACGAAGGCCGGGATCTCACGAGGATCGGTCGAGCCGTCGGCATCCATCATCACGATGATGTCGCCGCGCGCCGCGGCGAAACCACAGGCGAGCGCGTTGCCCTTGCCCTTGCTGTTCTGCAAAACGATTCGTACGTCGTCACGCAAGCTGCGCGCGACCTCGACGGTGTCATCAGTGGAATGCCCGTCGACAACCAGCACTTCCAGCACGCCGGCTGGGATTAGTGCGAAGACGTGCGGCAGGTTGGCCGCCTCGTTGAGCGTCGGAACGACGACGCTGACCGACGGGGCCCCTTCGGGCAGCCGAGAGGGAAACCGCGGCTGCGTGCTGACGACGTCGTCGATAGCGACAGGTGGATGCATATTGGAGTTCCTTCTCCTCTACCTGACCCCGGGCGGAGGCTTCTGGCTGGACCAATCCGTGCGGCGGCACCGCAACGACGTCGCACAACATACGGATCTAGGCACACGCGTGTGTCGAACATACGTCCAAATATGTTTGGTCGGACTAAGGTCCGGGCGCCCCGCATCGCTCGGCAACCCTCCGCATAGCTTCATTCCCCCCTGCGGTTACAGGGGTTTTTGAAGATCTCTCGGTGAGCCTTCGCCCGACGGTCGGTTACGTCTCGACCAAAAGCGCAACCTGGCGCAAGGCCGTCAGTCAGCCGCGCCCGCACCCCCTGATCGGGGGGCCTAGCTCCCGATGCCGAAGCCCACGCGCTGCTCGTCCTTCTCCACGCGGAGCCAAAGGACGTGCTGCAGATTCAGGCGAATCGACCCGTCTTCGGCCTCGACGTCATGCCAGCCCTCGGAGCCGAGGGCGCCCTTGAGCCGGTCCAGCTCGTCGTCGCTGACGCGGGTCGCCAATGGAGGACTGGCTTGGAAGCCGATCGAGATGCGCTGAGCCATGCCGGCGATCCTACTTGGCCTCAATGCGCCGGCTCGACGATCTCCGTCAGCACCCCACCGCTCGCCGCCGGGTGCAGGAACGCCACCCGCGAGCCGCGGATCCCGACGCGCGGGGTCTCATCGATGAGCCTGGTCCCCGCTGCCTTCAACGCCGCGAGCGTCGCATCGATGTCGGTCACCTGGTAAGCGACATGGTGGATCCCCGGGCCCTTCTTGGCCAGGAACTTCCCGACGGGGGTGTCGGGCCCGAGCGGGGCCAGCAGCTCGACGTGGTTCTCGCCGACGTCCAGCAGCACGGCTTCGACACCCTGCTCGGTCACCGTCTCGCGATGGACGAGCTCCATCTTGTACGTGTTCTCGTAGAGGGCGATGGCGGCGTCGAGATCCTCGACGGCGACGCCCACGTGATCGATGCGCGCGAACATGGCGCGAGACAGTATGGGACGAGAACGGTCGGTGGCGCTAGGCCGCGCTGTTGTCGTCCTCGCCGCCCGGATGGGGCAGCGGCGCGACGGCGGCGATATGCGGGCGCTCGGGCGGTGACGGGACCGCGTAGGGCCGGCGGCGGTTGACCGGCGCGACGCCGGCCATGATGGTGTCGATCTCGTCGCGGTCCAGCGTCTCGCGCTCCAGCAGCGCGGCGGCCAGCTCGTCGAGCTTGGCGCGGTGCGACGTGATCAGGTCGTAGGCGGCGCGCTGGGCCTCGAAGGCCAGCTCCTGCTGCTCCTCGTCGCGGATGCGGCGGGTGAGGTCGGAGACGACGTTGTGGTCGGTGACGGCCCGGACGCCCGCGGTCGAGGTGCCCATCGAGTATTCGTGGACCATCGCGTGCGTGATCTCGGCGACGCGATGCAGGTCGTTGGCCGCGCCGGTGGTGACGGCGCCGAAGACGACCTCCTCGGCGACGCGGCCGCCGAGCAGGACGGTCATCTGGTCGATGAGCTCGTCGCGCGTCTTGAGGTAGCTGTCCTCGTCGGGCAAGTTCATGACGAAGCCCAGCGCGGAGCCGCGTGGAACGATCGAGATCTTGTGCGTGCGCTCGGTGGTCTCGAGCAGCTCACGGGTCAGCGCGTGGCCGGCCTCGTGGTAGGCGACGACCTTGCGCTCGTGCTCGTTGAGCGTGGTGTTGGTCTGCACGCCGGCGACAACACGTTCCAGCGCATCGTCAAAGTCGCCACGGCCGACGGTCTCGGCGCCACGGCGGGCGGCGAAGATCGCGGCCTCGTTGCAGAGGTTGGCCAGCTCGGCGCCCGACAGGCCACTGGTCTGCTGGGCGACCGTGTGCAGGTCGAGGTCGGCGGCCAGCGGCTTGTTGGCGGTGTGCACGGCAAGGATGCGCCGGCGGCCCTCGACGTCGGGCGGTGAGACGAAGACCTGGCGGTCGAAGCGCCCGGGGCGCAGCAGCGCGGGGTCGAGCTTCTCCAGCAGGTTGGAGGCCGCCATGACGACGACGCGGCCCGAGGACGAGAAGCCGTCCATCTCGACCAGCAGCTGGTTGAGGGTCTGCTCGCGCTCGGAGTTGTTGTCAGAGCCGCGACGGGCGCCGACGGCGTCGAGCTCGTCGATGAAGATGATGGCCGGCTCGTGCTTGCCCGCCTCGCGGAACAGGCGGCGGATGCGGGCAGCGCCGAGGCCGGCGAACATCTCGACGAACGAGGACGCCGACTGCGCGTAGAAGGTCGCGCCGGACTCGTGGGCGACGGCCTTGGCCAGCAGCGTCTTGCCGGTGCCGGGCGGGCCGTGCAGCAGGACGCCGGCGGGCACGCGGGCGCCGATCTTGACGAAGCGCTCGGGGTCCTTGAGGAAGTCGACGACCTCCTGGAGCTCCTTCTTGGCCTCATCGACACCCGCGATGTCGGTCCAGGCGACCTCGACGTTGGCGTCGGGCTTGATCTCGACCGGCTTGGTCCTGGGCATCGTCTTGAGCATCCGCCACATCACGACGGCGATGAGGACGATGAAGAGCAGGGAGCCAAAGCCCTGCCAGTCGGTGCCGAACTGTTGGACCTTCTCGGAGAACGACTGCTTGGGGACCGCGACGGTCGTCGTCTGCAGCTTGGTCTTGGTGCCCTGAAGGGTGCTGTTGTCGGGCTCGTTGGCGCCCTGGGTCACCGTCGGGGACGTCGAGGCAGGGGCAGACGAGGAGGGAGACGCAGGCACGTCCTCTTCCATCGGCCAGAAACGGCGAACCCTTGACGGCCGCTGGCTGACTTGACCAAAGCGGACCGCAGTCCGCTATAGTCTCATTCATAAGCGGACTTCAGTCCACATCAGACCTCCAGGAGGACATCCAATGAGCACGACGATCACCGAGATTCCCGCTGGCACCTATAGCCTCGATCCCGTCCACAGCTCCATCGGCTTCGGCGTCAGGTACAACGCCCTGGCCACCTTCCGCAGCACCTTCGAGAAGTACGACGCGGCGTATGCCGACGGCGTCCTCACGGGGTCTGCCGACGTCACGTCGATCGCGATCGACGAGCCCAACTTCAAGGGCCACCTGCTGACCGAGGACTTCTTCAACGCCGAAGTCACGCCGACGGTGACGTTCCGCTCGACCGACATCACGGTCAACGAGGACGGCACCGGCGAGGTCGCAGGCGAGCTCACGATCCGTGGCATCACGAAGTCCGTCGTCGCCAAGGGCAACATCGCGGCCGGGCCCGACCCGTTCGGCAATGACCGCATCGCGTTCGAGCTGTCGACGACCGTCGACCGCCGCGAGTTCGGCCTCAACTGGCAGAACGCCCTCCCCAACGGCGGCGACGCCCTCGCGTGGGACGTCACGCTCACCGTCGACCTGCAGCTCGTTCGGCAGGCGTAAGAACCCATGCCCTCGATCCGCATCCTCGGCCTCTCCGGAAGCCTCCGAAGCGGGTCCCACAACACGGCCCTGCTCCGGGCGGCGGCGCTGTCGCTGCCGTCCGGGGTTGAGCTGGAGGTCTACGACGGCCTCCGGGACCTGCCCCACTACGACGCCGACCTCGACGTCGAGCCTGTGCCTGAAGCGGCAGCCCGCCTGCGCGAGGCGATCGCCGACGCCGACGGCATCCTGATCGCCACGCCCGAGTTCAACGGCTCGATCCCCGGCACGCTCAAGAACGCGCTCGATTGGGCTTCCCGCCCGTTCCCCGCCAACTCGCTGCGTGGCAAGCCCGTCGCGGTCGTCGGCGCCTCCACCGGCCTCTTCGGCGCGGTCTGGGCCCAGGCCGAGACCAAGAAGTCGCTGGGCATCATCGGCGCCGACGTGCTCGACGGCGAGCTGCCGGTCGGCCAGGCCTCGGGCGCCTTCGGCGACGACGGCCATCTGATCGAGCCCGATCTGCGCAACGCGCTCGAGGAGCTGCTCGGCGTGCTGGCCGCACGAGTGGGGGCCCGGGAGTCCCAGGCGGTTTAAGGTGCTGCGTGTGGCGCCATCCTTCGAGCTTCCGATTTCGGGCCCCGCACCGGCGGAGACCGAGCGCGCCGACGCGCGGCGCAACCGCGAGCGGATCCTCTGCGCGGCGGCGCGCCTGATCGACCGCGTCGGCATCGACTGCATGTCGATGGACGCGGTTGCGGCCGAGGCCGGCGTCGGCAAGGGCACGCTTTATCGCCGCTTCGGGGACCGCTCCTCGCTGCTGCGCGCGCTGATCTCCGGGTGCGAGCAGGACTTCCAGGAGGAGCTCATCCGCGGCGCGCCACCGCTAGGCCCGGGTGCGCCACCGGCCGAGCGCCTGCACGCCTTCGGCGAGGGACTGCTGCGCTTCATCGACGGCCACGCCCGCTATCTCCAAGACGGCGAGCTGCTGGGCGGCGGCAAGCGCTACGGCCACCCGGTCTACGCCTTCTACCGCACCCACGTCTCGCTGCTCCTGCGCCAGGCGCTCAACGACACCGAGCACCACGAGTACCTCGTCGACGCGCTGCTGGGCCCGTTGAGCACCCAGCCGTTCCTCTATCAGCGCGACATGCGCGAGATGTCGGTCGACGAGATCTGCGCCGGCTGGCACGCGCTGTGCGACGCGGTGCTGGCGTCCGCGCCGGCGCGTTAGCCCAACAGCTCCAAGGCAATGGCCTTGTAAGCCCGCGCCGCGTAGCCGACGTCGGCCGCCTTGATCCGCTCGTCCTTGCCGTGCACGAGTGGCCACATCTCGCCGAGGGTCATCTCGCGTTGGGGGAAGAAGCCGTAGGCCACGCACTCCGGGAACGCGTCGCGAAACGCGCGCGAGTCGGTGTAGGCGGGCAGCATCGTCGGCACGATCCGTGCGTCCGGATCCTCGACGGCGAGCCAGTGCGTGATCGCTTCCATCAGCGCCGACTTCACCGGCGAGCCGTTGCCGACGACCTCCTCCAGCCAGGCGACCTCGTAGCCGTCCTCGTGGCCGATCACCTCGCGCAGCCGGCGCGCCGCGGTCTCGCGCGCGTGGCCGGGTGGGACGCGGCAGTCGACGGTCAGCGTCGCGCTGCTTGGGATGACGTTGATCTTGGAACCCGCGCTGATGATCGTCGGCGCGAACGTCACCGCGGCCATCGGCTCAAAGAACGCCGCCAGCGGCGGGTTGACGGCGCGCAGCGCCTCGACGTCGGGTAGATCGAGCGCGGCCAAGAGCCCGAGCGGCGCCTCGGTCATGTCCTGCTCGGGCCGGCGGTTGGCCAACGCTTCGAGCAGCGGCGCGAGCTTGGGCAGCGCGTTGTCGGCCACGTTGGGCATCGAGGCGTGCCCTGCCCGTCCACGCGTCGTCAGCGAGAAGCGAAAGACGCCCTTCTCGGCCGTGCACACGCCATACAGGCGCTGGTCTCCGTGCGGGATGACCGTGCCGCCGCCCTCGTTGAGCAGGAAGTCACACCGCACCAGCTCGGGGTGGTGCTCGGTCAGCCAGATCGCGCCCTCGCCGCCGCCGTTCTCCTCGTCGACGACGACGATCACCAGCAGGTCGCCGTGGACGGGGCGCCAGCCGGACTCGGCCAGGTCCAGCGCCGCGGCGACCTCCGCGGCGGTCTGGGACTTCATGTCCTGGGCGCCCCGGCCCCAGACCTCACCGTCGACCAGATCGCCCGACCAGGGGTCGCGCTGCCACTCGGCAGGATCGGCCAGGACGGTGTCGACGTGCGACAGCAGCCCGAGGACGGGACCGTCGGCGGCGCCACGCAGGCGCGCCACGAGGTTCGGGCGCTCCGGCGTGCGGCCGCGCAACTCGACCTCAAAGCCGGCGTCGCGAAAGAGGACGGCCAGCTCCTCCTGCAGCGCTCGCTCGTCGCCCGGCGGGTTGACCGTGCGGTGACGGATGAGCTGGCGCAGCAGCTCGACGGCACGATCCTCAAGGGCCATGGCGCAAGACAGTAACGATCCCTCACAGGCGTCCCGCCGACTCACCGGCCGCGCGGGCTGCGATCCTGGCGTGCAGTGTCCGATCAGCTGTTCTCCTTCGGCGACGCCGAACGCGGTGCGGGCGGAGCCGATTCCGATCCGAACGCCCCGCTGCCAGCGCGCATGCGCCCGCGCACGCTGGCCGAGCTGGTCGGCCAGGAACACGTGCTCGGCGAGGGCTCGTCACTGCGCGTGGCGATTGAGCACGGTCGCCCGTTCTCGATGATCTTGCACGGGCCGCCCGGCACCGGCAAGACGACGCTGGCGCGGATCGTGGCCACCAGCGCCGACGCGGCCTTCGAGGAGCTGAGCGCGGTCCAGGCGGGCAAGGCAGAGGTGACGCAGGTCATCGCGCGCGCACGCGAGCGCCGCCGCGGGGGCCGCTCCACCGTCCTCTTCCTCGATGAGATCCACCGCTTCAACAAGGCCCAGCAGGATGCGCTGCTGCCCGCCGTCGAGGAGGGCTTGGTGACGCTGATCGGCGCGACGACCGAGAACCCGTACTTCTCGGTCAACGGCGCGCTGCTGTCACGCTCGCAGGTGCTGGAGCTGCGCTCGCTGACCGCCGAGCACGTCGAGACGCTGCTGCGCCGCGCGATCGAGCGCGGCGAGCTGGGCGACGTGACGATCGACGATGAGGCCTTGGAGTTCCTGGCTCAGCGCAGCGGCGGGGACGCGCGCAGCGCGCTCGGCGCGCTAGAGCTGGCGGCCGAGACCGCCGGGCCGGGCGGGGCCGTGGCTTTGGCCGGCGCCGAGAGCGCGCTGCAGCGCAAGGCCGTCCGCTACGACCGCGCCGGCGATCAGCACTACGACCTGATCTCCTCGTGGATCAAGTCCACCCGCGCCAGCGACGTTGACGCCTCGCTCTACTACTTGGCCATCATGTTGGAGGGTGGCGAGGACCCGCGCTTCATCATCCGGCGGATGGTGATCTTCGCCTCCGAGGACATCGGCAACGCCGACCCGCGGGCGTTGATGGTCGCCACCTCGACGGCCGCCGCGATCGAGTTGGTGGGGTTGCCCGAGGGCGCCCACGCGCTGGCCCAGTGCGCCGTCTACCTCGCGCTCGCGCCCAAGTCCAACGCCTCCTACAAGGCGCTCGGCGCCGCCCGCGCCCACGTGCGCGAGCACGGCGCCCAGCCCCCACCCGCCTACCTGCGCTCCGGCCCGCTGGCCGACGAGGGCTACGACTACCCCCACGACCGCCCGGGCCACGTCTCACCCCAGCAGGTCATGCCGCCCGGCCTGGACGGTGTGCGCTTCTACGAGCCCGACGGCCAGGAGGCGCCCTTCGCCGAGCGGGTCGCGGCGATCCGGCGGGCGCGAGGGCTGGACGGATAGCCCCTCGGGCCTCGTCACTCCTCGTCGGGCACGGTTTGTGGAGCTAGCTGCACAAGCCGCTGATCACCAACGGTGATCGCATCGAATCCAGCCTGGCGGACAACCAAGACCTGCGCTCCGGCGAGCGGAGTGCTCGGCACCAGCAAGGCGCAGGCTTCCGGGTGTGCCGCCCACGTCGCCGATGCCAGCGCACGACAGAACGGCTGCGTCTCGAAACGCATGTCATCGATCTTCAACCGCAGCAGATCGAGCGCAAGAGGATTGATGAGGTCGATGGCCAGTAGCCCATGGACATGCAGCTCCGAGATCCGTCGCACCGGTAGCACGGGTTCCTCACCCAGCCGAAGCTCGAAATGTCTGGTCTGCTCAAGCATGGCCGCCAGCTCCGAGTCGGCCGCGAATGCGAGCGCCGGATCCCCTTTCGCAGCCCACCGGGATGTCTGGCGGGCTGTGGTTGGAAGCTCGAGTGGTTGCCGACGCGGGCTCGTCTGACGGTAATACAGGCCCGTGATCCGACGTACGGGGAGCCCGCCCACTGCATGGTTCAGTTCATCTCCCAGGCTAGTCATGCGTGGCAGGTTCTTTCCGGTCGAAGCTCGCTGAGCAACCCATCCGGACCAACCTAGCATTACACCGGACAGCAATAGGACACCAATAGGACTTCAGGCAAGGCACAGACAGGCTGATTGACAGTGCAGTACAGTGGACAAAGACAGGACAACGCATCCCGCTCATTCAGGAGAGCCATGCCCACCGAGATTCGGCCGGGCCAGGTCTTGCCAACCCGGCCAACGGCGCTCAGCGACCCCAAGGCCATCGTCCGCTACTTCCGCCAGCATCTTGGGCTCACCGAAGGCGAACTCAGCAAGGTGCTTGGCGCCGACGCGCGATCGGTGCGCCGGTGGGCGTCGGACACGCAGGACGCTATGCCCCGCACAGCCCACGGCGAACGCATCGACGATCTCCGCGATCTCGTGGAACTCCTCGGCGAGACCCTGCCTGACGAGCAGATCGCCCGCTGGCTGCGCGCTCGAAATCGACTGCTCGGCGGCGAACGTCCTCTTGAAGTGCTCGCACAGCGCAGCTACTCGCGCGTCCGAGATGCCGCTGAGACGTTCGTCGACGGCGATCCGATCTGACACCCAACTTGACGATCCAGTCGGCCGATCGCATTTGATGATCGGTCGTCGCCGTCGTGCCTGACAAGATCGGCGCGTGGCCACCGACGGAATGAACGCCGCACGCGACGGCGGCACCCAGACGCTGAGCTCCGTCGCGCCTGCCACCGGCGAGGCGCTCGGGACGGTCGCGATCGCCTCGCAGAACGACGTCCTGGCCGCCGTCGCCGAGGCGCGTGCGGTGCAAGGGCTGTGGGCGCAGTTGCGGCTCGGCGATCGCGCGCGCTACATGGCACGGGCCGCGCAGGCGGTGATCGACGAGGCTGACGAGCTGAGCGAGCTGATCTGTCGCGAGCAGGGGCGGCCGCGCACGGAGGTCGAGATCGGCGAGCTGCTACCCGCTATCGAGACGCTGCAGTGGCTGGCCGAGGCCGGCCCGGAGATTCTCTCGGGCGAGCGCGCCAAGCTGTCGCGTGCGCTACGCCCGCTGACCCGCGCGCGCTGGAGCTATGAGCCGCTCGGCGTGGTCGCCGTCCTTGGCCCGGCCGCCGAGCCGTTCGCCACGCCGCTGGGCGACGTCGCCGTCGCGCTGATGGCCGGCAACGGTGTCGTGCTCAAGCCGTCGCCGCACGCGGCGCTCAGCGGCGCGCGGATCGCCCGCGTCTTCGCGCGCGCAGGCCTGCCGCCCGGGCTCCTCCAGGTCGTCCAGGGTCACGCGGCGACCGGCGCCGCGCTGGTGGAGGCGCCGGTGGCGCAGGTGCGCTTCACCGGCTCGGCGCTCGCGGGCGCGAAGGTGCTGGAGGAATGCGCGCGTGGCGTCAAGCGCGTCGTCGCCGAGCTCGGCGGGACCGATGCCGCAATCGTCTGCGCCGACGCCAACATCGCCCGCGCGGTCGAGGGCATCGCCTGGGGCGCGTTTGCCAACGCAGGCCAGTCCGGCGGCTCGATCGAGCGCGTCTACGTGGTGCGCGAGATCGCCGACGAGCTGCTGGCGGGACTGGTCGCGCGGGCGCGCTCACTGCGCGTCGGCGACCCGGCTGACGCGGAGACCGAGATCGGCCCGCTGGTCGGCGGCGAGCGCCTGGGGCGCGTGGTGGAGCTGCTCGACGATGCCGTCGCCCAGGGCGCGACGCTGCACTGTGGCGGCCCCGTCGCCGTTGACGGCTTCAGCGGCGCCTTCTGCGCACCAGCCGTCCTGACCGGCGTGCCGGCCGGCGCGCGACTAGCGCGGCAGGAGGCGCCCGGCCCGGTCGTCGCGGTGACGGTCGTCGATCGCGAGGAGGAGGCGATCGCCGCCGCCAACGACAGCGCGCTCGGCCTCGGCGCTTCGGTCTGGACCGCAGATCGTTACAAAGGCGAGCGCATCGCCCGCGAGCTGCGGGTCGGCATGGTGTGGATGAACGACCACCACGTTGCCCGCAGCGCGCCGCAGCTGCCGTGGGGTGGCGTGCGCGGCTCGGGCATCGGGCGCGCCCGCGGCGCGATCGCCCTGCGGACCTGCGCCGAGCCCAAGGTCATCACGTGGGACCGGCCGCGCGGCAAGGCCTTCTGGTGGTTTCCCTACGACCGCGCGCTGGCACGCACCGTACGCGCCGTCGCGCACCTGCGCTCGACCCGCGACGCCGACCGTGAGCGCGGGCTGCGCGATGGCGCTGCTCCCGCGCTCACCGTGGCGGCACGCACATTGAGATCGCTGCGACGGAAGTGAGCCGTCGCAGCCCTAAACCGGCGCCTCCCGCCGCTCGGTTCCAACGATGCGGAACCTAGACATGCCGGATTGGCAGGAACGGCATCTGGACGAAAGTGCATCGCTTTGCACCGGGAAAGCGACAGCTAGGAACTAGGAGATGGCGCGTAGGCCTCCAGCGGTCGCCGCGGCGACCAGGATCACGATCAGCACGGGCGCCCGCAGCGCGACCGCGATGAGCGCGGCGGCCAGGCCCGCGGCGCGCGCGTCGAGCACGAGCGCGCGACCGTCGGCGAACGTGTTGGTGAGGATCAGCGCCGCCAGCAGCGCTGGACCCAGCAGCGCCATCGCGCCGACCAGGCGTGCCGGCAGCTCGCGGCCACCGAGCGTCGCGGGCGCCAGGCCTTTGAGCAGAAGCGTCCCGGCGCCGGCACCGAGGACGACGATCCAGTCGGCGCTCACGCGCGGCGCCGGCCCAGCCCGGCGAGACAGACGACCGACGCGGCGACGATCGGCACGCCCGGCGGGGTGAGCGGGACCATCGTCAGCGCGACCGCGCCGCCGCCCAGCGCGGCGAGCAACAGCCGCCGCTCACGGACCTGGCCGGCCAACAGGGCAAGAAAGAGCGCCGGGAAGGCGGCGTCGAGCCCCAGCGTCTCGGGATCTCCCAGCACCGAGCCAGCCGCAACGCCGATGATCGAGCAGACGACCCAGGCCACATAGATCGCCAGGCCTGCGCCGACCAGCAGGCGTGGGTCATAGCGTCCGCCGCCCTGATGGCTGACCGCCCAGGACTCGTCGACGGCCACCTGCCCCTGCGCCGCGCGCCCCAGCGCCCCGCCCGGCAGCCACTGCGCGATCGAGAGCCCGATCGGTAGGTAGCGCGCATTCAGCAGCAGCGCGGCGACGATCGCGGCAACCACCGTGCCGCCGTCATCGACGATCGACACGGCCGCGAACTGCGCGGACCCAGCGAAGGTCGTCAGCGAGAAGACGACGACCGCCAGGGCGGAGAACCCGGCCTGGCGGGCGAGCACGCCGTAGGTCAGGCCGAAGCCCCCGACGGCCACGGCCAGCGGCCAGGCGCGACGGGCGCCGTCCCAGTAGGTCGTTCGCTGCATTAGTATCTACGTTCGCTATGCCGAACGAGATTGTCAAGGTCGTCGGGGCCAACCTGCGCCGCCTGCGGACCGACCAGAGCCTGTCGCTGTCTGACCTCGCACGCAGCTCGGGTGTCGCCAAGGCGACGCTCTCGGCGCTGGAGAGCGGCCGCGGCAACCCGACGCTCGAAACGCTTTCGGCGCTCGCCGCCGCGCTGGAGATCCCGATGGGCGACCTCATCACCGCCGCCGATCCTCCACCGGTCACGATCGTGCGCAGCGACGAGGGGACAAACGTCCCAGGGACGGCCAACGACCTGCGGTTGATCGCACGCTTCACGCCCGGCGGGACGGTCGAGGTCTACGAGGCTCAGTGGCCCAAGCGCTCGACACGCAACGCCGGCGGCCACGGCCCCGGCACGCGCGAGCACGTCTTCGTCACCCGCGGCGGGCTCAAGGTCGGGCCGCTCGGGCGCGAGGTTGGCCTGTCGGGCGGCGACTACGCGACCTTCGCCGCCGACGAGCCCCACCTCTACGAAGCGCGCGCCGGCACCCGCGCGCTGCTGTTGATGCAGTGGGCGCCGGGCGCGCCTCAGGCCGCGGCCGGCACGTAGCGCAGGCTCGACGGCAGCAGCGGCACAAGCACGCGCTTGACGTACTCGGCACCGCCGCGCAAAACGATCGCGCGCGCCGGATCCCACGAGAAGCCGTAGCCGCGGCGAATGCCTCGGGGCAGCAGTCCGACCGTAATGAAGTTCGCCAGCTCGACCAGCGGCCGGACCTTCAGCGGCACCGGCGGGCGCAGCACGACCTCGATGCCGACCGCGCGCGCCGTCGGCGTCACCAGCAGGTCGCCCGAGCACAGCATGTCCGACATGTAGGCCTCGAAGTCATCCCAGGTCGCGGGCATGTCGGCGTCGTCCAAACCGAAGAGCCGACCGATCGTGCGGTAGTCGCGCCAGTAGGCATCGCGCTCGGCGCGGCTCAGCCCGGTGACGTAGCGCTCGTAGACAGTGACCGCCGAGTCGACCAGGCAGGCGATGATCCACAGCAGCAGCTCGGGGTCGTCGGCCGCCCACGGCGTGCCGGCCGCAAAGCGCCCCGCGTCGCGGGGCAGGACGCCGCGTGCGCGCGCGTGCATGGCGCGAACGCGCCGGGTCTTGCGGTCGGCCTCGGCCTTCGTGCCCCAGGCGATGGCGTCCATGACCTCGGCGGTGCGGCGCAGCCGCGTGTAGGGGTCGTCGAGCGAGCCCGTCGCCATGAAGAACCCCTCGAACGCCACCGGGTGGGCGGCCATCATCAGCAACGCGCGCGGGCCCGAGAGCGCGACGACCTTCTCGCGATGAACGCGCCGCAAGAGCGAGTTGTCGGTGAAGTACGAGGCCGCCATCGTGATCTCTCTCACAGGGTACGGCCGTCTACCCTGTTCGAGATGCCTGCCGCTGCCTATGAAGGGAAGGAGTGCGTCTGCCAGTTCAAGCGCGGGGTCTGTGACCAGACCTGCGTGCGCGACATGCTGGACACGCCCTTCTACATCGCCTGCCTGAAGTTGCGCGGGCGGCGCTGTTTGGTGATCGGCGGCGGCGCGCTGGGCTTGGAGAAGGCCGAGGGCCTGCTGGCCTGCGACGGCGACGTGACCGTGATCTCCCCCGAGATCGGGCCGGAGCTCGAGGAGCTGGCGCGCGAGGGCTCGATCCGCTGGGAGCAGCGCTCCTACGCCGGGCCGCAGGACCTCGAGGGCATCTTCATGGTGATCGCATGCACCGACGACACCGACACCAACATCGCGATCTACGAGGACGCCGAGCGCCGCGCGATGCTGGTCAACATCGTCGACGTCCCGCCGCTGTGCAACTTCATCCTCCCGGCGATCGTCCGCACCGGCCCGCTGGCCATCGCGATCTCCACCGCCGGCGCCTCCCCCGCGCTGGCCAAGCGCATGAAGCGCGAGATCAGCGCCCAATTCGGCGAGGACTACGCCCGCCTGGCGATCATGCTCAACGACGTCCGCGGCTGGGCCAAGGGCACGCTGCCCACCTACCAGGACCGCAAGGACTTCTTCGAGTCCATCGTCAACGGCTCACCCGACCCGATTGCATTGATCCGCGCAGGTGACGAGGCCCAGCTGCTCGACATCATCGAGCGCGCCAAGACGCAGCACGCACCGGCGACGGCGTAGAGCTCAGCATTTGACCCAACGGGTCGTTGGCCAATCAATGTGACAAGGAGTCGGCTAAACGTGGCAAGATGAGCCACGGTTACCTGATTTGCGCTCCTTCTCCGACATTCGCGCTGCTCTCGAGGCACCACCGCTCGATGTCGTCTCGCTGCTCGGGCGGATCGAGTTGGGCCGTGGGCGCGAAGGGCTCTACCGCAGCCAGGCACCGCAGGTCCTCGAGCGCCTGGCCGCCCAGACGCGCTTTGACTCGATTACCGCGTCGAGCGCCATCGAGGACGTGTTCGTCGATGACGACCGCGCGGTCAAGATCCTGCGCGACCCCGATGGCGCCGGGGCGTATCGGGACCGCTCTGAGTTGGAGTTCGCGGGGTATCGCGACGCCTCCGACTACCTGATGACCAAGGAGCCGGAGCCGCTCACCGTTCCCCTGCTCTTACATCTGCATCGCCTGCTCATGCATCACACCGATGATCCGCTCGCGGGGAACCTCAAGACGAGCGACAACCTCATCGGCGAGCGCGCAGACGGACGAGTCCGCGTGATCTTCAAGACCGTCGCCGCCGGCGGCCAGACCGAATGGCACCTCAACGAGCTCGTCACCCGCTACGAGGAGGCGATCGCTGACTCAGGGGTTCCAGACCTGCTCGCCGTCTGTGCTCTGGTCCTCGACTTCCTCGCCGTCCATCCGTTCCAAGACGGCAACGGCCGCATCGCCCGCCTGCTCACGACCCACGAATTGCTGCGCGGCGGCTGGGGGGTCGCGCGTTATGTCAGCCTCGAGCAGCGGATCTTCGAGAGCAAGAACACGTACTACACGGCCCTGCGCATGAGCCAAGCGAAATGGCACGACGCTGGTCACGACATCTGGCCGTGGGCGCGCTACCTGCTGCAGGTGATCGCCGATGCATACGACGACTTCGAGCGCAAGGTCGCGGCGGGTGCGGAGCTCATCGGCCAGACCAAGCACGAACAGGCGCGCAACTACATCTTGGCTCAGGCACCCCGGACCTTCCGGCTTGCCCAGGTCTTCGACGCGCTGCCCGATATCTCACCTGCCACGATCCGTGACGCGGCCGACGCACTCAGGGACGAGGGCGTGCTGCAGGTCAGTCGCGGTCGGTCGGCCGTGTGGACGCGGGTCGACGCGAGCTAGAGCCGGCCGCGAAGCTCAGTCAGCGCCCCCGAAGTCACAGCCGCCCCCGCCGCAAACGATGTGCAGCATCACGATGAAGGCGGCCGCAGCCCAAGCCATCGTTGCGCCCGCGCCGATACCAGCACCGGCGACGGCCCAGCCCAGGCGCGCGACGGGCTCCTTGTCGCGGATGCGGGGCAGGCGCCAGGCGACGACTGCGGCCGCGGCGAGCAGGAGGGCGAAGGAGGCGAGGAGCACGGCGGCGGAGTCCACGAGGATCCCGCTGACCCACACGATCGCGAACGCCCCGAAGGGCACGCCGATCAGCGTGTGCAGCCAGAAGAGGTAGCCCGGGTTCCAGCTCTGACGCGCCATCGCCGGTAACGCTATCCGTCCGCGGCCCCGAAGCGAAGCGCCTAGTCTGCGCCCTACGATGCCCGACCGCCTCACGCACCTCGACGAGCACGGCGATGCGCGGATGGTTGACGTCGGCGGCAAGCCGGTCACCGCGCGGCGGGCGGTAGCGCGGGCGACGGTGCGGATGACGCCGGAGACCGCGCGGATCGTCGCGGCTGGGGATGCGCCGAAGGGCGATGTGCTGGGTGTCGCGCGGCTCGCCGGGATCATGGCCGCCAAGAAGACCGGCGAGCTGATCCCGCTCTGCCATCCGATGGGGCTCGACCACGTGGATGTCGACGGGGTCGTGGATGTCGACGCCGGGACAGTCACGATCACCGCATCGGCAAGCGTCACGGCGCGCACGGGCGTCGAGATGGAGGCCATGACCGCGGCCTCGGTCGCGGCGCTCACGGTCTACGACATGGTCAAGGGCGTCGAGCGGGGCGTGGCCATCGAAGAGGTCGTCCTGCTGGAGAAGTCCGGCGGCGCCAGCGGCACGTGGCGGCGCTGAACGCCGCGCGGTTCTAGTCTCCGAGGCGATGCGCACCTGCGTGCTGACCGTCTCGACCTCCGTCTCGCGCCGCGCGAGCGAGGACGAGTCCGGCCCCCTGCTGGCGCAGCTGGCCGAAGAGGCCGGCGCTGACGTCGAGGCGATGGAGGTCGTCCCCGACGACTACAGCCTGATCGAGGACCGACTGCATCACTACGTCGACGACGGCTTCGCGCTGATCTTCACCACCGGCGGCACCGGCTTCACGCCCGACGACATCACGCCGGAGGCCACGCGCGCGGTGATCGAGCGCGACGCGCCCGGCATCGCCGAGGCGTTGCGTGCCGAGTCGGCCAAGCACACGCCGATGGGCATGCTCTCGCGCGGCGTGTCGGGCATCGCGCACCGCACGCTGATCGTCAACTTCCCTGGCAGCCCGAAGGCCGTCGGCCAGCTCTTTCCCGTGATCGCCCCGGTGCTCAAGCACGCTGTGGGGACCCTGCAGCGCGACGATGGCCAACCCAGCCATTGAGCTGGCAGGGCTCACGCGGCGCTACGGCGATCGCGAGGCCCTCGCCGACGTTTCACTGAGCCTCGACGCCGGCAAGACGCTCGTGGTCTTCGGGCCCAACGGCGCCGGCAAGACGACGCTCTTGCGCGTGCTCGCGACCCTGCTGCGCCCCCACAGCGGCAGCGCGATCGTCCTGGGCTCCGAGCTGCCGCAAGCCGGCTGGGCCGTACGCGGGCGGATCGGCTTCCTCGGCCACGCCAGCCTCCTTTACCGCGACCTCACCGCGCGCGAGAACCTGCGCTTCCACGCCCGGCTGCACGGTGCGCCGCACGAGCGTGTCGAGGAGCTGCTGGACGCCGTCGGCCTGCGCAACCGCGCCGACGATCCGGTCCACACGTACTCGCGCGGGATGGTCCAGCGCGCCGCGGTCGCCCGCTGCGTCCTGCACGACCCCGAGCTGCTGCTGCTCGACGAGCCAACCGCCAACCTCGACCCGCACGCCGCCGAGCTGGTCGAGCCGCTGATCGGTGCGGCGTCGGGCCGCACGCGCGTGGTCACCAGCCACGACCCGGTCGGCGGCCTCGAGGGCGCCGACCTCGCGCTGGGCCTGCGCGCCGGGCGCACCGAGCTGCTGGCGCCCGCCAGTAGCGTCGAGCGGGACACGATCGGGGCGTTGTATCGATGACCGCGCGCGCCAAGCCGCCCGCCACCCGCGCCGCCGTCGGCGCGCTGCTGCGCAAGGAGTTGCGCCTGGAGCTGCGCACCTTCCAGGTCATCCCCGCGATGGCGCTGTTCAGCGTCACGACGCTCGTCGTCTTTCACTTCTCGTTGCAGGAGAATGCCGTCGACGGCCCGCTGGCCGCCGGGGTCCTCACGGTGACGCTGCTGTTCAGCGCGATCCTCGGCATCAACCGCCTGTTCGTCGCCGACCACGAGGAGAGCGGCTTTGACGGCTTCTTGCTGGCGCCGGTGGACCGGACCGCGATGCTCGTCGCCAAGGCGCTCGCGCTCGGTGCGTTCCTGGTCGTGTTGGAGCTGATCGCGGTCCCCGCGTTCGCGTTCATGCTGCTGGATCCCGACTTCACCGGTGCGGCCCTGGGCCAGACCGTGCTGGTGCTGGTCCTTGCCGACGTGGCGATCGCGGTGGTCGGCACGCTGGTCGGCGCACTGGCGATCCAGACCCGCGCGCGCGACCTGATCGTGCCGCTGATCGCGCTGCCGCTGCTGCTACCGGTGGTCATCGGGATGGCCAAGAGCCTCGCGCCGACGTTCGCCCTGGCGGGCGCCGAGGCGCTCCCCGGACGCTGGCTGGCGATCCTCGGCCTCTATGATCTGGTCTTCGGGCTCCTCGCCTATGCCGTCTTCGACTTCCTGCTTGAAGACTGAGAGCTTGAGCGCCAGGTAACGCAGATGTCCGGCAACCGCCTTCTCACGCTGTCCGTCGCGACCGTGGTCACCCTGATCACCGGCTATTCCCTGGCCGCGTTCTCCGCGCCCATGGACGCCGACCAGGGCTTCATGCAGAAGATCTTTTACCTGCACGTGCCGATGGCGATCGTGGCCCTGTGCGGCTTCGTCTTCGGCGGCATCTGCGCGGTGATGCACCTGCGCAGCAACGACGCGAAGTGGGACCTGCGCTCGTATGTCGCCATCCACGTCTCGGTCATCCTCGGCGTCGGCGTCCTGCTGACGGGCGCGATCTGGGCCAAGGCCTCGTGGGGCCACTGGTGGGTGTGGGATGAGCCGACGCTCGTCAGCTTCCTCATCATCTTCTTGCTGTACGCGACCTACACGCCGCTGCGCTTCTCGATCGAGGACCGCGAGCGCCAGTCGCGCTACGCCTCGGTCTTCGCGATCACCGCGGGCGCGTTCGTCCCGCTGAACTTCATGGCCGTGCGCGCCGCCACCTCGCTGGTGCATCCGCGCACGTTTGACTCCGCCGACAACCTGCCCGGGGGCATGCGCAGCGCGTTCCTGGTCTGCCTGCTCGGCATGGCGTTGTTGTACGTGCTGCTCTGGCAGTACGAAATGGTCCACAAGAACACCGTTGCCCAGCTGCGCGCGCTGAAGCGCAAGCTTGGTGATGACGACGGGGCTCGCGCCCGTCGCTCCGCCGCTCCCGAACTGCAGGTCCGCTAGATGCTCGCCGCCTCGAACACCCTTCCTGACAACGCCGGCTACGTCGCCGCCGCCTACTTGGTGTTCTTGGCACTGCTGGTGATCTACGTCGGGATCATGGCCTACAAGTTGATCAAGGTGCAGCGCTTGGTTGCCGAGATCAACGAGCTGTCCGAGGCCGACGCGCCGCCCGAGCGCGTGCGTGAGGAAACGACCGTATGAGCAGCGAGCTGCTCTGCCTCGGGATCTCCCACAAGACCGCGCCGGTCGCGGTGCGCGAGCGGCTCGCGCTGACGACCAATGACGCTCAGACGCTCTGCCGCGAGTTGGTGGAGACCGAGGCGGTCCGCGAGGCCGTCGCGATCTCGACCTGCAACCGCACCGAGATCTACCTGGTCGGCGACCCCGTCGGCGCCGAGACCGAGCTGCTCTCGCGGCTGGCCCAGCGCGCCGGTACGCGCCCGACCGAGCTGACCGACGCGATGTACGCGCCGCGCAACTGCGACGCCGCGCGCCAGCTCTACCGCGTCGTCAGCGGCCTGGAGTCGATGATCGTCGGCGAGGCCGAGATCCAGGGCCAGGCCAAGCGCGCTTATGAGGCCGCGCTGGAGGCGGGCACGACCGGCCCGCTGACCAACCGCCTCTTTACCGCCGCCCTGCAGACCGGCAAGCGCGTGCGCTCGGAGACCACGCTCGGCGAGGGCCGGGCCAGCGTCTCGAGCGTCGCCGTCGGCCTCGCGCGCGACCTCATCGGCCCGGAACTCGCCGCCCGCGACGTCGTCATCATCGGCGCTGGCGAGACCAGCGAGCTGACCGCGCGAGCGCTAGCGCAGGAGGGCGTGCGGACGATCTTCGTCGCCAACCGCCGCGCCGACCGCGCCCGCTCGATCGCCGAGCGCTTCGGCGGCTCGGTCTCCTCGCTGCACGACCTTCCGGATCGGCTGATCGAGGCCGACATCGTCGTCGCCTCGACCTCCTCGCCGCATCCGATCATCGGCGTCGACGAGCTGGCACTGGTCATGCGCGAGCGCGAGGGCGCGCCGCTGCTGCTGATCGACATCGCCGTCCCGCGCGACGTCGAGGCCGCCTGCGGCGAGCTGGAGGGCGTGACGCTCTACGACATCGACGACCTGCAGGCCGTCGTCGCCCGCAACCGCCAAGTCCGCGAGGAGGAGCGCGCGCAGGCCGAGGCGGTGGTCGAGGACGAGATTCAGCGCTTCGCCCGCTGGATGGGCACGCTCGACGTCATGCCGACGATCACCGCGTTGCGCGAGCACGGCGACGCGATCGTCGAGCAGGTCCTCTCCGAGAACGAGGGCCGCTGGGAGAGCGCATCGGCACGCGACCGCGCCCGGATCGAGGCGATGGCCCGCGCGCTGATGGCACGCCTGCTGCACGAGCCGACGATCCGCCTGAAGTCCGTCGACCGCGACGGCGGCCACGGTCGCGTCCAGTTCGCGCGCGAGCTCTTCGGGCTGGCCGAGGGCATCGCCGATGGGCCTGAGGTCACCGGCGACGCCGGTCAGGCCGACGTGCGTCCCCTGCGCCGCCGCGGCGCCGGGCAGTGAAGCTCGGCACGCGCGGCAGCGCGCTGGCGCTCGTCCAGGCGCACGCGGTCGCCGACGCGCTCGGCGAGGGCACCGAGATCGTGGAGATCACGACCAGCGGCGACCGCGGGATCGCCGGCGACAAGGTGCGCTGGATCGACACGATCGAGGATGCGCTGGCGTCAGGCGCGATCGATCTGGCCGTGCACTCGGCCAAGGACGTCCCCGCCGCCTCGCTGCTGCGCGAGGGCATGGAGCTCGCCGCGGTGCTCGCGCGTGAGGACGCGCGCGACGCGCTGGTCGGCGCTGCCTCGCTGGAGGAGCTGCGGCCGGGCGCGCGGGTTGGCACCGCGTCGCTGCGTCGCCGCGCACAGCTGCTGGCCGTGCGCGACGACCTCGATGTCGTCGACCTGCGGGGCAACGTCGACACCCGTCTGCGCAAGCTGCGCGAGGGCGCCTGTGACGCGCTGATCCTCGCCGCCGCCGGCCTGCGCCGGCTGGACCGCGCCGACGAAATCGGCGCTCTGCTGGATCCGTCGATCTTCGTCCCCGCTCCCGGACAGGGATTGCTGGCGGTCGAAGGGCGCACGATCCCCGCAGCGCTCATCGACGCCGAGGGCGACGCCCGGCTGCGCGCCGAGCGCTTCGTCGTCGAGGCGCTGGAGGCGTCCTGCGACACGCCGGTCGGCGTCCACCACGACGGCACCGCGCTGCACGCGTTCGTCGGCCTGCCCGACGGCAGCGCCTGGCTGCGCGACAGCGTCGTGGCTGACGATCCGGGGGTGGGTGGGGCCGCTCTCGTCGCGCGCCTGGAGTCGATGGGTGCGCGCGAGCTGCTGGCGCGCGCCGCCGAGATGGCTACCACATGAACAACGGCCGCGTCATCCTCGTCGGCGCCGGGCCCGGCGACCCGGGCCTCATGACCGTGCGTGCGCTGCAAGTCATCGCACAAGCTGATGTCATCCTGTATGACAAGCTCATCCCGTCGACCGCGCTCGATGGCGCGCGCCCCGACGCGCTGTTGCTCGATGTCGGCAAGGTCGGCGGCGGCGAGCAAGTGCCCCAAGATGAGACGCATCGGCTGCTGCTCACCCATGCCCAGGAGGGCAAGACCGTCGTTCGCGTCAAGGGCGGCGATCCGTTCGTCTTCGGCCGCGGTGGCGAGGAGGCGCAGCTCTGCCGCGAGCACGGTATTGCCTTCGAGGTCGTCCCGGGCGTGACCGCAGGCATCGCCGGGCCCGCCTACGCCGGCATCCCGGTGACGCAGCGCAACATGGCCGCCGCGGTCGCGTTCGTCACCGGCCACGAGAACCCCGACAAGCCGGAAACGCAGATCGATTGGCCGGCGCTCGCCGCCTTCCCGGGCACGTTGGTGTTCTACATGGGCGTGCGCGCGCTGCCGCGCATCACCGAGCAGCTGATGCTCGGCGGCCGATCGGCCGACGAGCCGGTCGCGATCGTCGAACGCGGCACGCTGCCCGACCAGCGCACCGTCAACGGCACGCTGCAGACGATCGCCGAGCTGGCGGCGGCCGCCGCGGTCAAGGCGCCGTCGGTGACCGTCGTGGGCCCCGTCGCAGCGCTGAGCGAGGAGCTCGCCTGGCTGGGCCACGGGCCGCTGGGCGACACGACGGTCGTCGTGACGCGCCCCAAGGCGCAGGCGTCCGGGTTGGCCGGCACGCTGCGCGACCTTGGCGCGCGCGTCGTTGAGGCGGCGGTCATCGTCCCCAAGCCGCTGGAGTTCTCGATCCCCGACCTCGGCGACGTCGACCTGGTCGTCTTCTCCTCGCCCAACGGCGTCAAGGCCTTCTTTGCCGAGCTGCGCGCGACGTTCCGCGACGTCCGCTCGCTCTACGGCATCGCGGTCGCCGTGATCGGTCCCGGCACCGCCGATGCGGTGCGTGCCAACGGCATCGAGCCCGACCTGATCCCCTCGCGCGCCGTCGGCGAGTCACTGGCCGACCTCGTCTCCGGCTTCGAGGTCCGCCACGCGATGGTCGTCCGTGCCCGCGGCGGGCGCGACGTCGTGCGCCAGGCGCTGCTGCACGGTGGCACGGTCGTCGATCTCATCGAGCCCTATGAGACGGTCGCTGAGCCGCTGGACCCACGGACCCGCGACCGCGCGCTAACCGCCGACTGGGCGACCTTCACCTCGGCCTCCTCGGTGCGGTTCTTCCTCGAGGCCGCCGGTGGACCGGAGGCGGTGCGCGACAGCGGCCTGCGGCTGGCGTCGATCGGGCCGATCACCTCCGAGGCGCTCCGGGCCCAGGGCATCGAGCCCGACGTCGAGGCCGCCGAGCACACGCCCGCGGGCCTCGTGGACGCGCTCGTGACAGCGCTGCGCCGCTAGCCTGCGATCGGCATGGCGCGCCCGCTCACCTTCCTCTCCGACTACGGCCTTGAGGACGACTTCGTCGGCGTCTGCCACGCGGTGATCGCCCGGATCGCGCCCGAGGCGCGGATCGTCGACCTCACCCATGGCCTTGACCGTCACGACATCCGGACCGCGGCGCTCGTGCTGCGCCGGGCGCTGCCGTTCAGCGCCCCGGGCGTGCATCTGGCGGTCGTCGACCCGGGCGTTGGCGCGCAGCGGCGCGCGATCGCGTTGCGCACGACCGACGAGGACCGCATCCTCGTTGGGCCCGACAATGGCCTGCTGTCGCTTGCCGCGCAGCGCTTCGGCGGCATCGCGGAGGTTGTCGACGTCGCCCGCTCGCCGCATCGCCTCGAGCCGGTCTCGGCGACCTTCCACGGCCGCGACATCTTCGCGCCGGTCGCCGCGCACCTTGCGCTCGGCGCGCCGCTGGGCGACGCGGGGGACCCGATCGACGCCGACGAGATCGTGCGCCTGGACATGCCGCTCGCGTTCCTGGAGGACGGCGAGCTGTACGCGCATGCGGTTGGCTTTGACCGCTTCGGCAACGTGATGCTCGACGTCGAGCACGCCGAGCTGGCCGACTCGGGCTTCAAGCTCGGCCACGGGGTCGACGTCAACGGGCACCGCGGCGTCTACGCCACGACGTTCGCCGACGTCCCGGCCGGTCAGCTGATCCTCTACGAGGACGCCTACCGGACGCTGGCGCTGGCGGTCAATCGCGGCTCGGCGCGGGAGCTGCTGGGCGTCGAGCGCGACGGCGAGCTACGGATCCGCGCGCGCGGCTGAGCGATCCGGATGCTCGGCACGCCGCGCCTGCACCTGCGCGAAATCGACTCCACCAGCGACCGCGCGCGCGAGCTGGCGCTGGCCGGCGCGCCGCATGGCGCACTGGTCACGGCGGCGGGGCAGACCGCGGGGCGCGGGCGCCAGGGGCGTGTGTGGACGACGCAGCCAGGCGCCGCGCTGACCATGTCGGTGGTCTTGCGCGACCCGCCGCCGCTGCTGCCGCTGATCGCCGCGGTGGCGGTCGCCGAGAGCTGCGGTGAAGGCGCGCTAATCAAGTGGCCCAACGACGTGCTCGTCGGCGGGCGCAAGGTCGCGGGGATCCTGGCCGAAGGCCGGCCGCATGAGGGCTGGGCGGTGCTGGGCATCGGGGTCAACGTGGCCGTCGAGGTCGACCATCTCCCCGAGGAGCTACGCGAGAAGGCGGGGTCCTTGGGCCGCGCGCGTGCCGACGTCGAGCCGTTCTTGTCGTCCTTGCTCGGCGCGCTGGAGCGCGCGCTGGCGCTGCCCGTCGACGAGCTTCTTGGCGCCTGGCGGGCCCGCGACGCGCTGCTGGGCTCTGAGATCTCATGGACCGCCGGGACCGGCGTCGCGCGCGGCATCGACGGCGAGGGGCGGTTGGTCGTGGAGTTGGCCGACGGCGGGCGCACCGCGCTCAACGCCGGCGAGGTCCACCTGGGTCGACTGCCCGCGACCTAGCCACAACGAACGCGATCCGGGGCTTCTCGTGGTGAACTATTCACCACGAGGCGCCCCGGACCCCGCCGCCGTCAGGCGCGTGAGAACGCTCGCGGCGAGCGTCCGCTCCACATGGCGGACGCCGAGCCGTGTCCCGCGCGCCACGGCGACCGAGACCGTCGCCAGGCCGGCGCGGCGCTGGAAGACCGAGCGCGAGACGCCGAGCTCCTGCAGCCGCCGGCGTCGCACCACGAGCGTGACGCGCGACCCGCGGCGGCGGGCGCGCACGACCACACGGGCATCGCCGGGATGCAGCCGCACACCGCCGGCGACGAACGCGTCAAAGCCGCTGAACACGGCGATGGCGAGCAGCACGGGCACGGCGGGCCACGCAGCGGGAAGCGTGACGGCCAGCGCCACGCTCACGACGGTGGCGATCACGAGCGGGATCGTCAGATAGCGCCGGCGGGCGCGTGGCGGCGGCCGCTCGTCGACGGTCAGCGGGCCAGCGAAGTCCGGGAGGAACGTCTCCAGGAACGGCTCGACCTCGGCGCGGTGCATCAGCGGAAAGAGCGTGCGCGCCGCGGCCTCACGCCCACCGAGGCTCGTGACCTCCAGCCGCAGGGTGACGAGGCCCAGCGGACGCCGCAGCGGGCTCTCCACGATCTGAACGCCGTCAATCCGCCCGGCTGGGACGCTGACGGCCCGGCGCTGCAAAAGGCCACGGCGGATCCGTAACCGGCCTTCGGCGTGCTGGACCTCGAAGCCCGAGAAGGCAACGACCGCGCCCAGGAACGACAGCATCCACGCCGCGAGCAGCAGCACGATGGCCACGATCACGACCTCGTGGGTCGAGTTGATGTTCTTGACCTCGCTCTCGCCCGCACCGAGCAGCCCGTTCTGCAGCGCGCCGAAGATGCCGCCCACGACCGGCAGCACGATGCCGAGCTGGGGCGCGGTGAGCGCGGTGACCAGCAGCCCCGGCAGCGACAGGCGCCGGCGCACCGTGGCGACATGCTGATCGGCGTGGCCGAGCGCGGCGCGCAGGTCGGCGGCGGCGCGGGCCGACAGCGCGCTGAGCACGACGTCGCCGTCCTCGCCGCCGCCGGGCGTCTGCACGTGCAGGCCGGTGACGCCGAACAGGCGCTGGACCGGACCGGCGATCGTGTCGACGGCCTGGATGCGCTCAAGCGGCACGACGGTTTCGTCAGGCGAGAAGACGCCGGAGCGGAAGTGCAGCGCGCGATCGTCGACGCGGTAGGTCGTCGCCTGCCAGCGGGCGATGCCGATCGCCGCCGCGGCGACGACGCCGAGCAGCCCTAAACCGATCGCGTGCAACGAGCTGCTGCGCCCGCCGGCGACCAGGCCGATGATCAACGGCAGCGCGATGTCGCTGAGCCCGCGGACCGCCTCGCTGACCGCCGCCGCGACGTGCAGCCGCCGCGGACCGTCAGAGCTCATCTGGCGTGCGGATCAGCCCGGCGAGCCGATCGCGGACCAGCGCGGCCTCGCCATCGCTGAGCGCCGGAATCTCGGTCGTCCCCGCCGCGGTGTGGACGACGACCGCCGCGGTGCCGACGAGCTGCGCCCAGAGCGAGCGGCGCAGGTCGACGTGCTGGATGCGCGCGACCGGGACGATCGTGCGGATCTCGGTGATCGTGCCGTGGCGCAGGTCGAGCTCGTCGTCGTCCAGCCGCCAGCGCCAGCGCGCGAGCCGCAGCGCCGGGACCACGACGGCCGCGACGACGGTGCCGAGCAGGATCAGCCATGGGCCGATCACGCCCAGCGTGTGCAGGAGCCCGTCCTGGTCGCGCAGCGGCCCGGCGACGACGAAGGCGACGAAGATCGCGATCAGCCCGCCGCCCAGGATCTCCAGCGTCCATAACGCGCGCGCTGCCGGCGCGAGCCTCCCGTCCGGCTCAGGCCGCTCGTCCACGCTCGCCTCAGGCGGCGTCGTCGAGCTCGTCGCCGCTGGCCTTGCGGCGGGTGGTGCGGCGCTTGGGCTTCGGCGCGTCCTCGGCCGGTGCGTCGAGGGAGAGCTGCTCGGGCTCGGCGGCCGCGGCCTTCGCGCGGGAGCGGCGTGCGGGCTTGGGCTTCTCCTCGGCGGTGGTGGCGGCCGGTGCCTTGGGCTTGGCCGGCGCCCGCTTGCGCTTGGGCTTCTCCTCGGTCGCCGCGGTCGCGGCGGCCTCGTCCTGCGCCTTGGCGGTAGCCGTGCGACGCGCCCGCGGCTTGGGCTTCGGCGCCTCGTCGGCGGCGGTGTCGGCATCGGCGGCCTTCGCGGCAGCGGTCCGGCGCGCCCGCGGCTTGGGCGCCTCGCCGTCGTCGGCAGCCTTCGCGGCAGCCGTCCGGCGCGCCCGCGGCTTGGGCGCCTCGTCCGCATCAGCGGCCTTCGCCGCGGGGGTCCGGCGCGCGCGCGGCTTCGGCGTCTCGTCCTTATCAGCGGCCTTCGCCGCGGCGGTCCGGCGCGCCCGCGGCTTCGGTGTCTCCTCAGCGGCCGGCTCCTCAGCCACCTCGACAGCCTTGGTCGCCGCGCGGCGGCGCGGCTTGGGTGCCTCGGTCGCTGCGACCGGCTCGGCTGCGGGCGTGGCGCCGTTGGCATCCGCTGCCGGCGCGGCGGCTACCGGCGAGCGGCGACGGCGCGGCTGAGCCTTGGCCGGCGCCTCACCCTCGGTCGGCGCAGCCTCCGCCGCCCCGTTGGACGGCTCGGCGGCCCCCCGGCCTGACAACAGCGCGGCGACCGCCTCTATCTCGCGCGCGGCATGCTCGCCGTCGACCGGTGCGGGCGTCGACGCGCGCTGCCGGCGAGCAGCTGCACGCTCCGCGCGCGAGGGCGAGCGGGTCTCGCTCTCGGCCGGAGCTTCCTTACGCTCGGCGTCGGCGGAGCCTTCAGCCTCGCCAGCGCCCTCACCGTTCGCCGCGGCCTCAGCTGCGGCAGCCCGCGCGGCCGCGTTCCGACGGCGCGAGCGGCGGCGCTTCTTGCGCGGCGAGGCCTGCTCGCCGTTGCCATTGCCATTGCCATCGCCGTTGGACGACCCGCCGTCCACGACGCCCTCGGCGATCTCGACCGCGCCGACCGCGACCTCGACCTGCGGCGCCTTGCCCTCGTCACCCTTCTTGCCCCGGCGGCGACGCGAGCGGTTCTTGCGCTTGGGGAAGTTGCGCAGCAGCTCCCGAGAGAGCGCGCTGGGCTTGCGGGCCATGCGCGTCCGGGCACCGCGGACGACCTCCATCGCCTCAGGCGTATGGGCGACCGCGGCGGCGAGCAGCGCGGCACTCAACCGCCGGTCCTGCTTGCGGGCGGCGTGGACGAGCCGCCGCGCGTTGCGCGCGTGCGCGCCACCACTGGAGTTGACCAACAGCCCCAACAACCGCTTCGTCTCGGGCCAGCGCTGGACCGCGTACTCCTCGTGGACCTCGCGCGTCATGTCCGCGAGATCCCAGATCCAGTGCGAGGCCTGGTCGCGGCGGCCGATCCGCCGCTCGGCCAGCGCCTGCAGCAGGATCTTGACGCCCTCGCGCCGCTCATCGCGCGTCCACAGCCGGACCACGTCGACCGCGCGCTCAAACGCGTCTGCGTCGCGCGACTGTGCGATCTCCTGCAGCGCACGCAGGCGCAGCTGGGTGTTCTTGTTGCGCTCGACCGCGGTCAGCAGGAATGAGCGCTTCAGCTCGCCCGACTTGTCGAAGTGCAGCATCGCCCGCGCCCGGCGCCAACCGCTGGGCGCGACGCGCGCGCCGGCCAGCGCGGCCCACTGGACCTGCTCGCCGTAGTCAAGGAACTCGACCGCGATCCGCCACAGCTCGCGCTCGAAGACCTCGATGCGCTTGTCCATGTCGGCCGTGACCGGGATGACGCGGCGCTCGACGCGCACGCGCCGGCCCCGCCCACGCCGCACGGGCCCGACGACGATCGCGCCGCCGCGGTAGACCTCACGATCCAGCAGCGAGTGCAGCGTGACGACCGGGTCGTCGTGGCGCGTCGCGGGATGGACGAAGTCCACCACGATGCCCGACTCCTTGCCGGGATGGCGGCGTGTCACGCGGCCGACGCGCTGCTGATAGATGCGCTTGGACGCCGTCGGCGCCAAGTGCATGCAGATGGTCGCGCGCGGCGAGTTCCAGCCCTCGGCCAGCAGCTGCGCGTTGACGAGCACGTCAATCTCGCCGCGCTCGTAGCGCGCGAGGATCTCGGCCAGCTCGCGCTTGGGCGTCTCACCCGAGACGCCCATCGCCTTGATGCCGAACTGACGGAACGCCTCGGCGACGTTCATCGCGTGCTTGACGCCCGCGGCGTAGACCACGCCCGGCACGCCGTTGAAGCGCGTCTTGTAGAGGTCGGCGATCGCCAGGTTGAACGGCGCCTGGTCCAGCAGCTCGGCCAACATCTCCTGGTCGAACTCGACGTCAACCTCGCCCTTGCGCAGCGGCACCTTGGCGATCGTGCGCACGCCCGGGCCCGGCGGGATCCGGATCGAGCGCAGCGGCGCGATGACGCCGCGGCGCGCGGCCTGCTGGAGGTCAAAGCGCGAGGTCTGCGTCGGGAAGAGATCCGTGACGTGGCGGGCGATCAGCGCGCCCGTGGCGGTCATGCCGACGAAGATCGGGCCCGTCCACGCGCGGATCGCGGCAGAGGTCTTCTCGCCCAGCGCGGTGTGCGCCTCGTCGCAGATGACGATCGTGTAGGCGTCGGAGATGCGACCGGCGTTGCGAACGAACCATTGATAGGTCTCGACCGTCACCGGCCCGTCGACGCGGCCCGTGCCTTCGTTGTCCAGCAGCGGCGGTGACTCGCGCTTGGCATAGCCGCGCGTATGGAGCTCGCCGAGGAACTGGTCGACGAGGTTGCGGCGGTGGGTGAGGATCAGGACGCCGCCGGTGCGCGTGGCCTCCACGAAGCCCATCGCGGCGACGGTCTTGCCGGCGCCGGTCGCGTGCTCGAACCAGAAGCGCTTGTCGGCGTTGGGGTCGTCGGCCGCGCCCTCCTCGATGTCCTCATCGACGTCCTCGTCGGCGTCGTCGTCGTAGGACTCCTCCTCGGCCGGCTCGTCGGGCTCCTCGTCCTCGTCGTCGAGGCCCTCGATCTCGATGTCGACCGGGGTGCGATCCTCGGGCTCGTCGTCCTCGTCGTCGTGCTCGTCGTGGTCGTCGGGCTCGGGCTCGGATTCGGCCTCGTGTGTCTCGACCTCGGCTTCAGGCTCAGGCTCGACCGCGAGCACCGGCGCCGCCTGCGCCACGGGAGCGCCGTTGGCGCCCTTCTGCGTCGAGGCCAGCAGCGCGACCAGCGTGCCGGAGAGCGCGTCAACCTGGTGCGGGTTGAGCAGCGTGCCGTCGGCGAGGACCGGCTCGTCCTCCGACAGGACGCGCTCCAGGCCCAACAGCAGCGCGTAGCGGCGCCGCCATTTGGTCGTCGGGACCTTCTCCCCGCGCTCGATCTCGGCCAGCGCCGCGTCAAGCGCGCGCCGTCGGGCACCGCCGGGGGCCAGCGCGACCGCGACGTCCTCGCCTTCATGGACAAAGCGCTCACGGGTGAACACCTCGGCACGTTTGACGAGGGTGGGATCGGGAACGGATGCGGCCTCGACGGCCTGCGTCGTGGAATCAGCCATGCAAACGGCAACTCTTCGTGAGAAGCGTCCGCGAAAGACCGAGCGGCGGACGTGCGCTAAACGGTCCTCGAAGAACCGTGGGACGCGAGGGGCCTCCCTGTGAACAGCAGTTGCACCCTCGCCTCGTGACGCAAGGATACCGGATCGGCCGGCCAAGACACAGAACCTGCCACCCTTTAGCCATGTCGCGCCGCCGTCTTCTGTCCGTCCTCGGCGCCGTGGCCGTGGTCGCCGTCGTGGTCATCGGGCTCTCGCAGGCCAAGACCGACAACAGCACGCCGAAGGCCGACACGTTCGACCTTGCCGCTGCCAAGCGCTCGCTGGCCGGCGCGCCGGCCCCGCTGGCGGCGTTGCATGACCGCGCCAACGCGCTCATCTCCGCCGACAAACAGGTGTACGCGCGCGAGATCGAAGGTCTCGCCGGCCACCCGATCGTGGTCAACAAGTGGGCGTCCTGGTGCGGACCATGCCGCGGCGAGTTCCCCGTCCTGCAAGCCACGAGCGTGAAGTACGGCAAGCGCGTGGCGTTCGTCGGGCTCGACGCCTCCGACAACGACGCAGATGCCAGCAAGTTTCTGCGTCACTTCCCGGTGACCTACCCGAGCCTGGTCGATCGCAACTCGCACATCGCCCAGTCGCTGGGGATCGGACGCAGCTACCCGACCACCATCTACTACGACGCCCGCGGCAAGGTGAAGTACATCCACCAGGGTCCGTACACCTCGGACGCGGCGTTTGCTGCCGACATCGAGCGCTACGCGCTCGGGCGCCCGTCGTGATGGCCGTCGATGCCTGAGGTCCGCGTCGACCCGCTGACCGGGCTCAAGACGATCATCGCCGCCGAGCGCGCGGCGCGACCGGGCGGCTGGCCGATCGCCGGCGATGCTGCCCCCATCGACCCCGAGAGCGACCCGTTCGCGCCCGGCCACGAGGACCAGACGCCGCCCGAGGTCTTCGCCGACCGCGCCGACGGCTCCGCGGAGAACACGCCCGGATGGCGGGTCCGAGTCGTCCCCAACCTCTACCCCGCGCTGAGTGCCGGCGCCGCCGCCCCCGAGCGCTCCCATGCCCCCGACCTCTTCACTGCGACCGCCGCCCACGGCGCGCACGAGGTCATCATCAACGCGCCGGACCCCGTGACGTCCCTGGCGCAGCTGACCGTCGAGCAGGTCACCGCGGCGATGGAGGTCTGGCGCGCGCGCACGCGCGCGCACGGGGAGGCCGGCGCGGCCTACGTGCACGTGCTCGTCAACGAGCGCGTCGAAGGCGGCGCATCGCTGCCCCACACCCACGCGCAGCTCTACGCGCTGGACTTCGTGCCGGCGCAGGTCGCCCGCGAGCGCGAGCGCTTCACCGCCCACGCCACGCGGACGATGGGCGGCAACCTGCTGCAGGATCTCGTCGCCGAGGAGGTCCGCCTGCGCGAGCGGCTGGTCGCCATCGACGACGAGGCGGTCTTGTTGTCGCCCTACGCCGCACGGCTGCCCTATCAGTTGCTGCTGGCGCCTCGGCGCCCTCGCGCGCGCTTCGAGGACGACGGCCCGCTCGGCGCCGCGCTGCTGCATGCCGGCCTCAACCGCCTCGGTCGCGTCCTCGGCTTCCTGCCGCCGCTAAACATCTGGGTTCGGACCGCGCCCCGCGGCGCCGAGCACTTCTGCTGGCGGATCGACATCCTGCCCCGCCTGACCCACCTCGCCGGGCTGGAGCTCGGCACGGGCGTGCACCTCAACATCGTCGCGCCCGAGCAGGCCGCGGCGCAGTTGCGCGACGCGAGCTGATGCGCGCGCTGATCCAGCGTGTTCGCCGCGCCTCGGTCACCGTCGACGGCGAGGTCATCGCCGACATCGACGCGGGGCTGCTCGTCCTGCTCGGCATCACCCACGACGACGACGAGGCCATTGCCGATCGCCTCGCCGACAAGGTCGCCGCGCTGCGGATCTTCGAGGACGCCGACGGCAAGATGAACGAGTCGCTCGGCGCTGACCGCGAGGTGCTCGTCGTCAGCCAGTTCACGCTCTACGGCGACGGCCGCAAGGGCAACCGCCCGTCGTTCGTCGCCGCCGCGCGGCCCGAGCACGCCGAGCCGCTGTACGAGCGCTTCCGCGCACGCCTCAACGCCCAGGGCGGCCGCTTCGGCGCCCACATGGACGTCGAGCTGGTCAACGACGGCCCCGTGACACTGCTCCTCGAACTCCCCTGACGTAAGGTGGCGCCATATGCCGCCAGAGGATCGGTTCGTCCCCCGCTTCGCCGCCGAGCCGCCGCAGGAGCTGCTGCCTTACGGCCGCTGGGCCGACCGGCTGCGTGAAGAGTTCCTTGCCGCGTGCCTGCGGATCGAAGACGAAGTCGGCGAGCCCGGCGAGATCGTCTGGTTCCCCGACCGCACGTGGGGCGGACGCACTTACGTCCCGGCGACCGTGCGCACCGACGCCCAGTTGGAGCTCTACGGCGTCGTCTCCTTCGCACCCGCGGTCGAGGAGGGCCAGGAGCCCGACCACTTCGCGGCCACTGCTGACTGGACCGAGGAGACCGTCGAGGCTAACCCGGAGTGGACGATCGACATCTGCGAGGAGGTCGTCGGCGGCTGGCGCGGCGAGGCCGGCAACGTCGCCGCGATGACGCTCGTCTGGGGCACGCCCGTCGTCGATCGCGCCGCGATCGCCTCCGCCGAGCTGGCCGATCTCACCGTGGACCAGTGCATCCTGATTGAGAACCGCTTCACGCTGCTGGCGCCCGACGACTACCGCGGCGACACGCTCGACGTGCTGGTCTTCGACACCTCCGGGCGCGAGCTGGCCCGCGAGTCGCTCTACACCGACGACGGCGAGGACGAGGACGACGCCTGATGGACGTCGAGGAGGCGATCCGCACCCGGCGCACCCACAAGGTCTACGGGTCTGAGCCCGTCGACCGCGCGGTGCTGACCGAGCTGCTTGAGCTCGGCCGCTGGGCGCCCAACCACCACCTCACCAACCCCTGGCGCTTCCGCGTCCTCGGGCCCGAGGCGCTGGAGCGGTTGAAGGCCGCGGTCGGCGCCGAGGGCGCCAGCAAGCTTGACCGCGCGCCGACGCTTGTCGCGGTCTCCTGCGTCCGCACGCCAGAGGATCCCGTCGCCGAGGAAGAGGACCTACTGGCGTCCGGCTGCGCCGCCTACGCCGTGCTGCTAGGCGCCCACAACCGCGGCCTGGCCGGTTACTGGCGCACGCCCGCGATCTTGCGCGAGCCCGCCGGGCGTGCGGCCCTCGACATCCCGGACACCGAGCACTGCATCGGCCTCCTGCACCTCGGCCCGGCGCGCCAGGAGCAACACGTGCCCGAGCGGGCGCCGCTGGACGAGGTCGTCAGCTTCCTGGCCTGAGTCGCTGTTCGGGGTGTGGCTGGATGGTCGGCGCTCCGCGACTTCGCCACTTCGTACCGGGGTCTGACCCGTCCACAGCTCTGCGCAGGCGCTTTGAGCGGGTCCAGGTCGTCTGGTGTCCCGCATGGGGACGCTAGACGACCCGGATCTCCTGCAGCCGTTCCTGGTGCACAACGCGAATCGCCGGCCCCGACCTCGGCGGACGACGAGCCAACGCCACGCACAACCGACCCCGCTCACTCCCCTCGGTGAGCACAGACCACGCTGGCACACCATCCACCGTCTGAGCGGAACGCCAATAACAAGTCGCACCACCCAAGCGCTCGCACCAGACCAGGCCTGCCCCGCGACCAGCGCCCCACGACGTCAGTCTCGGGCGGTCCGCTACCCGTGCCGCGAACGCTCCCGAGTTGTTGGTGTGGTCGATCTGCAACGGAACTGCGACTTTGCAACGACTCTGCGAAATCCACCAATGCCGTCGGCCCCGCCATGTAACCTCCGTCGCTCATCCAAATACAAACCCCCGCGACCGCGCTAACGGCCCGGGGGCATGACCCAAGGAGATATCGCTCCATGAGTGCCCACCAGGGTAATTCAGCCTGCCGCATCACCGTCGACCCGTCGACGGCCGACGTGCTGCGCATCGAGACCAAAAAGGTCTTGATGTTCAACCACGACCCCTTCGAGGACTTCCTCGACTACATCCCCACCAAGCAGCTCGCGCTCGCCGACATCTACCGCGACGCCACTGCGGTGATCGACGCGCTCGGTTGGGACCCCGAAATGGCCCCACACACCGACACCATCGAAGTCCCGCTCACCCGCGGCCACATCGAGCACCTCCACGAGCGCCGCTGCGACCTGCTGGCCACCAACCTCGACCTCCTCACCGACATCGGCGCCGACAACCAGACCAACGCCATCGTGATGAGCGAGATCTACGCCAACCGCCACGGCGTCGAAGCGCTCAACCGCGTCTTCGACGCCTACAGCGACACGATCACCACGTAGCCCGTCGTAGTTCCGTTGCGGGGTCTGACCCCGCAACGGAACCGCCGCGAAGCGACGTTCGCCGTCCAACCTGTGGGGTGGCTTCCGCGGTCAGGCCTTGCCGGGGCCCGTGCGAGGGCCTGTCCCCGGCGACAGATCAGAACTCCTGATCATCGTGATCACCACCTCGCGTTGGCGCGCCGACGCTGAGTCTCCATGTTTGGCGCACTCTATGCACCGCACTATCCGGTGACCGCTGCGATGCGCAGCTTCCTAGAGAACCGCCCACGGAAGGCTGACCGTGCTCGATCGATGATCGGCTCTCAGCCCGTTCCCGACGGCACGTCGTGGTCCTTGCCCTTGCGGGATGAGACACGACCGCAAGGCGTTGTCGTCGAAACCGGCCTCCAAAGGTCGGCGGAAACGCTCGCAACGGCAGCGCGTCACGACCAAGGCCACTTTAGGTCCACCGTGGCAACCCCCATCGGTTTCTGCTCCGAGCTGATCCATCGCTCATGCGGTGGCGATTGCCCGGGGCACAAACACCGTCAAGTACCGCCGAAGGTCCGGCGGCCCCGCGACGGGATGGAGGAGACTGTGGCACTCAAGTGGTTCGTCGCACGATTCGAGGACGGGTACGACCCGTTCGTCACCGCAATCTGCGCGACAGATGAGGCAAAAGCGAAGCAGGCAATGCTCGAACGCGTCAGCGCCATCCTGATGGACATCGACGAGTCGTGCATGGAGTTTGTCTCGGTCACCGAGGCAGACCTCGCCGTCGATCTCGCTGAGCTCGAGTCTCAGTTCGTGTACTTGGACTGGGTGCACGGCCCGTTCACGCGGCTGGTACACCCCCTCCACGAGATATTCACGAAGTGGGCCTCAGGTCAGGCACCGTGATCGACCCTGCATTGCCATCGACTCACCTCGGCTCCCAGCCGAGGTGAGTCGATGCCTACTGGACCTGGCACCGCAGCACCGCGGTCGTAACCGACGCCAGCACCAAGGCTCGTCGGCGCCCATGCTTGAGACCCAGCTGTAAGCCCTGTGGACTTCGTTTCCGTTCGTGAGGCAGCGATCGGCAGTTGCCATCTGCTGCTTTGTCGCCGGAGTCGGGCCACAAGCAGAAGGGCACTGCGCGAGCCCGCCGGGCGTGCGGCCCTCGACATCCCCGACACCGAGCACTGCCTCGGCCTGCTGCACCTTGGGCCGGCGCGCCAGGAGCAGCACGTGCCCGAGCGGGCGCCGCTGGACGAGGTCATCAGCTTCCTGGCCTGAGGGCGGTGGTGGACTCGGCCTGAGTCGCTGTTCGGGGTGGTGGGTCGAGGTGCGGGGGTGGGGTTGGATGGTCGGTGATCCGTGACGATCGCCAACGCGCGTCCCGCGAACCGTCACGCAGCTGCGTCGAGATGCTTCTTATGCCGCATCTTGATGCGCTACCCTGAAAGTATGCGCACGACGCTCACCCTCGCCGACGATGTCGCCGCCGCCGTCGAGAAGCTCCGGCGCGAGCGCTCGATCGGCATCAGCGAGGCCGTCAACGACCTCGTCCGCGCCGGCCTGGTTCAGGAGCGGTCGACAAAGCCGTTCGTGCAGAAGACGCACAACCTCGGCGACGGGATCGACTACTCCAACATCGCCGACGCGATCGAGACGCTCGACGGGGCCGCCGCCCGCTGATGCTGCTCGACGCGAACCTGCTGCTTTACGCCGTCCACCGAGAAGCCGACCGCCACGACGCCGCGCGCACGTGGCTGACCGAGCAGCTCAACGGCTCACGACGCGTCGGCATCCCCTGGTCCAGCCTCGGCGCCTTCCTGCGCATCGCAAGCCATGCCCGCGCGTTCCCGCACCCGCTGTCACCTGACAAGGCCTGGGAGCGCGTCACCGACTGGCTCGCCGCCCCGGTCGCCTGGATCCCGGAGCCCGGCCCTGAGCACGCCCGCATCCTCGGTGACCTCATCGCCAAGCACGACATCCGCGGCAACCTCGTCCCTGACGCCATGCTCGCCGCCCTTGCCATCGAGCACGGCCTCACCCTGTACTCCGCCGACACCGACTTCGCACGCTTCACGGATCTCCACTGGGAGAACCCGCTGCGCGCCACGGCCTCCTAAGCGCGTCGCCGACGACAACGCGTTCCGTCGCGGGCCATGCGTGCCGTGATCGACCGGGTGGGCCCGTGCACGGACGTATATCGGCCGCAAACAGGCCCACCCTCCCCAGCCCCGCGGACGACCGACCAACACCAAGCACAACCAACCCCGCTCACTCCCCTCGGTGCCGACAGACCACGCAGGCACGACGACCCCGTCTGAGCGGAACGCCAACGCAGACGCGCGACCCAAGCGCTCGCAACACACCAGGTCCGCCCCGCGACCAGCGCTCCACGACGTCAGTCTTGGGCGGTTCGCTCCCCATCCCAAGCCTGTAGGCATGCCCAGACGCCGCGAGTTGTTGAGGTGGTTGAGGTGGTTGAGTTGCAACGAAAGTGCAACGGCTTGCGACGACTCTGCGAAATCCACCAAATCCGTCGGCCCCGCCATGTAGGCTCCGCCGCTCATCCAAACACAGCACCCCCGCGACCGCGTGAACGGCCCGGGGGCATGACCCAAGGAGCATGAACCTCCCATGAGTACCCACCAGGGTAATTCAGCCTGCCGTATCAGCGTCGACCCCTCGACCGCCGACGTCCTGCGCATCGAGACCAAGAAGGTCATGATGTTCAACCACGACCCCTTCGAAGACTTCCTCGACTACATCCCCACCAAGCAACTCGCACTGGCCAACGTCTACCGCGACGCGACCGCGGTGATCGACGCACTCGGCTGGGATCCCGAAATGGTCCCGCACACCGACAGCATCGAGGTGCCATTGACCCGCGGCCACATCGACCACCTCCACGAACGCCGCTGCGACCTCCTAGCCACCAACCTCGACCTCCTCACCGACATCGGCGCCGACACCACCACCAACGCCGCGGTGATGAGCGACATCCACGCCAACCGCCACGCCGTCGAAGCCCTCAACCGCATCTTCGACGCCTACAGCACCACCATCACCACATAGCCCGTCGCACTTCCGTTGCGGGGGCCAGGCCCCGCAACGGAATCCGCGGGCCAAGCGATGAGTCCTTGCGCCTGAGATCGTCTGAGGACCATGTCCCTGGAATCGTTCGAAGCCCTCATCGGCACGTGGGAGACCGAGGCCACCCACCCCATGTTTGACCAGGTCGTCGCCGGCCGGGTCACGTTCGAGTGGCTGGAGGGTCGCGCCTTCGTCATCCAGCGCTCGACCAACGAGCACCCGAAGTTCCCTGACGGGATCGTCGTCATCGGCCCACCCGAGCACGGCGATGGACTCCTCGCGGAGTACTTCGACGAGCGCGGCGTCCGCCGCACCTACGGCATCGAACTCCAGGACGGCGTGCTGCGCCAATGGCGCGACGACCCCGGGTTCGACCAACGCGCCACAGCAACACTCCACCCCAACGAGTTCCTCCTCCAGTGCCAACTCGCCCGCACGCCGGGCGACTGGCAGGACGACCTGCGGGTCGTCTACCGCCGCAAGCGCTAGGCGGGCATGTCACCGCTCGGGCACTTTCGCCGAGGTCAAGACGACATGTAACCGTACGCGCACATTGTGGCCCGTACCGCGGAAATGTCACCGAGCGCGCACATTTTCGGGCTCGGCTCGGTAATGTCGCGGCATCGCACCGACGGCCGACACCCCTGCGCACTTCGGTGCCGCCTTGCGCGAGCGACGCCGCGCGCTGGACATCACGCAGGCGCAGCTCGCAAGTGTTGCAGGCGTGAGCCGCAAAGCGGTCATCGAGATCGAGAACGGCAAGCCGACGGCCCAGTGGCAGAACGCGCTGCAGCTGGCTCAAGCGCTCGGCCTTGATGTGATCTTGCAGCCGCGATGAAGGAGCTCGTGGTCACGCTGGCCAGCGTGCGAGCAGGCCGCCTGGTGCAGAAGGACAACGGGAACCTGCAGTTTCGCTACGACGCCGAGTACTCCGGGCCGCCAATCTCGCACGCGATGCCCGTCCAAGCCGAAGCGCACCCGCACAAGCTGTGCCAAGCGGTCTTTGGCGGCTTGCTCTTGGAGGGCGACGGACGAGCAACCTTGGCAAAGACCCTCGGCATCTCGGCCAACAACGACTTCGCGCTGCTCGAGGAAGTCGGTCGCGACGTCGCCGGCGCCGTTGCGGTGCTGGAGCCCGGTGAGACTGTGCCCACCACGCCTGCGGTCCGCCGTGTCGACGCCGACGAGCTCGACCAGTTGCTACGCCGACTTCCCCAGCGCCCGCTCGCGGTCGATCCGTCTGAGGGCATCCGGCTGTCACTAGCGGGCGCGCAGCCCAAGCTGCCGATCATCCTCGACGCCGACGGTCCCGCGCTTCCGGTCAACTCCGCAGCCCCGACGACCCACATCCTTAAGCCCGAGCCCCAGGCCTTCCCGGGTCTCGTCGACAACGAGTGGTACTGCATGGCATTGGCCGCGGCCGCCGGGCTGCGCGTCGCCGAGGTCCACAAGGCAGTCTCGGTCTCCGGCCTGCCCTACCTCGTGGTCCAGCGGTATGACCGCGAGCAGATGGCCGATCCAATCCGTCGGCTTCACCAGGAGGACTTCTGCCAAGCGCTCGGCGTCCCGTCTGCCTTCAAGTACCAAGCCGAGGGTGGGCCCGGGGTGAGCGACGCCATCACCTTGTTGCGCGAGGCGACGGCTGCACCAGTCGTGGAGCTGCCGCGATTCTGGGACGCGCTGGTGTTCAACTGGCTGATCGGCAACTGCGACGCGCACGGCAAGAACTTCTCCTTGCTCTATGACGCGGGCTCCCCCACGTTGGCGCCGCTGTACGACCTCGTCAGCACGGTCGTCTATCCAGACTTGGTGACCCGACTGGCAATGAGCATCGACGGCGCGACCCAGATCGCAGACGTCGACGGCAAGGCGTGGTCTGAGCTCGCTGCCCAGGTCGGCGTTCGGCGCGACTTCGCGATCGAAACGGTCGAGCGGATCGCCGGCCGCGCCACCGCCGCGGCCCAACTCGTCGCCGTCGAACAGGGCACCGAGGCCGCCAAGGAGATCGCCGAGCGCGTGCGCTCGCTATCTGCCGCCGTGGTCCGCTGAGCGCGCTCCGCAGGATCTCACCGCGATAGCCGACCCTCTACGATAAAAAACACCCAGCGGGCGCCCCGGGTGGACTAGGCTGCTCGCCGATGGCGTACGAGTACGCAGGCTTCATCAGCTGGGCCCACATGCAGGAAGAGCTTGGCCTGAGGTTCATCAAGAGCCTGAAGAAGGCCTTGGACGACTCGCTCGAGCCCCACGTGCAGGAGCGGATCTACCTCGACCAGGGGCGCCTCGCGCCCGGCTACAACTTCGAGCCGGCGCTCGCGACCGCCATGTGCAAGAGCGCCTGCTGGGTGCTGGTCTACTCCCCGCGGTATATGAAGCAGGACTTCTGCCGGGCCGAGTACGAGGCGATGCAGCAGTTGGAGGCGCAGCGGCGGAAGGCTCTTGACGGGAAGCTGCCCCGCGAGCACGGGCTGATCATCCCGGTGCTGTTTCGCGGTGCCGACGCGCAGATCCCAAAGGAAATCCTCGCGGCGCGTCACTACGCCGACTTCCGCAAGTTCAACCTGATCAGCCCCGACATCTCCCGCAACACGACGTACGTGGAAGCGATCGAGGAGATCGCCGCGTACATCGCCTCGCTGTGCGCGCTGCCGGCCGCCACGCACGCCTGCGACCAGTTTGAGATGCCACAGCCCCCACCGGCGCCGCCCTCGGAGCCGCTCGAGTTCCCCGGCCGGGCGGCCGCGAGCTGAGCATGCCGGGCAAGATCATCACCTTCTACGCGTTCAAGGGCGGGACGGGCCGGACGATGGCGCTCGCCAACGCCGGCGTCATCCTTGCGCGCAACGCGCGCGTGCTGGCCATCGACTGGGATCTCGAGGCGCCCGGGCTGAGCCCCTTCCTCGGTGACGGACACGACAGCGCCGAGCGGCCTGGCCTCGTCGACCTGTTCACCGACCTCAACGACCGGCTGAAGGACACCGGGTCGGTCGAGCGCGCCTGGGCCGACGTAAGCTTGTCGGCCTACACGGCCGCGACCGCGATCGACCGCCTCTCGCTGATGTCCGCCGGGCGGATGGACGCCGACTACGCCACCAAGGTCAACTCGTTCGACTGGGCAGGGCTCTACGAGCAGCACCCCGACGCGCTGACCGCCTTCGCGCAGCAGCTGGGCGAGCTGTACGACTACATCCTCATCGACTCGCGCACGGGGATCACCGACACGAGCGGCATCTGCACCACGCTGCTCCCCGAGCTCCTGGTCGTGGTCTTCACCCCGAACCAACAGAGCCTCGCCGGCGGCGTCGACCGCGTGCGCGCGGCGACGGACTATCGGCATCGCTCCGACGACCTCCGGCCGCTGACCGTCTACCCGCTCGCCTCGCGGGTCGAGATCAGCGAGGAGGACCTGCGGCGCGAGTGGCGCTACGGCTCGGACGAGACGGTGCACGTGAACGCGCGCGTCGCCGGGTACCAGCCGACCTTCGAGCGGCTCTTCGAGGACGTCTACGACCTCCCTCGCTGCGACCTCGACACCTACTTCGATGAGATCCAAATCCAGCACGTTCCCCGCTTCTCCTACGGCGAGCGCGTTGCGGTACTGGTCGAGAGCTCCAAGGACCGCCTGTCGGCCGCCCGCAGCTACGAGAGCTTTACAGCCGCTCTGCTCGCCGGCGACCCACCGTGGATGCTCGCGCGGCCCAAACGGTCGTTCGGCGACAAGGTCGAGGCCGAGCGTCGGGTGCTCGAGACCGTCGAGCAGCAGCGGTTTATGCTGGAGGACCGCGTGCAGGAGCTCGATGCGAGCGGGCGGAATCTGCGGCTCGTCCAGCTGATCGCGGGAGCCATCGGAGCGATCGGGTTGACCCTCATACTGCTCGGCTCCACCAGCGTTCTGTCAGTCCCGCTCGCGACGGTGGGGCTGGTGATGGCGGCGGCGGTCCAGTTCGTGTTGCGCTTGGGACCGTGGCGTCATCGGGGCGTCATCGCCGCCGGTGCCACCCGGTTGGCCAGCGAAGAGCGGCTTTACGCCGCTCAGGGTGGCGGCTATCGCGGCAACGACGCGCCGGCGACGCTCCTCGCCGAGCGCGCTGAGGACATCACCGTCCAGGTCGCCGAGCGCACGTCAGACGGGGGCATGTCGCTGCTGCGCAGCCGCGACTGAAGACCGCGATGACACCCGCCCCGCGACATATCAGCACTCCTGACTGGTAACCCGACGCCAGGAGATCTAGGGTGGGCCCGTGCCACTCGACCCCCTGTGCTTTGTCGTCATGCCGTTCGGCACCAAGCCAGACGCGAACCGGCGCGTGGTGGACTTCGACGCCGTGTACGCGCAGCTGCTCGCACCGGCCATCAAGGCGGCCGGGATGGTGCCGCTGCGGGCCGATGAGGAGCTTGTGGGCGGGTTGATCCACAAGCCGATGTACGAGCGGTTGATCCTCGCCGACTACGCCGTTGTTGACCTCACCACCGCCAACGCCAACGTCTTCTACGAGCTGGGCGTCCGCCATGCGGTCCGGCCGTACTCAACCGTGTTGGTCAACGCCGACATCAAGAGCATCCCGTTCGACCTGGCCCCCGATCGAGTGCTGGCCTACGAGCTCGATCGTCGCGGACGGCCGGCGAAGGCTGACAAGGACTGCGCCACGCTGGTCGCCGCGCTGAAGACGGCGCGCGACACGTCAGCCAAGGCGATGCCCGACAGCCCGGTGTTCCAGCTGGTCGAGGGCTTAGCCCAGCCGGACATCGACCGGCTCAAGACCGACGTGTTTCGCGACGCGGCCGAGTACTCCTCGACGGTCAAGCAGCGCCTGGCCAGCGCGCGCCGCACCGACGAGCAGGACGATTCCCGGGCGGCCGTGCGAGCGGTCGAAGACGACCTTGGACCGCTCGGCGACGTCGAGGCCGGCGTGCTCGTCGACCTCCTGCTCTCCTACCGCGCGACCAAGGCGTGGGACGACATGGTCCGCGTCGCCGAGGCGATGCCCGAGCCCGTCCGCCGCACGCGGCTGGTGCGCGAGCAGTACGGGTTCGCGCTCAACCGGGCCAAGCGCTCGGAGGAGGCGGAGGAGACGCTGAAGGCGGTCCTCGCGGACTTCGGCCCCAGCAGCGAGACCTATGGGTTGCTCGGCCGCGTCTACAAGGACCGCTGGGAACACCTGCGCGAAGGCTCACCCCTGCGTGCCGACGGCGAGCTCGACCAGGCGATCAAGGCCTACCGAACGGGCTTCGAGACCGACTGGCGCGATGCCTACCCCGGGGTCAATGCCGTGACGCTGATGGAGATCCGCCAGCCGGGTGCTGAGGCCCAGCAGGCCCTCCTCCCCGTGGTGCGCTACGCCAACCGGCGTCGGATCGACGGCGACGCCGCCGACTACTGGGATCACGCGACGCGGCTGGAGCTGGGTGTCATCGCGCGCGACGAGGCGGAGGCAACGGCCGGTGCGCGCAACGCGCTGACCGCCGTCCGGGAGTCATGGGAGCCGGAGAGCACGGCCTACAACTTGTCGCTCGTGCGCGACGCGCGCGCCGAGCAGGGTGAGCGGATCGACTGGGCCGACGCCATCGTTGGCGAGCTTGAGGACGCGGCCAAGACCGCGGCCAGGAAGGCGTAAGGACAGGACATGGATCCCGAGGAGCTCGAGCGCAGGGCACAGGAGCTGGCGACCGCGGTCCCGCCGCCACAGGCCTCCGAGGTCCGAGCGGTTGCCGACGGCCTGCGCGACGCGAAGCGGACCGGCGCGGTCGCCACGATGCTGCGAACGCTCGCGCGCCGCGCGCTCACCGAGGAGTGGGCCGCCGACCAGCGCGCCGAGCTTGCCATCGAGGTCCTCCGCGACCATCAGCAGTTCGGCTATGCGCGGCGCCTGCTGGCGCGCGTCCGCGCCGATCGCACCCACGACAGCGAGCAGCGCCGTCAGCAGCACGCGCTCTGCACCTACAAGGACCTCGACCTGTCAGCCGAGCGGCGGCTGGACCGGGCGCTCGCGATCCTCACCGACGGCGCGCGGCCACTGGACGAGTGCACGGACGCCGAGACGCTGGGCATCGCCGGGGCGATCTCCAAGCGCCGCTGGGAGGTCACGGCGCGCCGCAGCGACCTCGAGAACGCGCTCTTCTGTTACCGGCGCGGGTATGAGCAGCGCCAAGACGACCGGCGCTGGTACGCAGGCGTCAACGCGGCCTACGTCGCCGACCGGCTCGCCGCACTGGAGGAGCAAACGCTTGGCGGAGCACAGCGTGCAGCCGACCTGCGCGACGAGGCACGCGCCCTGCGGACCGACATTGCGCAGGGAGCGCAGTCCGACGACGGCGGCTGGAACGACGCGACGATCGGCGAAGCGCTGTTCGGCCTTGGCCGCTTCCCTGAGGCCGAGCAGGCCCTGACCGCGGTCGGCGCCCGCACCAAGGACCTCTGGCGTCAGGAGACCACCGCGATGCAGCTCGCGGCGATCGCCCGGATGCACGGCACCGACGAGAACCCCGAGGCCCAAGCGGCGCTGGGCGCCTTGGTCGGCGGCCATGCCGGTGGCGTGCGCCGCGCTCAGGAGGGCAAGGTGGGGCTGGCGCTGTCGGGCGGCGGGTTCCGGGCCTCGCTCTTTCACATCGGCGTGCTCGCGCGGCTGGCGGAGTGCGACGTCCTGCGCCACGTCGAGGTCCTCTCGTGCGTGTCGGGCGGCTCGATCGTCGGCGCCTACTACTACCTCGAGCTGCGCAGGCTGCTGCAGGACAAGCCGGATCACGACATCACGGCCGAGGACTACGTCGCGCTGGTCGAGAGCGTGGCGGCCGGGTTTTTGGACGGCGTGCGCCAGGACCTGCGGGGGCAGCTCCCCAGCGCCCCGCTGGATGACGTGCGCATGCTGCTGACCCATTACACGCGGACCGACCGGGTGGCCGATCTGCTCGACAAGTTGTTCTACGGGCCGCTACGCCCCGAGCAGGATGAGGACTGGCGCATGCCCGAGCTGCTCGTCACGCCCGCCGGCGGCGCCGGCTTCTCGTTGCGCTATGACAACTGGTTGCGGTCGGCCAAGGTGCCGATGTTGGTGCTCAACGCCACGGCGCTGAACACCGGCCACAACTGGCAATTCACCGCGTCGTGGATGGGCTCGCCGGTGATCGCCACCGACGAGCGCGTCGATGCCAGCCGCCGCCTGCGACGGGTCTACTACGAGGACACCCCCGACGACCCCGCTCTGCGCGCACCGCGCCTCGCAACCGCGGTCTCGGCCTCGGCGTGCGTGCCGGGGCTGTTCCCACCGGTGCGCATCAGCGGGCTCTACGACGATCTCGACGTCGAGCTGGCCGACGGCGGCGTCCACGACAACCAGGGCATCGCGAGCCTGGTGGAGCAGGACTGCACCGTGATCTTGGTCAGCGACGCCAGCGGCCAGCCCGCAGACGAGGACGACCCCAAGCGCTGGGCGTGGTCGGTCCTGCGCCGCTCCAACAGCGTGTTGATGAAGCGTGTGCGCGGGGCGCAGTACGGCGAGCTGGCCCGCCGTCGCCGCGCCCAGACGTTGTTGGGGTTCATGGCCATCCACCTCACCAAAGGGCTGCCGGCGGCACCGCGCGACTGGATCGGGTGCCCAGAGCCGTGGGAGCCCGACGACGACGGGCTGGCGTCAGCCGCACCGCGGCCCTACGGCCTGGACGCCGGCGCGCAGATGGCGATGGCTCGCCTGCGGACCGACCTCGACGCCTTCAGCGACGAAGAGGCCTACACCTTGATGGCCGCGGGGTACCGGATGACCGAGCTGGACCTCGCGGACGCAATCACCTGCCGGCCGGTGGCGACCGGCACGTGGCCGTTCACCGCCACGCTGACGACGCTCCGAACGGGCGACGCGCAGGCGCGGGCACGGCTGACCGACGCGCTCGGCCCCGGCGCGACGCTGTTCTTGCGCAAGCTGCGCTGGCGCCTGAAGCGGCGAGGCTAGGCATCGCGGCCTGGACTAGCCGCCACGAGTGACATCCGCGCTGGCCAGCCGCGCCAGCGTCAGCGCGCCGAGCAGCAGGCCGAAGTCGCGCAGCGCGATGTCGCCGTAGCCGCCGACGAGCAGCAGGTTGAAGATGATGCCGCCGAGCCAGGCAGCGACGAGCAGGCCGCCGAAGCGCGGCGCCACGAGCACGATGAGTCCTGCGGCGATCTCGACCACACCAACAAGGTGCATGGCGTCCTGAGCGCTCCCGGGGATGATGTCGTTGAACTGGGTCGCCAGGTACCTGGTCCAGTCGTCGGTCAGGATGCCCGCGAACTTGTCGAGGCCGAAGAGGATCGGCGCAACGGTGAAGGCGATGCGCAGCAGCAGGAACGCTTGAGCGACCGGATCGGCGGAGAGCTTGGCGACCGGCGCAAACGGGACGGATCGCAGGACGGCGGGCAGCGGACTGGACATTTCGACAGCTCCTTGTTGGGTGGTCTTGCTGCGGTTGGCGTCCGCTGCCAGCGCCTTCTTCCCCGCGCGATCCCCGTCGGTAAGAGTCGGCGCTATGCCGACGCTAAGCGCGGGAGCGCCCGCTACTCGCCGCCGTCGGCCTCCACGAACGCGCGCAGGCTCTCGTGGTCCTCGTGACAGGCCGGGCAGCCCCGCAGATGCGCGCTCATGCCGGGCACCAGCGCATCGGCGTCCTCGCCGGCCAGCTCCAGATCGACATAACGGTCGAGCTGTTCGAAGCACGCCTCGCAGCTGAGCTCCTCCTCGCCCGGTCCGAGAAGACGGACAACAAGCTCTTCGTAGGCCATCATGATGTCTCCCTTCCGGTGCGATCGAGCCCGGCGCGCTCGATCTCCGCGCGCAGCTTGCGCCGGGCATCGTGCAGCGTCTTGTACAGCGCGCCCCGCGTGGTCCGCAGCCGCTGCGCAAGGACGTCAATTGGCACGCCGTCGAGCGCAAGCGCGATGAACACCCGCCGCTGGTGCGGCGTCAGCTGCGTCTCGACCGCGGCGCGCACGGCGTCCAGCAGCTCCCGCTGCTCGGCCAGCGCGTGACTCGACGGGCCCTGGTCGACGGCCACCGGCCAGTCCTGATCACCAAGCGTCACCTCGCGCTGCTGCCACGCGCGTCGACGGCACTTCACCGCCGCCTCCAGCAACACGAACTTGTAGGCCCAGGTCGTGAAGCGGCTCTCGCCCCTGAAGGTGTCCAACTTGCCCAGGATCGCGACGACGGCATCGCCGGTCGCCTGCGTAGCGAGGTCCTCGAGCTCCTGCTGAGAGACCTGGCCGCCCAGCGTCGCGCGGCGGCGGCGCACCTCGAAGCGCGCCGCGCGCAGCAGTTGCGCATGCAGCCGCGCCACCGCATCGTCATGCACCCGCCCGGTGGTACCCAGCGCCGCGACCCACGCCCGCGAAGGATCCCCGGCCGGTGGCTCGGGGTCGGTCATATCCGCAAGAGCAGCAACGAGCAAGGACGACACATCCGGTTGGCGTCGCCCGGCGCCAACCTCTTACCGGGCGCATTGGTGCAGCACCTAGATACAGGTGCTACACTCTGCTCATGCCAACCGCGCGTCCGCGACACTCCATCACCGAGACGGACGAGATCTCTCGCGCGCTGGCTGCCGCTGCACAGCGCTGGCCCGACGATCGCGAGCGGCCGGGGAAGCTCCTGCTCGACCTGGTGCGTGAAGGACATCGCGCCATCACCACCGGCGCGCAACGAGCAGGCGAGGACCGACGTGCCGCGATCGTCGACACCAGCGGAGCGCTCACCGGCGCCTATTGCGCCGGATACCTCGAGCAGCTCCGCGGCGACTGGCCCGAGTGATCGTCCTCGACGCAAGCGTGCTGATCGCCCACCTCGATCACAGCGACGCTCTTCACACGCGCGCAACCGAGCACCTCCTCGACGCCGCCGACCAGCAGTTCGGGGCCAGCGCGATCACGCTCGCAGAGATCCTCGTCGGGCCCACACGCGCGGGCCACCTCTCCGTCGCGCAAGCAGCGCTGCGAGCGCTCGACGTCACCGAGCTGCCGCTGCCACCGAGCGCCGCGACCCGGCTTGCGGCCCTGCGGGTCGAGACTGCGCTCAAGCTCCCTGACTGCTGTGTCCTCCTCGCAGCGCAAGATGCCGATGGGATGGTGCTCACGTTCGATGACCGCCTTGCTCGTGAGGCAGGTCGACTGGGCCTCACCCCTTGATCACCTCGCTCCACAGCTGCAAGCGTCGCAGGTCGGTCCGTCGTCGCGACAGTCAGCTCACGGTCATGGCTGTTGAGCCCGCAGCTGCGGGAAGATCGTCGCGTAGCCAGGAAAGTTGCCCTGGGCGCGGCAGGCCGGCCGCAGCACATCACTGCCCGTGGTGCGGAAGACGAGCGGGCCGATGTACTGCTGCAACTCGGTCGGCAGCGCGCTCATCGGCTGCTGGACGTCAGGGTTCGAGCACGGTCCCGCGGTCAAGACCGGGAGGCCGCCGGCCAGCTGATCGAATGCCCCTGGGTGCTGATAGGCGTTCTGCCGCGACGAGCCGGCCGGCCGCGGCTGGTAGGCCAGCGCTTCGGGCGAGAGCAGCTGCGACGTGCGCAGGTAGTGGACTGACTCCTTGGCGTTCGGGAGCACGTCGATGCTGTCGCGCGCCGACGAGGCCGAGACGACGTTGCCGAAGAACGCGGAGATCTCGCGGTTGTTGTTGCCGATGTATTGCACCATCGGGTTGGCATTGCGCAGGAACGGCTGGAAGGCGTCGAGCAGCGACGGCACCCGGCCCATGATGTCGTTGAACGCTGGCAGGCCCTCCTCAGAGGCGTCGACCACATCGTCGAGCTTGGTGAACAGCCCCTTGAACTCGGGGCTGACGTCGTGCAGGGCGGCAAACGTTGGGCCCAGTTCGTCGGCGGCTGGCTGCAGCTGCTTGACGACCGGGTCGCCATCCTTGGCCAGGCGGGTCAGCACCGGCAGCGTCGCGGTGCTCTCGCGCTCAAAGGCGGGCAGCGCGCGGAAGATGTCAGCGAGGTCCTTGTTGCGGCGCGCGGTGACCGCGAAGAGGCGGTTGGCGTCGGTGACCAGGCCGCGCAGCTCGCCTTCACGGTCGCTGATGGCGTCAAAGACGTCGGCGGTCGAGCTGATGGACTTGGTCACAGCGCGACCTTGGGCGTCGAGTGTGCGCAGCAGGTCGTCGACGTGCTCGGTGAAGCCCGGGAGGTGTCCGAAGGCCGCATTGATGTCGGCCCCGCGGCCACCGATCGCCTCGGCCTGGGACTCCATCCAGACCTGGAAGCGCTTGCGCGTAGCGGGATCGAAGGTGGACATGATCTCGTCGATCTCGACGGTCGGCTCGATCTGGGCAGGGGGCAGCGTGCCGCCTTCGGGAATCGTCCCCTTGGCCGGATGGCCCGGGGTCAGCTCGACGTAGGTCTCGCCCAACAGCGTCTTGGTGCGCAGCATGGCGCGCACGTCCTTGGCCAGCGGCGCGTAGCGGGCACGCAGCTGAAGGGTGAGGTCGGTGCGATCGTCAGGACCGCCCGCGATCTTGACGACCCGGCCGACGCTGACACCGCTGATGCGCACGTCGGACTGGTCGGCCACCTGCGTGGCCTCGGGCACGAGGACGTGGATGCGGTAGCCCTTGGTGCCCAGCGGCGATGAGCCCCCGAAGGCGAGCCAAAGGTAGAGGCCGCCGGAAAAGCTGCCGAAGGCGAAGATCGCCATGATCGCGATGCGGCCGAGGGTGGGAGCGGTCTTGATCATGCGCTACCCCGTCGCTGCCTTCGGGCACTGACCGGTCGCGACCTGGGTGTCGTAGTCAGGAGCGTTGAGGAGCTTGATGAGCGTCGTGAGCGTCGGATTGCGCGGCTCGGTCTTGCGCGGGGGCGGCGCGGAAAGCCCCTTGAGCAGCTCCAGCGGGCCGCAGCCGAAGTAGACGAGGCTGCGGCGCAGCGGGCTGACGCCGTCGGCGGTCGACAGCACCGAGTTGGTGTTGTGGTTGGCCCAAGGCACGTGGTACAGGTAGCTCTGGTTCTTGATGCCCTTGCCCTTGGGCTTGAACGCCAGCTCGTTGACCAGGACGTTGAGCTCGTCGGTGAGCCGGGCGAGGTCGGGCGTGGCCTTGGCCAGCCGGCGTGCCGCTGGCACGAGCTTCTTGGCCGTCGGCTGCGCGTCGCGGGTAAACGGCCGGATCTGGTCGCGCAGGACCGGCGTCGTCTCCTTGGAGAACGAGCGGACGTCGACCAGCGTCGGACCGAGGTCCTTGACGCCGGGACCCAGCCGCTTGAGGCCCGTGGTCAGCGTCGCGCCGAGCTTGTCGACCTTGGCCAGCGCCGGCTGCGCGGTCTGCAGCGTGCCCGGCAGCAGCTCGAGCGTCCTGGCCAGCGCGGCGTTCTGGTTGTCAAAGCGGCGGAAGACGTCGCTGCTGGCGTTGACGAAGGTCCCGAGCTGCTTGTCGCGCTCGCCGAGCTCTGAGGCCAGCAGCGAGAGGTTGTGCATCAGCCGCTTGAGCTTGGTGCGCCGCTGGGCGACCAGCTCGGTGGCTTGGGCGGCGTGGCGCGAGAGCGGCTCGAAGCGGCGCAGCACGTTGGCAAGTTCCTTGCCGTTGCCATCGCCGAGCGCCTCGCCGGCACCGCCCGCCAGCAGCACGAGCGAGTCGCGCGTGTCGACGTCGAGCTCGGCGAGGATCTCGTCGAAGTTGACGTCGGGCTTCGTCGCCCCGCTGCCGATCGTCGCCCCGCTCTTGAGCTCGGGACCCTTGGTGCCGGGATCGAGCTCGGCGACCATGTCCTTCAACCCGGTCTTGGGCCGCAGGAGGATCGTCGCGTCGCGATGGATGTGCGCAAAGCGCTCCTTGATGTCGAGGCGCAGCACGGCCTTGCCGTGCTTGAGCGACACCTTGCGGATCTCGCCCACGGGCACACCGGAGACCGTGACCATCTGGCCTTGGCCGGGCATGACGCCAGCCGCGTTGCCGAGCTCTGCGTTGAGCACGAAGCGGTGCTGGCCGATCGCCGGCACCCAGGCCGGGATGTGGATGCGCTGATGCGAGGTGATGTAGGCGCCGACGGCCAGCGCGACCGTGATCATCGCCAGGACCCAGAGGCCGTTGAAGAGCGCCGCGCGGCCGGAGCCTCTCACTTGACCTTCTCCGGTGCGGCGAGCGCGGGCGCGTTGGGCTGGGAGCCGTCAGCCGGGCCGATCGAGCCGGGGCCGTTGACGTCGGGCACGGGCTGCAGGTAGCAGGGCGCGTCGCGGTTGATCGGCGGCAGCTTGCCGGCGAAGGCCGGGCGGGTCCGCAGCGGCGGCAGCGTCGCGTTGGCGAGGTAGGACTCGGGGGCGTAGTTGGACTTGCCGCTGCGGATGAAGTTCCCGCCGCCAGCGGCCGACAGGCGCAGCAGCGCGCCGTTGCCATCGAAGCTCTGACCCTCGCCGTTCTGGCCGACCATGGCATACCAGAACTCCTTGTAGTTCTCGACGTCGGCCGAGAACTCATCGTCGTCGACCTTGATGTTGCCGGTCGGGATGATCACCTTGGTGATGCACTTGTTGAACTCAGTGATCTTCGGCAGCCAGCGCTTGGTCTCGTGACCGAGCTTGGCCAGGTCGGCGGTGCCGGGCTGCAGCGCGTCGAGCAAGCCGCCGAGCTCGTCTTTAGCCAGCAGTTGCTTCGCTTGCGACAGCCACGGCTGTGAGGCCTTGATCGTCGCCGGCAGCTCGGGCAGGCTGGACGACAGGTTGCGCGCGAAGGTCGCGGTCGGAGCGGCCGCCGTGCTCAGCCGCCCAAACGCCCCGTCTGCCGCTCGCGCGGTCGGTCCCAACCGGTCGACCGCCGCCGAGATCTCGGTCGCGTGGCCGCCGAGGTTGGCCATCGTCGCGTTGAGGTTGGTGACCAGCGGAGCGATGTCGCGCTCATAGGCGGCCAGCCCAGCTGCGGCGCGGCCGAGGCCGTCGATCGTGCGCCGCAGGTCGTGGGACTGCGTGCCGAGCAGGCCGGTCGTGACCTTGGCGGTTCCGGTCAGCGCCTGGGGCGAGTGCTTGAGCGACTTGTTGAGGGCCTGGCCACCTGTGAGGCCACGGACGCTGGGGTCCTGCTGGGCGTCGTCGGCCGCGCTCGGCGTGCTGCCGAAGGCCGCGCCGAGGCCTTGGAGCGCCTGCTGCAGGTTGCCGCGCGTGTCGGACTGCAGAGCGGTGAGGATCTGGTCGATCTGGACCGGCGTAGAGGTATGGGTGACGGGGATCAGATCGCCGTCATTGATGCGCGGGGCCGACGGCGTGCCGGGCTGCAGGTCGACGTAGAAGTTGCCCTCCAAGAAGAGCCGCGGACGGATCTTCAGCGTCGCGTCCTTGTGCATCGGCAACCCGGCCTTGTCGATGTGCATGGCAATCTCGCCCATCGACGTGTCGCGATAGCGACCGACCTTCGCCACCTTGCCAACCGTCACGCCGGCGATCCGCACTGGGGAGCCCGCAACGAGCAAGTTGGAGTTCTTGACCACGGCATTGACCGTGTAGTGATGGCGAAGCGGCACCTTCTTGGTGAAGGCAAAGAAGCAGCCGATGATCGCGATGACCAGGACGAGGATCCCGACGCGCAGCGGCGGCATGCCGAGGCTGTGGTTGCGCCTCACGGGGTCGCCTTCCAGTTGCCGGTCTTCTCGGTGCTGAGCCCCTGGGAGCCCGGCTGGTTGCCGATCTGCTGGGTGCCCGCCTTGTAGACCTCGTTGTTGGCCTCGCACTCCTGCGTCTGCCCCGGGGCCGCCGTGTTGGGGTAGGGGTTGCTGTGCAGGAAGGAGTCGTCGATCTGCGAGAAGTCCTTGCCGACCGGACCGTTGGAGGGCACCGCGGTCGGGCCGGCCTCACTGCCCGGCAGCTGCGGCAGCGCCATCGGGCCGAAGCGCAACATGCTGCCGACGCTGTCACTCTCCGAGAGCGCGCTCGACAGGTTGTTGAAGAACAAGCCGAAGTAGTTGCACTTGGTCTGCGCGGGCGTCAGGAAGGCGAGGATGGGCTTGAGCAGCGTCGCGGTCTCGGTCAGGCGGTTGAGCGCCGGGATGGTCCGCGGGTCGGCGGCGAGCGCCTCCAGTTGCTCGAGCGTCGTGACCAGCCGGCCGTTGAGCTGCGACGAGCGGCGTAGCGACGAGGTGCCGGCGCCGAAGGCATCGGCCAAGTCCGGCGACGCCGCGGCGAGCTCCGCGAAGGCGGGCCGGAACCTCCGCAAGAGCTCGGTGCTGTTGCGGGTAAACGACGCCTGGGCGGGCAGCTCGCGCGTCGCGGTGTCCAGCGCCTTGGGCCCGAGCGCAATCGCCTGCTGGAGCTCCTCGGAGACCGAGCTCCACGCGGTGAAGGTCTGGTTGAGGCTTGTGAAGACCTCGCCCTGCTGCTGGGCGACGGGCGCGGTCTCGTTGGCCGCCTGCGCGAAGGCGGGGAACAGCCGGTCAAAGCCAGTCTTCGGATCGGCGAGGTTGCGCGCCGCCGGCTCGCCGTGCTTGGCCAGCGAATTGAGGTTGCGCAGCGCCTCGTTGAGGTCACCGCCACGGCCGGCGAACGCATTGCCGCCTTCGATCAGGTTGCGCTGCGACGCGGCCCGCGTCGGCTCGTCGAACATCGCGAAGAAGTCGTCGATCTCGACGGCCCGCGTGTCGCCTTTGACGAGCGCGATCGTCGACCCTGCCGGGTAGGTCGCCGTGTCGGTGCCGCGTTGGATCGCCACGTACTTCAAGCCCAGCGGCGACTTCGGCCGGATGCGCACGGTGGTGTCGCGCGGCAGCGGGCCGACGTCCTGCTCGAGCTTGAGCTCGATGATCGCCGCCGCCGTGCCGTCGGGCTTGGTGGATGGCGAGACCTTCGCGACGTTGCCGACACGATGGCCGCCCTGACGGACCTCGTTGCCCTTGATCAGGCCTGAGCCGTCGGGCAGCTCGACCTTGATCATGTAGGTCGGGACGAACGGCAGCCCGTGGTTGGCGTTGTAGGACAGGAACACCGCGACGATCGTCACGAGGACCGCAACGCCACCGATCAGGACCGGGTTGGCAGCGAGCGAGGTAGTGCGACGGCGGTTCACTTGCCACCGTCCTGGCCGAGGAGGTAGTCCAGCAGCGTCGAAGCGGCCTCGCTCCGCGTCGCGGTCGCAGCGGTCGCGGCGCTGGCATTTACCTCAGACGATGACGCGCCGTCGTCGCCGCCCTGCTTCTCGAACGTCGACGGGCAGCTGCCCGGCGTGGACGTGGAGCGCTGGATGCAGTTCGTCGCGTCGGCCGTCGAGCGGATGTAGTGGCCCTGGGCGTCGACGCCGTTGACGCTGCCCGTGTAGTTGTAGATGAACCGCATCAGCGACTCGAAGCCGCCGGCGCTGTCGAAACTCGACGAGACGTCGTCGAGGTCGGCGGCCAGCGGCTGCAGTGGCTCCGAGAGGCTGCCGAGGCTGTCGACGAGCCCGCCGATCTTCGGGAACGTCTGCCGCCCGCGGTCGGCGACGTCGCCGAGCGTCTTGAGCGCCGGCGTGGCCGAGAGCGAGAACGGCCCAAGGTCCTTGACCGCCTGGTTGACCGCCGGCGCCCGGGCCGACAAGCTCGCGACGGCGGGCGTCATCTGATCGGCCAGATCACCGAACCGCTGTGCGGCCGGCTTGAGCTCCTGCAGGAAGGCGGGAAGCTTGGCGAAGTTTTGCTCCAGCGCGTCGCCCTGCTTGGCGGTCGCGACCGCGGTCTTCCCAGCGGTGTCTACGAAGCCGCCGAGGTCCTTGCGATGCTCGGCCAGCGGGCCCAGGACCGCATCGGAATCGTCGACGAGCTTGCCGAGCATCTCGTTCTGGCGCGCGAGGATCGCGACCACCTTGTCGGCCTGCTGGAGCGCGGGATTGGCACGGCGGACGGCCTTGCGCAGGCTCTCGCCGTTGGCCGCGAGGCCGGCGCCAAGCTCGTTGATGATGAGCTTGAAACGGTCGCGCTGGGGAACGCGCATGATGGTGTTCAGGAGGTCGACGCCGACGGGCGTGGTGTTCTGAGACACCGGGAGCAGGTGCTGCCCCTTGCCCGGACCGTCCTCGATCTTCGCCAGCGCCTTGGCGCGGCCGTCGCTGCCGCCGGCGGTCGCCTGGCAGTCGACGAACTGCTCGCCGATCAGCGACTGCAGCGCGATGCGGCAGCGCGCGTCGGTCTTGAAGGACTGAAAGGCCGGGTCGGTGATGGCGAGGACGACGACGGCCTTGTTGTCCTTGGTCAGGTCGAGGCTGTCGATCTTGCCGACCTTGACGCCGGCGACCTTCACGTCCTCGCCGGGGATGACGAAGCTCGAGTTGTCGAAGATCGCGCGCACGAGGTAGCGGTCGTCGGCGCCGTCGCCGGCGCCGATGGTCAGCGCCGCGGCGAGGCAGATAGCGACGAGCCCCACAGCTGCCGCCAAGATGCGTAGGCGCCTCATCCGCCGGCTCCAGGGCTCTGCGCCGGATCACAGTCGGGGTTGGCCAGCGGGCCGTCGTCGACAAACGGGGCCGAGCTATCCGGCAGCGCCCGCACGGCGGCGCCCGGACAGCGGCGCAGCTGGCCGGTCTTGAGGTTGGCGTCGCGACCGCGATCGATCGCCGGCTTGGGCGTCAGCTTGGTGCCGTCACTGGAGTACGCGTCGAAGACCGGGAGCGTGCGGGCGTAGTGGCCGTTGGCGTCGTAGGTCGCCATGACCTGACCGAAGTCACGGACCCAGCCGACGAGGTCGGGGACGTAGGGGCGCACGAAGGAGAAGATCGGCGTGCTCTGCTTGAGTGACTTCTCGCCTTCTGCGAAGCCCGTCTTGGTGCGGCGGTTGAGCTCGGGTAGGTCCTGCAGCGCGTCGAGCAGGTCGTTGCTGGCGCCGGGCTGGGCGAACATTTGGCGCAGCTGGCGAAAGGTCGGGACCGCCTCTTGGAGCACCGGGCGCAGCTGCTTGGCGTAGGGGGCGAGGTCCTTGGTCGCCGGACCCGACACATTGACCAGCGTGCGCAGCTCCTTGAGCGCGGGGCGCAGCGCGATGAACGCGTCGGTGCCCTTGCGCAACGCGGGCGCGACGTGGCGCAACGCCTGGTCCAGCGAGGCCGTGTCGGAGCCCAGCGCCGCCGTCGTCGCCCGCGTGTTGGAGATCAGGTCGGTGAGCTGCTCCTTGTTCTCGGCCAACGCACCGAATGCCTTACCGGTCTTGACGAGAAAGCGCGTCAGGTTCGCATCGTCGGTGCTGACCTCGGCCGCCAGCTGATCGAGCCCCGAGAGCGCGGCCGGGAGCGCCTTGGCCGACGCGTTGGCCTCCTGCTCTTTGCCTTCGTACCAGGACGCCTGGCCGTTGATGAACTGCTGCAGACCCTTACGCGTGTCGGCGTTGACCATGTTGAACAGCTGATCGAGGTCCACGATCGGCGTCGTCTTGTCGCCGCTGATCGTCGCGCCCTCCTCGAGCGCAGGCCGGAAGGTCGGCGCCGGGCTGATGTCGACGTAGCGGCCGGCAACGCTGGTCAGGCCGATCTGGCGGATGATCGCGGTGGTGCCCTCGCGCAGTGGCCCGAAGCGCGAGTCGACCTTGATCCCGATCTCGGCTTGTCCGTCGTCGGTCAGCTCCATCGAGGTGACCGACCCCGCCGGCGTGCCGCCGATGCGCACGCGGTCGCCCTTGACCAGCTGGCCGGCGGTGGTGAAGACGACGCGGTACTGGTGCGCACCGGAGCCACGCAGGACGAAGACCAGCGCGATGGCCGCGACGACAAGCAGTACGAGGGGAGCCCACCGCCAAGGGCGGGCGTGATGGGACGGAGCAGTCAAGGTGGTTCCTCCCGCGCAGAGCCCTCCAGGCGCCGCAGCGGCGACGATCGTACATGGCCCCGGACAAGTGAAGCAACATGCATGTGTCTCGATCCAGTAGCGTCGGCCTTATGGTGCATCACGCAGGATGCGCCGCAACCTTTTGACGTTCCCTGGTTTCGGGTACAGCATCGTTTTTCGTCTCAGGAGGAGTTTCCCTTGCGCAAAGTCATGATCCCGGTCGGGCTGGTAGCCGCCAGCGTGGCGGTCGCCGCGCCCGTGTTGGCCCAGTCGTCGGGCAGCAACCCGTCCAACACCGTGCTGAGCACCAAGGTGTCGGTCAGCCCCAGCAAGGCCGGCACCAAGAGCAAGCCCAAGGGCGTAAAGCTCACCTTCAAGGCCAAATGGGAGACCTCGGCGGACGTCGACAAGCCGGTCGTCCAGTCCGCGGACGTCCTATTTCCCAAGGGCTCGCTTTACAACGGCGCCAAGTACCCCAAGTGCGCGCAGTCGGTCATGGAGCGCGGCAGCGTGTCGGATTGCCCGGCGAAGTCGATCATGGGCACCGGCACCGGCACCGCCTATGCCGACACCGTGCTGACCTCACCGAAGATCACCGTCGTCAATGGCGGCGCCAACAAGGTCTTTCTGTTCACGGTCCTCACGAACCCCGCGCGTGTAGCCAAGCCTGTTCCCGGCACGATCACCAAGATGTCGGGCAAGTGGGCCTACAAGCTCCACCTCACGGTGCCCGACAGCCTGCAGATCGTCGCTGGCATCCCGATCGCGCTGCGCGACCTCACCATTAGCGCGGGCGGCAAAGCCCACGCTAAGGACTGGCTGGCCACGACCTCGTGCTCCGGGGGCAAGTGGCCGTTCCAGGTGACCACGAGCTTCGCGACCAACGACACGGCCACCACGGGTGGCTCGGCCACCTACGAGGGCACCACGCCCTGCTCGAAGTAGTCGGAGCCAAGGAGCTTCGCAGCAGCGAGCGCCCGGGCACCATGCCCGGGCGCTCGCTCGTCAAGGCCGCCGCCCGTCGCGTCCCTCAATCGGCAAACATTGACGTCTCTCATAGGATTGCGGCCGTGACCTCCGGGCCGAATCTCACACGGCGTACCGTCCTGCGCGAAGGCGCCGTCGCCTTCCCGTCTTGGTGGCCGAGCCGGCCGCGCAGCGCGATGCTCGCGGGGATGGCGAGCGCGGCGGCTCGGCAGGGCTACGCCAACGTCCGCGTCGACGACGTCATCGAGTTGGCGCGCGGCTCTCGCCGGACCTTCTACGCGTACTTCGACGGCCGTGAGTCCTGCCTGCTTGAAGCCCACGAGATGGTGCTCGCCGACTGCCTGCGCGCCGTCGACGAGGGCCCGCAGGAGCTTGAGCCCGCCCTGGCGCGGCTCATGCGCTACCTGGCCGCATGGCCGCCCCACGCCCACCTGCTCCTCGTCGAGATCCTCGCGGCCGGCCCGGCGGGCGCCGCGCAGTACGAAGCGGCGATGGACGCCTTAGCCCACCGCCTGGCGGCGTGCGCGATGCCGGGCGCGAAGTCCGAGGCGATCAGCGCCGAAGCGCTGGCCCAGGCGCGCTTCGGCGCGCTGCACCGGCTGGTCCAGCAGCGCGTGCTAGCCGGTGAGCATCAGACCCTGCCGCGGCTGACTCCAGCCCTAGTGGAGCTGGTCTCCTTGCACGACGCAAAGTAACAAAAAAGACCTAGCGCGCAGTGACGGAGACGTGTATGTTCCTCGCCCAGGGCGATGATCCAACGTTCTCCGCATGTGCGCGCCGCACACCAGCTCCCCTCAGGTCGTCACGGGCTTCCACGCGACTTCGTCGTCTCCAACCAGCGTGAGCGCATCCTCGGCGGCGTAATGGCCGCCGTCAGCGCCAACGGCTACAACGCCACGCGGGTCGAGGACATCATCGCCCTGGCCGGCGTCTCGCGGCGCACCTTCTACGACCACTTCTCCAACAAGGAGCAGGCGTTCCTGGCAGCCTACGACTTTGTCGTAGAGCAGCTGCGCATTGGGGTGGCTGGCGCCTACGCCACCGGCGGCACCTGGGCCTCCAAGGTGCGGCGGGGACTTGCCGCGTTCTTGAACCTGATGGCCGGTGAGCCCGAGCTGGCCCACGTGTGCATCGTGGAGGCCGTGGCGGCCGGTCCGCAGGCGCTGGAGCGTCGGATGAGCGCCATGGCCGACTTCCGGCTGTTCCTCACACCGCCAACGCCCGAGCATCCACCCGTCATCGTGTCGGGGGTGACCGCCGAGACGGTTGTCGGCGGCGTCTACGAGGTGATCTACACCCGCGTCGTCACCAATCGCACGGCAGAGCTCCCGGACCTCCTGCCCGCGTTGTTGTACAGCATCCTGCTCCCGTTCGTCGGCACCGAGGTCGCCGGTGTTGAGTACCGCCATGCGGTGACCGCGGCCGCAGCGCGGGTCAAGGATCCCACGCCCACGCCGTAGGACGACAGGCGTAGCGTGGCCTTTGGGCCCCGCCGATGTTTCCGCTCCGAGCCACTCAGCGGGTGGGGGTTCCATTCTGTCGTGGACACGGGTACGTTTCCGTCCCTGTGAGCCCCTTGCCTCGAGAGCCCCACCACCTTCCGTCGGGTCGGCACAAGCTGTCGCGTGAAGAAGTGGTTCGCAACCAACGCTCCCGCATCGTCGAGGCGATCGCCGATGTGAGCAGCGTCGTGGGCTATGCCGCGATGTCGGTCGAGGACATCATCGCAACCGCTGGCATCTCACGCCGAAGCTTCTATGACTATTACTCGTCAAAGGAAGACGGCTTCGTCCAGGCCTATGACAACATCAGCGGTCGGGTGCTGACCGCGGTGCGCGAGGCCTACGAAGAGGCCGACGGGTTCGCCGCGCGCATCGAGGCTGCCATCGACGCGCTGCTGCGATTCTTCGCACAGAACCCCGACTATGCCGAGATGTGCCTGGTGCAGGTGATGAGCGCGGGCCCAGACGCGGTGGCGCTGCGTGACAAGACCTTGCAGCAGCTCACCGAGCTCATCGTCGCGGCGGCCGACCGCGAGCTGCCCAAGCGTGGGCGACCGCCCGAGCTGATCGCCGAGGGGATCATCGGCGGCATCTACGAGATCCTCTACGCCCGCGTCATCCGCGGCCGGATCGACCAGCTGCCCGACCTGTTGCCCGACCTGGCCTACTCGGCGCTGCTGCCGTATCTGGGCGCGACGGAGGCGGCCAACGAGCAGCGCCGCCTGCGGCGCCGCGCCGGCCGCTTAGCCTAATGGCGGGCGCGCGACGCTAGCTCTCGCGCTCGTCGACGAAGGCCAACAGTCCGAACAGCCGCGCGTGCAGGTGGTCAAGCTCGTCGCGTGCGATCGCGCCGGCGATCACGTGGCCGATCGCGCCGCAGAGGAACTCCAGCTGGAGCTCGGGCACGACGCCGTCGTGGTGGTGCTGCCATCCGCGCGCCATGGAGGTGAGCGTCTTCTGGTGGTCTTCATCGCGCACCGACAGCAGGTCGCGATGGCCGCAGCGCGAGTCGGTGACCGTCATGCGCGCCGTCTCGGGATCGGCGAGCACGCCGTCGGCAAGGTCGTTCAGGCCGAGCGCAAGCCCCTCGGTCCAAGTCTCGGCCCCCAGCACCCGCGCCTCAAAGCGCGAGCGCATCGCGGCGGTGGCCGCCAGGTAGGCGTCGCCAAAGGACCGCTGAACATCCGTGCCGAGCATGTGGGACCTCCCCTGAGGTAGTTGCGGAGAGCGACCATAGGGCCGCATGAGGGGCAGGTCAATAGGAGAAACGGGCGCGTTTGCCAATTTGTTTCTCAAACATCTGAACCGCTGGACGAACTTTCAGCGGTGGTGTGCTGCCGGTCTAGCTACGGCAGGTCACAGCGCCGTCGAACTTCGCGATCTGACCCGTCTCGTAGGAGACCTCGACGTGGTACTTCCACTTGCGGCTCGCGGGGCACATGGTCGTGACGATCCAGTCCTTGGCGTAGGACCGCGCGCCCGCCTCAACGTGCAGGCGCTCGACGCGCAGCGGGATGCCGGCGACGATCTGCAGGCTCCGCGGAATCGAGGCTCGGATTTTGTAGCCCCACGGGCCGCTCTTGAGCTTGGTGATCGTGGCGGTGACGGCCTTCTGGACACGCGCCGGGTTCTTCAGCACGGTGTAGAAGTGGACGGCGTTCGCGCCGCCGTTGACGACCGTGATGTCCGGGATCGAGGCGACGCCGTCAGCGTCGGCCTTGCCGGTGCCGTGGCCCATGATCGACTTCTTCGGGCAGGCGCCAATGCCACGGCGCTCCATCGTCTGCGGCGAGCAGGTTGGGTACTTGCCGCCGTTGTAGTTCCCGCCCTTGGAGATCCACACGTCGACGGTCTGAGCCAGCGGCGGGTCGTAGTCGCGCGGCGTGTCGATCGTCGAGTTGACGTCGATGTTGATCCCCTGCGGGTGCTTGGGCGTGCCCGCCTTGTTTGGCGTCACCTTCGTGACCGACGTGATCTTGATCGGGACGAGGTCCTGGCCGAAGGCGATGGCTGCGGTGACCAGGGCGGTGACGGCGACAAGGGCCGCGAGGACAACTGGGCGACGAGCGAGGGAGCGCATAGAAGGCGACGCTAGAGGACCGGATACGGTTTGGCAAACAGCAACATGTCTGATTCAGGCGGTGAGGGTCGCGTCGCCCTCGAGGAGGGCCTGTCCGTGAACGGTCACCCGCCAACTGTCGCCGCGCTGCTGGTGCAGCAGCTGCAGCTCGTCGAGGTCGCGCAGGGTGCGTCGGCAGGTCTGGGGCGTCAGGCGGACCGCGCCGCGGACGGCGTGCTCGTCAGCGCCGGGGTTCTCCCGGATCACCTCCAGCACCCGCAGGCGGCTCGCGTTGAGGCTGTAAGGCCGCGGGCCCGGGTAGCGCAGCGGCGTGCCGAAAATCCATCCCTCCGGCAGCGCTTCGAGGATCGGTTTGCGCAGCCCGGCGAAGCGAGCGTCGTGCTCGTCGTCACGCGCTACGAGGCAGCGCACCGCATGCGACAGCGCAGGACCGTGGCGCCGCGCGACGGCCACATCGAGCTCGGCCCGCAGCGCATCGACGCCGTCATCGCCGTCCAGCGCAAAGAACGCCTCGGTGACACGTCCCACCATCCCGGTCTCGCGCCGGTCTCGCGCCGGGCGCTTGACCGTGGCCGTCGCCGGCGGGATGCCGCACATCGTGCGGACGAGGTTGACGAGGTCGCGATGCAGCCGTGGGGTCGGCTTCAAGATTGCCTCTCCCACCAACTGCGGGCGCAGGGCCGCGATGACGGCCTCCACACCCCACTGCGGCGCGTCCTTCGGCCGGTCGGACGGCATGAGGCGCTTGAGGCGATCGCGCACCGGTGCCAGCGCGCGATCGCGCCGCTCCCACGCCTCCGGCCCGACCGCGATCGCCTCCAGCAGCGCAAAGCGCGTCCACTGCGGCGCGGCGGCCGCGACGTCGAGCAGCGACCACATCGCCGCATCCAAGCCCTCGGTCGGCGTCGGGGCACGATCGAACGCCGCGCAGACGCGCATCTGGGCGAACGTGAGGGCGTGTGCCATCGCGTCGACCACCAGGTTGTCGCGCGTCTGGTAGAGGTCATAGACGCGGCCTTTGGTCACGCCCGTCGGCTGCTGGATGTGGTCGAAACTCGCCTCCAGCAGGCCCCGGTCGGTGACGACCCGGCAAGCCGTGTCGAAGATCCGCGTGCGCTGCATGTAGCGCACGTAGACATCAGGGAATCCGTGCCGGCCCGCAGAGACCGGCGAGACTGGAAGGTTCGCAGCACGCGTCATAGTTGCCCGGCAGCGTAGCGCTTTGGGGTACGTACCTGTGTCCTAATGTCAGTTGAAAGTCGTGCCGCGGCGGCAGGCCGCGAACGGCGTCTAAGCCGCTACTTGCCTTTAACTGTATTTACTGCTCAACCTCATTTACTCCAATGGGCCGCCGATCAGCTGCTGCAGGACGCCTTGCCGTCGTGCTCCACCTGCGTCCCATCGTCGAACTCCACGCGTGCGTCGTACTCCCAGCCGTCGTCCGGGCATTCCGGGACCACGAGCCACGGGCCGCGCTTGATCGTGAGCTTGAGCGACTGCAGCCCGACCGGGACGCCCGCGATCGTCTGCAGGGCCGGCGGGAACGTGAAATCGAGCTCGAGGCCGTCGTCGCCCTTGGAGATCTCGCCGGGCACGACGGTCTTTACGTAGGCGGGATTGCGGACGATCGTCGCGAGGTAGACGTCCTCGCCGCCGCCGTTGATGGCGGTGATCTGCCCGATCGTCTTGCTCTGGTCGGTTAGGCCGACGGCCTCGCCGTTGCCGATGATCGAGCCGGGCGGGCAGGCGTCGATGCCGCGCTTCAACGTCTCGGCGTCGCACGAGGGCGTGTCTGCGCCCTTCCACTCGATGCCCTTGGGCAGCGTGAGCTGCGCCGTCTTGGCGATCGGCGGGTCGGCGTCGGAGGGCTGGCGCAGCCGCAGCGACACGTCGACCTGGCCGGCCTTGACCTCCACGCTGGAGCTGAGCACCGAGACCGGTGAAATGGCCGGCTTGCCGTCGGGCGTTGTCGCGGCGGTCGTCTGGGCGGGGGTGTCGGCGGTCGTGGCGTCCTTCTCGGAGTCCGAAGATGAACCGCAGCCGGTCGCGGTGGCGACCGCGAGCGCGGCCAGGACAAAGAACGACGGGCGGACGCGCATGAGCGACGGAGGGTATATCCCGGATCCCGCTGGCGTCTAGACACAACCCCATCCCTACATAAAGGGCTAATCAAAACCGCAACGCGCCCGCTGGCTCTAACCCGGGGTTTCAGCGCCCTCCCTGAATTTCGTACAGAGCGCGCTTGCCAGGTTCGTACATAGTTCTGTGCCAGATGTCGCAGACAGCCAGCTCCGGTACAGCTATGTTTCCCCTGTGGCCCAAAAGAAGAAGCAGCGCGTACGCGAGTCCTACCAGTTACCAGCAGGTCGCCACGGCCTTCCGCGGCAGTTCGTCGTCTCCAACCAGCGCCAGCGCATCCTGGCCGCGGTCGCCGACGTCTGCAGCTCCGCGGGCTACGTCTCGATGAGCGTCGAGGACATCGTGGTGGCCTCCGGGGTCTCACGCCGGACGTTCTACGACAACTACAAGGGCAAGGAAGACGCCTTCCTCGCTGCCTACGACGAGGTCTCTGCGCAGCTGCTTGCCCAGGTCCAGGAGGCCTACAACTCGGCCGATGGTCTGGTTGACCGCGCGCGCGCGAGCCTGCGCGCGTTGCTGGACTTCATCGCGTCGGAGCCGACCTTCGCCGACATGTGCATCGTCGAGGTCCTCGCCGCCGGGCCCCAGGCGATCGCACGACGCAACACCATCATGAGCGCGCTAGCGGCGATGGTCGACCAGGCCGCCGAAGGCGAACTGCCGAAGTCCAAGCGGCCGGCGCCGATCATCGCCGAGACGCTCGTCGGCGGCATCTACGAGGTCATCTACTCGCGCGTGCTCGCGGGGAGGTACGCCGAGCTCCCGAACCTCTTGCCCGACCTCGTCTTCGCGCTGCTGCAGCCCTACGTCGGCACCGAGGTTGCCCAGGAGATCCTCAAGAAGGAACGTCGCAGGGTCGCACGCGCCGCCGCCGCCGCGAGCAGCGCCAGCGCCTAGCGCCAGCGGGGGTGCCCGTCAGCCCGTCTCGAGCGAGAGCTGGAGCGCGCCGGCTGCCATGACGAACGGGTCGTATTCGTCACGCGGTGGGCGTCCGGCGCGGATGTCGTCGCGGACCTTGAGCATCGACGGCGAGCCGACGTAGTAGCGGCCGCGTGTCTCGCCGTAGGGCGTGAGCAGATGCGCCTTGACCATCGCTCCAAGATCGCGAGAGGCGGTGAGCTCGGAGATCGTCTCCCCCGCGGAAGCTTCGATGACCGAGATGTAGGAGTTGCGTCGGAGGCGCAGCCCGAGCGCGAGCTCTGCCAGGCCAGCAGCGCAGCGGTCGGGCAGACCATGATGCGCCGAAAGCTCGAGACATTGGGCGTACAGGGACTCGATTTCCTCGATCCGGCGCAGGTGGGTCTTGGCCTGGCGGTAGTGGGCGGTGAGCATGAATCGCAGCCACGGGCGTGCGTCGTTGCCGGGATGCCACCCGCCCTGTCCAACGTCCGCGAGAATGTCGTAGTAGGCCTGGGTGTTGCGACCGAGGTACTCCTCGACCGACGAGAAGACCGGGGCGTTCATGCGCTCGCGGGCGATGACGAGCGTCTGCAGGCAGCGGGCCATACGCCCATTGCCGTCCCTGAACGGATGGATCATCACCAGGTTGAGGTGCGCCATCGCCGCCTTGACCAGAGCGGGCGAGTCGTCGTCGCGAAGCGCGTTCAGCATGGCGTCGATCAACGCAGGGACGAACTCAGCGTCGGGCGCCTCGTAGACGACCTTCCCCGTCTCGTCGTTGCGCACCGCGATGTACCCCGGACGCCAACGCCCGGGGCTTTTGGACAGGTCGTGCTTGAGCATCATGAAGTGCAATGCCTTGATCATGCCCTCGTCGATCACAGCACCGTCGTCCTCGGCGACCTGCAGCACGTAGGTCATGGCGTCGCGATACCCGGCAAGCGCTAGCTGGGTCTCAGCCGTCGCGTCGAGCGTCGGCTCTCCCTGTACCGCGGCGGCGACATCGTCCAGGCTCGCGTTGTAGCCCTCGATGCTGTTGGAGCCTTGCACGGCACGGGCGAAGGTCGTGCGGCGCAACGTGCCGATCCAGCGTCGTGGCTGGGCAACCCGATGGCGAAGATCGACGCGGAGGCCATCGATCAGGCGCAGGACCTCGATCTCAACGGGATCGAGGGTCGGAGTGCGAAACACGGTGGGCAAGGACATGACGCAATGATATTATCATTGCGTCATCAGGAGCCGGCGATTCTTCTATCGCCGACCGCAGTAGTTGACCACCTTGGGCCCGGTAGATGAGACCGTCTCGCCTGAGCCGCTCCATCATCCGTCGAGTCCCTGCGAGCCGCCGCCAGTTCGGCCGGCCCTCCGCGTTGTAGCCAGCAGATTCGGCAACCCGCGGACAAGGAAGACCGCCATGCCTCCCGACAGCTGGCAGATCAAGACCAACCAGGGCGCCCACCGGCTCGGATGCCTGGACTGCGGTGCGCACACGCTCATCGGCCGCTTCTCGGCACCAAGATGTCCGTGTTGTGGCAGTCGAGACCTGCGCTCGGTCGCAGCCGCCGACGCCGAGCTGCGACGGCAGCGTGACGTGCGCGACCGCTCCGTGCAGCTCGGAGCACCGATGACGTTCGCCCTGTGAACCGCGCCGCTGCGGGCGGCAATGCGCCAGGATGGCGCGCATGGAGAGCACCGAGTACGCCGCCCACGACGGTCTCGGCCTGGCGCAGCTGATCGCTGAGCGCCAAGTCACGGCCAGCGAGGTCGTGCAGGCGGCGCAGGCTCGCGCGCGTGAGGTAAACCCGCGCATCAACGCGATCGTGCGCTGGATGGCCGCCGATGCACAGGCGCGGCTGAACGAGCCGCTCGCCGGCCCGTTCGCCGGCGTCCCCTTCCTGCTGAAGGATCTCGGCCAGGAGTACGCGGGGGTGCCGTCGTCCTACGGCTGCCGCGCGCTGGCGCAGGTTCCGGCGACCGAGCACGCGACCGTCGTGCAGCGCTGGCTCGATGCCGGCGTCGTGGTATTCGGCAAGACCAACACGCCCGAGCTCGGTGCCAAGGGCATCACCGAGCCGGCGCTGTTCGGTGCCGCGCGCAACCCATGGGACCTCAACCGTACGCCCGGCGGCTCGTCTGGCGGGTCGGCCGCCGCGGTCGCCGCCGGCATCGTCCCGGTCGCGGGCGCCAGCGACGGCGGCGGCTCGATCCGCATCCCGTCGGCCTGCTGCGGCCTCTTCGGCCTGAAGGCTGGCCGCGGGCTGATCCCGTTCGGCCCGGCCTCCGGCGAGCCGCTGCACGGAGCCGCAACCAACGGGGTGATCTCGCGCAGCGTGCGCGACAGCGCTGCGATGCTCGACGTCATCGCCGGCCCCGACGCGACCGTCCCGTACGCCCCGGCAATGCCTACGGGTCGCTTCCTCGACGAGGTCGGGCAAGCTCCCGGCCGTCTCAAGATCGGCTTCCACACCGCTTCGGCCATCAACGCCACCCCGCACCCCAGCGCCATCGCGGCCGTCCACGAGGCGGCGAAGCTGCTGGAGTCGCTCGGCCACGACGTCGAGCCGGTCGCCGCCCCCTTCGACGACGCGGCGCTCGCCCGCGACTTCCTCAACATCTGGTTCGTCTACGCCGCCTTCGAGGTTGCCGAGATCAAGCGGCTCACGGGCGCTGGCAACGACGGCTTCGAGCTCGACACGCTGATGATGGCGGCACTCGGCCGCGCGATCAGCAGCGTCGACCATTGCGCGGCGCTGGAGCGCCGGCACGAGCACGTGCGCGGCCTTGCCGAGTTCCATCAGAACTACGACCTGCTGCTGACGCCGACCCTTGCCACGCCGCCGCCGCGCATCGGCCAGTTCGACACCCCGCGGGCCCTGCAGCCCTTCGCCAAGTTCCTGCTCCGCACCCGGACCACCCGCCTGCTGCCGCGCCTCGGCGCCGTCGACAAGATGATCGACGACAACTTGGGCTGGGTTCCCTACACGCAGCTGGCCAACCTCACGGGTCGGCCCGCCGCGAGCGTGCCGCTGCACTGGACGGCCGACGGCCTACCGCTCGGCGTGCAGTTCGTCGCCGCGCCGGGTGGGGAAGCACTGTTGCTGCGGCTCGCGTCGCAGCTGGAGGAGGCGCAGCCATGGGCGCAGCGGCGGCCGGGGTTGTGAGCTAAGCGCCGGAGCGCCGACCCGGCGCGGCGTGGATACGCAGTTCGGTGCAGCGGGCGAGCAGATCGAAGTCGCGATCGGCATGCAGGAGTGGCACGTCAGCTGCCACGCACGCCGCGGCGATCAGGCAGTCCAGCGTCTTGCGCACCGTGATGCCAGCTCGGCGCGCGGTCCGATACAGCTCGGCCGCCAGGGCAAAATCGTCAAGGGTCGCCAGGCGGAGAATGGGAAAGGCCCGGAGATGGCGTTCGACGTCCGCCGCGTCGCTCGACGACGAGATGCCCTGCAGGATCTCGGTGAAGATGACGTCGGTCAGCGCGACAGGCTGACCGTCCTCGATGAGCGCGACGCAGTGATCGGCCTGTGGCGTCGAGCGGTCGTTGAGGACGTCGATCCAGACGCTCGTGTCGACGACGATCACCCAACACGACCCTGGCGACTGGCCTCGAGGTCACCGTCCCAGCGCACCTTGCCTCGCAGCTCCAGGATGCCCAACCGGCGATGGCGCGCCACGACTTCGCGCAGCGCTGAGTCGACGGTCTCTCGCTTCGTCGCGGTGCCGAGCAACTGCTGCGCTTCGCGCAGGACGTCGTCGTCGATCTCGATGTTCGTCCGCATACACATGAGGATACACATTGCAAGGTGTACCTCGAAACACGCCCGGTTACATACGCAAGGTTAACCGCTAACCTTGAGTATGTGCCGGAGGTCGTCAAGCTTACGTGGACGCCGAACCCGGCCTCAGGCCTCCCACGCAGTGCCCGACGTGGTTGCGACTACGAGGCCTACGTGCCCGATCTGCTGGGCGGCCGGACGTTCTCGCTGAGCGGAGGGACGGCAGCCGACGTTGCCGACGCCGAGCGCGCCGTGCAGCGCCTCAACCGAGAGGCGAGTGGGCTGGCGGACTCCGAAGCGATCGCCCGGCTCCTGCTGCGCGCCGAGGCGGTCGCGTCCTCGAAGATCGAAGGACTCGAGGTCGGCAGCCGCCGGCTGCTGAAGGCACAACTGGCCGCCGGCCTTGGCGAGGATCCATCGGACGTCATCGCGAACGAGATCCTCAACAACATCGAGGCCATGCGATGGGCCGTCGAGCCACTGACCGCCGCGGGCGCCATCACCGTCGACCACCTCCTATCCATCCACCAACGGCTGCTCGCAGGTACCCGCATCCAAGAGCACGGGGGCAGGCTGCGCGCAGAACAGAACTGGATCGGCGGCAACTCCTACAACCCTTGCTCGGCCGTGTTTGTGCCGCCACCGTTCGAGCGTGTCCCCGCGCTGATCGAGGATCTCTGCGCGTTCTGCAACGACGACACGCTGCCGGCCATCGCTCAAGCCGCGATCGCTCACGCGCAGTTCGAGACGATCCACCCGTTCGTCGATGGCAACGGGCGAACCGGTCGTGCGCTGATCCATGTGATTCTGCGCCGCCGCGGCCTCGCCCCTGTCGTCGTCCCGCCGGTCTCGCTGGTGCTGGCGACGTGGTCACAGGACTACATCAACGGACTAACCGCCACGCGGTACCGCGGCAAGGCAAGCTCACAAGCGGCGGTCGAGGGGCTGGACTCCTGGATCGCGCTGTTCGCCGCCGCGACGACGCGGGCCGTCGCCGACGCGGAAACCTACGAGCAGCGCGTGGCCGAAGTGCAGAAGACGTGGCGGGAGGCGCTCGGCCGACCGCGCGCCGACTCAGCGACCGACCGGCTCCTGCGAGCGCTGCCCGGCGCGCCAGTCATCACCGTCCAGAGCGCCGCCGCCCTGATCGGCCGCAGCGAGCAGGCGATCAACGACGCAATCCCACGCCTGCTCGCGGCCGGCGTGCTGAAGCAGACCACGACCGGACGCCGCAACCGCGCGTTCGAGGCCGTCGACCTCATCGACGCCTTCACCGACCTCGAGCGACGGCTCGCGAGTCCCGACGGCGACACGCGACACTCACCACCGGGTCGGCGCGTGCCGCGGCGACGGACCTGAGCACAGATCAACCAAGGACTGCCCGGCCACGCCGCATGAGACGGGCGGAGAGGGTTACGCCCCACGCGCATGACCTCTCCGCCCTGGTGTCTCATCGGTGACCAGACGGGCGCAATGAGGGAGCGCCCAGGTCAGGGTGATGTGGCGGTGGGAGTCCTGTCCAGAACCCTCCACCACATCGATGCGTCAAGGTCTCCAGGGGAGAAGGGCCTCAACGCAGGTCCTCGGGCATGGTACCGGTTAGACACTACATGTGTGTCTAACAAGCGACGGACGCGCGGATCCAACCGCGACGGCCCGCGTCGGTCTGCACGCGCAGCCAGCCGTGGCTGCCGGCGAGCACCGCGAGCGGCTCGCGCGACGTCACGGTGCCGCTAAGACGACCGCCAACGGTGGCGCTTAGGGCGGCGCGCCGCCGGCAGGGATGGACGACCAGCGCGCCGGCCGGTGAGGCCGGAGCCGCGCGGACCGAGCCGCGCGCGTCGGGCACGCGGCAGAAGATCGCGATCTCGACGGTCTGCGCCGGCCCGCCGGCGCCGAAGACGATCCGCGCCGAGCTGCTCGCGCCGACGACCGTCGCCGCGTCGAAGCCGTGCGAGCGCGTCAGGCCGGGCACCGGCACGAGGCCCGCGACGCGCATCGGCGCCGGACAGCTGAGCGTGGCCGAGGCGCTGGGCAGCGTGACGCGCTGGGTCACGAGCGCGGTGCGCGCCGGCAACGGCGCGCCCTTGGCCAGCCGGCCGCCGGGCAGCGCGACGCCGGTGAGGGCGATCGGGGTGGGCTCGCCCGCGCGGAAGACGCGGGCCTGCAGCTCGTAGGCGCCCCCGGCCGCAACGGCAGCGGCCGCACCGACCGCCGCCGTCTTGACCGCGACCGGCTTGGCGGCAGCGCTGAGGAACGCTCCGCCAAGGATCCCGCCGAGCAGTGGGGCGGGGAGGAGCAGGCCGAGCGCGTGGCGCCCGCCTTTGAGCTGGACGCGGAAGGCGCGGCACTCGCTGCACGTCGCCAGATGGCGCAGCGCGGCGATCGGCGCGCGACGCTTGGCGTCGTGAGCGCGCAGCAGCGCAAAGCGGATGTCCTCGCAGCGCGCGTCACGTGCCGCCTCGGCGCGCGTCAGCGTCTCTCGCGCGCGATAGACGAGGCTCTTGCTCGCACCCGGCGTGATGGCGAGCTCGGCCGCGACCTGCTCGTGCGAGAGCCCATCGATCTCGCGGCGCACGAGCGCGTGACGCTGGCTCTCGGGCAGCGTCGCGAGGTCAGCAAGCGTCGCGCCGAGACGGTCGCGCCGCTCGAGCTCGACATAGGCCGAGTCACCGACGGCCGGCTCGTCGTGGGGCTGCAGGAGGTGCAGCGGCACGGAGTCGGTGCGCACCCGCGCCAGCTCGTCGAGACAGCAGTTGCGCACCAGGCGGTAGAGGTAGGGGCGGACCTCGATGTGGCGGTCGTCACGACGCAGCGCCCGGTTGGCTCGCAGCAGCGACTCCTGCACGACGTCGTCGACGATCGCCGGCCGGGCGCGCAGGATCTGCGCGGCATAGCGGCGCAGGGCCGGCTCGTGCCGAGCGCAGAGCGTCGCGAACGCGTCAGGGTCGTCCTGGCGCAGCGCGGCGAGCAGCTCGGTGTCGCTCATCCGGTCCAGCGGACGCCTGACCACGCGCAGTTGGCTCATCGATCCCGCCGGCAGATCGCGCGCTCCCGCAACCAGCCGCGGGTGCCGAAGCTCGCCGCGACCCGCCACCACGGATCGATGCGGCCCTTGGCGATCACCCGCACATGGTCGCCCTCGTGGAGGATGCCGACCTTGGCGCCCCCGGGCGACTCGTAGAGCGTGACGCGCTCGGCGCAGACCGTCGCGGTCGCCGTCCGCGCCTGCGCCTGCGCGCCCGCCGCGCCGAGCACGAGGAACACGCACACCGACGCCACGCCGAGCACGGCGCGTGCCCGGCGGTTGCCGGGCACGCGGACGGGGACAGAGGTCAGTGACACCTGACTACTGCTTGTGCTGCTTCTGCTTCGCGGCCTTCGCAGCCTTGACCTTGGCCTTCCACTTGGTGACCGTGCGGGCGAAGCCGAGCTTGGTCAGCTGCACGCCGGCGTCAGCGGCCGAGGTCGTCTCGCGCGACAGCAGCTCCTCGCGCTGGACGAACGTGCCGAAGGACCCGTTGTTGGCCAGCGACGTCTCACGCAGCAGCGGCTGATAGGTGCCGTTCTGCAGGACGAGGATCGAGTGCGAGTCCTTGGCGGCCTCACCTTCGGTCGCCGACATGCCTGGCTGCCCGTTGGTGAGCTGCTCGTAGGCGGTGCCGGCGATGCCGGCGATCGTCCGCGGCCCGATCGGCTGCAACGTGACCGAGAGCGGCTTGTCGTCGGACCCCTCCAGCACGCCGGTCTCGACCAGCTTGCGGTTGAACGGCGCAGGGAAGCCGGCGCCTGGGACCGAGTCGTTGCCCTTGAAGTGGACGACCTTCGGATCGCCGTTGACCGGCTTGTACTGGAGCCAGGTCGTGCCGCTGGCGTCGTGAACGCGGCCGGAGATCAGCTCGCCGGTGTTCGCGTCGGTGGTCTGGTCGCGCCAGCGATCGCCCGAGACCCAGTACTCGATGCGACGGTTCTGGGGGTTCCGCGAGCCGGTGATCGTGAAGGCGACCACGCCGTGCTCGACCTTGCCCGCGGCCACACCCGAGTCATAGACCGCCGGGTCGATGTCGGCTGCGGCGGCGCCGGACGTGCTTACGGCAAGCGCAGCCAGGGCGGCCGCAATGCCGAGAGGAAATCGAATGGATGAAGTGTTCATGTCCACTACGACCGTAACTCGGTCGTGAGGTGACGGAGTTACGCGGCGATCGCTTCAGGCGATGTCAGGCCGCACCGCGGCCGTAGTCATCGTCGAGCCGGACGATGTCGTCGTCGCCGGGGGTGGCGACTTCGAGGATCGTCGCGTCGTCGATGGCGAGCACGCGGTGGATGGTGCCGGGTGGGACGCGGTAGACGTCTCCGGGCGTGAGGGTCTGGGTCTCCAGCGCTTGCAGGTCGGTGCCGGAGGTGAGCTCGATGGTCCCGCTCTCGACCCGGACCCACTCGCGCTTGCGATCGTGGCGCTGCAAGCTGGATCGGTGACCGGCGAGCAACAGGATGCGCTTGATCACGAAGTCCTCGTTGCGCTCCAGGATCAACTCGTGACCCCACGGCTTCTCCACGTAGGCAGGCTGGACGGCCACGCTCAGGTCCCCCGCGAGGCGGCGACCACCGCGTCGCCGATGCGGCGGCGGCGAACGCGCCGATGCCAGGCGAAGGTCAGCAGCATCCGGGTCAAGACCAGTGCGTAGCCGGTCAGGCTGAAGCGCACGCCGACCGTGGCGTCGCGCCAGGCCAGCGGCACCTCGGCGACCACGAGCTCCGGGTCGCCGTAGATCATCAGGTTCAACTGCGGGTGGAACTGGTAGCCGCTGGTGAGCTGCGTGAACGGCATCCGGTCCAGCGCACTGGAGCGGGCGAGCATGATGCCCGTGCCCGCATCGGACATGCGCAGCCCCGAGAGCATCCGCGTGAACGCGTTAAGAAGTGGTTGGCGACACGCCGGGCCAAGCTGTAGTCGTCGGTGACAGCGCCGTCCAGGAAGCGCGATGCCAGCACCACATCGGGCGCGGGGTTCAACGCGAAGGCTGATGCCATGTCGAGCAGCGTCGTGGCGGCCTCGCACTGCTGGTCGGAGTGGACGACCGCGATGAACTGGGCCGTCGTCGTCAACTCGGCGAAGCCGCGCTTGATGCTGCCGCCATAGCCCAGGTTGGTCGGGTTCTCTAGCAGCCTGACGGTGACGTCCATCAGTGGGTCGGCGGCCTTCAGCGCCCGGACGATGTCGGGCGTCCCGTCGGTGCTGGCGTTGTCGATGACGAGCACCTGGACGACCGCTCCGCCGGTGTGGTGCACCAGCGCATCGAGGACAGCCGGCAGCGCCTCTGACGTGTTGTAGGTCGGAACGATCACCGATACCGCGTGCTCCAACGGCAGTGGGATACGGGCGTCCGACGCTGTGCGGCAGACCACACGCGCACGGCGCGCACGGCGAGCAACTCGTCCGCTGCGACGCCGAGGCGGAGCTGACGGCTGCAGCACGCTCACTTGACGGCCACCACCGCGACGCGCTTGAGGGGGAAGTCGTCTAGACCGGCGAGGACTTCGAAGTCCTCGCGCCACTCGGCCAGCGCCTCGTCGGGCGTGCCGACGGTGATGCGCGGCGTCAGCCCGGCACGCCGCATGAAGGCCTCGTACTCCGACACCTTCATGTACTCGTGGACCTCCATCTGCTCGACCGCCCACCGTGCCTCGTCGCCCGCCTTGGGCTTGTTGTAGTGCGTGAGCAGGGTGATGAAGGTGCGGGCCGGGATCTCGAAGGTGAGGTCGTCGATCCAGCTGATCTCCAGCGGCCGCGACGGGTACTCGCGCTCGATGCGGCGCACGAGATCGGCGATCTCATGACGCCGGCACGCGACCCGGACGTCGGTCTCCTCTTCGGGAAGGACGTCGTCGGTGATGATGATCACGCCACCCGGCGCGAGCAGCTCGGCCGCGGCGGTCAGCGCCTGGTCAACGGCGACCCGGCCACGCGCGTGGTCGACGGGCGCCTCGGCCGTCTCGCGGCCGACGAACGAGTACAGCTCGTGCAGGATGTCGAAGAACGTGACCGCGCCGACGCGGTCGGTCCAGGACGCCAGCTCACGGGCGTCGGCGGTCCGCCACTCGACAGCGGGGTCGGTCTCGGCCGCGCGCATCGTCTGGACGATCCCGTCGTCGTAGTCGACGCAGATGATGCGCGGCGCGCCGCCCATCTCAGCCACCATCTTGGACAGGTGGCTCGTACCGGCGCCCACATCCACGACGGCCGAGTCCTCCGGGAGGCGGTGGCCTTCGAGCAGGCCGGCGACCTGCGCGGTCTTGTAAGCGCCGGTGACGCCTCCGACCAGATCGGCCCAGTAGGCGTCGCGTTTGCGACGCATGTGCTCCTGCGGTTCGGCCTTGGCGATCACGTTGAGGAGATCTACGCGGTCCCGCTAGGCGTCACCAGAGCCAAGGCGGCAAAGCGTGCCAACTGGCCGTCTTTATCGAAGCCAACTGGATTGGCTCAGACGTTCACCGCCTGACCCTCGGCCGGGGCCGCTGACACCGACCGGTCGCGGCGGCCGAGCTGGACGCGGGCGCCATCCCCTGGGGTGATCGTGATCATGCGACGCCGCGGCCGCTGTGGCGGCCCGGCGGTGGCGATCGTGAAGCGCTCGGCCGCCGCTCGCAAGACGATGCGCATCTCCAGCAGGGCGAAGCTGGCGCCGATGCAGCGCCGGCGCCCGCCGCCGAACGGGATCCAGGTGTAGGTGCCGGGCTTGACGTCCAGGAAGCGCTCGGGCCGGAACGCATGCGGCTCGGGGTAGATCTCGGGATCGTGGTGGACCAGGGCGGCGCTGGCGATCAGCACGACGCCGGGCGGATAGGTCCAACCGCCAATCGTCACCTCCTGCTTGACCAGCCGCGGCTCGGCGTTGGGAAGCACCGGCCGCAGACGCAAGACCTCGTTGATGGTGGCGTCGAGGTAGCGGTCGTCGTCGGGGTCGGCGGCCAGGCGCTTCTGAACCTCGGGCCGGCGCGCGAGCTGCTCGAAGGCGAAGGCCAGCGACGAGGCGGTGGTCTCATGGCCGGCGACCAGCGCGGTCAGCAGCTCGTCGCGGATCTCCTCATCAGCCATCGGCGAGCCGTCCTCGTGCTCGGCGGCGAGCAGCATGGCAAGCACGTCGTCACGGTCGCCGCCCTCGCGTCGGCGGTCGGCCATCAGCGCGAAGAGCTCGCGATCGACCTGGGCGCGGTCCTCCTCGAAGCGGCCGAAGCGGCCACGGCCGGCGAGGGCGCGCTGCGCCGCGGGCAGGAGCGAGACCGGGCTGTCGCCGAACGAGAGGATCGATGTCAACCGATCACGCAAGCTGTCCAGGCGGGCGCCTTCGTCGAGCCCGAAGACCGCGCGCAGGATGATTTCCATGGTCAGACCCTGCAAGCGCTCGTGGAGCGTTACCGGCTGGTCGGTTGGCCAGCGGTCGAGCTCACGATCGGTCAGCTCGACCATGAGGCCGGTGAGCCGCTGCATGCGCTCGCCGTGGAAGGCCGGCAGCATGAGCTTGCGCTGCTCCATGTGCGGGGCCTCATCGAGGAGGATCACCGAGTTGCGGCCGACGATCGGCTCCAGCAGCCGAGCGCCCTCACCAGGGTGCAGGACGTCGGGCGGCGCCATGAAGAGCTCGCGCAGGTCGTCTGGATCGGAAAGCACGACCGACGGCGGCTGCCCGAGCAGGCGCATCGTGAAGCGTGCGCCGTAGCGAGCGCGCAGGCGCTCGACGTAGACGGTCGGCCGGTTCCACCAGCCAATCGTCTGCAGCAGCGACGGGATCCGTGGGCCGGGAGGCAGCGTTGCCTGCATGGTCATCGTCCTTCTCGCGGTTCGTGTCGAGGCGGGCCGGTGAGTATGTCTGCTCAGAAAGGGGTCGCCAACACCCTGCTCAGGCGAAGAGGCTCGCCTGAGCGAAGCCAGGGACGTTCTCGATCTCCAGCATACGGCGCTTGGTCACGATGCCGCCGGGAGCCGAGAAGCCGGTCAGCGCGCCGTCGGCCGCGACCACGCGGTGGCAGGGCACGATGATCGGAAACGGGTTGCTGCCCAGCGCCGTGCCGACGGCGCGGGCCGCGTCGGGTGATCCGACGGCGCGGGCGATCTCGCCGTAGGTGGCGACGGTCCCGGGCGCGATCTGGCGCGTGACGGCGTAGACGCTGCGCCGGAACGCGTCGATGTCGCCGTCGTCGAGGGTGACCGCGGTGAGATCGCGGCGCTCGCCGTCTAGGAGAGCGACCATGCCAGCGATGGCGTCGCGGACCGGTGTGGGCACGTCGTCGGCGTCGCGCACGTCGACGCCTTCTAGCCCCCGCGCCGTCGGCAGCGCGGTGCCGGTGATCCCGCGCGCGCTCCACGCCACGCTGCACGTTCCGAGTGCGGTCGAGAACACCACCATGCGCCCACGCTACCGCCGTCGATGCGTGTTAGGCGCGGCGTAGGCGGCGGAAGCGATCGCCGATCATGCGCGCTCCGGTCTGTCGCAACGTGCGCAGGGGTGCGTCGCCCATGAGCATGCGCATGGTGAGCCGCAACGTGGAGGCGCTGGCCTTGTCGGGCGAGCCCGAGTCAAACGGCGGCTCGGGGTCGTACTCGATGCCGAGCTGGATCGCCTTGGCCAGCTCCTCGCCGTGGACGCGCGCGGTCAGCGCGAGCGCCATGTCGATCCCGGCCGAGACACCTGCGCCGGTGATGAACTTGCCGTCGAAGACGACGCGGTCGGCGACGACGTCGACGCCCATCGCCTTCAGGCTCTCGCGAAAGCCCCAGTGGGTCGTCGCGCGCCGGCCGGTCAGCACGCCGGCGGCGCCGTAGACGCCCGAGCCCGTGCAGGCCGAGGCGAGCCAGGTCGCCGTGGGTGCGACCTGGCGGACCCAGTCGAGGAGCACCTCGTCATCCAGCGGCCCGAGCGGCTTGCTGGACCCGGGGATGACGACGACGTCGGGATCGGGGAGCTGGGCGGGCGTGGTCGTGGGCAGGACGGTGAGCCCGTGGTCGCTGGAGACCGGGCCGGTCGTCGTCGCGACCCAGTGCAACTCGACGTCGGGCCAAAGGCTGATGACCTCATAGGGCCCGATGAGGTCTAGCGCGGTGAAGTCGGGGTAGATGACGTAGGCGATCTTCATGGGGCGGTCGGCTCCTCGGTTTGCCGTCGCCGCTGCCGGCGAGGCGCGCAGCATCGCAGAGCGTCACGGCCGCTGTGGGATCACGCGGGCGCGAAGCCCGCCAGCAGCGCGCCCACGCCGGCGTCCCACCGCCGCTGGATGGTCGCGTTCGAGCCGCCGAGGCGCTGCGAGCTCTCGGCCGCGGCCAGCCCGTGAATGAGCGCGACGTAGGCGTGGGCGATGTCGATGGCGTCGCCCTGGAGCCGTCCGGCCTTGATGGCGGCCTTGACCGCGGCGACGATGCGTCGGCGCACGGCGGCACCGGCGGCCTGCTCCTCCGGCGCCGGGTCAAAGCTCGCGAACGGCCGCGAGAACATGATCGCCGAGAGCGCCGGGTGCGCGACGATGAACGCGCGATAGCGCTGAGCGAGCGTGAACAGCTCAGCGAGGCCCTCGGCGTCTGGGTCAGGCGTGCCGAGCTCTTCGGCGAGGCGCTCGAAGCCCGAGAAGAAGACCGCGCGCAGGACGCCGGCCTTGTCGCCGAATAGCTCGTAGACGGCCGCGGGAGAGGTGCCGGCCGCGTCGGCGAGCCGGCGCGCTGTGAGCGCGGCCGGGCCCTCGGCGGCCAGCAGCGCCAGCGCCGCCTGCAGGACGTGCTCGGCGAGCTCCGGGGTGCGCTGCTTGGTTCGCGGCATCGCGCCTCATGTTACTGGGCACTTGTTCTGAAACGTTGTTCCGGTACGCTGGCGGCCATGACCACGCGCACCCGCTACGAGCTGACCGACGACATCGCGACCATCACCATGGACGACGGCAAGGTCAACGCCGTCTCGCCGGACATGTCCGCCGAGCTGCTGGCGCACCTCGACCGCGCCGAGGCCGAGGAGGCCGAGGTCGTCGTGCTCACCGGCCGGGAGCGGACGCTGTCAGCCGGCTTTGACCTCAAGGTCGAGCCCGCGGGCTGGCCGGCGATGATGGCCGCAGGCGCACGGCTCTCGGCACGAATGCTGTCGTTCCCGCGGCCGGTCGTCGTCGCCTGCCCGGGCAACGCGATCGCGATGGGCGCCTTCCTCTTGCTATCGGCCGACTACCGCATCGGTGCCGACGGCGACGGGCGCATCGGCCTCAACGAGGTCGCGATCGGGCTGACGCTCCCCTGGTTCGCCATCGAGATCGCCCGCCATCGACTGCCTCGCCCCGCGTTTGACCGCTGCACCGTCACCGGCGTCCTGCTCGATCCGCAGGAGGCATGCGCCGTCGGCTTCCTCGACACGGTCGTGGATGCCGATGCGCTGCAGGAGACGACGTTGACCGCCGCACGGCAGCTCGCCACCATCAATGCGGCGGCGCACGCGGCCACCAAGGTGCGCATCCGCCGCGAGGTCCTCGCCGGGATCGAGGACGGCATCGCGCGCCTGGAGGGAGACGGGCGCGAGTGGTGAGGGTCGAGCTATCGAATCTGGCGCAGTTCGATCTTGAGATCGAGCTTCGACCATGTCCTGTCGGCAGTGATCGCCGGCAACTCGAGACGCGACGCGAGCGCTAGGCAAGCGCGATCTCCCAGCGAAAGTCCGTCTCCGCGCGTCAGCGGCCGTGTACGACCGATCGCGATCGCGTCGGCGCTGGTAAATGGCTCGACGGTGATGACCCCTTCGAGCAACCCCCGCTCGGTCATCTGCCGCGCCACGCGAGCTGGATCGGCGCCGCGATCGGCCAACCGACTCAAGACCTCTCCCACGTTCACCGTGGAGATCGCTGCGCCAAGCGCGATGACATCCGCGACAACGTCGGCCCCGGGCTCGTCATGGAGATACGCCAGCAACGCCGACGCGTCTAGGACTGCAGAGGGCACCTACTCGCGGTCCTCGCGCGCCGCTTCACGGCGACGCTCTGCGAGCAACTCGTCGACCATCGACTCACCTTCAGGAGCGAGGGCAGCCAGCATCCCACGGCCCTGATCGGCGACCGACCGATAGGGGCGCAACCACAGCGAGCCATCGCGCTCGGTGCTCAGCACGCGTTCTCGTTCTCCCACACGGCGCCTCAGCGCGCATGGAGCCACCCCTGCCAGCGGGCAGTGACAAGTGTCGTATCGCGCGCTCGTTCGCATAACGTCGCTCTCCGTCCAACGACCGCGAGAGCAGAGATGCGACTGGCACCCCGCAGACAGCGCGCAGCCGGATCCCAGAGCTGGCCAACCGACCGCAAGATCATGCTGCATGTGGGCTGCGGTCCACGAGCGACGGGGCTTCTGCCCAGGCAGTTCACGACGGCGGAGTGGCACGAGGTCCGGCTCGACATCGACCCGGGCGTCGACCCCGACATCATCGGCACGATCACCGACATGACCGCCGTCGATCAGCGATCCGTCGACGCGCTCTGGTCCTCGCACAACCTTGAGCATGTCTTCACCCACGAGGTGCCGATCGCGCTGCGGGAGTTCTACCGCGTGCTCAAGCCCGGCGGGACCGCCCACGTCCAGGTGCCCGACCTCACCGTCCCGGCACGACAGGTGATGCGCGGCCGGCCTGACGATGTGATCTACCACTCGCCCGCCGGCCCGATCACCGCGTTGGACATGCTCTACGGGCTCGGCGTGGCGATCGCCAAAGGTCAGCACTACATGGCACACCACACCGGCTTTACGAAGCAGACGATGACGGCCAAGTTCACCGACGTCGGGTTCGTCAACGTGCGCGTCGAGGCGAAGGACCAGTCGCTGTGGGCGACGGCGCAGCGGCCTGATCTCGACGGCTAGCCGCAGGAGGGGCGCAGCGGGGTCCGTCATCCTGGGTGGCGTGTCTGAAGCCGCCGTTCCTCCCACCCCGAGTTCCGCCTTGTTGGCGTCCTTGCCGCTGCCGATCGTCGGCGCGCCGATGGCCGGCGGGCCGACGACGCCCGCGCTGGCCGCGGCGGTCAGCGCGGCTGGGGGCCTGGGCTTCCTCGGCGCGGGCTACAAGACGGTCGCTGGGTTGTGCGAGGACATCGCCGCCACGCGCGCGCTGACCGAGCGGCCGTTCGGCGTCAACGTCTTCGCGCTCGTTGGCGGTGCGCCGGCTGACCCGGCCGTGGTGGCCGCCTATGCCGCGCGGCTGACCGGCGAGGCGCAGCGCGCCGGTGTGGCGCTTGGCGAGCCACGCTTCGAAGACGACAACTTTGCCGCCAAGGTGGAGGCCTTGATCGCCGACCCGGTCGCGGTCGTGTCGTTGACGTTCGGCCTGCCGCCGCGCGACGTCGTCGCGCGCCTGCAGGCGGTGGGCACGGAGGTGTGGATCACCGTGACCTCGCCGGCCGAGGCGCGCGCCGCCGCCGCGCTGGGACCCGACGCGCTGATCGTCCAGGGCGTCGAGGCCGGCGGCCACCGTGGCGTCTTCACCGACGACGAGACCGCGTCGGATCTCACGCTGCTCGCCGCGCTGACGCTGATCGGCGCGGCCGTCGACCTCCCGCTGATCGCGACCGGCGGGCTGGCAACCGGCGCCGCGATCGGCGCCGCGCTGGTGGCCGGCGCCAGCGCCGCGCAGGTCGGCAGCGCCTACCTGCGCACGCCCGAGGCCGGGACCTCGGAGGCCCAGCGCGCCGCCACCGCCACCGACGCGCCGACCGCGCTGACCCGCGCCTTCAGCGGCCGGACCGCGCGCGGCATCGTCAATCGCTTGCTGACCGAGCACACCGGCGTGGCGCCGAGCGCCTACCCCGAGGTCCACCACCTCACCACGCCGCTGCGCGCCCACGGGCGAGCGGTCGGCGACGCCGACCTCATCAACCTCTGGGCCGGCCAGACCCATGCGCTGGCGCCGGAGCTGCCGGCGGGCGAGCTGACGCGGCAGCTGGCCGCGGGCGCGCGCGCCGCGGTGGCGCGCACGCATGCGCGGCTCGGAGGCTGACACGCAATCGTCGGGCCTCGTCGCAGTCTCGTGACGCCGCCGGGTACGTTGACCGGGAATATCCCGGTGTGGGCGCCCGGGGAGCATCGAGGCGCGTGCTTAGCGCGGCCGCGCCACGAGGTGCAGCAGCTGGTCGACGGTGAGCTTGACGTGGCGTTGCTGGGCGGCCGGGTCGGTGAGGTCGCGGCCGATGCCGGCCAGGAAGGTGTCGTGGTTGGCGCGCAGCGAGAAGGTGAGCGCGACGAAGAGCAGGACGGCGTCGTTGGGGTCAAAGGGCGCGGTGGAGCGGCGGCGGCGGCCGGCGCGGCGGACGGCGGTGAAGGCGTCGACCATGATCGATGAGGCGGTGGGACGGGCGTCGCGCAGGCGGGCGCCTCCGCCGAGATCCTCCCAGCCGATCAGGCGCACGAACGCCGGGCGGCCGATGAGGAACGCGAGGTAGTCGGTGACGGCGCGACTGAGCGCGCGGCGCAGGCCGGCCGCGTCGCCGTCGCGATCGTCGGACCAGGCGATGAGCGGCGCGAAGGCGGCGCGCGTCGCCTCGTCACGCCCGGCAAAGACGCGGTCGAGGACCGCGCCATAGAGCCCCTCCTTGTTGGTGAAGAAGTAGCTCGGCGTCCCGCGTGAGAGGCCAGCAGCCGCGCCGATCTCCTGGAGGCTGACGCCGTCGAAGCCATGGTCGCTGAACTGCTGCTCGGCGACGTCGAGCAGCCGGGCGCGGCTGCGGTCGGCATCACGGCGGCGGGGCTCGTCGGGCATCTGCGACGCAGCGTAGTCGACGCGCCGGTCGTAACTTGCTGGGTGTTCAGCTATCTTGTTCGTCACGATGGCAACGCTCTACTACGACCTCGGCTCGCCTTACGCCTACCTCGCCGTGCACCGCGCCGCCGCCGTCCTCGGTACGGAACCCCTCCTGCAGCCCGTGCTCGCCGGCGCGATCTTCAATCACCGTGGTCATGGCAGCTGGGGCCACACCGAGGCGCGCGCCGCCAACCAGGCCGAGATCGAGGCGCGCGCCGCGCGTTACGGCTTGCCGCCGATCCAGTGGCCTCCGGGCTGGCCGCCCAACACGCTGCAGGCGATGCGCGCCGTCGTATGGGCCCAGCAGACCCACGGCGCGGGCGACGCCTTCGCGCGCGCCGCGTTCCAAGCCGCCTTCGCCGACGGCGCCGACCTCGGCGACCCCGCGCTGCTCACCGCCATCGCCGACCGCGCGGAGCTCCCGGCGCATGACCTCCCGGCCGGCATCGCCGACCCCGCCGTCAAGGACGCGCTGCGCGCGGCCACCGACGCCGCGATCGCCCTCGGCGTGCGCGGCGTCCCCACGCTGGCGACCGACGACGGCCGCTTGCTCTTCGGCGACGACCGGCTCGGGGAGGCGATCGTCTCGTCCAATCCACGGTCGCGGATGGCACCTTGACGTTGAGCTTCAACGGTGGTCTCTATCGGTCATCGCATCACGTGGTGTTGTGATGTCGATGAATCGAGGAAGAGATGGGTGGTCGGCGTGGGTTTTCGTTGTCAGAGGCCGAGCGGTTGGAGGTCGTGGAGCGGCTGAAGGCCGGGGTGGCGGTGATGACGGTCGCTGCCGGGGTGGGGTGTTCGCGGCGGACGGTGTTTCGGGTGTGGGCTGATCGGCGGTTGGTCGAGCAGCGTGCGGGCCGTTCGGGGTTGCGGTTGTCGCTGGCCGAGCGTGAGCAGATCAGTCGTGGTCTGGCGGCCGGTCAGACGTTGCGGGCGATCGGCCGGCAGCTCGGGCGATCGGCGTCGACGATCAGTCGCGAGGTCAACGCCAACGGTGGGTGCCGGCGCTATCGCGCGTTGGCCGGCGAGCGCAGGGCGATCCGTTGTGCCAAGCGGCCTCGCGCAGGCAAGCTCGAACTCTCCGCGCGGCTGCGGGCCGAAGTGCAGGCGGGTCTTTTGCAGCGGTGGTCGCCGCAGCAGATCTCGGCCAGACTGCTGGTGTCCTTTCCCGACGATCTGGAGATGCGCATCAGTCACGAGACGATCTATCAGGCGGTCTATGTGCAGTCGCGTGGCGAGCTGCGGCGCCAGCTCACCGGGCATCTGCGGACCGCAAGGACCAAGCGCCGTGCCCAGGGTGCCCGCAGTGGGCGCGGCCAGATCAAGGACATGGTCTTGATCTCTGAGCGTCCGGCCCAGATCGAGGACCGTGCTGTGCCGGGCCATTGGGAGGGCGATCTGATCCTCGGCGCTCATGGCCGTTCGAGCATCGCGACCTTAGTCGAGCGTCAGACCCGGTTTGTGATGCTCGCCCGACTGGGCAACCAGCGCGATACCGAGCACGTCACTCGTGCGCTCAAGCAGCGCATCGCAGAGTTGCCCGCAGAGCTCATTCGCTCGCTGACCTGGGATCAGGGCATGGAGATGGCTGGGCATGCCAGGTTCAGCATCGAGACCGGCGTCGAGGTGTTCTTCTGCGACCCACGCAGCCCCTGGCAGCGGGGCAGCAACGAGAACACCAACGGCCTGCTTCGCCAGTACCTGCCAAAGAGCACAGACCTAGCTGTTCATTCCCAAGCCGATCTGGATCAGATCTCTGCAGAGCTCAACGGCCGACCCCGACAAACGCTCGGCTGGGCAACGCCCTCTGAGAAGATGAACCAACTGCTGTTGCGATGAACCCCTGAAGCCGCCAACGTCCAGGTGCCGTCCGTCCCTGATCGCCTCAGCGACCCGGCCGCGCCGCCGCGCTGACCGCGTCACGAACCGTGTCGGAGACCTCACCAGTCTGCACCGCCCACAGGGCGGCGTACAGCCCGCCCGTCGCGACCAGCTCGTCGTGCGTTCCGCTCTCGGCCACGCGCCCGTCCTGCAGGACGTGGATCGCGTCGGCGTGGCGGATCGTCGACAGACGGTGGGCGATGACGATCGTCGTGCGTTGGTGGCTGACGCGCAGCAGCGAGCGCTGGATCGCGGCCTCGGTCTCGTTGTCGACCGCCGAGGTCGCCTCGTCGAGCACGAGAATCGACGGGTCGCGCACGAGCGCGCGGGCAATCGTCAGCCGCTGGCGCTGACCGCCCGACAGGCGCACGCCGCGCTCGCCGACCTGCGTGTCGTAGCCGTTGGGCAACGCCATCACGAACTCGTGCGCCTCGGCCAGCTCGGCCGCGCGGCGCAGCGCCGCGTCATCAGCGTCCGGTGCGCCGTAGCGGAGGTTCTCGGCGACCGTCCCGTCGAAGAGGAACGTGTCCTGCCCGACATAGCCGATCGCGCCGCGCAGCGAGGCGAACGACAGGTCGGCGACCTCCACACCATCGACCGTGACCGATCCCGACTGCGCGTCATACAACCGCAACAACAACTTGACGAGCGTTGACTTGCCCACGCCCGTCGCGCCGACGATCGCATGCGTCTCCCCCGCCTCGACCGCCAGCGTCAGGCCATCGAGCACCGGCCGCCCGTCGCCGTAGGCAAACGACACGTCGTCGAAGCGCACCGCCCGCGACGGCGTCCCAGCGCCGGCCGCCAGCGCCGGCAGCTCCGCCGCTCCTGGCGCGACGCCGATCGGCACGTCGATGAGGTCGAGGATCCGCCGGATCGAGGCGACGCCACGCTGGTAGAGGTCCAGCGTCTCGCCCAGCTCGGTCAGCGGCCACAGCAGGCGCTGGGTCATGAAGACCAACACGGAGTACAACCCGATCTCCAGCGTGCCGTTGAGCGCCATGTGCCCGCCAAGGACCAAGGTCACTAAGAACCCGACGAGGATCGCCATCCGGATCAGCGGGACGAAGCCGGCGCTCAGCGTGATCGCGTCGCGGTTGGACTGCGCGTAGTCCACCGACGCCTCGGCAACCCGCGCCGCCTCGCGATCCTCGGCGCCGAACGCCTTGATCGTCGCGATGCCGCCGAGGTTGCCACCGATCAACCCGCCAAGGCGACCAGCCTGTTCGCGCACGGCCTCATAGCGCGGGCCCAACCGACGCTGGTACAGCAGCGAGCCGCCGATGATCACCGGGATCGGCAAGAACGCGAGCACCGCCAGCAGCGGCGAAATCACGACGAAGACCGCGCCAACGGCGACCACGTTGACCGCGGTCAGGACGATCTTCTGCGCACCGATGTCCAGGAAGCGCTCGAGCTGGTTGACGTCGTCGTTGAGGATCGTCAGCAGCCGGCCCGAGGCGCGGTGCTCGAACCACGCCAGCTCCAGGTCCTGCACATGCCGGTAGGCCTCCAGCCTCAGATCATGTTGGAGGTCTTGGGAGAGCGTGCGCCAGATCCGCTGCGACAGGTACTCGGTCAGCGACTCCAGGATCCAGACGACGGCGGTCGCCGCGCCGAGGACGAGCAGCTGCTGCTCGCGGTCGGCGATCCCCAACAGCCGGGCGACCATGCTGTCGGAGTCGCGCACGACGATGTCGATCGCGACGCCGATCAGCAGCTCCGGCGCGATGTCGAAGAGCTTGTTGAGCGCCGTCAGAATCGTGCCGCGCACGATCCGGCCGCGGTAGCGCGGCGCGCGGCGCCAGAGGCGCAGCAGCGGATGCGCTTGCGCGTCGGTCACGTCAACGTCCATGTCACCCATGATGGCGACTGGTCGCTAGCCGAGAACCGCGAAGCGAATCCCCGACGCCTGCAACCGCGTGCGCAGTGCCGGACCCATCGCCTGCGCGGTGGTCACCTGACCGGCCGTCGCGGGCAGGTCGTCAAGCGCAAGACAGAGCGTCGCGTCGGCGAGCATCCGTGAGGTCTCGCGGTAGCCGGGATCGCCGCCGGTGACCTCACAGACCAGGGCTGAACGCACCGTTCCACACGAACGCGGCCGAGTCTGCGCGTGCCCAAATGCCCGCAAGGGGCCATGCGCAATTACCCACGCGAGGGTGCAACGTCGACAAAGGTGGCTACGATGCTCCAACGTCAATCCGATCCGAACCAAGGGACTTCGCTCGTGCGCTTCCGCCTCGCTTTGGCTGTGATGGTCGTTGGCATGCTTTTCGCTGCCGGCATCGCCTCCGCCCAGAGCACGACCACCGAGCCGCTTTCCGGCTACACCAACACGTCCACGACCGAGACGCAGAAGGCCGCTCCGACCGAGACGACCGCTCCGGCCACCGAGGGCCAGGAGGAGAACTCCGTCGCTCCGTCGGTCGCCGCCCAGTCGGCGCCTGACAACCTCGCGTTCACCGGCGGCGAGCCGCTGCTGCTGATCGCCCTCGGCCTGGCCCTGGCCGGCGGCACCGCCACGCTGCTCGTGCGCGACCGCCGCCGGAGCTCGCAGAACCGGTGACCTCTGGGCCTCTTAGCGGGGCCCACCCACCTGGCGACGACGATCGCGTCACGCCCCTCGGGGCGCGGCGCACGTCGGTCGCCGACCTGCAGCGGGAGGTGCAGCGCCTGACCGAGGCGCTGCAGCTGACCGAAGCGCGCCGCCAGACAGCGGAGCGCACCCTGACCGACGTCGCGGCGATGGCCGCCGCCGACACGGCCGACCTCCGCGCGCGCCTGGCAGAGCTGCAGACGCGGCTCGACGGCGCGCCACCACCGCCCACGAGCCGCACGCGCCTGCGCACGGTCCGGCGGCTGCTGTTGCTCGCCGGCCTCGTCCTCGGCACGGCGCTGCTGGTCGACGGCATCCTGACCGTCGTCTGGCAGGAGCCGATCACCGCGCTGCAGCAGTCCCGCGACCAGGCCGCATTGCGCACCGACCTGCAGGGCCTGCAGCACACGCTCGCGCAAGCGCCGAAGGTCGCTCGCGAGAGCTCCGCCGCACGGATCCGTCGCCAGGCGCTGACGCTCCTGCAGGCCAAGCGGCCCGACGGCTCGGCCCTGGGCTCGGTCGACATCCCGCGGATCGGGCTGAAGACCGTCTTCGTTGAGTCCACCGATCACCAGGCCCTCAAGAAGGGGCCTGGCCACTACCGCGGCACGGTCCTGCCCGGCCTGTACGGGACCGTCGGCCTCGCCGGCCACCGCACGACCTACGGCGCGCCCTTCCGCCGCGTCGACGAGCTCTCGCCCGGCTCGCGCATCAACCTGCGGATGCCCTACGGCCGGTTCACCTACAAGGTGACCGGCACGCGGATCACCACGCCGGCCGACGCCTCATCGCTCGTCTCGCGCGCCGGCAGCCGCCGCCTCGTGCTTACCGCCTGCCACCCGCTCTACAGCGCCGCCAAGCGGATCGTCGTCAGCGCGCGGCTGGTGTCTGCGACCCCGGCGTAGCACCGCCGAGGCGCTGCTCGCAGACGTCGACCGCATCGGCTGATGCGTCGACCAGCACGAAGCGCCGGCCCACCTCCTGCGCCGCGACGCCGAGCGTCCCCGAGCCGGCGAAGAAGTCCAAGCACCAGCCGCCCGGCTTTGACGACGCCGCGACCGTCCGCCGCACCACGCCGAGCGGCTTCTGCGTCGGATAGCCGGTGCGCTCGTTGCCGCTGGTGGGGACGATCGTGTGCCACCACACATCGGTTGGCCGCTTGCCGCGCGCCCGCTGCTCGGGCGTGACGAGCCCGGGCGACATGTAGGGCTCGCGATCGACCTCGGCGTCATCGAACCAGTAGCGCTGCGGATCCTTGACGTAGACCAGGATCACGTCGTGCTTGGAGGGCCAGCGCGAGCGCGCCTTCGCGCCGTAGTCATAGGCCCAGATCAGCTCGTTGAGAAAGCTGGCGCGGCCGAAGAGCTCGTCGAGCAGCACCTTGACGTAGTGGCTCTCGCGCGGGTCGAGGTGGACGTAGAGCGTCCCGTGGTCGGCCAGCAGGCGCCGAGCCTCGACCAGTCGCGGGGCCAGGTAGCCGGGCAGATCGTCGAAGGAGTCGGCGTACGCCATGCTCGGCCCGAGGACCTGCTCGGTGCGATAGCGACGGCCGGCGAACCCGGTGCGCTGGCCGTCGGGATCGGCGACCGCACGCAGGCTGGATCGCGACTGCGACCGCCCGGTGTTGAACGGCGGATCGATGTAGATCATGTCGAACGCGCCGTCGGGCAGCAGCGGCAGGACCGCGAGGTTCTCGCCCTGGATGAGCAGGTCATCGTCGAGCGCGACGGGCGCGGCAGGGATGTCACGCAGGACGCGCACGGGTCCGCGAATGTGCCACGGTGCCCGGACGATGCGACCACGGCGAGCGCAGGCGATCCAGGCAGGGCGAACGGGCGACGAGCGCTCCTCGCACCCTCACGCCTTGCCGGCGCCAACGCTGCGCCGGTGACGCTCGGAGCTCGACAGGCGCGGCTCGCGCTGCTGGCCCTGGTCGTCGTCGTGGCAGGGGCCATCATCGTGGCGCTGGGCCGCAGCGGCGAGCCGTCGGGCCCGCGCACGCTGGCCCCGGGCCGCGGCACGACCGACACCACCCGCGACCCCTTCGCCTACGACGCCGCCCGCCGCGCCGACTTCGAGACCCGCGCCGCCGCGGGCCTCAGCCACGTGCTCTACGCCAAGAGCCCGGGCGGCGTGCTGGCGACCGCCCAGCGCGTGCAACGGCTACGGCCGGCGATCGAGGACGTCGCGTCCCGCGCCCATCAGGACCCGGACACGCTGGAGGCGATCGTCTTCCTGGAGAGCGGCGGCCGACCTGACGTCGCGGCCTCTGACGATCTGCGCTCGGCGGTCGGCCTGACGCAGATCCTCGCCCAGACCGCGACCGACTTGTTGGGGTTGAAGGTCGACGTCGCCGCGTCGACGCGGATCACGCGCCGGATCGGACGCTCCACGTCGCCGGCGCGGATCGCCCGGTTGAAGGCCCAGCGGCGCCGCATCGACGAGCGCTTCGATCCCCGCAAGTCGCTGGAGGCCACGACGCGCTACCTGGAGTTCGCCAAACGCCACCTCGGCCGCGACGACCTTGCGGTCGAGAGCTACCACATGGGCGTGGGCAACTTGCAGCGCGCGCTCAAGGCCTATGGGTCGAGCGACATCCCCTACGCCCAGCTGTTCTTTGACTCCACGCCGGTCCGCCATGCGCCCGCTTGGCGGGTGCTGGCGTCGCTCGGCGACGACTCCTCGACCTACCTGTGGCGCATTGGCGCGGCCAAGGCCATCATGTCGCTGTATCGCAAGGACCCGAGGAAGCTCGCGGAGCAGAACGCGTTGCAGGCGAGCCCGGCGGGCGAGCGGGCTTTGCGACCGGCGGCGTCGACACCGGTGTTCGCCGACGACGGCGCGCTGAAGACCGAAGAGCTAGCGGTCGTCGACGGCGCGGCGCTGCGGCCGTCTCAGGAGCTGACGGCGCTGGCGCCCTCCGGCCGCGCGCTGCGGCCTGAGGCGCTCACGCTCCTGCGCTACCTCGCCCTCGGCGTCCGCGAGATCTCGGACACCGCCCCGATCACCGTCACCTCGGCAACGCGCAGCCTCAAGGGCGAAGAGCGCGACACCCGCGGCGCCTTTGACGCCGAGGTCCCTCCGTCGACCCACACCACCGGCTACGCCTTCGACCTCAGCCGCAGCTACCGCACGCCCGCCCAGGCGCAGGCGCTGCAGTTCTGGCTCGACCGCCTCACCGCGCTCGACGTCATCGCCTGGGTGCGGCAGCCGGAGACCATCCACGTGACGGTCGGGCCGCGGGCGGGTGAGCTGTCCGGCAGCTCGTGACCGGTCCGACGGCCGGTGAGTTGTCCTAGCGGTTGGTGCGCGGGCGCTGGGGTTGACCAGTGCGTCGCGCCTTGGCCGCGGCGCCGCGTGGTCCGATGGCAGCGAGGAGAGCGAGCGGAGCGGGCAGCTCGCAGCGTTGGCCCGTCGTCCGCCAACGCGGCGGGGAGGGTGGGCCTGTTCGCGGACGCCGGTCGTCCGCAGACAGGCCCACCCCGGGCCGCCGCAGACGACCAGGTGGGCCCTTATCCGGACGGCATACGTCCGCAGAAAGGCCCACTCCGACCCGGGCCGCCGCACACGACCCGAACCACCCGCGCCCGGGCGCCTGCGGACGACAAGAGGCGCCCGCAGTCCCAACCGCTGCTCACTCCCTCGGTGCCAACAGACCCCGCAGCGCACCCTCACCGGCGTGCGAGCGGAGCGCCATCAACCTGCGCCAGTCCAGCGCCAAGCCAACCACCAACGCGGCGAGCTGAACGCCAGCCACCTACCGCACTACACGCCCAAGCCAACCAGCCACGCGGCGGGCTGAACGCCAGCCAGCTACGAGTTCGTCGCGCTCAGCAAATCCTTCGCCACCTGCGCCACGTGCTCGCCCGTGATCCCCAGCTTCTCCAGCACCAGATCCCCCGGCGCGCTCGCACCGAACCGATCAATCGCCACCGCCCGGTCCACCCAGCGCTCCCAGCCCATCGACACTCCCGCCTCAACCGAGACGCGCGGCAGCGTGGGCGGCAGGACCTCGTCGCGGTAGGAGTCGTCCTGAGCGGCAAAGAGCTCCCACGACGGCATCGAGACAACGCGCGCGCCGATGCCCTGCCCCGACAAGAGCGCCTGCGCGGCGATCGCGGTGTGCACCTCGGCGCCGGTCCCGACGAGCGTCACGTGCTCCTCGCCTGGAGGTGCCGGGGAGATGATGTAGGCGCCGCGGCCGACGCCGTCAAAGTCGATGTCGAGCACCGGCAGGTCCTGACGCGAAAGCGCCAGCACGGCCGGGCCTTCGAGATCCTCGATCATCACGCGCCACGCCTCGGCGGTCTCGTTCGCGTCAGCCGGGCGGATGACGGTCAGGCCCGGGATCGCGCGCAGCGCGGCCAGGTGCTCGACCGGCTGATGGGTCGGGCCATCCTCACCCAAAGCGACCGAGTCATGGGTGAAGACCCACGCGACCCGCAGGCCGGTGAGCGCGCTCAAGCGGATTGAGCCGCGCATGTAATCGGCAAACTGCAAGAACGTCGAGCCGTAGGGCCGGACGATGCCACCGTGGGCCGCCAGCCCGTTGACCGAGCCGGCCATGCCGTGCTCGCGCACGCCCCAGAAGACGTTGCGACCGGCGTGAGCCTTGGTGTAGCGCTCGTCGTCCCCGCCAGGGAACTCGGTCTTGGTCGACTCCGAGAGGTCTGCCGCGCCGCCGACGAGCGTCGGGACGAACGGCGCCATCGCGGCCATCGCCTTCTGGCCAGCAGAGCGGGTGGCGAGCTTCTCCTTCCCACCCCAATCAACCGACCGCAGCGCGTCCTTGAGCCCCGGCAGCGGCTTGCCGCCGTACGAGCCGCCCTCCCAGGCCAAGTCCCACTCCTTGGCCGCGTCTGCGTCGGCGCCCTTGAACGCGTCCAGCCGCGACTGCCATTCGGCCTGCGCTTCCGCTCCACGTTCAGCGGCAGCACCGAACGCCTCGTAGACCCCGTCGGGCACCAGGAACTGCGCGTCGGGATCCCAGCCCATCGCCTCCTTTGTCGCGCGGATCTCGTCCTCGCCCAGCGGCGCGCCGTGCGCCTTGGAGGTGCCGGACTTGTTGGGCGACGGGTAGCCGATGATCGACTTGACGCGGATCAGCGTCGGCTTGGCCGTGTGGCGCTGGCCCTCCTCGATCGCCTCCTGGAGCGCGACGAGATCCTGGGCGTCATGGACCTCCAGCACGTGCCAGCCGTAGGCCTCAAAGCGCTTGCTGACGTCCTCGGTGTCGAAGCTCAGCGACGTCGGGCCGTCGAGCGAGATCGAGTTGTCGTCATAGAGGTAGACGAGCTTGCCGAGGCCGTACTGGCCGGCGATCGACGCCGCCTCGGACGCGATGCCCTCCATCATGTCGCCGTCGCTGACGATGGCGTAGGTGAAGTGGTCCATCACCTCGGAGCCGTACTTCTCGCGCAGGAAGCGCTCGGCGAGCGCCATACCTACGCCATTGGCGAAACCCTGGCCGAGCGGCCCCGTCGTGACCTCGACGCCGGGCGTGACGTGGACGCGGTCGCGCTCCGGATGGCCCGGGGTCAGGGAGCCCCACTGGCGGAACTTCTTGAGCTCCTCCAGCGGCAAGTCATAGCCCGACAGGTGCAGGACGCTGTAGAGCAGCATCGACCCGTGGCCGGCACTGAGGACGAACCGATCGCGATCGGGCCAGTCCGGGTCCTTCGGGTTGTGGCGCATGACCTTCGCGTACAAGACGTACGCGGCGGGAGCCATGCCCAGCGGGAGTCCTGGATGGCCGCTGTTGGCCTTCTGGACGGCGTCCATCGACAGCGTGCGGATGGTGTCGACGCCTAGCTGGTCGATCGAGGTGGAGGCTTCCATGCCCCACAACCTACCCGCACCCGAACCACCCACCCGCCCCCGCTACGGGGTCAGCTGCTTGGCGTCGTCTCCGGCTTCCAAAGCCGGGTCCGAGTGCGAGGCGCGCAGCTCATAGGCTGCGCGCTTGCCGGTGTCGAGCTCGGCGAGCACCTTGTCGGCCTTCAGCGCACGGCTCAACCCCTCGCGCCCGCCACGCGGAAGCAGGTTCATGACCTTGGTGATGCTCGCGACCGAGCGCGGGACGAAGACGTCGAAGCGCGCCTCCTTCAGCGCGGCGACGATCTCGTTGGCCACGTCCTCGGGCTGGATCAGCTTGACGCCGCGCGTGTTCTGCAGACCCGAAGCCAGCTCGGTGTTGACGACGACGGGCATGACGCAGGAGACCTCGATGCCGGTGCCGCGCAGCTCGGCGCGCAGCGCCTCGCTCAGGCCCACCACGTAGTGCTTGGTCCCGCAGTAGGTGCCACCGCCCGGGAAGCCGCCCTTGCCGGCGGTCGAGGCGATGTTGACGACATGGCCGCGGCCGCGGGAGAGCATCCGCGGAACGACTTCCTTGACCCCGAACATCACGCCGTTGACGTTGATGTCGATCATCCGCTGGGTCGTCGCGTCGTCCTCCTCCCAGATCGTGTGGCCGACCTGCATGATCCCGGCGTTGTTGATCAGGACGTCGATCGGGCCGAGCTGGGCCTCGGCGCCGTCAAGGAAGTCCTTGACCGAGGCGCGCTGGGTTACATCCAGCTGGAAGGCGACGGTGCCGTGACCGAGTTCCTGAGCGGTCTGCTGCGCGGTCGCGAAGTCCAGATCGCCGATCGCCACCTTCATGCCCTCGCGCAGGAAAGCCTGCGCGGTGGCGCGGCCGATGCCGCGGGCGGCGCCGGTGATCGCGGCGACCTGACCGGTGAGGATGCGGTGCTGCTTGGCCATGGGACAGACCTCTCGGGCAAAGGTGACGGGTGCGTCACCGTACCAGCCTGGGCTTGACGGTGCGAGGTAGGCTGACAGGGTGTCAACCCCAGTCGCGGTCGTCCTCTCAGAGCTTCAGCAGGCGACGTTGCGCCGGCTGGTCGACACCTTCGCGCCCGAGGTCGCGGTCGATGACGATCCGACAGGGTTCTGGGCGCGCACAGCGTCCGACCTCGGGGTCGACGCAGCGATCGCGCAGCAGCTCTCATCCGGCGCCGTCCCGGAGGGTCAGCTAGACGGCATGCGCCAGCTGCTCGACGGGCTGCGCGCCCAGGGCTTCGACGAGGCGCCGCAACCCGCGCGCGAGGCGATCCTGCACGGCTTCATGGACGCCGACCCGGGCGCGCTGGCCGGGCTCAGCGGCCTTCGCGCGCTGACGTTCTTGTTGTTCTACGCGATCCCGGATCCGACGACCGGTCAGAACCCCAACTGGGAGACGATCGGCTACCCCGGCCCGCGCGCCGCGCCGCCGAGCGCCGCCGAGGCGCCCAAGACGATCCCGCTCGTGCGCCCGGTCGGCGACACGCTGACGCTGACCGCCGACGCGATCGTCGTCGGCTCGGGCTCGGGCGGTGGCGTGATCGCGGGCAAGCTCGCGGCCGCCGGCCAGGAGGTCGTCGTGCTCGAAGCCGGCGGCTACTACAACGAATCCGACTTCAACCAACTCGAGCTCTGGGCCTACGAGCACCTCTACCGCGCGGGCGGCGTCGCGCAGACCGCCGAGGGCCAGGTCGCGCTGATGACCGGCGCCAACCTCGGCGGCGGCTCGACGATCAACTGGAGCAACTGCCTGCGGACCTACGACTGGGTCCGCGAGGAGTGGGAGCGCGACCACGGGCTGGAGGGGCTCGCCGGGCCGCAGTTCGACCGCCACCTCGACGAGGTCAGCGCGCGGATCGGCGTCACCGAGGACTGCTCGGACACCAACGGGCCCAACCAGCGCCTGGTCGACGCCGCTGGCAAGCTCGGGCTCGAGACCCGCACGATCGCCCGCAACGCCGACGCCACCAAGTACGACGCCGACCTCGCCGGGCTGTCGGGCTTCGGCGACGTGACGGGCGCCAAGCTCGGCACGCTGAAGACCTACCTGCAGGACGCGGCCGACGCCGGCGCGCGCTTGATCGTCAATTGCCATGTCGAGCGCGTGCTGGTGGAGGGTGGTCGCGCCGCCGGCGTCGAAGGCACCTACCTTGACGCCGAGGGCCGCCGCGCCCGCGTCGTCGTCCGCGCGCCGCGGGTGGTCGTGGCCGCGGGCGCACTAGATACGCCGGCGCTGCTGCTGCGCTCGGGTATCGGCGGCCCAGCCGCCGGCGACTACCTGCGCCTGCATCCCGCGACCGCGATCGTCGGCCTCTACGACGAGCCTCAGCAGGCGTGGTGGGGCCCGCCGCAGAGCGCGCTGACGGATGCCTACCGCGATCTCGCCGACGGCTACGGCTACCTCATCGAGACCTCCCACGCCTCGCCGGGCATCACGGGCGCGACCATGCCCTGGGTAACCGGCCGCCAGCACAAGGAGGACATGGCCCGCACGCCGAGCTCCTCGGCGCTGGTCCTCCTGCTGCGCGACCGCGGCCACGGGCGCGTGACGATCGACGGCGCCGGCAACCCGGTCCACACCTATCCGCTCAGCGACGGCATGGACCTCGCGCATTTCCGCCACGGCTTGAAGACGCTTGCGCGGATGCACGAGGCGGCGGGCGCGCAAGAGATCCTGACCCTGCACCGCAAGCGCCTGCACTGGCTCCGCGGCGGCGGCGAGACGCTCGATGCCTACGAGCGGCGCATCCACGACGCGCCGCTCTCGCCCTTCGAGCACGCGACGTTCTCGCTGCACCACATGGGTAGTGCGCGCATGGGCAGCGACCCGAAGACGTCGGTCGCGGGGCCGTTCGGCGAGCTGCACGACGCCCCCGGTGTGTGGATTGGTGACGGCTCCGCGTTCCCGACGGCCAGTGGCACGAACCCGATGCTCACGATCATGGCCCTGGCGCACCGCACGGCCGAGGCGATCGCCGCGACCTGAGGGTGCTGACCGCTCGGCGTGGTCAGTCTCGGCTTCACACGGCCTTCATGACCAGTCAAGGTTGACATGTCACTATCCAGACATTCCAGCCTCCACACCTAGACGTCAGGTCCTGCGCCACGCGCTGCTCGGCCTCCTCGCCGACCGGCCGATGAGCGGCTACGAGCTCGCTCAGCGCTTCGAGGCCTCGGTCGGCAGCACGTGGTCGGCCGGCCACTCGCAGATCTACCCCGAGCTCAACCGCCTCGCCGACGAGGGCCTGGTCGAGGCCGGCGAGCCCGGCCCGCGCGGGCGCAAGACCTACGCGATCACCGGCGAGGGCCGCGACGCGGTGCGCACCTGGCTGGCCGAGACCGAGCCGGACCGCACCGTCCGCGACGAAGCCGCGCTGCGCACGTTCTTTCTCTGGCTGATGACGCCCGCCGATGCCCGCGCGCATGTGGAGGGCGAGCTCGCCGCCGCGCAGGAGACGCTTGAGGCCTTACGCGGCACGGCGGCCGCGCGCCGGCCCGCCACACCGGCGGAGCGCTCGCAGCGGATCGCGCTAGAGGCGGGGCTGCGCTGGGCCCAGGCGCGGGTGGAGTGGGCGCGCTGGGCGTTGGCACGGCTCGAGAGCGAACCGGGATAACCCAGACGGCGACGTCCGAGCAGTGCGGCACGCCTGGACGATCCACCAGCGCGAGACGGCCTGGGCGCCCAGTAACGTTCGGTCATGTCGTCCTTCTTCGAGCACGAGGGTCGCCGCCTCGCCTACACCGTCTACGGCGAGGGTCCGCGCACGACCGTCCTGCTCCACGGACTGCTGCTCTCCCAGAAGATGCACCGCCCGCTCGCCCGCGCGCTGGCTCGCGAGGGCAATCGCGTCGTCACGCTCGATCTGCTCGGCCACGGCCAGTCAGATCGCCCGCGCGACATGGCCGCCTACTCGATGCCGTTCTTCGGCGAGCAGGTGATCAGCCTCCTCGATCACCTGGAGATCGACGAGGCCGTGCTGGCCGGCACGTCGCTGGGCGCCAACACGACGCTGGAGGCCGCCGCCGCCCATCCGGAGCGCGTACGCGGGATGGTCGTCGAGATGCCGGTGCTCGACAACGCCCTGCTGGGCTGCGCGATCGCCTTCACCCCGTTGATGTGCGCGCTGACCTTCGGTGAGCCGATCATGAAGGGCGTCTCCTGGGCGACGCGCAAGCTGCCGACCGGCCGCGTCTGGGGCGCCGACGTCCTGCTCGACACCGTCCGTCAGCAGCCCGGGCCATCGGCGGCCGTGCTGCAGGGGCTGTTCTTCGGGCGCGTGGCACCGCACCGCGAGATCCGGCGCACGATCGCCGCGCCGGCGCTGGTCATTGGCCACGATCGTGATCCCGTCCACCCCTTCAGCGACTCCGACGCACTGGTCTCGGAGTTGCCCAACGCACGCCTCCTGCGGGCCGACTCACTCTTCGAGCTGCGGCTCACGCCCGAGCGCCTGACCGGCGAGATCTCGGGCTTCTTGGACGAGTGCTGGAAGCCGCGCCGCAAGGTCCGAGCCCGTCGCGCGGCGGGTGTCGCGTAGCGCGTCCCTGACGCGGCGGCAAGTGATTTACGCAGCGTTCATGCTGCTATCGCTACGCTCTCGCGCGTGTCAAGCCGCCAGGAGGAGAAGGAGCGCCGCCGCCGCGAGCGCCAAGAGCGCGAGCAGGCTGAGGCCGGAAAGGCCGCGAGCAAGCGAAGGTTGCAGCTCGTCGCGGGCGGCGTGCTGGCCGTCGTGGCCGTCGGCGCGGTTATCGCCGCGATCGCCGCCAGCGGCGGAGGCGACAACAGCAAGGCCGACTCCGGGACCAGCTACGGGACCGCGTCGATCCCGGCACGCCAGGTCACGAACTTCGACGACGCCGTCAAGGCGTCGAGCTGCGAGTTCAAGACCTATCCCAGCGAGGGCCGCACGCACCTGTCGTCCGACACGGGTGTCAACAACAAGTACAAGACCAACCCGCCGACCTCGGGCGACCACCGCCCGACGCCCGCTGAGGACGGCGTCTACGCGGCCGGCAACTCGCCCGCCAAGGAGAACTACGTCCACACGCTGGAGCACGGGCGGATCGAGCTCCAGTACTCGCCGAAGGCGTCCAAGACGGTCCGCGACCAGATGAACGCGCTCTTCAACGAGAAGGTCAAGGGCGTGGAGGGTTACCACGAGATGCTGTTCGAGAACAACACGAACATGCCTTACGAGGTGGCGGCCACCGCCTGGACGCACATCCTCGGCTGCAAGACCGTCGACGACAAGACGTGGGATGCGATGCGCGCCTTCCGTGACCGCTTCGTCGACAAGGGCCCGGAGCTCATCCCGTAAGGCTCGGCGGGGCGTCAGCTTGGCGCGGGCGGACCGGGCGGCGACACGATGTCGCGCCCGGTCGGACGCAGGTCGGCGTCGAGCTCGAGCTGCCAGAAGTAGCGCGTGAAGGTGGTGCCGGCGGCGAAGTCCCCGACATGCGGCTCGGGGCGCTCGCCGTTGGCCATGCGGGTGATCAGCTCGGGATAGCTCTGGCCCGGCCGCGCCGCGTAGACCGGCGCGGGGAAGGCGCCGCCAAAGCGCGTGTTGACGTCGGTGATGCCCAGGCCGATGTCCTTGTCGCGAAACGCCTGGACGGTCGCCGGGCCGCGGACGCCGAACGCCTCGACGGTGCGCCGCCCGAGGTCGATCAGCTCGGCGTCGTCGATGATGGTGCCCTTGATCGACTCGCCGCCGCGCGACTCGAGCATCGTGCGCGGGATCGCGTTCAGGCAGCACCCATCGCGATCTGAGAGACAGTCGATCGAGAACTCCGGGCCGTCCATCAAGCGCTGCAACATCACCGGCTCGTCGATGTAGTCCACGAAGAACGCGGCCTCGCGGGCGTCCTTGGCGACGAAGATGTTGCGCGCGCCGGAACCGTGGATCGGCTTGACCATGACCGGGAAGGACTTCGGCTCGGCGCCATCGGGCAGGACGGTCGGCGGCGACGGCAGGCCGTGCTCTTGCAGCAGCTCGTGACAGGCGTATTTGTCATAGGTCTTCTCCGCGATGTGCGCGTCGGGCACCAGCGCTTGCGGCAGGCGACCGTCGGCGCGCGCGTGGGCGAGGACGTCGATATCGAGGTCGGTCAGCGGGACGATCGCGCCGACGTCGTGCTCGTTGCAGAGGCGCTGCAGCGCCGGGACGTAGTCGGGGTCCTTGATCAGCGGGACCGCGGTGCGGACCGTGGCCGCGTACTGGGCGGGCGCGAGCGGGTTGGGATCGCACGCGATGACACGTGTGTGCTGGGCGAACGCGGAGACGATGTCATAGCGCTTGCCCGTGCCGGTGAGCATGACGGCCTTCATCGTCGGCCAGTCTGGCAGCATGCCGCCGATGCTGGCCCTCTGCCGCAGGCTCGCGGCCTCGTCTCGCTTCGACACGACGATGCTCGTTGTCATCGTCCTCAATGCCGTCGCGCTCGGCGCCGAGACCTATGACTCGGTCAACGAGCGCTACGGCGAGGAGCTGCACCGTGCCAACGACGTCTTCCTCGCAATCTTCGTGGTGGAGCTCGTCATCCGGATCGCCGCATGCTGGCCGAAGCCCGGCGAGTTCTTCACGTCCGGCTGGAACATCTTCGACTTCGTGGTGATCGCCGGCAGCTTCGTGCCAGGTGTGCGCGAGAACGCGACGCTGCTGCGGCTGCTGCGGCTGGCGCGGATCGTCCGGGCCGTGCGGCTGTTGCCGGACCTGCGCGTGCTCGTCGTCGCCGTCGGGCGCTCGGTCCCGGGCGTCGCGAGCCTCGCGGTAATGACGCTGCTGCTGATCTACCTGTACGCCATGGTCGGCTGGGCGATCTTCGCCGATCACGACCCGGCGAACTTCGCCAACGTCGGCCAGGCGATGGTGACGATGTTCGTCCTGCTCACGCTGGAGAACCTCCCGACCTACATCGCCAAGGGCCAGGAGCTGTCGGACTGGACACTGCTCTTCTACATCTCCTACGTGTTGGTCGCGTCGTTCCTGGTGTTCAACCTGTTCATCGGGATCGTCATCAACTCGATGGAGGAGGCACGGTCGATCGAGCACCGGCGCGAGCGGGAGGCCGAGCGTGCCGCGGCGGAGGAGAGCGAGGACCCGCTCGACGACCTGCGCGTCGACGTCGAGGACCGGATGGACGCGCTGCGCGCCGCGCTGGACGAGCTGGAGGCCGAGACGAAGGCCAAGGCGCGGCCGGCGGCTTAGGGGGTCGGCTGCCAGCCGGCGGGTCTCGAGTGGGAGGTTCGGACGCTGGTGGCGCTCAGTGCGGGCGTTGGTCGTCGTGCGCGGCGGAGTTCGTCGGCACCGAGGGGAGGGAGCGGGATCGGTGGCTCACGGCGCTGGCTCGTCGTCCGCCAGGGTTTGGGGGCGGCAACTCGGGGCGGAATGGCGACTCCGGAGCGGGTGGGCCCGTTGAGCGCGATGTGCTCACGCCAGACAGGCCCACCCGCAGGGCACGGAGATGCGAGACCGAACGTTCGGAGGCGAATCGTGGATGCGGGGCGGCTCGTGGTGAACTATTCACCACGAGCCGACCTGGACCCCGAGCGGCCCGGCGAGGCGGGCCGAATCGCCGAACTGAGCGCCATAAACGCCCGCAACCAACCCCTACGACGAAGCCGGCGGGTCCACCCAGCCGCCGGTCTCGCCCTTGTAGAGGCCGTGGCCCGTGACGAGCATGCGCGCGGTCAGCCACAGGATCTTGAGGTCGAGCAACGTCGTCGCGTGCTCGACGTAGAAGAGGTCGAGCTCGATGCGCTGGGGCCAGGGCAGCGAGGCGCGGCCGTTGACCTGCGCCCAGCCGGTGATGCCGGGCTTGAGCGCGAGGCGGCCGCGCTGGCGGTCGGTGTACTGCGCGACCTGGACCGGGACGGTCGGGCGCGGGCCGATGATCGACATCTCGCCCTTGAGGACGTTGACGAGGTTGGGCAGCTCGTCGATCGAGGTGCGGCGCAGCAGCGCGCCGACGCGGGTGATCCGGCTGTCGCCGTCGTCGACGGCTAGCCCCGCGCCCATCTTCTCGGCGCCGGAGACCATCGTGCGGAGCTTGAGGACGTCGAAGGGCGCGCCGTCCTTGCCGACACGGTGCTGGCGGTAGATCGGATGGCCCTTGGACTCCAGGCGAATCGCGAGGATGGCGAGGGCGACGATTGGTGAGGTAACCGCAAGGACGGCAGCGCTGACGAGGACGTCGAAGATCCGGCGCAGCGGCTCGGTCACGTCGCAGACCCTCCCTCGCGCGTGCGAGTGAGCCCCTGGGCGAACTCGCGGGTGGGCGGGCCGGCGTTCGAGCCGCCAGGCGAGGCATCCCGCGTCCCCTCGGGTGAGTCCCAGCCGGCGGCGGTGCCGTGGCGGAGATGGTCGACGAGGCCGAGCGCGATCGAGCCCTGGGTCAGGATGTAGTACTTGCCAAGGAGCATCGGCCGCGCCCGGACCGGCACGAAGGCCGCGAGGATCAGCAGGAGCTGGAGACGGCGGAGCGCGCGCGGCGCGGTCGCCAGCGCGATGAGGTGCAGCGCCGGGCCGAAGTAGCGCAGCCAGCGGTGGCTGGCGATCATCATGGTGTACTTTGCCGGCCAGCCGCGCGGGTCTAGCAGGCCGCCGTGCAGGACAATCGCCCACGCGTGGCTCATCATCCGCCGCTTGCGGGCCGCCTCGCCCTCGACGTCGGGGACCATCCGCTCGGTCGCGCGCGCCAGCGGCTGCTCGACGCAGCGCCAGCCGTCGCGGACCAAGGTGAAGGGGAACTTGAGGTCGTGGCCCATCACGGGGTCGACCTCGACGTAGGCCTCGCGGCGCGTCGCGTAGATCGCGCCGTTACCGGCGGTGACGCTCGCCACGTCGGACTCGCGGGCGCGCAGGAACATCTCGTAGCGCCAGTAGACGCCCTCCTGGTTGGTGCCGCCGTCGGGGTTGACGAACGTCACGCGGCCGCAGACGTAGCCGATGTCGCCGTCGTGCGCGAACGGCGCGACGAGGGCGCGCAGCGCGTCGGGCTCCCAGAGCGCGTTGGCGTCGGAGAAGGCGACGATGTCGGCGGTGCTGCGGCGGACCGCCGCGTCCTGCGCGGCGACCTTGCCGCCGCGCGGGAGGTCGAGGACGGCATCGGCGCCGGCGGCGCGCGCGGCCTCCGGGGTCCCGTCGGTCGAGCCGTCGCAGGCGACGACGACCTCGAGCTTGTCGCGTGGGTAGTCGAGCGCCAGCGCGTTGACGACCTTGGTGGCGATGACGTCGCGCTCGGCGTGGGCGGCGACGATCAGCGAGACGGTCGGGAGGTCTGCATCGCCGCCGGCGGGCGCCCAGGACTGGCGGACCGTGCGACGCACAGCGGCCAGGGCGAGCCCATAGCCCACCTGCGCCCAGGCCAGCAGGCCCGCCGAGATCCAGAAGGTCGCACGTCTCACGAGCGAGTGAGCATGCCGCATCGGCACCGCCACCGGCGTCGAGGGACGACTGAACCGGCATATGACCGGTTGAGTCGTCCCTCGACGCGTGCGGGGAGGACGCCCGAGGCGTTAGGGACGGCGCAGGCGCTCGTAGAGGGCGACGTGGCGCTGGGCGATCGCGTCCCAGGCGTAGGTGGTGCGGGCCGCGTGGGTGGCGGCGAGGGCGAGGGTCGCGCGGCGGTCGGGGTCGGCGAGCAGCCTGGCCAGCGCGGCGTGCAGCGCGGCCGGGTCGCCGGGTGCGACCAGCTCCGCGGCGCCGGTCGCGGCGACCTCGCCGAAGCCGCCGACGTCTGAGAGCAGCAGCGGGCGGCCGAGGCCGAGCGCGGCGTACAGGACGCCGGACTGGTCGATCTCGCGGTAGGGCAGCGTGACGAGGTCGGCACGGCGCAGGACGCCGGCGAGCTCGGCGTCTGTCACGAAGCGCGGGACGAGCCGGACGCCGGGCGGCAGCATGGCGGCGGCCGGCAGCTCCATCCGTGGCATGCCGACGATCCACAGCTCGCCGGGCGGCTCGGTGCCGAAGCGCCGCCAGGCGTCGAGCAGCACGTCGAGGCCCTTGTAGGGACGCAGCAGGCCGGTGAGCGCAACGACCGGCGTGCCCGGCGGCGGCTCGGGCAGCTCGGGCGGCAGGCGCGCGTCGAGCGCAGCGAGATGGGTGAAGGCGCCGTGCGGGATGACGGTGACGCGCGCGGGGTCGAGGCCTAGCTCGCCGGTCAGCCGGGCGCGGCCGTGCTCGGAGTGCACGACGACGTGGTCGACACGCTCGTAGAGGCGGCGCTGGGCGCGCAGCTGGCCCGCGCGCGGCTCGCGCGGCAAGACGTCGTGGGCGGTCAGGACAGTCGGGCGCGCGCGCGGCAGGAGGCGGACGTCGAGCGGCTGGACGGTGAGCCACTGGAAGTGGATGATGTCGGCCGCGGACGCCGCGCGCCGGTAGGCCACCATGTCGGGCACGTGCTCGGCGAGCTTGGCGGCAAGCCGCGCACGTGAGCCGACCGCGCCGATGCGACCCGCCCGGCGGTAGAAGCGCTCGTCGACCGCGTAGCCCTCGGCGGCCGGGACCTCGCCATAGCCGAAGCGGCTCGTGACGAGCGTGACGTCCTGACCGGCGCGGACCAGCGCGGCGGCCAGCGCGCGGTCATACGGCGGCGTGAAGGCGGAGGGGTCGACAAGGTCGATTCGCAACGCTCAGCCGTCCCAGCGCCAGTCGTTGCACACCATCATGGTCCCGGGCGGGAACTCGAACGACATGTTCGCCTCTACCAGCGAGAACCCCAACTTGCGACAGACGCCGTTAGATGCCGCGTTGTCGACGCCGGGAAACGCATGCACCGGCAGCCCGGCATCGGTGCGGGTGGCCTGCAGGGCGAGCGCGGTCGCCGCCGTCGCCAGGCCGCGACCCTGGAAGGCCGGCAGCACCGACCAGCCGATCTCATAGATCTTCTCGCCGCGCCACTCGCGCTCCCAGAAGCCGACCCAGCCGGCCGCCTCGCCGCCGTCGACGATGCGGAACTGAAACGGGTCCTTGGCGTAGCGCTGCTGGCGCTCGGCGATCTTCTCCGGGCTCTCGGCGCCGCCGACGTGGCGCATCTGCACCGGGTCGCCGTTGAGCGCCGTCAGCAGCGCGAGATCCTGCTCGCTCCATCGCTCGATGTGGACGCCGTCGCGCAGAGCCACGACTCTATGGCTTCCGCGGGGAGATCCGGCCCCAGCCGGACATGGGCGCACGACGTGAACAACGACGACACCGCCGCGCGCTTCGAGCGCTGCTTTACCGACAACTACGCCGCGATCGCGGCCTACCTGCAGCGGCGCTGCGCGTCGCGCGAGGATGCGCAGGACGCCGCGACCGAGGTCTTCGCGGTCGCCTGGCGGCGGCTCGGCGAGCTGCCCGCGCCGCCCGAGGATCGCCTGTGGCTCTTCGGCGTGGCCCGGCGCGTCCTGGCCAACCAGGCGCGTGGGGAGCGTCGCCGCCAGCGGCTCTGGCACCGGCTACGCGATCGCTCGGCGCCGATCCACGCCGAGCTTCCCGCGCGCTCCGGCAGCGGGTCGGCGGCCATCGCCCTGCGATCGCTGTCGGATGCCGACCGCGAGCTGCTCGCGCTGCTGGCCTGGGAGGGCCTGGAGGTCGCGGAGATTGCGCAGGTGCTCGGCGTCTCGGCACCCGTCGTCTCGCGCCGCCTCTACCGCGCGCGTCAGCGCTTCGAACAGGCGCTCAGCGCCGCCGACAGCGCGGGAGATGGAGCCCCGCGCGGACATGAGCCCGCCGACATGACCCTCGCCCCGGAGCAGACCCGATGACCGACACCACCACCTTGGACGACTTGCGCCGGCTCGACCCGCTGGACATGGGCACCACGGCCGAGCTCGACCCCGACGGCCTGATCGCCCACCGCGTGCGCGCCGCGGCCATCGCCGCGGCCCAACAGCCCGGCCTGGCCACCCACGGACCGCGCCGCACGCCCCGCCGCGCACCGCGGATCGCCCTCGGTGCCACCGCCGTGGCGGCGCTGGCCGCCGTCGCGCTGGCCGTCGGCCTGCCGGGCGGCGGCGACGGCGCGGCACCCACCGCGCCCGCCGATGCCCGCGCCGCGCTGCTGACCGCCGCCGAGCGGACCGCCGCCTTCACCTCCGGCCACATCGTCTGGAAGATGGCCTACAACAAGTTTCGTCCGCCGATGAACTTCGACCTCGTCAACGAGGTCCGCTTCGAAGGCTCCGACGTTGAGATCCTCTGGAGCAGCCGCTTCCACGAGACCACCCCGCCCAGCCTCCGACCGACCGACCGCAGCGGCGGCACCCGCATCGTCGGCGGTCAGGTCTTCGAGCGTTATGGCAAGAAGCCCTACCGGCGCAAGAAGGACCCGCGAAACAGCGCCGACGCGCCCGCGGGCGTCCTCACCCGCGTGCAGGCCGTCGACGCGTTGACCGCCGCCGCCCGCGCGGCATCCGGCGTCCAGGAGGCCGCAGTCGGTGGCGGCACGCGGTTCACGGCCACGGTCGCCGCCGCCGAGGTGCCCGACCAGTTCCGACCGCCGTTTACGCGGACGGTCCGCAGCGTCGCGATCACCGCGATCGTCAGCGACGACGGCGCCGTGCGCTCGCTCGCGCTGCGCGCCCCCGGCGAGCGGGTCGACGTCACGTTCAGCGAGCTGGGTCAGCCGCAGCGCATCGTCGCGCCGTAGTCCGCGCGGGCTGCGAGCATCGGTCCTCATGCCGCTGCGTGTGGGGATCGATCTCGTCAAGGCCAGCACCGTCGCCGAGGCGCTCGCCGAGCACGGCGACCACTACCTGCGACGGGTCTACACCGACGCCGAGGTCGCCCAGTGCGGTGGGCCCGGCGGCGCGACCGACCCGCTGCGCCTCGCGGCCCGCTTCGCCGCCAAGGAGGCCGCGATGAAGGTCTTGCGCCCCGGCGACGCGGCGGTGCCGTGGCCGTCGATCGAGGTGGTGCGCGACCCCACAGGCGTTCCCATTCTGACACTGTATGGGCCGGCCGCCGAGCTGGCCGCCGCCGCGGGCCTCACCGACTTCGCCCTCAGCCTGACCCACGAGGACGATTACGCCGCGGCGGTCGTCGTGGGGACATGATCGGCCCACCGATCAAGGTGCGCGCTCCGAACACCGATAATCAGGGTCGTGCCTTCTGCAGCCGCAGTCCGAGAGATCGTCAAGGAGCACGGTCGCCTCGCCGTGGACATCGAGACCCTTGCCGACGATGCCAGCCTCTATGAGGCGGGCATGACCTCGCATGCCAGCGTGAACGTCATGCTTGCCCTGGAAGACACCTTCGACGTCGAGTTCCCCGACGAGATGCTCAAGCGCAGCGTCTTTGAGTCGGTCGCCTCGATCTCGGCCGCGCTGGGCGAACTCGACGAGACGCAAGCCGCATGACCGTCACCGCCGATCGCGACGCCGCCTTCCTGGCCGGGATCAGCGAGATCGCCGAGATCGCCGGCACCCACGCCGACGCCGTCGACCGCGACGCCCGCTTCCCTATCGAGGCCGTCGAGGCGCTGCGCGAGCAGCGCGCCTTCTCGGCGCTCGTTCCCACCGAATACGGCGGCGAGGGCGTCTCGTTGCGCGCGATCGCCACGGCTTGCTTCACGCTGGGCCGTCGCTGCGGCGCGACCGCGATGGTCTTCGCGATGCACCAGATCCAGGTCGCAACGGTCATCCGCCACGCCGATGGCACCCCGTACTTCGAGGAGTACCTGCGCACGCTGGTCGCTCAGCAGCGGCTGATCGCCTCGGTCACCTCCGAGGTCGGTACCGGCGGCGACATGAGCCGCTCGGTCGCCGCGCTCACCCCGACCGCCGACGGCCGCGCGTCGTTTGAGAAGCAAGCGCCGACGGTCAGCTACGGCGCCTACGCCGACGACCTGCTGACGACGCTGCGCGCTCACCCCGACGCCGCGCCCGGCGAGCAGGTCGCCGTGCTGCACCGCGCCGACGCGACGACGTTGGAGCCCTCCGGCACCTGGGATCCGCTGGGCATGCGCGGTACGTGCTCGCCCGGCTTCACGGTCAAGGCCGAGGTCGCCGCCGAGCAGGCGCTGCCCGCGCCCTTCTCGGCGATCGCCCCCGAGACGATGGTCCCCGTCTCCCACATCCTCTGGTCCCACGTCTGGCTGGGGATCGCCACCGACGCGTTTGACCGCGCCCGCGCCTTCGTGCGCGCCGCGGCTCGCCGCGCGCCGGGTGAGCCCGTGCCCGCCGCGGTCAAGCTCAGCCACGTCATGACCCAGCTCTCGATGCTGCGCGGTGAGGTCCACCGCGCGCTGGACGAGTACGTCGCCGCGGCCGACGACCGCGAGCGGCTGAGCACGATGGCCTTCGCGCTGCACGTCAACAACCTCAAGCTGGCTGCCTCTGAGCAGGTGCCGCGCGTCTGCCAGGGCGCGATGGGCGTCTGCGGCATCGTCGGCTTCAAGAACGACACCCCGTTCAGCATCGGCCGGCACCTGCGCGACGCGATGTCGGCGTCGTTGATGGTCGCCAACGAGCGGCTGCATCAGACCAACGCCGGGCTGTTGCTGATCGCCAAGGAGGTCTAAGGCGGCCATGGCCGACTTCCGTCCGGGCACGCCGGATCAAACCGAGCTGTTGGAGGCCTTGATCGACGCCGGGCACCTGATCCCGTCGGGCGTACCGGGCGTCTACGGGCGCGGCAGCGACTACGAGGACGTGCGTGGGCGGTTCGACGCCTACGTGACACGGGTGGCGATCGAGGCGGGCGAGACGCCGGAGGTCCTGCGCTTCCCGCCGGTGCTGCCGCGCAAGCAGATCGAGGAGCTCGGCTACCTGGAGAACTTCCCGCACCTGGCGGGCAGCGTGTTCGCCTTCGAGGGCAAGGAGCTCGACGCGCGCGCCATGGCCGAGACCGCCGGCGCGCACGGCGACTGGAGCGGGCATTTGCACCAGTCCGAGCTGTGCCTGACGCCGGCCGTCTGCTACCCGGTCTACCCGGCGATCGCGCGGCGCGGGGTCCTGCCCGCAGGCGGTGTGACGATCGACCCGGGCGGCTCGTATGCGTTCCGCCACGAGCCTTCCGGTGACCCGGCGCGGCTGCAGATGTTCCACATGCGCGAACTGGTCCGGATCGCCGAGCCAGAAGTGGTGCAGACGTGGCGCGATCAGTGGCGCGATCGCGCGCTGGCGCTGCTGGTGCGGTTGGGCCTGGATGCGCGGTTCGACGTGGCCAACGACCCGTTCTTCGGGCGCTCGGGCCGGATGATGGCCGCCTCGCAGCGCGAGCAGGCGCTCAAGTTCGAGATCTTGGTGCAGATCGCAGGCGACGAGCCGACGGCGATCGCGTCCTTCAACTACCACCAGGACCACTTCACGGCGATCTACGGGATCGACACCGCCGACGGCGGCCGGGCCCACACCGCGTGCCTGGGCTTCGGGCACGAGCGGATCGTGTTGGCACTGATGAAGACCCATGGGCTCGACGTGGCCGCGTGGCCAGGCGAGGTGCGCCGGGAGCTGTGGTGAGCGGCGCCGACACCGGGTTGGTCTCGCTGCTGGGCGCCGACCCGGCGGCGTATGTCCCGCACGCGGTGCACGCCGCGGCCGACCGCACCTACGTCGAGACCAACTGCTACGCCGACGTGATCATTGAGTTACTGCACGCGCGCGGCGACGAGCCGCTGGCGGTGATCGGCTCGACGGTCCGCCTCGACTTCGAGGGCGACCAGTGGACCTTCTTCAAGCCGGACCCGAGCGATCTGGAGCGGCTCTACGGCGTCGACATCCACGAGATGCAGCCCTACCGCGCGCTGCCGGACCAGATCGCTGCGCAGTTGGCTGCCGGCCGGACGATGACAGTCGAGCTCGACGCATGGTTTTTGCCCGACACGGCGGCGACGAGCTACCGCCGCGAGCACGTCAAGACGACGATCGTGCCCGAGGCGATCGACCGTGAGGCGCAGGTGCTGCGCTACTTCCACAACGCCGGGTTGTATGAGCTGCGCGGCGAGGACTACCGCGGGATCTTCCGGCTCGATGGGCCGGTGGATGCGGCGCTTCTGCCGCCCTATGTCGAGCTGGTGCGCTTCGACGCGGGTTCGCGACTTTCGGGTGACGCGCTGCGGGATGCGGCGCGGGTCCTGCTGGCGCGGCATCTCGCGCTGCGGCCGGCGACCAACCCGTTCGCGCGCTTCGGCGCGGCGCTGGAGCGCGACGTGCCGGCACTGCGCGATGGCGACCCGGCGCTGTATCACGCCTATGCGTTCGCGACGGTGCGGATGGTCGGGTCGGGCTTTGAGCTGCTGAGCGCCGAGGTGGAGTGGCTGTTCGGCGCGGGCGGAGGCGATGGTCCTGCTCGTGACGCCGCCGCCGCGATGGGCGAGATCGTCGACGGGTGCAAGTTGTTGTCCTTGAAGCTGGCCCGGCGCCGGGCGTTCGATCCGGCCCCGGTCATCGATTCCCTCGCCGCCGCGTGGGAGCGGGCGACCGGCGGGCTGGATGCCGCGCTGGCCTGAGCAGGACGGCCTCGAGGTCCAGCGGCTCGACGGCTTCGTGGCCGACGGGCCGATGTCAGACGACGCCGCGGTGACGTTCACGCTGCGCTTCGCGGCGTCGCCGGCTGGCGACGGCGAGGAGGTCGTGCTCGCTTTGGACGGCGTCGCGACGGTCTTCGAGGTGGTACTCAACGGCGTCGTGGTCGCGGAGGGATCGTCGATGTTCGCGGCGCACACCGTGGATGTTGGCGCGCTGCTGCGTGAAGAAGGCAATGACCTTGAGATCCGCTGCCGGGCGTTGCGCGAGGTGCTCGCGGAGATGCCGCGGCGCCCGCGCCAGCGCTGGCGGACCAAGGTGGTGGAGAACGGCGGCGCACTGCGCTTCGTGCGCACGGCGATCCTCGGCCGTGCCCCGGGCTTCGCGCCAGGGCCGCCGATCGTGGGGCCGTGGCGGCCGGTGTGGCTGGTGCGGCGGGCGGGGACCGTGGTCGATGACGTGGTCCTGCGCCCGCGCGTCGAGGGCGACGATGGCGTCTTGGCGATCACGGCACGGCTGCGCGGTGGGATCCTGCCGGCGCAAGCCGAGGCGTTCGTGGGGCCCGAGCACGCACCGTTGCGTGTTGAGGCCGACGGGCGTGTGCACGGCGAGGTGCGGGTCCGCGAGGTCGAGCGCTGGTGGCCGCACACGCATGGGGTACCGGCGCTGTACGACGTCGCGCTGGTCCTCGACGGCGGCGCGCAGCGGGTCACGCTCGGTGCGACGGGCTTCCGAACGTTGGATCCAGGCCCCGGGTTCGATGCCGACCGCGACGCGCTCGCGCTGACGGTCAACGGCGTGCCGATCTTCGCGCGCGGCGCCGTGTGGACGCCGGTGCCCGAGGACGAGGTCTGGACGACGCTGGAGACCCTGCACGACGCCGGGATCAACATGGTGCGGATCCCGGGGATCGGGGTCCCCGAGACCGCCTTCTTCCACGACGCCTGCGACGCCTGGGGCATGCTGGTCTGGCAGGACTTCAGCTTCGCCAACCTCGACTACCCGATCGAGGACGGCGTCTTCCGGGCCACGGTCGAGGACGAGGCGCGGGCGCTGCTCGCGCAGGTCGCGGGACGGCCGAGCCTGGCGGTGCTGTGCGGCAACAGCGAGGTCGAGCAGCAGGCGGCGATGTTCGGCGTGGACTCGGCGTTGGGTCGTGGCGAGCTGTTCGGCGTGCTGCTCCCGCACCTGGCGCGCGCGGCGGGTGCCGACGTGCCCTACGTCCCGTCGGCGCCGTGCGGCGGCGCGATGCCGTTTCACCCCGGGACGGGCATCGCCAACTACTTCGGCGTCGGCGGCTACCGGCGGCCGCTGAGCGACGTGCGCGCGGCGGGCGTCCGCTTCGCCTCGGAGTGCCTGGCGTTCGCCAACCTGCCCGACGGCGAGGTCGCCGACGGCGAGGGCGTGGCGCGCGACGTCGGTGCCGACTGGGACTTCGCCGACGTCCGCGACCACTACCTGACCGAGATGTATGGGTTGGTCGACCCGCGCGCACTGCGCGAGGCCGACCGCGAGCGCTACCTCGCCCTCGGCCGCCAGGTCACCGGCGAGGCCATGGCCTTTGTGTTCGGCGAGTGGCGCCGCTCCGCCTCGGGCTGCGCGGGCGGGATCGTGCTGTGGGCGCGTGACCTCGCGCCCGGCGCGGGCTGGGGGCTGCTCGACCACCGCGGCACGCCGAAGGTAGCGCTGGCGCACCTGCGCCGCGCGCTGGCGCCACACGCGGTGTGGCTCGTCGACGAGGGCCTCAACGGGATCGACGTCCACGTCGCCAATGATCGGCCCGAGGTGCTCGATGCCGAGCTACACGTCGCGCTGTTGGCCGGCGGCGCGCACACGATCGCCGAGGCGACGACCGCGTTGCAGGTGGCGGGGCACGGCAACGCCATCCACAACGTCGAGGCGCTCCTGGGCCGCTTTGCCGACCCCGCCTACGCTTACCGCTTCGGCCCTCCCGCTCACGACACCGTCGTCGCGACCTTGCGCGCTTTCGACGGGGAGATCCTCTCCCAGGCCACCCACTTCCCGACGGGCCCGCCGCTGGCGCCGGCCGCCAACCTCGGCCTCGTCGCCACGGTCACGGCGGCCGATCCCCCCGTCGTGACGGTCACCACGGAGCGGCTTGCGTGGGGCGTGCGGATCGATGCTCCGGGCTTTCGAGCCGACGATGACGCGTTCGTCGTCGTTGCCGGGATGCCGCGCACCGTGCGGCTGTTGCCGATCGCCGCAGGCGCGTCGCTGCGGGGTGCGACCGTCACTGCCCTCAACCTCATCGGTGAGACACCAATCGGCGCCGCCGATATGGCAGCCTGACGGCTCTTGGGCGTCGAGCTCTCCTTCTGCGTGGTGAACACCGACCAGCGCGAGCTGCTGGTCCATTGCCTTGACGCGATCGCCGTCGAGCGGGCGGCGCTGCCCTTCGAGACGGAGGTCTTGGTCCTCGACAACGCCTCGACCGACGGCTCGGCCGGCGCCGCGCGCCGCCATCCGACGGTGACCGAGGTCATCGTGCTCGACCAGCGCCGCGGCAAGGGCGAGAACGACAGCCATCTGCTGCAGCGCGCCCGCGGCCGCTTCGGCCTGCTGCTTAACGAGGACTCCGAGCTGCGCCCCGGGGCGACCGCCGCGCTGCACGCCGCGCTGACGCAGGACACGCAGGCCGCCGCGGCCGGCGCCAAGCTGCTGCGACCGGAGGGCCCCGTCCAGCCCTCGGCCTGGCGCTTCCCGACGCCGGCGACCGCGCTGATCGGCGCGCTCTTTTTGCACAAGCGGCTGACCGTCCAGAGCCGCGGGCGCCACACTCGCCGTGTCGACTGGGCCCAGTCGGCCGCGCTGCTCGTGCGCCGCGACGCCGCTCGCGACATCGGCTGGTTTGACCCGCAGTTCTTCGTCTACTCCGACGAGGTCGACTTCTGCCGCCGCCTCGCCGATGCGGGCTGGCACACGCTCTGGGTTCCGGGCGCCGAGGCCGTCCACCACGAGCAGCTTTCCACCGGCGCCGTGCCCGAGCGCCGCATCGTCGAGCTCTCCCGCAACCGCGACCGCTACATGCGCAAGCACCACTCCGCGGCCGCCGCCTTCGTCGTCCGGCTCCTCACCGCCTGGGCCTACGTCATCCGCGCGATCGTCGCCACCATCGCCCCCGGCCACGACCCCAAGCGCTACATGAAGCACGTCACCGCGACGCTCTGGCCCAACCGCGGAGAAGGCCTCCGCGAAGCCGCGCACGAGTTCAATCGGGGCGGGCCGACGCTGTAGGACCGCGACGCGGGCGGGGCGGGCGGGCGAGGTCGTGCGCCGGCGCCTGGCGTCACCAGTGCGCGGCGCCTCTTGGGGAGCGCCGCGCGGTCGGATGGCGGCGAGGAAGCGAACGGCTTGACGCTGCGATGCGCTGGCTCGTCGTCCGCCAACGCCCGCGGGAGGGGTGGGCCCGTTTGCCGCGAAGGGATCGCGGCCAGCAGGCCCACCCGCTGCGCGACCGCGCCGCAGGGCGGGAGTGGGCCTCTTCGGCGCGACGGCCTCGCGCTCAACAGGCCCACCCCCCCGTCCGTCCCGCCAGCAGCCCGCGACTCGTCGGGGGCATCGTCCCGCCGATCCATGTCGTCTCGTGTCCCGCATGGGGACACTGGACGACACGGATCTCAACGCGAAGCCACCACACGCGCGCCCACGCGCGGTTTGCGGCGCGCATCGTCGTGGCTGAGGGTCGACGCCGTGCGCCAGGCGTGCGCCAGCACGTCAAGCACCGGTGGCGGCTCTCAGGCGCGACGAGGCGCCCCGCAAACCGTGCGTGGAACCGTTGGCCTCTGGCGTCTCGGCCACGAGACGCCAGAGGTCTAAACGGTCCGGCCTTGACGCCGCATCCTGCTCATCCCCATAGACCTGGCGTGCGTGCCGATCCACCTGCGACGTCTGCTGAGGACCATAACTCTCCTGCTCAAAGGCGTGGGGATCTGACCATCAAACATTTGTCCGGGTCCGAACCAAAACCGGGGATGGCAAAACTCGGAACATGCAGCATTTGATGCATACACCAGATGGGAGTGCGTCAATGCGCGGCGCGCAGCTGGCGCAGTGCGCGCAGCTCCGGCACGGAGACGACGCGCGCGGCCACGAGCAGCGGTGGCGCGGCGGCCAGCACCGCCAGCCGCGTGAGCAGCCCAACCGCCCCGTGTGTCGGCAGCAGCAGCTCACCGCCGACGCCGAGCACGGCCAACACGGCGACTGCGGCGGCCATCCGACCCCACTCGAACGGCACGACGAACAGGCGCCGTGTCAGCAGGTGCAGGACCGCGACGATCACGACGTAGGCACCGCACAAGGCGATGCCGGCGCCGGCGATTCCCAGCGGCCCGACGAGCGTGACCAAGAGCACCACGTTGACCACCAGGCCCGCGGCGGTGGCTGGGAAGTTGCGGGTCGTGACCTTCGCGCGTCCTGCGACGGTGATCAACACCAACACGAGCCCGTAGAGCGCCCAGCCCAGCGCGACCCACGGCAGCGCTTCTGAGGCGCCGTAGTAGCTCGGGTCCGACGCGAGCGCGCGGACGGCCCAGCGGCCGACGAGCGTCACGCCGCAGACGACGATGCCTGTTACCGCGACGTAGGCCGTCGTCACCCGCGCGTAGAGGCGCGCTGCCTGCGCCTCATCGGTGACCGAGTAGGCCAGCGGCGGCCACGCGGCCTGAAAGCCGCGCACCGCGACGATCACCACCGTCGACAGCTTTGCGGCGAAGCCGTAGCGGCCGGCCGCGTCAGCCGACTGCGCGTGCAGCAGGTAGGTGCGATCGACGACGTTGAGCGCGAAGGCCGCCGCATCGGCCGGGACCGTCGGGCCGCCGAAGCGCAGCAGCGCGACGGTCTGGCGCGGAGGCCGGAAGGAGACGCGGTCGCGCTGCGCGATCCACAAGGCGACCAGGATCACCGTCGAAGCGCCGTAGTTGCCCAGCACATAGCCACGCGCGCCACCGTCCTCGACGACCACCAGGATGATCGTCAGCGTGACCGTCAGCAGGATGTTGGCGGTCGCCATCGTCACGTAAAGACGCAGCCGCTCCTCCACGCGCAGCAGCGCGTTGGCGACCTCCAGGTTCGTGAAGGCCCACAGCCCGAGCAGGCCGATCGACATCAGCGTCGCGTCGTCGTGGGCGAGGATCAGCCGCGACAGCGGACCGGCGAACGCGAGCGCGATCAGCGTCACCGCCGTCGAGACGTACAGCGTCCATGACGTCACCGTGCGCGCAAGGTCGATCCGGCGCGCATGGTCCTCGTCGTCGAACCAGAACCGCACGAACGCCTCGCCGATCCCGAAGCGCAGCAGGATCGAGGTGAAAATGATCGCCGTGAGCAGGTTCTCGGCGTAGCCGTAGTCGGCCGTGCTCAGGTGGCCGGTGTAGAGCGGCAGCGTGACGATCGCCAGCAGCGCCGAGAGGATGCTCGGGGCCTGGTAGGCGAACGTGCTGGCTAAGAGTCGGCGAAGGAGGCCGGCCATGCGGTCGGCGGCACGCTACCGACGCGGCAGGCGCCTCGGCTTACGCGACCTTCTACGCTGCACCGCCGTGGCCGACCTGCGCCCCCTCTGCCTGCTGCTGCTCCCGCGCCCGCTGGAGGGCTTCATCCTGCGCGATCAGGCCGAGGACCTTTTGCGCGCCGAGGGCGTCGTCGCCGTCGACCCGCCGCGCGTGCGCTACGGCGCGCTGGCCCGCCTGCCGCCGGTGCTCGGCGACGTGCTGGCCAACCGCGTCGCCAAGCGGCTCATCAAGACGCTGCGGCGCAACGGCGATCGACCCAAGGTCATCGTCATCTTCCATCCTGTCCAAGTGCTGCTGGCGCGCGCGATCCTGGCGCGGGTCGACGACTGCGAGCTCTGGTACGGCCGCTGGGACCGCTACGAGCACGCCTACGACGCCGGACCGCATCTGCGCGAGCGCCTGGGCGAGCTGCACGAGGCGGCGGCCCAGCTGTCGTCGCTGACCTTTGTCGCCAGCGACGAGCTCGCCCGCTTGGAGGACGAGGCCGGCAGGACCGCCACGCTCGTCCCGCTCGCGGCCGACTCGTTCCCGGCGCCCGATCCGACGGCGCCGGTGATTGCCGTCTCGCTCGGCCACCTCGGCTGGCGCACCGACTGGACGCTGCTGCGTGCGGTCGCGCAGCGGATGCCGAACCTCGTCCTCCTGCTCGTCGGCGCCTGGCACGAAGCCGAGTGCGCCGACGACCCCGACTACGCCTGGTGCCGGGCCCATCCCGGCTTCGTCTGGCTCGGCGCGCGCTCTGACGAGGAGGCGTCGCGGCTGATCCTGTGCGCCGACGTCGGCATCGTCCCGTTCAAGGTCGAGCCGTTCAACGACGCGGGGCTGCCCTACCGGATCCTCAAGTACGCGCGGCTCGGCCGGCGCACGGTCACGCCGGAGCTGGCGGGTGTTCGCACGTGGGCAAACGCCGTGACCACCGCTGCCGACGCCGACGCCTTCGCCGCCGCGCTGACCGAGGAGGCCGGCCGCCGCAGCGACCCGGATCTCGCGCTGCGCGCGTGGGCGCTGGAGCAGACTGCCGCCAACCAGAACGCGCCGTTGTGGGATCGTCTGCGCGCCCTTGGGATCACCGATGACTGACGACGCGATCGAGATCATCCGCGGCGGCGAGGAGCTGCTCGACGCGCCGCGCGCGCTCTGGCTGTTGCTGCGTGACCACCACCATGCCGTCGCGCCCGAGCTCGGCCCAGTGCGCTCCGACGGCGAGACCTGGACGCGCCGGCGCTCGGAGTACGCCGCCTGGCTGGCGCAGGACAACGGCGCGTACTTCCTCGTCGCCCGCCGCAACGGCAAGGTGTTGGCCTATGCCTTCATCCGCCCCATCCGCCGCAACTCGACCACCTGGGCGAACGAGCGTGACGAGCTCAACATCGAGACGCTGAGCGTCTCTCCCGAGGCGCGCGGGAGCGGGATCGGTAAGCGGATAGTCGCGCTCGTCCGCGAGGAGGTCGCCCGCGGCGGCTACGGCGGGCTGCAGGTCACGGCGATCGCGCAGAACGTCGATGCGCTGCGCTTCTACGAGCGCGAGGGCTTCGCGCCCGAGGTCATCCACCTTCGGGGCACGACACGTAGGCCGTAAACCCGCCGCGGATCGGCCCGCGCGCGAAGCCGTCGGGCGGCGCGTTGGTCTTCGGGCTCGCCCCGTCGGCGAAGCCGTAGCGGCGCAGCAGCTTCTCGCCGACCAGCAGCAGCGCGACGCCGTGCTTGCGGCCGACGGCGCTGCGCGAGCCAACCTGCTTCTGGGACGCGTGCAGGATCCAGCGCGTGTCGGGCACGAGCCGGTAATTGGGCAGCGTGACCGCGCCGCAGCGGCGGCCAGCCGCGACTTGCGGCGTGTGCAGCACCGTCGTGAGGTCGTCGTGGGTGGAGCGGATGAAGCGCAGCTCGGTGGCGAGCCGGTCAAAGGCGTCGGCGCGGATGACCACGAACGCGAGGCCGGCGACGAGGGCGACGCCGAGCAGCACGCGTGAGCGGGTGACGAGGTAGCCCGCAGGCAGGCAGAGGGCGACGGCGGGGACCGTGAGGTAGCGCGGCAGCACCGACAACCCCGCGACCGACGTGGCGAAGAAGGTGAACGAGCCGGCGAGGAAGAGCGCGAGCGCGACGTGGACCGCGCGGGCGTCGCGGCGGCGCCACGCGACGACGATGCCCGCGATGGCGGCCAGCGCGACCGGCAACCGCGCGGTGTCGACCAGGAAGGAGACGAAGTCGCCGGGGACCTCGGAGAACGAGCGCGTGCGGTTGAGCTCGTCGGCGAGGTCGGAGGTGGAGTGCAGGCTGAAGAGCGGGTCGCCGGTCACGAACGCGTCGACCGCGCACCAGATGACGGGCGCGATGAGCGGCATCGCGACGATCCGCCAGAGCGGCGCCCGCGCGCGCCAGCTGAGCCAGAGCCAGTAGGCGCCGCCGAGCACCCACGCCTCGGGCCGCAGCAGGCCAGCGAGAACGAGCAAGACCCACACGGCCCGACCGCCGCGGTCGACGCTCGCGTCGAGATCTGGATGCGGGTCGTTTCGTGGTGAACTGTTCACCACGAAACGACCCGGACCGCGCTCGGCCGAGCGCTCCGCCTCCAGCGCGCCTGCCCACAGCACGAGCGCCAGGAACGGCTCGTCGACATACGCCCGCGCCGCGTACAGCAGCAGCGCAAACGACGAGCCCGCCAGCAGCGCGGCCATCACCCCGGCCTTGCGATCCCACATCGCGGTGCCCAGCCGGTAGACGGCGTAGGTGAACGCGACGTGGCAGAGGCAGGTGAAGAGCACCAACAACCGGTCGGCGTGCTCGCCGAAGAGGCCGAGCACCGCGCAGATCACGAGATAGAGCGGATGCTGGGTCGGCGCTTGGTAGGCCTCGAAGGTCGGCAGGTGGCCGGCGACGATCTCGCGGCCCCAGACCAGGTGGTAGTAGGCGTCGTAGTTCGGATAGGTCGGGACGAGCGCCCAGAAGGCGATCGCCACGACCACGAGCCCGCCGACGACGAGCAGCTCGGTGCGCCGGGCGCTCATCGGGAAGGCTGCGGGGCCGGCGCTTCGGCCTCGGCCACCGCCGGCGCGGTCCGCGTGCGTGGCGGGACCGCTAGCGCGAGCGCCAGGCCCACCCCGAGCAGCGCCCACGTCAGCGGGTCTTCGAGGAAGGAGGCGTAGCTCCACGTGTGCAGCACGAGCGCCGCGAACGCCGCGGCGACCGCAGCACGAACAGGATCGCCGCGCACGCCGCGGAAGAGCAGCAAGAACCCGGCGACCAACAGCGCCAGGTACACCAACAACCCGGGCGCGCCCTGCTCGGCGGCGACCGTCACCGGGATCGTGTGCGACGCCGACACGGCCTTCTCGGCCGAGCCCTTCTCTGCCCGCCGGTAGGCCCGCGAGAAGCCACCGCTGCCATGGCCCTGCAACGGCTTGTCGGCGAATAGGTCCACGCCGCCCTTGACGAGGTCATAGCGCCCGCTGGTCGCCGTGTCGGCCGACTTGGAGGAGTTGAGGTCCAGCCGCACCGAAGAGGGCGCCACGAGCACGAACAGCGCGCCGACGACCAGCGCCGCCGCGCCCACGCCGACCGCCCAGCGCGGGTTCCAGCGCGCGCCGGCCAGCACCAACAACCCCAACAACAGCGCTGCGAAGGATGACTGCGACAGCGTCAGCACCAACCCCGCCCACAGCACCGCGAGCACCGCGGCAGCGCCCCAGACGTCGCGCGGCCGGCGCGCCCAGATCAACACCGTCGCGACCCCGAGCATCACGATCGCCAAAAAGCGCCCGTAGATGTTGGGGTCAAAGAAGAGCGAGTTGACGCGGAAGTAGCTCTCGAACTGATTCGAGGCAATGACCTTGGGATTGAGGAACAGGTGGCGCGTCGCGTACTCCACGAAGCCCACCGCCGCGAACGCCAGCGCCAGCGCAGCCAGCACGCCGAGGACCTGTAGGGCCAGTCGCCGCGTCCACGTGATCCGAGCCAGCAGCGCGAAGAGCAACGCGAAGGGCACGTAGAAGAAGACGACGTTCTCCAAGGCCTTGTCGAAGTCGTCGGAGTAGGACGACTGGACGGCATAGAGCACCACCGCGCCTGCCAGCAGCCATTCCAAGATGGTGGCCTTGCGCTCTTGCAGCCCGGACTTCGCGCCGAAGATGCGCGGGATCGCATACGCCAACGCACCGGCGCCGACAACGAGGTACAAGGGCACCAACAAGTTGGCGGTCGACCCACCAGAAGCGATCGGGACGCGGAACGGGAGCGCGATCGCCGCGGCGATCGGGAACGCCGCCGGCTTGCGATCAAAGAGCACCGCGAGGCCCGCCAGCGCGATCACGCCCGCCACGATCCCGGCGACCGCGACCGACGGGTGGTCACGCAGCGGGCGCACCTGCTCGGTGTCCCAGATGTCGGAGATCAGCAGCGCAGGCGCGAGGATCAGCGCCCCGAGCGTCGAGAGCGCGCGCCAGCGCGCGCCGGGCAAGAGCACGGCGCCGGCGGCCAGCAGGGCGGCGAGGATCAGCGGGAGAGGAGCGTCCACATCCGGGCCATCAGCGCGCTGGTGGCGGGGTCGGCGTTGGTGGCAACGCGGTTGGCAAAGGACGGGAAGCCGGGACGGATGACGAGGCCCTTGCCAAAGCGCGCGGCCACGATCACGGTCTTGCTGCCGTAGGCGACCGAGGTGACGGCGTTGGAGACCAGGTCGGCCTCGTCGCCGACGCGGTCGGTCGCCTCCCAGGCCTCGACGTTCGGGAAGAGGCCGTCGGCGCCCTGGAAGAGGTCGACCTTCGGATCCTCGGTGAAGAGCTCCAAGTTGGTGGACTTGCGTGCGACCGGCGCAAGCTTGGCGCCGAAGAGGTCGGTCGGCTTGGGCGGCGACGGATTGGCCAGCCGTCCCTTGACGTCCAGCGAGACCGAGCGGCGCAGGCTGTCGGTGCCGGTCGAGACGACGGTCCCGCCGGCCTTAACGAACGCGCGCAGCGCGACGCGGACGCTGGCCGGCAGCCAGCGCGCGTCGCCGGGGATCAAGACGCCGTGGTGGCCCGCGAGCCGCGGGCCTCGCTTGAGTGCCAGCGCTAGGTCGGTCGTGACGTCATAGCGTTTGCCGTTGCGGTCCAGCCAGCGCAGCAGTTGGCCCTCCTGCCCCGTGAAGCCGACCGGCAGACCGTCGCCGGCCATGATTCGCACCGGACGCACGGGCACGCCGAGGTCGAGCGTGTTGGGCGCCCCGTCGCCGTCGTCGTCGGCCGCGTTGCGCCCCTGCCAGGTGACGTAGGGCAGCACGACAAGTACGCCACGCGGCTTGGCGCGCGTGCCGGCGATCGACTGGCGTGCTTGCACGCCGAAGACGACGCGGGTCGAACGCGACGCGGTGTTCGCGGTCAAGACGTAGACCCCCGACTTGCCACCGGGCGCCGAGAACACCACCTTGGTCTTCGTCTTGGGCTTGGTCGAGTGCGCGCGGATCGCGGGGTCGCCCAGGCGCCGGACGTTCCAGCTGTAGCGCTGCTGGCGGGCGTCGACCTGGATCTCGACGCGATCGCGCGCCTTGGCCGGCGTCACCGGGACCTGCGCGCCGAGGTAGCGAACCGTGACGCCACCGCGACCGGGCATGCGTGGGGTGGGCGGGGACGGTTTCAGGATCGGCAAGCCCTTGCGGTCCAGCGGAACGCCCGTCCCGATGTTGCCGGCGACGTCACGCCACTCGGGGACGACGACGTAGGTCCCCGGCGAGACGCGCTGGCCGTCGCCGTCGGTGCCGTCCCAATCCCACTGGGTCTGACCCGCGCGCAGCGGCTCGGTCCGGACCGCGCGCGGCGCGCCCGGGCCCGTCCGGAAGACGTGGATCTTCGCGTGGGTGCCCAGAGCCGGCCCGAAGTGCACCTCGGCCTTGCCACCTTCGGGCTCGGGCAACAGCTCCGGGCCGTAGACCTTCGTCGGCCCGACCGACAGCACCTTGGGCTGCGGTGGCTTGGTGTCCTTGAGGATCGAGCGCTGTGGGAAGACCGAGCGGCCGAGGTGGCGCAGCGTGATCCGCACCCGGTAGCGGCCGTCGGGCACGGCCGTGCCGTCGTCGTCGGTGCCGTCCCAGCGCAGCGCGGGCTTGATCGGCGCGTAGGCGTCAAGGTGGCGGTCGTCGAGCAGCGTCTTGACCGGGTCGCCATCGCTGTCGACCAGCTCGACCGTGACGTTGTCGGCTTTCTTGACCTTGAAGGTGACGCGCGCACGGTCCAAGCGGCCGTCGCCGTTGGGTGAGAAGACGTAATAAGCGTTGAACTGCTGCACGACGCTCGGCGCGTTCTTGAGCCGCTGTGCGACGAAGAACGCCGCGAAGGTCGCGGCGACGAGCACTCCGAAGACGATCGCCGGGGTGCGTCTCATGGAAGCTCCACGAGCGACGCGTTCGGGATCTCGGCGGTGCGCTGGGCGTCGTCGCCGTGCAGCGCGGCAAGCGCGAGGCGAATCGAGCCGCGATGGCAGACGATCAGCGCCGGCCGCGGGCCCCGCCGTGCGGCGTCGATGCCCTCCAACACGCGCAGCTGCTGGTGGGTGAACGACTCGCCGCCGGGGAAGGCGAAGTCCTTGTCGCCGCGCTGATAGGCGGCAAACAGCTGCGGCTCGGCCGCCTGCACCGCGTCGAAGGTCAGATCGGTCCAGTCGCCGCAGTCGGTCTCGGCGAAGCGCGCGTCGTCGATCGGATGGTGGCCGATCGCCGCGCCGACGATCTCGGCGGTCTCCCGGGCGCGGGCCAGCGGCGAGCAGATCAGCGTCGCCCACTCGCGCTGCGCGGCGACACGCGCTAGCTCGTGGGCCTGCTCGCGGCCGACGGCGTCCAGCGCAACCGGCAGGTGGCCCTGGAAGCGGCGGACGGCGTTGTACTCGGTCTGCCCGTGGCGGGCGAGCGCGACGGTGGTCAAGACACCCATCCCCGCCCGCCCGGCGGGTCGGTGGGGGCCGGGTCCATCGTGTCGCTGCGCAGGCCCATGCGCAGCGTCTCCAACGACAGCACGTCGCCCGGCGTGATGTTGCCGAGGTTGACCTCGCGCCCGAAACGCTTGAGGAACCAGACCTGCTGGGCGCGCTGGGGCGCCTCGAAGATCAGGTGCACGGGGTCGATCGCGTGGACGATCTCGTCGATCAGACCCATGCGGACCTCGCCGTCGGGCCGAAAGATGCCCGCCGTGCCCGACTCGCGCGCCTCGGCGATGACCTTCCAGGCGCCGGCGGCCAGCTCGGCCTCGATCTCCTCGACCCAGCGATACGGGGCCATGATCTGCTCGTCGTCCTTGGAGCCCACCTCGGAGAAGACCGTGAACTCGCGCGAGAGTCGCGCGACGATCTCGCGCTTGCGCTCGGCCTCGAGCACGATAGTGCCGTCAGAGACCTCGATGTGCGCGATGCCAAGCTCCTTGCACCAGGCGATCAGCCCATCGAGACGGCCGTCGCGCAGCGCGATCTCGGTGAGCGTCCCGCCGAGCACGACGGGCACGTCGTGGGCGGCGTAGCGGGCAAGCTTGGCAGTGAGGTTGCCGGTCACCAGCGCGGTGCCCCAACCGAGCTTGACGATGTCGACCGCACCGCCGGCGACCTCCATCAGGCCGTCGACGTCCGCGCACGACAGGCCCTTGTCGAGCACGTGCGTGAGCCCGCGTTCGCGCGGCTTGGGGCTGCGCTCGGGGAGGTCGAGGAAGCCGGCCAAAAGCTGTCTGCCGGCTACGGGTTGGTCTGCGCCTGGGGCGACGTGTTCTGGTCGGAGCCGACCGTCACGACCACCGTCGCCTGATCGCCGGCGATCGTCTTGGAGCCTGGCGAGAGCGGCTGGATCGCGTCGCGGCCGACCTCGATCGCCTTGGCGACCGCATCGGCTTCGGCGCGATGGCCTGGGGCGAACTCGACCAGCGTCGCCGAGCGGTCCTGCGTCGCGGCGTTGGTCACGTTGCCGATCTTGAACTTGGTGTTCTGCAACCGGTTAGCGACACCGCGTGCCAAGCCCGGGACCGTGGTGCCGTTGAGCACCGCGACCGTGTAGGTGCCGGGCGCGGGCGCGGCGGCCGGGGTGGCGCCGCTCCCGGTCGTCGTCTTGGTCGTCTCGGTGCCCGCGGACGGGTCCTCGCCGACCGTGGCGATCCGGTTGGGCGTCTGCGTCTCGGGGTCATCGCCGCCGAGGGCGCCGGTGAGCAGGACGACCGCCACGATCGCGACGACAACGAGCGCGACGAGCGCGCCGATGACGGGCAGGCGCGAGCCGTGGTCGTCCTCGGGCTCGGAGAGGCGTGAGGGCGGCGGGGTCGGACTGCCGGGCACGCGCAAGGGCTGGCCGGGGATCGGTGGACGCCCACCCGCGCCGGCGGGCGTTGCGGGTGCTGCCGGAGACGGCGCGGCGGCGCCGTTGGCGGCCGGCATGGCGGTCGTCGGCTGGCTGGGAGGAGCACCCGCCGGGCCGGCCGGAGCCGCCGGGGCCCCAGGTGCGGCGGTTGCGGCGCCGGCCGCGGTGGCCGCAGCGGCAGCGGCTGGCGCGACCACGGGCGGCGCGCCCTGAGCCTGGCCGGCGGGCGTCGCGGCGGCGGGCCGGGCGCCCGGAGCTCCAGCCGGCGCAGGCGCACCAACAGGCGTCGCCGGGCGCTGGGGCGCCACGATCGCGCGCTGCTGGGCGGCGGCGACCGCACGCTCCTGCAGCTCGGCCGCGCGCTCGGGCGAGCGACCCGCCCACTCACGCAGGCGCTTGACCTCACGCGCCTGAGCGAAATAGAGCAGGGACAGCACGGCAAGCCCGAGGACCGACGCAAAGCCGGCGTAGGCGCCGTACTGGTCGATCTTGTCGGAGACCGAGAGGGCCAGAATCGACGACATGCAGGGCGCCATGCTAGAGAACGGCCCGGTCCGCCCCCGCCGTGCCCTCGTCCTGCGCGCCCTCAGCGACGGTCAGGCCGCGCAGCTCAGAGAGCTCGGAGACCTTCGCGGCCAACGCCGCGGCGTCGCCCTCCAAGACCAGGAGGCCGACCTCGTCGAACATGGTCTCGACAGTTCGCACGTCCAAGCGGTCACGCTCGGCGCGCAAGATCTTGTCGGCGGGCGTGGGCTGCGTGCGCTCGTAGGGGTTGAAGAGATCCTCAAAGAGCTTCTCCCCCGGCCGGCGGCCGACCTCCTCGATCACGATGTCCTCACCGGGACGCAATCCTGAGAGCTCGATCATCGTCTCGGCCAGTTGCCAGATCGAGACCGGGTCGCCCATCTCCAGGACGAAGATCTCGCCGCCGGTGCCCAGCGAGCCGGCGCGGATGACGAGCTGGACGGCCTCCGGGATCGTCATGAAGTAGCGCGTCATGCGCTTGTCGGTGACCGTCAGCGGCCCGCCGAGCGCGATCTGGCGGCGGAAGATCGGGACGACCGAGCCCGAGGAGCCCAGCACGTTGCCAAAGCGCACGATCGCGTAGCGGGTGTTGGGCCAGCGGCCTTGCGCGGCCTCGACGGCGAACTCCGCCAGCGCCTTGGAGGCACCCATGACCGTCGCGGGCGTGACGGCCTTGTCGGTGGAGACCAGCACGAAGCGGCGCACGTCATGCTCGCCGGCCACGCGCGCCAGCAGCCGCGTCGCCAGCGCGTTGTTGCGCACGGCCTCGACCGGGTTGAGCTCCATCAGCCCGACGTGCTTGTAGGCGGCAGCGTGGAAGACGACGGTCGGCCGATGCTCGGCGAAGACCTCGCGCATCCGCTCGCCCTCTTTGCAGTCGGCGAGCACGACGGCCATCGTGGAGGGGTGGACGTGGCGGTCGTCCTCCAGCTCGCGCATGATCCGGAAGAGGTTGTCCTCGGCGTGGTCGAGGAGGATCAGCTTGCGCGGAGCCACCCGTGAGATCTGGCGGCAGAGCTCGGAGCCGATCGAGCCGCCCGCGCCGGTGACCATCACGACCTCGTTTTGCAGGTAGCTCCCGACGCGATCGAGCTCCATCCGCACCGGCTCGCGGCCGAGGATGTCCTCGATCTCGACCGGGCGCGCCTGGCGGACGACGTTGCCGGTGCCGGTCTGCAGCAGCTCAAAGACCGTCGGGAGCGTGCGGACCGCGATGCCGCGCGCGCGGCAGGCGCCGACCACACGGGCGCGCAGCGTACCCGGCGCCGAGGGGATCGCGATCGTGACCTCGTCGGGCTCGGCCTCGTCGAGGATCCGCGCCAGCTCGTCGGTGCGGCCCAGCACGCGCACGCCGTCGATGCGCATGCGGTGCTTGGTCGGGTCGTCGTCGACAAAGCCGACGGGGCTCATCCCGAGATCCGGGTTGCGGACGATCTCACGCAGGACCAGGCGGCCACCGTCGCCGGCGCCGATGATCAGGACGCGGCGCGCGTTGGGCCGCGGACGGAAGCCGCTGAGCGGGCGCTCGTAGACCGTGCGAGCGATGAAGCGCGAGCCGCCGACGAAGACGAGCGTCAGCAGGAAGAAGAAGGCCAGGACGCCGGTCGGAACGCTGAGCGTCACGTCACCGCGGCCAGAGCCGACGATGACGGGATGCGTCAGCGCGTTGAACGCCGGCACGAACAGCGTGGCGACGATGACGGCCTGCAGGATGCCGACGTAGTCGCGCTGGCCGACGTAGCGCCACCACTTCTCATAGAGGCCGAAGAGCGTGAAGATCAGCAGCGACGCCGCGACCACGTAAGGCAGCGTCGCCGACAGCAGGTCGGCGTAGACGTTTGGGATCCCGCCGTCGAAGCGCAGCCGGAATGCGAGCAGATAGGCCAGCGCGACCAGCGCCGCGTCGATGCCCAGCTGAGGGAGCGAGTGGCGATGAAGCGGAGGCGCAGGCGAGCGAAACCGCTGGCGCATTCCGCGCATTGTAGGCGCACCACCGGCCTCAAGCCCTCGATCGGGGTTCCGATCACCCGGGACATGGTGAGGGCCATCGTCCTCGGCGCCGGTGCCGCCGGTGAGCGACATGCGCGCGCGTTTCGCGCGCTCGCTGACCGCTGCGTGCTCGCAGGGGTCTATGACCCGAACCCGGAATCGGCCAAGGCCCTGGCGATGGAGCTCGGCATTCCCTGGCTGGAAGCGCTGGAGTCCGCCTTCGAGGAGGCGCACGTCGCGATCGTCGGCGGGACCGTCGAGCAGCGCCCGGCGCTGGCCCGCGCCGCGCTGGAGCGCGGCCTAGACGTCCTGATCGAGCCGCCGCTGGCGCCGACCGTCGAGCTGGCGCACTCGCTGCTGTCGGCGATCGTGCGCGCCCCGCGCCGGCCGATCGCCCAAGTCGCCTTCGACGAGCACTTTGACCCAACCGTCCGCGAGCTCCGCGCGCTGGTCGCCGACCAGACGCTGATCGCCGTCCACGCCGACCGCATGGATCCGGCGGTCGCCGGGCCTCTGGCAGAGCACGACGTCGTCTCCGAGCTGATGGCACATGACCTGCAGTTCGTCATGGCGCTGACCGGCGAGCCGATCGCTGCGACCCAAGCCGTCGGCCGCCGCATCCGCCGCGGCGGTCCCATCGACCACGCCCAGGCGCTGCTGGTGATGGAGGACGACCTCGTCGCCAGCCTTGTGGCCTCGCGCGCCGGCGCGGCGCACGTCCGGCGGTTGTGGGTCACGACGACGACGGCCGAGATCATGGCTGATCTCGATGCTCGTGTTATCGAGGCGGTGCGCACGACGTCGGTCGTCGGCCGGCATGAGTCGATTGCGCAGCGCGTCGAGCTTCCTTTCGAGGATCCGGCGGTGGTGCAGGCCGCCGCGTTCCTGCGCTACCACGAGCGCCGCACGTCGCCGGAGGTCGGGATCGGCCAGGCGATCGCCTGTCAGGAGGCGGCGCTGGCGATCGTCAAGCGGATCGAGCTGATCGCGCATCGGCCGGCGATGCGGCGCGGGCCACAGGCGGCGTAGGGGCTCGTTCGCTCGCCGTTGTGCTGGGCGTCTGGGCGCGTTCGGCCCAGGACTCGTTCACCATTGTGCTGTGCGTCTGGGCGCTCAGCTCAGGCGTTGGTCGGGGCTTTGCGGCGTGGTCCGTCGGCACCGAGGGGAGTGAGAGCGGGTTGGCGCCTCGGTGCGCTGGTCCGTCGTCCGTTGACGCCCGGGCGGGGGATCTGAGCGTCCTTCCAGGACGCGGGCGACCGGTGAGCGTCATGGAGCGCATCGAACCCGCGATATACGCGGGTTCGATGTCGTTGGGTGGAGTTCGCGCCCGAATCGCCCGCCCGAGGGAGGGTGGGCCTGTTCAGCGAGACCTCATCGCGCTCAACAGGCCCACCCCACCCAGAAGCGCCATCAACGACCAACGTGGGCCCGTCCGGCGCGAGCACACCGCGTCAAAGAGGCCCACCCTGTCGCGGAGTGCCCAGGCCAACAGACGTGGGCCCGTGAGCGGACGCATGACGTCCGCGAACAGGCCCACCCTCCCGGGGCGCGGGCGGATGACGGACCAGCGCGCCGAGGCGCCGACCGGCTCTCACTCCCTCGGTGCCGACAGACCACGCCGCGCACGACGACCAACGCCTGCACTGCGCGCCATGAGGCACGCGCTCAGACGACCCTGCCAGCGCGCCCGCGCGCCATGAGGCACGCGCCAGCGCGCTACGAGTGCAGCGGCGCCAGCGCCAGCGCCAGCAGCTCGCGCGGGTCGCGGCGGATGCGATCGCCCACGGTCGCGCCGGGGTCGCGCTTGACCACGCGCACCTCATCAGCCGACGTCAGCTGCCGCAGCCGACCCGTCGTGATGAGGTCCTCGTCAACCGCCCCCAGCCGCCCCTCGAACGTCGTGAACACCGGCGTCCCGAGCGCGACCGCCTCGCGGTTCATTGTCCCGCCCGCCGAGATGACGACGTCGGCGAAGGCGATCAGCGACTGCGCGTCGATCGCGCGCTCGGGCACGATGAACCCACCCGCGCGCTCCAGTTCCGCCCGCTGCTCGGCCACACGCGGAAGGACGACGACTTGCGCCTGCTCGCGCAGCGCCAGCAACACGTTGCCGAAGAGATCGTTCTCGAAGCGGTGATAGAGCGAGACCGACGGCGGCGTGCGCACCACCGCCAGCGGCTTCCCCGGATCCACCCCCAGCTCGTCGAGGACGGCCTCGTCGGCCTCGAAGTCGGCGAGGTAGTACTCCTCCTTGAGCCCCGCGTAGCGCTGCAACTTGCCGCGCGCGCCGTACTGGTACAAGCGCTCAGGCGGGATGACGTCGGGCACGACAATGGCATTGCCTAGACGGCAGTTGACGTTGTGCTGGACCGTTGCCCACTCGTAGTCGAACATCGTCGTGCGCGGGATCCGCAGCGCGAAGGCCGCGACCGTCACGTCGTTGGAGCCGTGGCCGATGGCGAGGTCAAAGCGCTTGCCGCGAGCGAAGCGGGCCAGCGCCACCGACCTGTCTGCCAACCCGATGGCCTTGGCCCCGAGCTTGGCGCCGCGATGGCGACCGATGACCTGGCAGTCGATCCCGAAGCGCTCGCAGAGCGCGACCGTCTGGGCGAAGTCGCGCGCGGTCACCACGACCTCGGCGCCGTCGGCCTTCAGCGCCGCGATCAGCGGGCGCAGGACGAGGACGTGGGGCGAGTTGGTGAGGTCGAACCAGACGCGCAAGCCGCAGGACGCTACCGCGCCGCGAGGCGCACAACCGCGTCGAGGGACGACTGAATCTCGTACAGCGAGATCGAGTCGTCCCTCGACGTCAGGGCTGGGCTGGCGTCAGGCGGTCGCCAGGACGGTCTGGCGGATCGCCGCGACCACTTCGTCCACCTGCGCCGCATCCAGCGCCGCCGACATAGGGATCGCGAGGTGCGTCCGCGCGGCCTCGGCGGTGCCGGGCAACTCGTGCTTCGGCGCCCACTTGGCCATCGGCGGCTGGGCGTGAACGGGCACGCGGTAGTAGGGGCGCGCGCCAATGCCGTGCTCCTGCAATCCGGCCAGCAGCGTGTCGGGATCGGTGTGGCGGATGACGTAGAGGTGCCACGCGGGGCGGCTGCCCGCGGTCGCGCGCGGGAGCGTCACGACGCCGTCGAGCGCCTCGGCATAACGGTCGCCGGCGGCGACGCGGGCGGCGGCCCAGGCGTCGAGATGCGGCAGCTGCACACGCAGGATCGCGGCCTGGATCTCGTCGAGGCGGCTGTTGTAGCCGATGTCGACGTAGTCCTTCTTGTCCTTGGAGCCGTGGTAGCGCAGCGTGCGCACGCGGTCGGCCAGATCGGCGTCGCGGCAGGTGATCGCGCCGCCGTCGCCGAAGGCGCCGAGGTTCTTGGAGGGGTAGAACGAGAAGGTCGCGATCGTGCCCAGCGCGCCCGGGCGACCGGCCGGCGACGTCGAGCCAGCGGCTTGGGCCGCGTCCTCCAGGACCGGGACGCCGAGCGCCTCGATCTCGGCGATCGGCGCCACGTTGCCAAACAGGTGCACGGCGATGACGGCCTTGGTCTTGGGCGTCATCGCGGCCTTCACCGTCTCGGCGGTGACGCACATCGTGTCGGGATCGACGTCGCAGAAGACCGGGGTGGCGCCCGTGGCGGGGATCGCCTCGGCCGACGCCCAGAAGGTGAACGAGGGGACGATGACCTCGTCGCCAGGACCGACGCCGAGCGCACGCAGCGCGACGGTGATCGCCTCGGTGCCGTTGGCGACGCCGATCGCGTGCCCGGCGCCCAGGTAGGCGGCGAACTCAGTCTCGAAGGCCTTGACCTCGGGGCCCAGGATGAACTGCCCCGCATCGAGGACGCGGTGGACCGCGGCGCGGATGTCGGCGCGTAGCGGCGCTTGGGGCGAGGTGGGGTCAAACAGAGGTACCGGCACCGCCAGAAGCCTAGCCATCGATCCGCGGCCTTCCCCGGTCAGAGGTCGAGGTCTGCGCGGGTAGGCTGCGCCCCGTGCCGACCCCGCCGGTCACCGTGCTCGCCGACGCCGGCCCGGCAATCGGCCTCGGCCACCTCAGCCGCGCCGGCGCGGTCGCGGCGGCGCTGCGCGTGCGCGGGCATGAGATCACCACGGTGGTGGTCGGCGACGAGGACGTGACGCACGACGGGATCGACTGGGCGCCGCTGGGTGGCGGGGTACCGCCCGGTGACGGCCCGCTGCTGGTCGACTCCTACCGCGTCGACATCGCGGCGCTGGTGGCGGCGCGAGCGGTGGCGACGTTCTGGGACGGCGTCGGCGAGCCGCCGCACGGCGCGCGGCTGGCGATCGCGCTGCGCGGTCCGGACGGTCCGCGCCTGGCCTGCCTGCGCCCGATGTTCTGGGGGACCGTCGTGCGGCCGGTCGCGCCCGAGGTCGCGCGGATCGTGGTCGCGACCGGCGGTGGCGCAGCCGGGGGCGTCGCCGAGCTGGCGGCCACCGTGCTCGCCGCCGCGCCGGGCGCCGACGTCGCCGCGGTGCTCGGGCCCTACGCCAACGAAGCACTTCCCGCCGGCGTGGAGGCGATCCGCACGCCGCCGCGGATGGTCGACGTGCTGCAGGGCGCCGACCTCGTCGTCACCGCCGCGGGGCAGACGATGCTCGAGACCCTCTGCGCCGGGACGCCGTGCGTCGCGACCGCTGTGGTCGACAACCAGCGTGCGCAGCTCGACGTGCTGGCGCGCGCCGGCGGCGTCCGCGCGGCGGAGCCCGCGGAGATCGGGGAGGTCGTCGCCGCGCTCGTCGCCGACGCGAACGCCCGCGCGCAGCTCGCCGCCGCAGGCCGCGCGCTGGTCGACGGGTTTGGCGCCCTGCGCGTCGCCGCGCGCATCGCGCAGCTGTAAGCCGCTGCGGCCGCCCGTTAGCCGCTGCGGCCGCCCAATCCAGGTCGCGTTCACCCCAACGATCAGGGTGAAATCGACCCCGACCTCGATGGGCCGTCGAGGTTCGGGGAGCGTGCGGATATCGTCGCCGCTTATGGCCGCCCGCTTCGCTCCGAGCTTCGAGATCGCCGGCACGCCGGTCGGCGGCGGCGCCCGCTGCTACGTGATCGCCGAGGCCGGCGCTAACCACAACCGCGACCTCGACCTCGCCAAGGCGCTGATCGACGCCGCAGCCGACGCGGGCGCCGACGCGGTCAAGTTCCAGACCTACAGCGGGCAGGAGCTCTACTCCAGCCGCACGCCGCGCTTCGCCTACCTCACCGACGAGCGCTCCCCGCAGGAGTTGCTGGACGCGATCGCGCTCCCGCGCGAGTGGCAGACCGAGCTCGCCGCCTACGCGGTCGCGCGCGGGATCCACTGGTTTTCCTCCCCCTTTGACCGCGCCGCCGTCGACGAGCTGGCCGAGCTGGGCGTCCCCGCGTTGAAGATCGCCTCGTTCGAGCTCGTCGACCTCGGCCTCATCCGCCACGCCGCCGCGACCGGGATCCCGCTGATCCTCTCCACCGGCATGGCCACCTACGGCGAGATCGAGGAGGCGCTCGCCGCCGCGGCCCAGGCCGGCGGCCACGAGGTCGCGCTGCTGCGCTGCGCGTCGCTCTACCCGGCGCCCCCCAACATCATGAACTTGCGTGCGATGGCCACCATGCGCGACGCGTTCGGCGTGCCCGCCGGCCTCAGCGACCACACGACCGGGATCGCCGTCGCGACCGGCGCCGCGGCGCTGGGGATGGACCTGCTGGAGAAGCACATCACCCTGGACCGGACGATGGACGGCCCCGACCACCCGTTCGCGATCGAGCCCGGCGAGCTCAAGTCCCTGGTCAGCGCCGTCCGCGACGTCGAGGCCGCCCTCGGCAATGGCCGCCTGGAAGGTCCCAGCGACGAGGAGGCCGGCGAGATGTACACCTTGGCCCGCCGCTCGGTCATCGCCGCCGTCGCGATCCAAGCCGGCACGGTCATCACCGAGGCGATGCTGACCGTCAAGCGCCCCGGCTACGGCGTCAAGCCCCGCGACATCGGGCTGCTCGTCGGCCGCACCGCCAACCGCGACATCCCCTTCGACGAGGTCATCACCTGGGAGATGGTCTAGACCATCTAAGCGCCCTTCTGCGCGACGTGCGCGTTGATCGCCGCGATGTCGGGGTGCGCGCGCACGTAGTCCACGATGTCGGTCAGCGCAACGTCGCGCTCGCTGAGCGACAGCTCCGCCCACAGCCGCCGCACCATCGCCAGGTCCTCGGCGGTGTCGACCGTCCAGCGCAAATCGGGGGCCTCGACGCTGCCGCGCACGCCGTGCGCGACGAACAGCTCCGGCCGCTCGCTATGGATGAAGGGCGTCACGTGCTCGCGCGCTGACACCGACGTGGCCATCCGGTCGGCGCGCTCCAGCACGTCACGCCAGAGCGCCTCGGTCGCCAGGCCCAGCGGCAGCACCGGCTCGGTGAAGTTGTTGGCGTAGTCACAGCTGTCGCGCCGCACCTCCAAGGCGCCGATCACCGCGTCGGTTTCGCCCGCGTCGATCAGCGGACAGTCGGAGGTCACGCGTACGACCATGTCGGCGTCTGCCTCCCGCGCCGCGCCGACGTAGCGCGCGAGCACGTCGTCCTCGGACCCGCGGTGCCAGCGCAACCCGAGGCGATCGGCGAGCGCGACGAGCGGATCGTCGGTGTCGTTGACGGTCACCGCGAGCACGATCTCGTCGACGCGCTCGCAGCGTGCAAGGCGCGCGAGCTGGCGTTCCAGCAGCGGCTGGCCGTCGAGGTCCATCAGGACCTTGCCGGGTAGCCGGGTCGAGGTCATGCGGGCCTGGACCACCACGACGCGGCGCATGGCAGCAGTCTCTCACGCCGTCCGGAACCGGCCGCGACCGCCAGTATGCTCGCCGCGCTCATGGATCTCACCGGCAAGACCGTGCTCGTCACCGGCGGAACGGGCTCGTTTGGCACGCGCCTGGTGGAGCGGTTGCTCAACGAGCACGAACCGCGCACCGTGCGGGTCTTCAGCCGCGACGAGCTCAAGCAGTCAGAGCTCAAGCGGCGCTTCAACAACGACGACCGCCTGCGGCTCTTCATCGGCGACGTCCGCGACCTGCCGCGACTTGTGCGCGCGACCCGCGGCGTCGATGTGATCGTCCACGCGGCGGCGATGAAGCAGGTCGAGGCGTGCGAGTACAACCCGTTCGAGGCCGTGATGACCAACGTCGTCGGCTCCGAGAACGTGGTCTCGGCGGCGATCGAGAACGACGTCCCCTACACCTTGGGCTTGTCCACCGACAAGGCCGTCAACCCCGTCAACCTGTACGGCGCGACCAAGCTCTGCGCCGAGAAGCTGACGGTGCAAGGCAATGCCTATGCCGCCGACTCGCCGGCGCGCTTTGCCTGCGTGCGCTACGGCAACGTCGTCGGCTCGCGCGGCTCGGTCGTCCCGCTCTTCAAGACTCAGGCGCCGACGGGCGTGGTGACGATCACCGACTTGGCGATGACGCGCTACTGGATCACGCTCGACGCCGCGGTCGACTTCGTGCTGGCGTCGCTGAGCCGGATGGGCGGCGGCGAGGTCTTCGTGCCGAAGATCCCGTCGATGCGGATCACCGACCTGGCCGAGGCGCTGGCGCCCGGCGCCGAGCACCGCGTCATCGGCATCCGCGCAGGCGAGAAGGTCCACGAGACGCTCATCACCGAGGACGAAGCCGGCCACACGATCGAGACCGACTGGGGCTTCGTGATCCTGCCCGAGTACGCCTCCTGGCCGACGCGCGACCACGAGGGCATGCCGGTCGCGCGCGGCTTCCGCTACGCCTCAGAGACCAACGACTGGTGGCTGTCGGTCGACGAGGTCCGCGAGATGTCGGCGGACGTCAAGGCCCTCGCATGAGCGCTCCGGCGTTCCTGCCCTACGGGCGCCAGGACGTCGACGAGGCCGACATCGAGGCCGTTGCAGCGGCGCTGCGCGAGGACCTCATCACGCAGGGCCCGACGGTCGCGCGCTTCGAGGAGGCGTTCGCCGCGCACGTCGGTGCGCGCCACGCGGTGGCGTTCTCCAGCGGGACCGCCGCGCTGCACGGCGCGGCGTTCGCGGCCGGCGTGCAGCCGGGCGACGTCTGCGTGACGTCGCCGATCACCTTCGCGGCGTCGATGAACGCGGCGGTCTACCTCGGGGCGACGCCGCGCTTTGTCGACATCGACCCCGCGACCTGGAACCTCGACGCGCGCGCGGCGGCGGGGGTGACGGGAGCGAAGGTCGTCGTCCCCGTCAGCTTCGCCGGGCTGCCCGCCGACCTGGAGCCGCTGCGCGGCGGCGGCGCGACGATCATCGAGGACGCCGCCCACGCGCTCGGCGCGGTGCGCGACGGCAAACCTGTCGGCGGCCCCGGCGGCGCCGACATCACCTGCTTTTCGCTGCATCCCGTCAAGACGATGACCACCGGCGAGGGCGGCATCGCCACAACCGAGGACGACGGGCTGGCCGACCGCCTGCGCGCCTTCCGCACGCACGGCATCGTCCGTGGCGACGCGACACGTCCCGGCGAGCACGACGGCGCGTGGTGGTACGAACAACAGGAGTTGGGCTTCAACTACCGGATCACCGACTTCCAGTGCGCGCTGGGTCTGCGCCAGCTGACGCGCCTGGAGGGCTGGGTCGCGCGGCGCAACGCGATCGCGGCGCTGTACCGCGAGCGCCTGGCCGGCGACGAGCGCATTGGCCTGCCGCCCGCCGCGCCGCAGGGCTCCCGCCACGGCCACCACCTCTTCGTCGTGCACCTCACTGGTGGCGCTGCGGTGCGCCGCCGCGTCTTTGACGGCCTGCGTGCGGCCGGCATCGGCGTGCAAGTGCATTACATACCGCTCTACAAGATGCCGTTCTACCGCGACAACTACGGCATCGACCAAGACGGCTTCCCGCACGCCGAGCGCTACTACGCAGGCGCGATCTCGCTGCCGCTGTTTCCCGCGATGGTCGCGGCCGACGTCGTCCGCGTGGTCGGCGAGCTGCAGCGGCTGCTGGGCCCATGATCGATCCCGACACGCCCCCCAAGGCGTTGTTGGAGGCGTTATACCCGCTGCATCGCACGCTGGTCTCCGAGGACACCAACATCGCGCTGGACCTGCTGGGCCACAGCCTGCCGGAGAGCATCGAGTGGTCGACCGAGACCTACGCGCCCGGCACGCCGGTCTGGACCTGGACGGTGCCCGAGCGCTACGTCGTCCACGAGGCCTACCTGGAGACCGAGGCCGGCGAGCGGATCGTCGACTTCGCCGACAGCCCGCTGCACCTGGTGTCCTACTCCGAGCCGGTCGACGCGCTGCTGAGCTTCGAGGAGCTGGACCCGCACCTGCATCACACCGAGCGCCGGCCGGACGCAACCCCGTGGGAGTTCGCCTACTACGAGCGCGGCTGGGGCTTCTGCCTGCCCCACGCGCGCTACTCAGAGCTGGACCGCAGCGTCCGCTACCGCGCCGTCATCCGCTCGGAGTTCGACACCACGCCCGAGCACGGGCTGCGCGTCGGCGTCGCGGTCGTTCACCCCGAAGGCGGTCGCGCGCCCGAGGCGGGCGAGCTGCTGGTCTGCGCGCACGTCGACCACCCCGCCCAGGCCAACGACGACCTCGCAGGCGTCGTGTCGACGATCGCCGCCGCCCGCGCGCTGGCCGCCGACCCGCTGCCCGCCGGGTCGATGAGCGTGCGCTTCCTCTTCTGCCCGGAGACGATCGGGTCGATCAGCTACCTCAGCCACCACGAGGAGCTGATCGATCAGCTCCACGGCGCGATCTTCAGCGAGATGACGGGCAACCGCAACCTGCTGGCGCTGCAGCGCAGCTACCAGGACGACGACCTGATCGACCGCGTAGCGCGGACGGTGCTGACGCAGCGCGCCATCGACTTCCGCGAAGGCCCGTTTCGCACGATCATCGGCAACGACGAGATGGTCATCAACGGCCCCGGCGTCGGCGTGCCGTGCATCTCGCTCAGCCGCTGGCCGTATGACGAGTACCACACCAGCGACGACACGCCGGAGATCATCGACGAGGACTTGCTTGTCGAGGCCGGCGAGGTGATTGCGCAGATCTGCCGCGTCCGCGGCAGCGACTACGTCCCGCGGCGCACGTTCAGTGGGCCCGTGTTCCTGTCGCGCTACGGGCTGTGGGTCGACTGGCGCGAGAACTTCCCGCTCAACCGCGCGTTGGAGCACATCATGTTGCGGTTGGAGGGCGACCGCTCGATCTTCGCCATCGCCGAAGAGATCGAGCTGCCCTTCGAGGACGTCTACGCCTACGTCGACCGCTTCCGCGCGCACGGCCTCGTCGACGTGGCGCGTCCCTAGGATGGCCGTGGTGCCCACCCTCCTCGACTGCACGATCCGGGACGGCAGCTACGCCATCGACTTCAAGTTCACCGAGTCCGACACGGCGCTGATCGCCTCCCAGCTCGACGCGGCGGGCATCGGCTGGATCGAGGTCGGCCACGGCGTCGGGCTTGGCGCCAGCGAGGCGGGCAAGGGGCGTGCGGCCTCCCACGACCTTGACGTGATCGCCCGCACGCGCGAGCAGGTGCGTGAGGCACGCATCGGGGCGTTCTTCATCCCCGGGATCGGGCGCCCGCAGGATCTCCGCGATGCCGCGAGCGCCGGCTTGGACTTCGTGCGGATCGGCTACGACGCCGACGCGATCGAGCAGGTCCTGCCGTCGCTGGAGATCGCGCGCGAGGCGGGCCTCAAGGTCTTCGTGAACTTCATGAAGTCCTACGGGATCACGCCCGCGGCGTTCGCGCGCGGCGCGACGATGGCCGCGGAGGCGGGGGCGATCGGCGCCTACGTGGTCGATTCGGCCGGCGGGATGCTGCCCGCCGAGGTCACGTCCTACATCTCGGCCGCGCGCGCCGAGAGCGCGATCCCGCTCGGCTTTCACGGCCACAGCAACCTGCACCTGGCGGTGGCCAACAGCCTCGCCGCCCACGAGGCCGGCGCGGAGTACATCGACACCAGCGTCTACGGCATCGGCCGCAGCTCGGGCAACGTCCCGACCGAGGTCATGGCCGCGGTCTTCAGCCTCATGGACATCGACTGCGGCGTCGATCCGCTGGCGATCATCGACCTCGCCGAGGCCTACCTGACGCCGCTGGCCGAGCACCTGCACCCGCACGACATGATCGCCGTGTCGCTCGGGCTCGGACGCTTGCACTCGTCCTTCCTGCCCGCCGCGCTGGAGGCCGCCGAGGCCGCCGGCGTCAACCCCTTCAGGTTGATCGTCGCGCTCGGGCGCAACGACGTGATGCGGATGACCGAGGCCGACCTGGAGGCGGCGGTCGCGGCGCTGCGCGACGGCGGCGCACGGCCGGAGATCCGCCGCGAGGTCGCGCGCTTCTCGCACCCGGGCTTCGGCCCGAGCCGTATTCGCAACCGCGCCGACGCCGTGGCCGAGCTGCTCGACGGCCTGGAGGTCGTCGCCGCCAAGCGCCGGCTGACGGTCGTGCTCGACCTCGTGAGCGCGCCGGCGCTCGGAGACGACGACGTGACCGCGGAGTTCGTCCTCGAAGACGAGGACATGGCCTTGGGGCGCGTGCGCTTTGGCTCCGACACGGCGCTCGCAGCGACGCTGGGCGAGCACGGGGCGCGGATCGGGCTGGCGCTGCTGGATGTCGCGGCGCTGGCGCCGGCTGCCACGGCGGGGGCGACGCTGGGACCCGCAGAGGCGACGCCGGACACGGCGGGCGCGACATTGGCCGCAGCCGCCGCGGCGCTCGACGGGCGCGTCGTCGCCTACCGCTCGCGGTCGCTGGAGCAGGAGCGCCTCGGCGATCTCGCGCTCGCGGCGTGGGCGGCGACGGCCGCGAGCGGCTTCACGCTCGACGGCGAGGGCGACCTGCGCGCGCTGGAGGGCAAGCTGGCCTCCGCGGCGCCGGTGGTGCGCGCCCCGCGCGCCGGCGACGAGCCGACCGCGGTGATCGGCACCGCGAGGTCACCGGACGGTGGCACCGTCCACGTCGCCGCCGGGTCGCCCGGCGCCATCACCTTGCCCGACGGCCGCACCATCACCCTCGACCGCGGCGAGGCGCTGCGCGACACGCTGCCGCGCTGGCGGTCTGCCATCGACCTTGCGCGCGGTCTCCCCCAACCCGAGCTCGCCCACTGACATGCGCCATCTCCGTACCCTCACCGACGCCGTCGAGCGCCATCGCGAGCGACCGTTCCTGATCGATGCCCAGAACAACGGAGCGATCCTCACTTATGGTGAGGCGCACACGCTAGCGGCCAACGTCGGGGCGGAGCTGCGCCGCCGCGGCCTCGCGCACGGCGACCGCCTCGGCGTCGCGCTGCCGAACTCCGTCGATCTCGCGCTGATCTACCTCGGCGCGCTGTACGCCGGCGTCGTGGTCGTGCCGCTGGGCACGGGCTTCGGCCGGCGCGAGCTGCGCTCGATCCTGGAGCGGGCGCAGCCGGCCCAGGTCATCACGGGGGCGACCCCGGACGCGGGGCTCGCCGACGCGGCGGGCGCCGTGGGCGTTGCGCTGAAGCAGCTCGACCCGCGCACGGTGGCGCCCCCGCCAGACGACGGCTGGCGCCCCCTTGACGGCGTCGCCTCCCGCGACGTCATCGCGATCCACTTCACCTCGGGGACCACCGGCACCCCACGCGGCGTCGGTCACCGCCTGTCCGACTTCGTGGCCAACGCCCAGCGCTACGCGGCCGCGACCGGCCTCGGTGCCGAGCACCGGTTCCACCACAACCTGCCCATGACCTACATGGCCGGGTACTACAACTTGTTGCTGCTGCCGTTCACGCTCGGCGCCAGCGTCGTGGTCGACCGCGCCTTCGACGCGCGCTCGCTGTTGAGCTTCTGGAAGACCGTCGGCGAGCACGGGGCCAACGTGCTCTGGCTGGTCCCAACGATCATGGCCATGCTGTTGAAGATCGACCGCGGTGACGAGGGCCGCGCGCTCGTCGCCGAGCAGATCAAGATGGTGGTCTGCGGCACGGCGCCCCTGAGCCCCGAGCTGCGCGCGCAGTTCGAGGAGCGCTACGGCACCGCGGTCCACGACAGCTACGGGCTCTCAGAGACGCTCTTTGCCGCGGTCTCGACGCCGGCGCGGCCGGCCGCCGACGGCGCCGTCGGCGCAGTGCTGGACGGCGTCGAGATGGCGGTGCGGCCAATCGACGGCGCCCAGGACGGCGAGCTGCTGATCCGGTCGCCCGACACGATGGTCGGCTACCTCGAGGAGGGCACCGAGTTCATCGACCCCAGCGAGGACGGCTGGCTGCCGACCGGCGACCTCGGCACGATCGGGCCCGATGGCGAGGTGCGGATCAGCGGGCGCTCGAAGGAGATCGTCATCCGCGGCGGCGTCAACGTCAGCCCCGTGGCCGTCGAGCATGTTCTCGCCGGTGAGGAGCGCGTCGAGCGCGTCGCCGTCGTCGGCGTGCCCGACGCGATGCTCGGCGAGCAGCTCGTCGCCGTCGTGCAGATGCGCGACGGCGCGACGCTGGAGCAGGCCGAGCCGGCGCTGAAGGCGCGCGCGGCCGAGGCGCTGCCGAGCGCTCAACATCCGGGCGTCTACCTCCAAATCGATGAGCTGCCGCGCACGCCGACGGGCAAGGTCCGCAAGGCGGCCGTGCGCGACATGGTGATCGACCAGCTCGGGCTGCCGGCGACCGGCAAGGGCTTTACGGTCGACGACGGGCAGGCTCCCGGGGCGGGTGGGAGTGGTCGCCGGCTGATCGACCTCAGCCATCCGCTGCACGAGGGGATGCTGACCTTCCCGAACCTCAACCACCCTCGCACCGAGGTCACGCAGCTCGCACGCCATCGCGTCGAGGGCCGCGCGACGCGCCGCCTCGTCCTCGGCACCCACACCGGCACGCACCTCGACGCGCCGCTGCACTTCATCGAGGACGGCGGCTCGATCGACCAGGTGCCACTGTCGACGCTCGTCGGCCCCGCGGTGATCGCCGACCTCGGGCCTGCCGGCCCGTTGGAGGAGATCTCGCTCGTGCGGCTGCAGGCGGCGGTGGGCGGTGGCCTGCGCCATCCGCGCCTGCTGCTGCGCTTCGGATGGTCGGCGCGCTTTGGGCGGATGGACTTCTACACCGAGTCGCCGTTTTTGGCCCGCGACGCGTGCACGTGGCTCGTGGAGCAGGGCGCGGCGCTGGTCGGCATGGACATCCCGTCGCCCGACGACCCGCGGCTGGGCTACGGCAGCGAAGAGGACAGTCCCAACCACCACATCTTGCTCGGGGCGGGCGTGATCCTGCTCGAGTACCTCAACAACCTGGAACAGCTCAGCGGGCCCGAGGTCTTCCTCGCCGCGCTGCCGCTGCCCGTCCGTGGCGCCGACGGCGCGCCGGCCCGGGTGATCGCGATCGAGGGCGACGGGGCGCCAGGGTGAGCGGCGCGCTGACGACGCTGCCCGAGACGCTGCTGTTAGTCCACGCGCCCGGGGAGATCCTCGCCGGCAACCCGCTGCTGCGCACCTGGGCGCTGGGCGACGGTGCGTTCGTCGAGCTGCTCGCCGCGCTGCGCGGCGGGGACTCGGAAGCGCTGCGGGAGCGGTTCGCGAATGCGACGTTCGTTGTGCGCGACGCGAGCGCGCCGCCGTTTGCCGACGGTCTGCTCGGCGACCCGACGGGGCTGGATCGCGCAGCGACCCTGGAGGGCGTCGAGCCGATCGACCTGGAGGCCGCGCTGGCGCTGGCGCGGCGACTTGCCCTTGCCGTGGAGGACGAGGAGGCCTACGCGGCGTCGCTCGGTGCGCGCGAGCACGCGCTCGATCGCGCGCGCCACGGCAACGTGCACCAGCGGGTAGGCGAGTACGTGGCGCGGACGCTGCGGCGGCGAGACCTCGACGGGTGGTGGACGGATCAGAAGTTCGCGGCCGATCGCCGAGCGCCGCGTGAGGGGCCCTATCGCTGGGTGCAGTGGGAGTTCATGGCGCAGCGCTTTCCCGTTGGGTCGATGGACGGCCGGCGCGTCCTGGACTTCGGCTGCGGCCCGGGTCTGTTTGCCCGGCTCTTCGCCCGGGCGGGAGCGCAGGTCACCGCGACCGACACCAACACCAAGCACTTGGAGACGCTAGAGCAGCTGGCCACCGAGGACGGCGTGGCCGAGCACATCGACACGCTCGCCTTGACCCTCCCCGTCGAGGACGGCCTGTCCTCGCTGACCGGCGAGCAGTTCGACTACATCTTTCTCAGCGACGTGTTGATGTTCTACTTCCACAGCTACGACCAGTCCGTCGAGCTGGACCCCGCCGCGCTGCTCACGACCCTCGCCGGCCTGCTCGCCCCCGGCGGCCGCATCGCCATCCTGGAGCCCAACGGCGCCTTCTGGCAGCAGCCCTGGCTCGGCTCGCCGCAGCGTCCGCTGACCGTCCTCAGCGAGTATCGCCACCGCTGGCACGGCGTGACGCCGACGCTGGAAGAGCTGTCGCGCGCGGCCGAGGCCGCGGGACTGGCGATCACGACGGTGCGCGAGCTGGTCCCAGGCGCCGACGCGCCGCAGGACCGCGCGGCGGGCTTCGCCGCCGAGTTCCCCTTGTGGTGGTACTTCGAGCTGCGCGCGTGATCCTCGGCGCCGTCCAAGTCGTCGTCAACGTCGCCGACCTCGCGGCCGCCGAACAGCCGCTGACCGCCGCCGGCTTCACGCGCTCCTTCCACGAACCACGGCTGACGTCGCATGCGGCCAAGGACATCATGTTGAGCGGGCCACGCGACGCGCTGACGATGGTCCACCTGACACCGCCCACGCCCGCCCCGGCCATCGAGCTGACCGCCTACGCGGACGGCGCACCGGCGGGTGTCGCCGCGTTCACGATGAACAACTCCGGCGAGGTCGCGACCACCACCGACGACCGCGCCGCGAGCGGTGCCTTCTGGGACGCCCTCAACGCACCGCAGGGCGATGACGGCCTGCGCCACTTCGGCGCCGTGATGCCCGCGTGGCGGCTGACCATCACGACCACCGACGGGCCGCGCCGCGCCGGCGCCACGACCGTCGACGCCGACGGCTGCGTGCTCGTCTCGCTGGTCACCAGCAACGTCGACGCCGAGCTGGCTCGGCTGCACCGCGGCGACGTTCTGCGCCGCGCGACCGCGGCGTGGGACGAGGACGTCGCCGGCCGCACGCTGCGCGTCGCAATCGTCGAGGGCCCGGCGGGCGAGCTGGTCGAACTGCTGCAGATACCCTCCGCGCAATGACGCTGACGGAGACCGAACGCTGGCTCGTCGACTACTTCGCCGAGCACGGCAACGGCACCGCGGCGGCGCACGATGCCGAGACGCTGTTGGACGCCAACTACTTCGAGCTGGAGATCCTCGACTCGCTCGGCCTCGTGGTGATGATCGGCGACATCGAGGCCACCTATGAGCTGGCGCTGGAGCCCGCCGACCTCCAGGATCCGCGCTTCTGCAGCGTCCGCGGCCTCGCGCAGATCGTCGACGAGGCCCGCGCACGGTGAGCGCCCTGCCCGACTACGACCGCGCCGCTGTCGTCACGGCACTGCGCGAGCTCGGGCTCAAGCGCGGCGACATCGTCTTCTCCCACACCGGCGTCGGGATGCTCGGCCGCCCGGCCGAGGGGCTGACCAAGGACGCGATCGCCGAGCTGTTTCACGAAGCCTTCACGGAGGTGCTCGGCGATGACGGCGGCTGGCTCTTGCCGGCCTACACCTACTCCTTCACCAAGGGTGAGGCGTTTGACCCCGCGTCGACGCCGCCGACCAAGGCCATGGGGTTGCTGCCCGAGGCGCTCTGGCAGCACCCGGCGTTCGCGCGCTCGGCTGATCCCATCTTCTCGGCCATCGGCACCGGCACCGCCGCCCACACGCTCCTGGCCGCCGCCGGCAACGAGGACTGCTTCGGCCCGCGCTCGCTCTACGCGCTGCTGCTAGAGCGCGACGCGGTGATGGTCAACGTCGGCATCGGCTCCCACAGCGCGTTGATCCACCACGTCGAGCAGCAGCTCGGCGTCGCCTACCGCTTCCCCAAGCGCTTCGCCGGCATCTCGGTGATCGACGGCGTACGGAGCGAGACCGAGGTGGTGTACAACGTCCGCGCGCTCGATCGCCCAGACCATGTGCCCTACTTCATGCGCTTGGACCACGACGCGCGCGCCGACGGCGCGACGAAGGCCGTCCGCGTCGGCCGCGGCGAGATCAACGCAATCCGCGCCCGTGACATGGAGCGGCTGATCGTCGCCGGGTTGGCCAAGGACCCCAACTACCTGGTACGTGGAGATGCGTGAGGCCCTGCGCCCGTCCGGCATCCGCGCCGTCTTTGACCGCGCGCTGGCGCTCGAAGCGCAGGGCCGCTCGATCGTCCATCTCGAGATCGGCCGCCCGCACCTCGGCTCGCCGCCGGTCGCGGCTGAGGCGGCCACCGCGGCGCTGAACGCCGGCGACGTCCACTACACGCCCAATCGCGGCACGTCCGCGCTGCGCACCGCGCTGGCCGACATGCTCGCCGCCGCCGGGCGTCCGTACGACGCCGACACCGAGATCGTCGTCACCGCCGGTGGCAGCGAGGCCGTCTTCGCCGCGCTGCGCGCGCTGCTGGCAGCGGGCGACGAGGTGATCATCCCCACGCCCGCGTGGCCGCACTACGAAGCCCACGCGCGGCTGGCCGACGCCGTCCCGATCCCGGTGCCCTCGCGCGCTATCGACGGCTTCGTCCCCGACCCCGAGCGCATCGCCGCGGCGATCACATCGGCCACCAAGGCCATCATCATCTCCTCGCCGTCGAACCCGACCGGCGCGGTCTTGGACCGCGACACGCTCCAAGCGCTCGCCGACCTCTGCCATCGCCACGACCTCATCGCGATCTCCGACGAGATCTACCGCCGTTTTGCCTACGGCGCGCACGAGCACATCTCGATCGCGACGCTGCCGGGCATGCGCGAGCGCACGGTCATTGCCGACTCCTGCTCGAAGACCTATGCCATGACCGGCTGGCGCGTCGGCTACGCGGCCGCGCCCCAGGCACTGCTCGATCGCGTCGCGACCGTCCACCAGTACCTCACGGTCTGCGCGTCCTCCTTTGCCCAGGCCGGTGCGGTGGCCGCGCTACGCGAGGGCGAGCCGTTCGTCGAAGCGATGGTCGCCGAGTACGGGCGCCGCCGCGACGCCCTGCGCACCGGCCTCGCCGCCCTGCCCGGCGTCGAGCTGACCGCGGCCGACGGCGCCTTCTACGCCTTCCCGCGCTTCACCGATGCCGGGGCGGGCGGGTCCGATCTCCCCGTCAGCCTGCTCGAGAACGCCGGCGTCGCCACCGTCCCCGGCAGCGCCTTCGGCGAAGGCGTCGACGACCACCTGCGCATCAGCTACGCGGTCTCCGAGGCCGAGCTGGACGAGGGCCTGACGCGCCTCGCAGCCACACTGAACGGCTGACGACAGCGCTCAAGACGGCACAGAGGCAGGCCGACCACCAGCCTATGGGCTCCCTCCGCCCCACGCGCGTGCTCGCCTACGCGCCCTACAACCGCTGGGCGCTGCACGGCCAGTGGGAGATGACGATCCTGCACACGCTGCGCCTGCGCGGTGCGGAGGTCGAGTACGTCCTCTGCGACGGCCTGTTTAGCGAGTGCGATCAGTTCTGGGCCGCGCATAACCCGCGCCCGGCCGACGCCTGCCTCGGCTGTCAGGCCGACGTCACCAAGCTCTGCGCCGAGATGGGCATGGACTACCGCTGGCTCGGCCGCTACCTGGCGCCCGACGAGGGCCGCGAGGCGCTGCGCTGGGCCCAGTCGCTGCCCGCCGAGGAGCTGCTGAGCGCGACCTACGGCGAGTGGCAGATCGCCGCCTGGGTCCGCATGTCGCTGCAATCGCACTTCCGCGTCACCGAGCCCGACGTCGACGATCCGGCCGTCGAGCGCGCCGTGCGCGGCTACCTGCACAGCGGCCTGGTCGCCGCCTTCGCGCTCGATCGCCTGCTGGCCGAGAGCGACCCCGACGTCCTGCTGCTCTTCAACGGCCGCCAGTCCTCGCTACGCGTCGCGCTGGAGCTCGCCCGCGCGCGCGGGATCCGCACCGTGACCCACGAGCGCGGCCAGCGCCCAGAGACGCTCTTGCTCGTCGAGAACGCGACGGTCCTGGCGCTGGAGCGCGTCCGGCGCTATTGGCGCGAGTGGGGCGAAGTTCCGCTCGACGCCGACGAGGCCGCGGCCGCCGCGCGCCTGATGGTCGACCGCCAGCATGGCCGCGACCTGCCCTGGAAGGCGCTCAGCGCCCCGCCGCAACCGCCGGCCGAGGTGCGCGCGCGCCTGGGGCTGAGCCCGCAGCGCCCCGTCTGGGTGCTCTTCACCTCCTCGGATGACGAGGTCGCCGGCGACGAGGACTGGGGCAGCGCGTTCGCCTCCCAGCGCGACTGGATCGACCGCACGATCGCCTACGCCGCCGCCCATCCGGAGCTCGACCTCATCGTCCGCGTGCACCCCAACACGGGCAGCAAGCGCTCGACCGGCGCCAACCACGCGCAGCTGGCCGAGATGGCGACATTGCGCAACGGCCTGCCGCCCAACGTCTCGCTGATCGAGCCCGACGAGGATGTCAGCGCCTACTCGCTGATGGACCTCTGCACGGTCGGCCTGGTCTGGGTCAGCACCGCCGGCCTGGAGCTGGCCTGCAAGGGCAAGGCGACCGTCGCGGCGGCCAGCAGCCCCTACAGCCACGCGGGCTTCGTGCGGACCGTCCCGGATCCGGCCGGCTACGAGACGCTGCTCGACGAGCTGGCGACGCTGGCGCCGAACGCCGCCTGCGCCGAGATCCGCCGCGGCGCGCTGCGGTTTGCCTACGGCTACTTCTTCCGCCTGGCGATCGCGTTCCCACTGGTCCGGATGCCCGACGTCCACAACGGCGTGCTTGCCTACTCCTCGCTGGAGGAGCTGCTGCCCGGCCGTGACGCCGGGCTGGACCGCTGCGCACGCATCCTGCTGGAGCACGAGGCGGTCTGCCCGCCACCGACCGCGGCCGAGCTGGCACGCACGACCGATGCCGAGGACGCGCTGCTGGAGGGCTTCGGACCCCGGCGCCTGACCGCGTTGGCCTTCGCCGAGGAGATCATCGCCGACGCCTCGCTGCTGCAGGCGTGGGCGGCGGCCTTCGACGGCCGCGACGACGCGACGCTCGTCATCCACACGCTGGCCGAGCACGCCGAGCAGCTCGTGGCCGTGGTCACCAGCGCCGGCCTGGATCGCGAGGACGGCCCGGACCTGCTGGCGCTCGAGGCCGACGCGAGCACCGTGGCGTCGATCGATGCCGTCTTCTCGCGCCTCGACGTCGCCGACGACTTCGCGGCGCCCCGCTACGACGATGCCTCGGTAGGGCAGCTGGCCGCCGGATGAGCAGTCCCGCGGTCAGCGTCGTCATCACGTGCTTCAACTACGGCCGTTACCTGCCGGAGGCGATCGGCAGCGTGCTGGCCCAGAGCTTTGCGGACTTCGAGCTGCTCGTCGTCGACGACGGCTCGACCGACGACTCTGTGGCGATCGCCCAGCGGCTGGCCGCCGCGGACCCGCGCGTCACGGTCATTGCCCAGGAGAACGCCGGCCAGCCGGCGATCCCGCGCAACCTCGCGGTGCAGCGGGCGCAAGGCAAGTACATCGTCTGCCTCGACGCCGACGACCGTCTCGACCCCGAGATGCTGGCGCGCTGCGCCGCGGTGCTCGACGCCGACCCCGACGTCGCGCTCGCCTATCCGCAGACGGTCGAGTTCGGGGACTCCGACGAGCTGCACCCGCACCTGAGCTGGAGCGTCGCGCGGCTGATCCGGTGCAACTTCCTGCCGTGCTGCACGATGTACCGGCGTGCGGCGTGGCTGGCCGCCGGTGGCTACAACACCAACGTCCGCGGCTACGAGGACTGGGACCTGTGGCTTGGCATCGCCGCGACCGGCGTCAGCGGCCGCCCTGCGCCCGGCGCGCTCTGGCATTACCGCAAGCACGGCGCGGGCGTCTACAGCGAGTCCACCAGCCGCGACCAGCAGCTCAAGGCGCAAGTCATCGTCAATCGCCCGCAGCTCTTTAGCGACACGCAGCTGGCGTGGGCCGACGGCGTCCTAGCTGGCGACCCCACCGCGCTGACGATTACCGCGCCGCTCGGCCATCCGCCGGTGTTCAACGACCCTCCTTGGATGCCGATCCTCACCGTCGGCGACACGCGCCGCATCGGGGCCGAGGAGATCCGCCGCGTCGCGGTGCTCGCCTACAGCGCCGAGCTGCTCGCCGACCCGGCGCTGCTGTCGGCCTACGGCCGCACGGTCAGCGCAACCGACGACATCACCTTGGTCATCGCCACCGGCGACAGCGACGTCGCACCGCTGCTGGAGGCGGTCGCAGCCGCCGGCCTCGATGGCGACGACTCACCGGACATGGTCGCCGTGCCGGCGACGCCGCGTGGCGTCGACGCGGTGCTCTCGCGCCGCGAGCACGCCGGCGCCCCGCGCTTCGACGAGACGACGCTGCCCTCACTGCGCACGCTCGCCGCTGCGGCGTAGCCGGCGGTCACCACGTCAGCAGTTCCGGGTCCCATCGGACCAATCCGTTCTCATTCGCCAGCATCGGGTTCCAGAATGCTGCGGCTACTGAGAAGCCGGAGGCCAGATCGGGCTCCGCCGGCAGGTGCTTGACCAGCGTCGTCCAGGGACGTGCCCAGTCACGTGGCGGCGACGGGAGTGCGTCGGGCGGTTCGTGGGTGACACGCCGTTCGAAGATCGCCGTGACCGCCTGCCGTAGCCGTTCGCCATCGACGGTGGTGGTGTGGGCGATGACCACAATGTCAACGAGGTCCTTGACCCGCGAGCTCGGCCGGTCGCTGGCATAGGTCCGCGAGTAGGCATGCAACTTCTCGGCGAGGTGCTGCTCGACGGCCAGCGCCGGCACGGCGATCGACGGAATCTCGGCGAAGTCAAGGAGACGAGACGCCTCGAGCACCACAGGCTCCACGACAGGCGGCATGCCGAAGCCAACGTCGATGACGACACGCTCGAAGTCTCGGCCAGCCAGCTCGGCCCGGACCATCCACCGCTGTCCCCCACCGGCAAGCTCGTGATCTACGGCTGCGCGCTGGACGTCGAAGCTGAACATGTCGTCCATCTCCAGAGCGGCGGCGTCGAGCAGCAGTTCGGTGGCCTCCCCTTCTCCCACGATCCAGTCGATGTCAATGTCCTTGGTCGTGCGCGCCCGGCCACCGAGGCGCAGCTCCAGCGCGAAGCCGCCCTTGAGCAGCCAGCCATCCGGGGCGACAATCTTCAAGCGTGCGAGCAGCTGCTCGAAGACGATCCGCTTGCGCAGCCGCGACAGGCCGACACCGTCGGACTGCTCACTCTTGAGCCGCGCCTCCAGCGCCGCCCGGAAGGCACCGGCCGTGGCGTACCTCACGAGCTGCTTCCGACAGCCGCCGCCCTCAGGTGCCCCTGCCATGTCTGCGGCAACTGATCGCTCAGCCGCGGCAAGGTCGTCATGCCTCTGCTCAGCGACTGGCGGACGGCAAGATCGACCTGCTCACTCCACCCATCGCTGCGAACGACATCGGCGATCGCGCGCTCCACCCCGGTGATCGGCACCCCCAGCACCTTGCGCCTGTCCTTGCCCTGGACCGGCCGGTCGGTGAAGTGCGCTCGTACCCCGTCGGGGATGGTCGTGCCGCGCTTTGATCGCGGCAGCGTCACGTGAACCTCGTCGGCGATCAGGTCGGTCAGCTCCATCAGCTCCAGCGCGCTGACATGCGAGACGACAGCGTGCGCGCGAGAGAGGCCCAGCCAAATGGGAATGACGTGCTCGTAGGGCGAACTGGGAAAACGGCGCAGGCGATAGACGCCCCGGCCTACTCGCTCCAGCATCCCGCCCTCATGGGCGTGATAGGTCAGCGTCGATCGCGCAACGCCCGCATCAATTGCCTGCCGAGCCGTCAGGTAACCGCCCTGAGACTCCCCGAGCGCGTACAAGCGATCCTCAACGCCAATGTCATTTGTATCGCCAGCAAAGCTAGCCATATACGTGACACTAGCTCATTTGGCAATAAGCGTCTCCCGCAGCAGGACGAGCCCGCGCTCCAAACGCGCACGGTCGGTCGCGAACGAAAGCCGAACGTGACCTTCGCCCCCGAGGCCGAACTCGGATCCGGACCGCAGCGCTAGGCCGTTCTCGCGCGCGCGAGTGACAATTTCGGCTGAGGAACCGAGTGCCCCGTGCTCGACGAAGACGTAGAACGCGCCGGCCGGGACGTGCGCGGTCACCCCGGGCAGGTCTTCGAGCGCTTCGAGGACCAGCTCCCTGCGTGCCGTGTATTCCTCCAGCATGGGGCCAAAGAAGTCCTGATCGGCGGTCACCGCGGTCAACGCCGCGCGCTGAAGCGCAGTGTTCAGCGGGCCGGCGAACGTGCGATGAACCAGCGCCGCGGCCCGGATGACATCAGCCGAGGCGCACAGATAGCCCACGCGCCAGCCGGTCATGGCATAGGTCTTTGAGAACGTCTGGGCGTAGAGCAACCGGTCACCGAGCTCCGGCACGTCCAGCGCTGACGTAAACCCACTGCCGGGGTAGAGGATCCGCTCGTAGGCTTCATCGCTGACGACCAGCAGATCGTGCTCCTCGGCAATGGCCGCCACCGCCCGCAGCTCATCGGCCGAGCACACGGCGCCAGTCGGGTTGCCGGGGTTGCAGAGCGTGATCATGCGCGCCGATGGCGCCGCCGCCGCGATGGCGTCAAGGTCGAGACGGAAGTCCGCGGTCAGCGGCACCGTCCTGGGCCGCGCGCCGGCCAGGCGCGCGAGGTCGGCGTAGAGCGAGTAGGTGGGCGTGGGGACGATGACCTCGTCACCGGGGTTGAGCGTCCCGAGCAGCGCCGCCGCGAGCGCACCGCTGCCACCATGGGTGATGAGGACCTCGTCGCCCGAGCGATCCCGACGCGAGCCGGCACCGCAGACCGCGGCAAGCGCCTCGCGCAGCTCGGGGTCGCCATCCCACGCGCCGTAATGCGTCGCGCCGCCCTCGATCGCCTCCACGAGCGCGAGGCGGATGTGCTCGGGCGTGTCGAAGTCCGGCTCGCCGGAGGCCAACGAGAGCAGATCCTTGCCGGGACGGGTCGAGGGCCGCAGCGAGTGCGCGACGACCTCCGAGACGCGGGCGGCCGGGGAGAACTGCACCGCCGTGCTCACGCGCGATCCGCCTCGCGCATGCCGTAGATGTCGTAGCTGAGCTCGCCGCCCTCAAAGCGCGCGCGCAGATCCGCCTCGCGCTCCAGGCGTGCGCGCGACGCCTCCAGCACCTCGTCAAGACGCCCGCGCTCGACCGCGACGGCGCCGTCGGCGTCGAGCACCACGACGTCGCCGGGATTGATCGTCGTCCCGCCCATCGTCACGGGGACGTCGACCGCTCCGCGATGCTCCTTGGTGGCGCCCCGCGCCCGCACGTGTCGGCTCCACACGGGGATCTCCATGGCAGCGAGCTCCTCACGATCGCGGACCGCGCCGTCGACGAGAATCGCCACGGCGCCCTGACGTGCGGCCTGGGTCGCCAACAGGTCGCCAAGCAGCGCGATCGGCCGTGGATGGGGCATCGTGAGCACGAGCACGTCACCCGGCTCGATCGCCGCGACCGCCTCGTGGACCGCACGGTTGTCGTCCTGCGCGCACGCCGCGATCCGCGCGGGCCCGGCTACACGCGCGTCCGGCGCCAGCGCGATCAGCGGCGTGTCGATGAGCCCCCGCCGGCCGGCGGCCTCATAGACCGTGGCCACGCCGAGCTGGGCGAGCTCGCTCAGCGTCGCTGCGATGCGATCGTCGGTGACCGGGAGCGATCGGCTGGTGTTGGCGGCGGTCATTGGAGAGGGTTCCTTTCGTTGGGCCCTGGGGTTCCGTAGAGGTCTGGGCGACGGTCGTCGACGAGCAGCTCGTCGCGGCCGGCGAGCAGGAAGTCGCGCGCGTCCAGCGTCGCGCGGACGACGGCGGCGGTCCCGTCGTCGGGATCGTTGAGAATCCGACCCGTCGGGCCCGCGATCGCGCTGCGCCCGGCGAACGCGTCGTCGCCCTCCCGGCCGAGCCGGTTGGCGGCGACGAAGAACGCGCCGTTCTCCCACGCGCGCACGACCGCGCGGTGCAGCAGGATGTCCTCGGGCACGCCGGGGTCCGGCGCGTAGGCAAAGACCGCGATGAGCAGTTCGGCGCCGGCGAGGGCCTGGAGCCGCGCCACCTCGGGGTACTTCGAGTCGTAGCAGACCTGCAGGCCGACGCGGCCGAGGTCGGTGTCGAAGGTCTCGAAGCGATCACCGACGGCGAAGTAGGCGCGCTCGCGCTGAAAGAGATGCGCCTTGCGATGGACGTGCAACGCGCCGTCCTCGCGATCGACCCAGACGATCGAGTTGTACACCTCGCCGCCATCGCCGAGCTCGCTGAAGCCGGCGACGACATGTGTGCCCGTCTCACGGGCGACGGCGGCCAGGGCGTCGGTCAGCCGGCCGGGCACATGCTCAGAGGCGTCGCGCAAGCGTGCCCGGAACGCATCGGTGGGCTCAGCCGGCACGTACCCCGTCGTGGCCAACTCCGGGAAGACCACGACGTCGGTCGGGCCTCGCGCACTCTCCTCACGAACCCACGCGACCATGCGCCCGACGTTGGCGTCGGGCGCGAGCGGCTCTGGGACGAGCTGGACGACCGCGACATGGACTTGGTCCTTCATCGCCCGGCGCTCACAGGATCTTCGACAGGAAGTCGCGTGTACGGGAATGCAGCGGGTTGGCCGCCAGTTGGCGGGCCGGCCCGCACTCGAGCACGCGTCCGTCCTCCATGAACACGAGGCTGTCGCCGACCTCACGGGCGAAGCCGATCTCGTGCGTGACCACCACCATGGTCATGCCGGTGGACGCGAGGTCGCGGATCACGGCGAGGACCTCACCGACGAGCTCGGGGTCGAGCGCGGACGTCGGCTCGTCAAAGAGCATGAGCTTGGGCTCCATCGCGAGCGCCCGAGCGATCGCGACCCGCTGCTGCTGGCCGCCCGAAAGACGCCGCGGGTAGGCGTCGGCCTTGTGCGCCAACCCCACGCTCGTGAGCAGCCGGCGCGCCCGCGCCGCCGCCTCGTCTCGGGCGACGCCCTTGACGGTCACCGGTGCGGCCACGATGTTTTCCAGGACCGTCAGGTGCGAGAACAGGTTGAAGTGCTGGAACACCATCCCGATGTCCGAGCGCTGCTGGCAGAGATCCTTGCCACTGCGCTCGCGCAGCCTGCCGTTGACGTCGCGGTAGCCGATCAGCTCGCCGTCGACGTACAGCCGGCCGGCGTCGATGGTCTCGAGGTGTTGAATGCAGCGCAGCAACGTGCTCTTGCCGGACCCTGACGGGCCCATGATGCAGATCGTCTCGCCGCGGTGGACGTCCAGCGAGACCCCTCGCAGCACCGGCGTCTTGCCGTAGGCCTTGTGCACGTTCTCCGCCCGGACCATCACGGTGTCGGACGCCGTGGCCGTGGTGCTCATGATGCCTCCGCCTTCTCGCGCCGCAGCCGCGCTGCGCCGCGCGCCAGCCGCCCGGTGGCGGGCTCAGGCGCGTCCGTGGCGCCGCGGGAGAACCGCCGCTCGAGCTGGCGCTGGCCGAGCGACAGGATCGTCACCAGCAGCAGGTACCAGAGCGAAGCGACGATCAGCAGCGGGACCGTCTGGAAGTTGGTGTTGTAGATGGTCTGCGCCGAGTGCAGCAGCTCCTCGACGGCGATGACGCTGGCCAGCGCGGAGTACTTCAACATCGCGATGACCTGGTTGCCGGTCGGCGGCACGATCGAGCGCATCGCCTGCGGCAGGACGACCTTGGTGAGCGTCTGGCGCGGCGTGAAGCCCAACGCCTTGGCTGCAGTCGTCTGCCCCTCGTCTACGGAGAGGATTCCACCGCGTACGATCTCAGCGTAATATGCGGCCTCGTTGAGGGCGAGGCCCAGCAACGCGGCGACGAAGGGTGTCATCACCTGGTTGCTGGAGACCGAGGCCAGCGAGGGCCCGCCGAACGGGATCCCAAGCTTGAGCTCTGGGAACAGCGTGGCCAAGTTGTACCAGAAGATCAGCTGGACGAGGACGGGCGTCCCGCGGAAGAACCACACGTACCCGCTGGACGCGGCGTAGGCCGTGCGGTTCTTCGACAGGCGCATAACCCCGAGCACGACGCCGAGCACGATGGCGATCGCCATCGACGCGGCGACGAGATACACCGTCACCTGAAGCCCGTGCATGATGTCGGGGTTGAACAGGTATTCGCCGACCACGTCCCACTGAAAGCCGGGATTGGTCACGAGCGTCCACGCCAGCCAGACGCAGGTGACCACCAACAGGACCGAGGCGACCCTGCGACCGACCCCGCGAACGGGATCGGCGCGGATCGGCTCGGCCGTGTTCTCGGCGTCCGCAGGATGCTCGATGACCTCGTGCTTGCGCTCGATCATCGGTCGGTCGGTGGTCGCTGCGATGTCGATGCCGCCAAGGGACTTCACCTCAGGACCGGACATCGCGAGCTCAGCTGCTCTCCGTAGCGCTGATCTGCTGAGGCGTGAGCGCCTCCTTGGCGATGCCCCAGTTCGCCAGGATCTTCTGGTAGGTCCCGTTCTTGGCGAGCGTCACCAATGCCGCGCGGACGGCGGCGCCGACCTGGGGCTGCTGCTTGGCGAAGGCGATGCCGGAGCGCGTGGTCGAGCCCGGGACGAAGCCGTCGTCCATCACCAGATGCTTCTTGGTGGTCTTGGCGGTGTACGTCCCGACCGCGTTGTCGACGAGGAAGCCCTGACCGCGCCCGTTGGCGAGCGCCAGGACAGTCGTGCCGCTGTCGCCGTAGACCTGGAACTTGATCGGCGGCTTGCCCTTCGCGACACACTCCGTCTTGGAGTACTGGCGTCCGAAGCTGAGCGGTCCGGTGCCGGTCGTCCCGACCAACTTCTGCCCGCAGAGGTTCGCAGGATCGATCTTGCCCTTGTCGGCCTGACGGACCATGAGCCCAAGCGGGTTGCCGATGTAGTCGACGAAGCCGACCACCGCCGCACGCTCAGGGCTGATCGCAAGCTGGCTGACCGCAATATCGAACTTGCCATTCTGGATGCCTGGGATCCAACCGCCGTCGGCGAGGCTCGTGATCGCCGGCTTCAGCCCCAGCGTCTTGCTGATGGCGTTGACGAGGTCCATGTCGATCCCCGTCGGCTTGCCATCGCTCGACTTGTAGGTGAACGGCGGCCAGTCCAGCATGGTCGCGATCCGCAGCGTCCCGCGGTCGGTGACCGCCGCGGGCAGAAGCTTGCGCGCCTGCTGGTCGACCGTCGTATTGGCGGCCGCCGTCGCAGCGCCGCCTCCGTCCGTGTCGCTCGAGCTAGAGCTCGAGGAGCCGCAGCCCGCGCCGAAGGCAGCGAGCACACAAGCCGCCACCGTCGCGAGTCCAACACGCCTTGGCGGCGCACCACCGATCTTGCCTGACATCATCTCTTGCTCTCCCTCCTCGTTGGTAGACGCCCGCGTACGGGCGCCCGGTACTACGCCAGTCCGTGGCCGCCCGTGTAGGGGACGACTGCGGGCGACTCCCATCCCTCCAACAGCTTCGCGTCGAGGTCGAAGACCTCCACGTGCAGCGGCCGGCAGTTGTCCGCCGTGTCGGCGGCTTCCGGACCCCAGCGCTTCGCCGACAGATCGCCGCCGGGGCAGTTCGACAGCGCGCAGAGCAGATCGATCTCGGCCATGAACTCGAAGTGGTCGCCGGCCTTGGCCGGCGAGGCGCTGGTGAAGTAGCGGTCGTCGACCAGGCCGGTGACCTGGAAGATGTTGAGGACGTCGTGGACGTCCTGCTCACCGAGCCCATGCGGCGCGACGGCGCGCACGAGGTTCGAGTGGCACTGATGGTTGACATCCTGACCAGTCAACATCTTCTTCATGTACGGGTCGCAGCGCGATCCGAGCAGGTCGTGGCAGCGGCCCCCGACCGCGTCGACGCCGTAGTCCACCGAGTCGGCGGTGATCGTGAGCATCGGACGCAGGTACGGCAGGCATGACCACAGCCGGTCATAGGTCGTGACATGCGCGGCCTGAATCTGCCGTGTGCGCGCGGCCCACAGGCGCTCGCGCGGGTTGTGGGCGTTCCAGAAATTGAAGTCGCCGACCTGCGGACCCTCCGGCGTGCTGACGCGGCACACCTGGCCGGCTTGCACGAACCAGGCCTTGCCGGTGCGGACCGGGATCGTGAACTCCTCATCGAGGGTGCGCCCGTCCTGCGCGGCGGCGATCGCCTCGTAGCGCGTTGTGTCGGTGTAGGCCTCGGGGAGGAAGGAGGCGTCGTAGATCGGGCTGGGCTGCTGAACGGTCATGCGTTGTCGTGTCCTCGGGGTTCTGACGTAATGGTCATGAGCAGGTTGCCGGCGTCGTCGACCTCCAACGACCCGGACGGGCCGACGACGATCGTGGACTCGTCCTCCTCGACGAGCACCGGGCCGTCGAGTCGGGTCCCCGGCGTCAGCGCGGCGCGCTTGACGACGAGGGTGTCCACGTAGCCGCCGACCTCGGCGAAGTAGGCGGGCCGGGTCGTTGTCACGCCGACGGTGGCGGCATCCGAAGCGCGCGCGATGTCGACCGTGTCGACCACCGCGGGCGAGTGGGCGCGCAGCCGCCAAGAGATGACCTCGACGGGCATGCCGGGCAGCGTGCGATCAAACCGCGTGCGGTACTCCCGCTCGAACGCTGCGGCGAGCGCGGCGTCGTCGCGGTCCTCGATCGCGGCCAGCGTCACCGGCACGGTGACCTCGGAGCCCTGGCCGAGGTAGCGCATGTCTGCCGACAGGTCGAGCGCCACCTCGGCGGCGTCCACCCCGGCCTCGGCAAGCAGCGCTCGCCCGCGCTGCGCGAGCTCGCCGACGACGGGATCGATCGCGTCCCAGTCGGGCGCGTCGAGCGCCACGACCTGCGAAGCGACGCACTCGACGGAGCGCGGCGCAACGAGCATGCCGATCGCCGACGCGACGCCGGCACCGCGCTGGAAGACCACCTGGTTGACGTGCAGCAGTCGCGCGATGCCGTAGGCGTGCACCGGGCCGGCGCCGCCGAAGGCGATCATCCGGTAGCGCCGCGGGTCGCGGCCCTGCTCGGAGATGTGCAGGCGCGCCGCCGTCGCCATGTTGTTGTTGACGACCTCGGCGATGCCGGCCGCCGCCGCGAGGCGATCGACCCCGAGGCCGGCCGCGAGCCGGTCAAGGGCCTGCTCGGCGCCATCGAGGTCCAGCCGCATCTTGCCGCCCAAAAAGCTGTCGGGCGCCAGGTAGCCGAGCACCAGGTCGGCGTCGGTGACCGTCGCCTCGGTGCCGCCGCGGCCGTAACAGACGGGCCCCGGAACGGCGCCGGCGCTGCGGGGTCCGACCTTGAGCAGGCCGAGCTCGCTGGCGGTCGCAATGCTGCCGCCGCCCGCCCCGATCTCGATGAGGTTGACGGTCGGGACACGGACCGGAAGGCCGCTCCCCTTCTTGAACCGGTGGACGCGAGCGACCTCGAGCACGTGCGTGATCTCGGGCGCGCCGTCGTGGATCAGGCTGATCTTTGCCGTCGTGCCGCCCATGTCGAACGCCACGGTCTCGGCCCAGCCGCCGCTGGACGCGAGGTGAGCGGCAGACATCGCACCGGCCGCCGGGCCGGACTCGACGAGCGCGATCGGGCGCTCACCTGCGGCTTGGGCCGTCGTGATCCCGCCGTCGGACAAGATAATCATCAACGGCACGCCGAGACGCTCCGCCAGGCGGCGCAGGTAGTGCGTGGCCAGGGGCTGCACGTAGGCGTTGGCCGCGACGGTCGAGAAGCGCTCGTACTCGCGGATCTCCGGCGCGACCTCCGACGACGAGCAGACCATGACACCCGGGCAGACCTCGCGCAGGAGCTCGACCGCGCGCCGCTCATGGTCTCCGTTGCGGTAGGCGTTGAAGAACGCGACGGCGATGGCATCGACGCCTTCGTCGACCAGCACCCTGCCCGCTTCAAGGACCGCTTCCTCGTCCAGGCCGACGACCTCGTCGCCGTCTACGCCCATGCGCTCGACGACCGCCATGCGCAGGTGGCGCGGAATCAGCGGCTCAGCGCGCTCGAGGAAGAGATCGAAGGTGTCGTAGCGAAGCTCCGTGCCGACTTCGAGCACGTCGCGGTATCCGTCCGTGGTGACCAGGCCGGTCTTCACGCCACGCCGCTCGATCAGCGCGTTGGTGACGAGCGTGGTGCCGTGCACGACCAGCTCGGCGCCGCGGGGCAACTGCGCGAGCCCGTCGATGATCGCGTCGGTCGGATCGTCCGGGGTCGTGAGCAGCTTGTGGACGTGGACCTCGTTGCGCTCGGCGTCCCAGACGGCAATATCAGTGAACGTCCCGCCCACGTCGACTCCAGCAAGGGTTCTCATCGGAGCTCGTAGACCTTCCGCGCGGTCGCCTCGCTGACGACACCGGCCCGGACGTCGGCGCGAACGGCTTGGCGGTCGCGCTCGCGGGGATCGCCGTGGCCACCGCCACCCGGGTACTCGATCGTCAGACGATCGCCGGGCCGGAACGTGTTCTGGCCCTTGAGGACCACGCCGTCGGACGAGCCGTTGAGCGTGACCGAAGACGGCGCCCCCGGGCTACCCCCGTCGAGGCCTTGCGGTGGTCGCTCCACGTGCTCGACAAACAGCGACAGCGTGCAGTCGCCCGGCGCGAGCAGCTCGAGGTCGACGACCTGCCCAAGCCCGCCGCGGAAGCGCCCGGCACCGCCCGAGTCGGGGATGAGCTCCTTGCGCCAGACGCGCAGCGGCGCGGTCGCCTCGATGATCTCCATCGCCCCGCAGATGACGTTTGACGGAAAGCATGTCGCCGCTAGACCGTCGAGCGTCGGGCGGGCGCCCATCCCGCCGTTGATGAACAAGATGCTCGTGAAGCGGCGGTCCTCGTCGCGCGGGCCCGAGACCACGGCACGCAGCGTCGGCGAGCTGCCGGACTCGGCGATCACCTTGCCCGGCAGCACCGGGGCGAGCGCCTTGTAGATCGTGGTCGACAGGCAGTGGCCGACCAGCTGCCGGGCGTTGACCGGTGCCGGGTCGCGCGGGTTGAGGATCGAGCCCTCGGGCGCGCTGACCTCGATGCAGCGGTACGAGCCCTCCGTGCGAGGCGTCTCGGGATCAAGCGCGCACTTCAGCGGATAACAGGTGTAGGCCTCGGTGTAGTTCATCACCACGTTGAGCGCGCGCCGGACTTCGGGCGTCGTCCCGGCGTAGTCGACTTTCAGGCGGTCGCCGTCGACCGTGACGGCGACGCGCAGGACGATCGGCTCCTCCGGCCAGCCGTCCATCTCGTGCTCGGCGGTGTAGGTGCCATCGGGGATCGCAGACACCGCGCGACGCATCGCCGCCTCCGAGCGCGAGCAGATCTCGGCCGAGATCTCGTCGAGCCCATGGATCTGGAGCTCGTCGACCAGCTCGACGAGGCGCTGGCCAGCGGTGCTGCCCGCCGAGACCTGAGCCATGAGGTCCCCGACGACTTGGTCGGGCATCCGCAGGTTGGCGCGCAGGACCTCGAGGAGCAGCTCGACCGGCCGGCCCTGCTCGATGAGCAGCGTCGGCGGGATGCGAATGCCCTCCTCGAACACCGAGCGGGTGTCCGCCGCCCACAGCGTGCCGCCGATGTCGGCCTGATGGGCGATGCTCCCAGCCCACCCGAGCAGCTCGCCGTCGCGGAAGACGGGCGCGATGACCGTCATGTCGGGCAGGTGCCCGGAGGTCATCCACGGATCGTTGGTGCACGCGACGTCGCCGGCGCGCCAGCGGTCCGCGGGGCGCCATCGCAGGAGATGCTGCAGCGTGCGCGACATCGTCATGTTGAAGGACGGGATGCCGATCGTGTTCTCGGCGATCGCGTTGCCGACCCGGTCAAAGACGACGCATGAGAAGTCGTTGGACTCCCGCACGACCGGTGAGAACGACGTGCGCGCCAGCGTCGTGGCGGCCTCGTCGGCGATGGCCGTGAGCCGGCTCCACGCGACCTCCAGGGCGATCGGGTCGCGAGCGATCTCGCTGCCGGTCGTTCGTGCGTTGGCGCTGGCTGTCAGGGCTTGCGATGCCACAACGATGCTTCCCCCGGTGGTTGCGATGTCTGCGGCCGCCCTGCGGCGACCGCCAGCGACATCTTGCAGCGCGCAAACCAGATTGTCAACATTTTCTTTTTCAATCTTGGCGCCTAGACAGGCTGCACACAACGTGTGCAGCCTCGGAGCACTAAGCTGCGAACAGATTGGCGCAGAGATCTTGGAACATGCGGGCGGCAGCCCGGCGACCGCGGAGCACCCCTATGACGCAGGAGAGCAGCACCAGCACCGGCCACCAAACGGCCGCCGAAAGTGTGCGCGCGGCGATCCGCACCGGCGACATGGTAGGAGGGCAGCGCCTGGTCGAGGCCGAGCTCGCGGAGCGCTTCGCCGTTTCCCGCGCCGCGGTTCGCGCCGCCCTCGTCGAGCTCACAACCGAGGGCCTGGTCGAGCGGATCCCCAATCGCGGCGCGCGCGTTCGCACCGTCACGGTCGACGAGGCCGTGTACGTCACCGAGTGCCGCATGGTGCTCGAGGGGCTGTGCGCACGCAAGGCCGCCGAGGCCGTGAGCGACCAAGAGGTCGACGAGTTGCGCGACCTGCACGCGCAGATGGAGCGCGCGGTCGCCGACGGCCAGCCGCTCGCGTACTCAGACCTCAACGCTCGGCTGCACAACGCGATCCGGCGGATCGCCGCGCAGCCGGTCGCCGAAGACCTCTTGAGTCGGATGGAGGCACAGATGGTCCGCCACCGCTTCCGCCTCGCGCTGCGCCCCGGCCGTCCGTCGCAGTCGCTCCCGCAGCACGCGGCGGTGATCGACGCGATCTCCCGCCGGGACCCCGATGCCGCCGAGCAGGCCATGCGCGTGCACCTCACCAGCGTCATCGCCGCCCTCCGGGCGACGGACGCGAGCGCCTAGCTCTCCCGCGGGAACGCGAGGCCGTCCGCCAGCTTGCGTGCCGTGCGCACCACCGCGCTGCGGCGGACCTCCGGCCGTTCGCCCGTAGCGTCAACGTCGAGCGCCACAACCATCTGCCCCGACGGGTGGCCGATGACGACGTCGACCGGGCCGCTGGGCCAGCCCTTGGTCAGGCCGTGGCCGACCGCCCCGGGGATCAGCACCGCGGTGGCGACGCTGACGGCGCCGAGGATCCCGATCGCTGTGTGGGGCACGACCGGGATGAACGTCTGCGTGGCGAGCATCGCGCTGTCGCCTGCCGGGGCCGCGACGAGCGTCGTCTTGGGCACCGAGCTGAGGCTGACGTCGCCGAGGCCCATCCGCCTGCCCGCCTCCTGGCGCAGGCGATCGACCCGGGCCTGCAGGTCGTCGTCGGCGCGCAGCGACTCGTAGGACTCGTGGCCAGTCAGGCCGAATGATGCGGCCTCGGCGACGACGACCGGCATGCCGTTGTCGACGCAGGTGACCGCGATGCCGTCGATGACGTCGACGAGGCTGCCGGTCGGCAGGAGCGAGCCGGTCGACGACCCGACGGTCCCTTCGAACTCGACGTCGACGCGGGCGGCGGTGCCCGGCACACCGGCGATCGCGCGGTCGCCCGCGTAGGCGACGCGACCATTTGGCGTTGGGAACTTGACTACTGCGAGAGCACCTGTGTTCAGCATCCGTATGCGGACACGCGTCTCCGGGTCGCCGACCGCGGCGAGGCCGCGCTCGACGGCGAACTGGCCGACGCCGGCCAGCAGGTTGCCGCAGGTCTGGCGGTCGCTGATGGTCGCCTCCCCTACGCCGACCTGGAGGAACAGGTAGTCCACGTCGGCCGCCCCGTCGCTCGCCCGCTCGACGATCGCGACCTTGCTCGTCAGCGGGACGCTTCCGCCCAGCCCGTCGATCTGGCGCGCGTCGGGCGACCCCATGAGCCGGAGCAGCAGGTCATCGCGTTGCACGGGGTCGACGGGCAGGTCGGAAGCCGTGAAGTACAGCCCCTTCGAGGTGCCGCCCCGCATCTGCATGCAGCGAACGCCGTCCATGGTCAGTCGAGCTGCGTGGTCACATGGGGATAGACGCGCATGAACGCCTCACCTCGTGTGTCGCTCGGCAGCCCAAGGTTTGGCCCGGCGTTGCGCCGCAACTGGGAGCCGCGGCGTCGAGCGAGGTCGGTGTAGTAGTCCCACATGTGCTGCTGAGCGGGCAGGCATTCCATCGCCCGCTGCTTGCGCTCGAAGACGCTCGTGATGTCCAGCAGCACCTCGGGACGGAACTCACACATCTCGGGCTGGTGAGGCTCAAAGAAGAAGACCGGAGGGGCTCCGAGCGGGTCACCTGGCGCGTCGTAGCCGATCGCCTGCGCCTGGATCCGCGCCTGGAGCGTCATCCGCGCCGCCGCCGGATGATCGGCGTTGTAGGGGTCGGCGAGCGTATGGGTGAGGACCACCGTCGGGACGACCTCGCGAATGACGTGGACAAGCTGGTCGATCAGCGCTGGCCCCTCGGGCAGCGGGTAGTCGCCGGCGTCGAGGAAGCGGGCGTCGGCGCCCAACGCCGCGGCGGCGCGCTCGGCCTCATCGCGCCGCAGACCCTTGATCTCTTCCAGGTTCTTGCCGTCGCGCCAGGCCCGTGCGGACTCACCGCGCTCGCCGTAGCTCAGGCACACGACGGTGACCCGGTCACCGCGCTCGGCCGCGAGCGCGATCGCTCCCCCGGCCCGCCAGACGAAGTCCCCGGCGTGCGCGCTCACGACGAGCAGCGAGCCGTCCGCGGGCGATGAGGTGGTGTCGGGCAACGGAGCTCCTTCGGTTCCGGCACGCGCGATGGTCCGCGCGACCTGTCGTGAAGGAACAGTAGAAGATTGTCGCCAATTCTGTCAAGCTCTTTTGGCGCCTTTTTCTTGGAAGATTCGTACCGGTGCTTCTCCCTCCTCCCGAAAGGTCCCTATGACCACGTTGAGCGATGCCGCCCCGTCCCTGCGTCAGGGCTACGAATGGGGCACCGCGTTCTACGGTGCCGTGACCGCGCAGCTGGCGCGGGCCGCCGACGTGCTGGACCTTGACGACGAGACCCGCACGCGCCTCGTCGAGCCGCGCCGCACCCTGACCGTGAACTTTCCCGTCCGGCTCGACGACGGCTCAGTCGAGAACTTCACCGGCTACCGCGTCCAGCACACCCTCACGATGGGCCCGACCAAAGGCGGGTTGCGCTACGCGCCCGACGTCTCGTTGGGCGAGTGCGCGGCGCTGGCGATGCTGATGACGTGGAAGTGCTCGCTCCTGGGCCTGCCCTACGGCGGCGCCAAGGGCGGCGTCCGCTGCGATCCGGCGACGCTCTCGGTCGAGGAGCTCGAGCGCGTGACGCGGCGCTACGCCGCCGAGTTGATCCCGGTCATCGGTCCCAACGCCGACATCCCGGCGCCCGACGTCGGCACTGGCGCGCGCGAGATGGCGTGGTTCTATGACACCTACTCGCAGGCGGTCGGCTTCTCAGTGCCCGAGATCGTGACCGGCAAGCCCGCAGTGCTCGGCGGGACCGAGGCGCGGCAGCCGGCGACCGGCTTGGGTGTCGTGTACGTCATCGAGGATCTGCTCGCGCGCCTGGAGTGGCCGCTGGCCGAGCAGCGCTTCGTCGTCCAGGGGTTCGGCAACGTCGGCGCCGTGGTCGCCGGCGAGCTCCACCGGCTCGGCGCGCGCGTGGTCGGGGTCTCCGACGTCAGCGGCGGCCTCGTCCGCGAGGACGGCATCGATGTGCCCGCACTGCGCAGCCACGTCGCGACACACGGGACCGTGGCCGGGTTCGCCGAGGCGACAGCGGTGCCGGCCGCCGCCATCCTCGAGCTGCCGTGCGACGTCCTGATCCCGGCGGCCGTCGAGGCCCAGATCACCGCCGAGAACGCCGACCGACTGCAGTGTCGTCTCGTCGTCGAGGCGGCCAACGGGCCGATCACGCCCGCAGCTGACCAGGGCCTCGCGGCGCGCGACATCCTCGTCGTGCCCGACGTGCTCGCCAACGGCGGCGGCGTCACGGTCAGCTACTTCGAGTGGGTGCAAAGCCACCAGAAGTACGCCTGGGATGTGGCCGACATCCAGCAGCGGCTTCGCCATCAGATGCACCTCGCGCTCAACCGCATCCTCGAAGCGGCCGACCGCCACGACGTCGACTGGCGCACGGCGGCGCTGACCGTCGCCGTCGACCGCGTCGCCCAGGCGGCTCGACTCCGCGCCGTCTACCCGTGAACCGGTACGTGCGTCACGACGACGCTCAGAACCTCTTGACGATCAGCGCAATCCCCGGGTGAAAATGCACGCTCGCCACATCCCGGCGCATCTTGGCCAGCTCGATCGGCGAGACCGCACAGCGCACCTGCCCGGGCGGGTTGAGCATGTGGTTGCGATGGACGGCGTCGGCCAAGGACTTGGTGTAGGCCACCGCCGTGTCGGGACCGCCGAGCTCTTGGCCGCCGTACTCAAGAAAGTACGAGGTCCCGAGGTCCTCGATGGCGTAGATCCCACCGGGCATCACCTGCGGCCAGAGCACCTCGAAGGAGACGATCTGCTGGACCATCGTGTGGCCGCCGTCGTCGAGGATGAAGTCGTAGTTGCCGCCTAGCTCGGCGACGAAGGCCTCTAATGCGGCGGTGCTGCCCTGGTCGACGAGGCGCACCTGCGAGTTGGGGACCTCGTCCTGGTAGGCGAGCGTCCGCGCGTCGACGTCGATGCCGTGCAGGATCGCGTTGGGCAGGTAGTCGCGCCACATGCGCAGCGAGCCGCCGTTGTAGAGGCCGATCTCCAGCATCCGCATCCGCTGCTCGCGCACGTGGGAGAGCAGGCGGTCATAGACCTGGGTGTAGGTGGTGCCCTTGTCGGTGTCGTGGCGCTCGGCCAGCCGGCAGAGGTCCGTGGGCTCGGGGATCGCGATCATGATGGCCTTGGTCGTCGGACGGGATCTGGCTAGGCGGCGGCGCCGCGGGCGGCGCGGGCTTCGCCGAGGCGCGCGACGGTCTGCATCTCGCCACAGACGCGAGCTTGGGCCTCAACTACGAGGCCGAGGTCGGTGGCAGCGGCCTCGAGGTCGGGGCCGGCCGGAGCAGTGGAGAGCAGGTGCTGCTGCATGCGGGCGATCTCGGGCGCGCCGACCGGGCCGTGGCCGCGACGCCCCAGCCAGCCGCCCAGCCCCTCGACGGTGACCTCGCCCGCACTGACGTCGCGCCCCCCGACGGCCGCAAGGAGCAGCAGTTGGCGCGTGGCGCGCGCGAGGATCTGGGTGCGCAGGGCGTCGCCATCCCACTCGGTCAGCTGCGCGCGGTCGTGGAGGTAGTCGCTGTCGTCGCCGTAGTGGTCGTACTGGACGTGCCAGCCGCCGGCACGCTCCTCGGCGGCAAAGCGCCCGAGGCGCTCGGCGATCACCTTGCGGCGGCCGTGCTCGGCGCTGCGGATCGGGTAGTGGCGCAGGACGAACGGCACCGGGAAGACGCGCTTGCCGTCGAAGAGGACGTCGTGACCACCGTGCTGGTGGAGGTTGACCGGGCCCGACGGCTGGGCCTTCCAGGCCTTGACCTGCAGCAGGTCAAACGGGCCCGGCTCCTCGTAGAAGCGCAGCGCCGCGCGCACGTCGGTGCCCGGGACGAAGGCATCGTCGGGCGTCGGGCGAAAGTTGACGAGCTCGAAGTTGACGGCGCTGAAACCGAGCTCATCGACCTCGCGCAGGCCGTCAGCCAGGGACGTGCCGGGCCACGGCGACTCACGGAACTCGTCGGCGTTGACGAACAGGTACCAGTCGGCCGGCACCTCGCCGGTGACCTGCTCGACCCGGCGCAGGATGTCGCGCCAGACCATCTCGTCCTCGTTGCGCGCGTCGAAGCCAGACTCGTCAGGGAAGCGCTCGATGCGCAGCAGGCCGCGGCCGAGCCACGGGGTCGCGGCGGCGACCGTGTCATCGGTGGAGCGGTGGTCGAGGAGATAGACGTCGACGCCTTCGGCGACTAGCGCGCCAATCGCTGCGCCGATGACGTCGCCCTCGTTGTAGGCGGGCATAACGGCCAGCGCGCGGAAGGGGCGCTCGCTCTTGGCCAGCTCGGTGGCATGCGCCTCGGCACGGGCTTCAGAGGCGGTGAGAACGGCGAGGACGCCGCCGACCGGCATGTCGACGCCGCTGACGGTCCCGTGCTCGAAGCCGTGGCGGCCGAGCGCCTCGGCGGCCGTGGCAACATCCCAGCCCGGGACCCAGAGCACCAGCGCCTCGACGGACGGCAACGCGGCCGCGAGCTGTGTCAGAAGGGTCTCGGACGGCTCGGCGTCAACCAACAAGACCCTGCCGTCGTGCTCTGGCGCAAGCGTGCCGTCGACGGGCAGGATGGAGCAGGCCGCATGACGGGCAAGCCGACGCGCGGCCACCAGGGCCGGGGAGGGAGCGTCCACCCCCCGGTCATCGGCACGGCCGGTAGGCGCTTGAGCCTGCAGGTATCGGCAAGGTCCCAGCGTCTAGCCTTCCCCCTCAATGTTCATCGCCGCCACCCTCGTCCTCGCCTCCGTCACCGACAAGCTCGCCGACTGGGTCACGGGCGTCGTCGACGACATCGGGCTCCTGGGCATCTTCCTGCTGATGGCGCCCGAGAGCGCCTGCATCCCGATCCCGTCGGAGCCGACGATGCTCTTCGCGGGCTTCGCGGCTAGCGACGGCGCCTACCCATGGTGGGCCGCCGCGCTCGTGGCGACCGTCGCCAACCTCGTCGGCTCGATCGTCGCCTACGCCGCCGGCTACTACGGCCGCATCGAGCTGCTGGAGCGCCAGAAGGTCGTCCACATCTCCCCGAAGCATCTGGCGTGGGCCGACGCGTTCTTCGCCCGCCACGGCGACAAGGCGGTCTTCTTCGGACGAATGCTGCCGATCGTGCGAACGTTCATCTCGCTGCCCGCCGGCATCGCGCGGATGCCGGTCAAGCGCTTCTGCGTCCTGACGTTCCTCGGCGCGCTGCCGTGGAACGCGGGCCTGGTCCTCGCCGGCTACGCGGCCCGCGACAACTGGGAGGACCTGCGCAAGTACCTGCACCTCATCGACTACGCAGTCGTGGTCATCATCGTCGCGGGCGCCGGGTACCTCGCCTACCGCTGGTTCAAGAACCGGCGGCCGGGGACGCCCGCCGAGGATGCGGCCTGACCGACCGGAGGGGCGGGTGGGATTTCCCGTCCTTCACGCAGTAGCGCTGGGCGCGTTGCATGGACCGGCCGAGCTCGTCCCGATCTCCTCCAGCGCGCACGTCGCGCTGATCCCGCAGCTGCTCGACTGGCCGTCGGCGCGGCTGGACGACGATGTCCGCAAGGCCTTCGAGGTCGCGCTACACACGGGGACGCTCGGCGGCCTGCTCGTGCTCGTGCCCCTGCCCGCTGCGGTCTGGGCCGCGGTGGCGACGGCGCCCGCAGCGGTGATCGGGTTCCTGCTGGAAGGGCCGATCGAGCGCCGGCTGGGCGGCGTGGGCGCAACGGCGGTCGGTCTGCTAGCCGGCTCGGCGTTGCTGGTCGCAGCCGACCGGGCGGGCGACGGCGCGCGGGCAGCCGACGAAGCGACGCTCGCTGACGCCGCGGTGCTCGGCCTCGCGCAGGCCTGCGCGCTGTGGCCGGGCGTCTCGCGCCTCGGGCTGACTGTCGCGGCGGCGCGCCTGCGCGGTTTCGGCCGGGAGGCGTCGTTTGACCTCGGCCGCCGCGCCGGGCTGCCCGTGATCGCGGGAGCCACCGGGCTGAAGGCCTGGCGCCTGGCGCGCAACCCGCCGGCGCCGGAGCTGCGCGTGGCGTTCGCGGCCGGGATGGCGGCGGCGCTGGCCTCGACGCTGGCCGCCGCGCCGTTGCGGCGCGCGACCTCGGTGGCGCTGCCCGCGGCCGAGCGTGTGACGCTGGCGGCGCTCGCGCTGCGCCGTCTGCGACGATCGCAGCCATGAGCGAGGCGTACTCTGCCGCAGGCGTCGACACGGATCAGGCCGACGAGGGCGTCGGCGCCCTGGTCTCGGTCCTGCGCACGATCGAGACGGGCAAGCCGTCGCGGTCGGTCGTGCCCAGCGGCCATTACGCCTCGGTGCTGCGCGTCACCGACGAGCTCGGGATCGCGATCGCCACCGACGGCGTCGGCTCCAAGCTCGTCGTCGCCGAGCAGGCAGACAGGCTGGAGACGGTCGGCATCGACTGCGTGGCGATGAACGTCAACGACCTCATCTGCGTGGGAGCCGAGCCGATCGCGCTCGTCGACTACCTCGCCGTCGAGGAGGTCGACCCCGAGCGGCTGGCCCGCATCGGCGTGGGCCTGAAGCTCGGCGCGGAGGCGGCCGGCTGCGAGGTCCCGGGCGGTGAGCTGGCCGTGTTGCCCGAGCTGATCCGCGGCCATCCCTCACCGCAGGGCTTTGACCTTTGCGCCACGGCGATCGGCACGGTCGCGATCAAGGACATCATCTTGGGGGATCGCATCGCCGCGGGCGACGCGATCATCGGCGTCCCGTCAAGCGGCCTGCACTCCAACGGCTACACGCTGGCCCGGCGCGCGCTGCAGGAGCAAGGCGGGCTGGGCCTCGATGACGCTCCTGCCGAGCTCGGCGGCGCCTCGGTCGCCGACGCCCTGCTCGAGCCAACCGTCATCTACGTACGCGCGGTCCTGGACCTGCTGCGCTCCGGCGTCGACGTCCGCGGGTTGGCGCACATCACCGGCGGCGGGTTGACCAACATCCTGCGCCTCGGCGGTGGCTACGCGATCGAGGAGCCGCTGCCGGTCACGCCGGTCTTCGACCTCGTCGCGCGGCTCGGCGCCGTCGAGACCGCCGAGATGTGGGAGGTCTTCAACATGGGCTGCGGCCTCGTCGCGATCGTGCCCGAAGCTCACGCCGACGACACCGCCGCGATCCTCGCCGGCCACCATCCTGGCGCGCGCCGGATCGGCACGGTCACCGACCAGGCCGGGACCATCACCGTCCCGGATCTTGGGCTCAGCTTCCCGCTGCGATAAGCGCCAGGGTCAGCGACGACGCCTAGCGCGGGAAGCTCAGCTTCCCGCTGCGCTAGCGCCGCTGCTGGACTCGCCGACGCGGCGGACGAGCGCTGCGACGGTGCGCTCCAGCGCTTCGAGGCGCTCGCCGACCGCCGGATCCTCGTCCTCGCGTGTGACGGCCCCGCCGATGTCACCGATGGTGAACCAGGCGTACGGAAGGTCGCAGGCGGCGGCGATGACGCGCAGGTGCGTCTCCTCGGCGCGACCGCGCACGGTGCCGAGGTCTTTTAGCGTCGAGCGGCTCAGCGGCGTGCGCTCGGCGAGCTGCTCCCAGCTGCCGATGTCGGCCAACGCCATCGCGGCCCGGATGCGCCGCCTGATCTCGTCCTGCTCGAGCACTCGCCCGCGACGGTACGGAGGACAGAATCGGCCGGTGTTCGACAGATCGGCCGAATTGGCCAGTCATTAGCCTGACTGGCTTTTTTTCGACAGATTCGGTTACCGGCGGCGAGCCGCGACATCGGCCAGGAGGCGCTCGACCTCGGCCCAGCCTGTGCCGCGGGTCCGCCACACCCGCTCGACGAACGCCCGGCGCTGCCGCGTGTCGACCTGCTCGATCAGGCCCGCATCCCGCAGTTTCCGCACGTGGTACAGCGTTGCGCTGGGCGAAAGGCCGACGATCGCGGCAAGCTCCCGCGCCGACGCGGGCCGCTGCTCGAACAGCACGAGGGCCTGGAGGCGGGCCGGGTGCCCTAGTGCTGACAGGAAATCGGTTTCGAGCATGGAGCCGAAGCCCGACCTTACGTCGTTTTGCTCACCCGTGCGGGTGTCGCGTTGTGACTGTTCAGCAAATCTTTCACAGTGGCTCTATGGTCCTCGGTGATGTCCGAGCCCGTCCCTGCTGACGTCCTCCGGGCGATCGCGCACCCTCTGCGCCTCGCCCTGCTCGTCGCGCTGGAGGAACACGAGCAGGCGCCCAGCGAGCTTGCCATGGCGCTCGACGCCACGGAGCCTGCGATCGCGCACCACCTCGCGATCCTCCACGACGCCGGTTTGGTCACAGCCAGCGCCGAGTCCGACCGCTGGCGCACCATTCCTGGCTGGGCGAAGATCGCCACCTCGCTGCAGCGGTTACAAGACGGCTAGGGCGCGTGTTACTGAATTTCTGACCGAGTCCGCAGGCTGCCCACCGAATATCGGGGCATGGGGCACTGAGCGGCCCTCCCGCCGTGCAGGGGCGCGCTCGCTAGTGCGCTGCGGGGACGACGGTGCAGCTCTCCGCGCTCGCAGCGGAGGCGAGCGCGTGATCCCACGTCGCGACAACGAGCTCGGGATGGTCGATCGTGGTCGCAGACGCGAGATGGACCGCGTCGTAGCCACGCAGCCCATGGTGCTCAGAAAGCTCTCCCGCGGCGCGTGCGAGGGTCTCGTCGAGCCCGATCATGTCCAACTCGTGGCACAGCTCATCGATCGTTCTCACGGCCGCCCGCAGCTTGCGCGTGTCGATCCGGCCACCTCGATGCGCCGCCGCGGAGGCGGCGCGTGCCTCGGGATAGATCAGCTGGCTCGACGTGACGGCCTCTGCTCGATCCCACAACTCGACCGCGACATCTGAGCCCGGCTCGTCAAAGATGAGCTTGATCAGCGCCGAGGTATCGAAGTAGACGATCAGCGTCGCTGCTCGTCAACGAGGTCCGACACTGATGCGGTGGCAGCGAGTCGCTTGCGGCCGGCGAGCTTTCGCTTCGGCCGCGTCGCCTCACGCACGAGCCCACGTGCGCGGAGGTCTGCGAGTGGATCGCTGACCACGAGTGGGGAGAGCCGCGCAACGCGCTCACCCCGCATCGTCACGAAGACCTCTCCGCCAGCGGCGGCATGACGCACGTAGCGACTGAGCTGGTCGTGCAGCTCACGGACTCCGACCTCCGCCTTCACCTCGCCGTCATGTGGCGTCATTGCCATGATGGTAGACGCTACATGCGAGCGATCGCAAGGACAGGCGCGTCAGCACGAGCCTGCCGTGGCGAGGACCGGCGCAGGCGCCGTGGGCGCGGCGAGGAACGACACGAGCGACTCGGTGTCCGGCGTGACGATCGCGTTGCCCGCGGCCTCGGCGAGGCGGACGTGGCCCGCGGAGGCGCCGTGGAGCGCGACGAAGCCGTCGGTCGCCGCGTGCAACGCAGCGTCGCGGCCGGGTGTGGCGTGCAGGAAGCGGACTTCGATGTCGGCGCAGTGGTCGAGGTCAACACCGGCGGTGGTCGCGGCGACGACGATGTGGGCCTCGATCTGCTCAGGCGTGCCGTCGCGTGCGGGATCGGCGACGAGGATCAACGTGCCGGCCGTGCCGGCGGGCGCGGCGGCGGCCCAGGAGCCCAGCAGCGCGGCGAGCTCGTCGCGGCCGCGGTAGGCCGGGACCGCGAGCAGGCGCGGACGGGTCGCGGCGGCGAGGTCGAGGTCGACGGCGGGGAGCTGCGCGATCCGCGGCGGACGGCTGCTCAGCGCACCAATCCGCTCCGCATAGCGGGCGGCGACGGCCTCCCAGCCCAAGGTCGCGGCGGCGGCGCGGGCCGCGGCGCCGCGGCGGGCGCGCTCCTCCTCGCTCGCGTCGGCGACCTCGCGCAGCAGCGCGACCAGCGCGTCGCGGTCGGGCTCCAGCATCCACGCCTCGCCGGCCACTGGCAGGTCGCCGACCCGGCGCCCGGGCAGCAGCGCCTTAGTCGACGGAATCCGCCAGCCGGCGTCGGCCGGGCAGAACTCGTCGGTCGGGCCACCGACGGTCACCACGGTCGGCAGGCCGCAGGCCATCGCCTCCAGGACCGGCATCGCGAAGCCCTCGCCGCGGTAGGGATGGACGAGCACGTCGCAGGCGCGATAGAGCGCGGCGACCTGGTCGTCGGCGAGCGTCTCGGTGAGGTGCACGACCCGCGGTCCGGCGGGATCGTCTCCTGCCGCCATCCGCAGCAGCTCCGCACGGTCGCCACCGCGGTAGACGCCGTCGGCGCCGAAGTCCTTGACGATCAGCGAGACGTCGTCGCGGCCGGCGAATGCCTCGCCATAGGCGCTCAGCAGCACGTCGATGCCCTTGCGCGCGATCGCCCCACCGACGAAGAGGAAGCGCAGACCGTCGCCGGCGCCCTCCAGCTCCATCGCCGGACCATCCGGCGAGTAGTGCGCGAGGTCGACGCCATTGGGCACGACCACCACGCGGTCGGCGTCGAGGCCGGCATCGAGGTACATGCGGCGCACGTGCTCCGACGGAACCCACAGCTCGTCGACGACCGTCTGCAGCGGCGCGACCCACGCGGTCGGGATCGCGCCGAACTCCCACGGCTGGATCAGCGCGAGGTGGCCCGAGGCGGGCGGCCGGAAGTCCGGCGGCCACTGGTGGCGCACTTCGACGTCGGCGGCATGTGGGAGCGGGACAGGCGGCGTGGTGCGGTCGGTCGCTCCGGCACGCACGATCAGCGACGCATCGTCGGCCAGCGACCCGCACACCGAGCGGTTGATGCGCGCGAGGCTCGTCGGCGCGTCGTGCTCGCCGACCCAAGAGACGACGGTCTCCGGCTCATCGACCACCCGTGACGGCCGCTGCCCGGCGTAGTACTGCTCCAGCTCATCGACGTAGGCGCCAAACCCACGCGGTGCCTCGATGCCCGCCTGCAGGCGCTCCAGAAGGCCGTGCTCGGTGGCCAGGCGCTGCATCTGCGCCGCGAGCCCGGCGGCGTCGCCGCCGTCGAAGGCCAAGCCGTCGACCCCGTCGCGGATCGCCTCGGCCAGCCCGCCCATGCGCGGCGCCAGCACCGGCACGCGCGCGGCCAGGCACTCGCCGGCGACCAGCGGCGCGCAGTCCCACCACAGCGACGGGAGCGCGGCGACGTCGACGCCGGCCAGGTGGCCGGGCAGCTCAGCGGCCGCGAACTTGCCGCAGATCTCCACGACGCCGCGCGTGTCGAGCGCCCGCAGGCGACTGGCCATCGCGTCACTGACCTCACCGTGGATCTGCACCCGCAGCGGCGCGTCGACCAGCTGGGCGGCCTGCACGAGCAGCTGCGCGCCCTTGTGGGCGTAGACCGAGCCGAAGAAGCCGACGGTGAGCGCGCGCTCGTCGACGCGGCCCGGGGTGCGGTCGCGCCCCACGCGCTCCCAGGCCAGTTCCTCGGCGGGCACCGACTGGCGGACGACATCGAGCGCGTCGGCCGGATAGCCCTGATCGATCAGCGTGCGACGCACGCCGTGCGAGACCGCCAGGCAGGCGGTGATCCCGCGCGAGAACGCCTCGCGGATCGTCGCCAGGCGGTTCTTGTAGGCCTCGGGGCCGGCGGCGTCGCCGCCGATGCAGGTGGCGCAGTCGGCACCAGCGTCGCCCGGGCCTCCGCAGAGGCTGTTGTCGCCGCGCAGCAGGTAGGCGCGAGGGCAGACCAGCCAGTAGTTGTGGGTGGTGAAGTAGGACGGCACGCCGCGGGCGTGGGCGACGTCGAGCAGCGCCGCGCCGAGGTTGTGCAGGTTGTGGAAGTGCACGACGTCGGGCTGCAGGCGATCCATGACGTCCTCGAAGGCGGCCGTGATCGGCGCGTCGTCGAGCTCGCGGTCCGGGCGGCCCGTGTCGAGCAGCCCGTGCGGGCGGTTGTGCACGCCGACTAGGCGGACGCCGCAGTCTTCCCACTCACGTAGCGCGTACGGCACGCCCGAGGCATCCGGCTTGACGGCGGCGTGAAAGACCGTGACGTCCCAGCCACGACGAACGAGCTCGCGGGCGGCGAAGCGCGGGAGCATCGTGCCGCCGCCGGCGTCGTCCCAGCCGAAGGCGGTCATCAACAACTTGCCCTTGGTCCGCGCAGGTGGCGGCGAGACGGGCAGTGCCTGGGCACGCGCGAGAACGCGGCGAGCAAGGCGCGGCAGCGGCAGCGCGCGATTGGCAAGGTGCGACGCCAGCCGCGTCAGCGCCTCGCGCTCGGCGTCGACGGCCGACAGCAACGGCCAGTCGATCTCCGGCACGAGCAACTCCAGCGGCTCGCACTCCAGCGACTCCCAGAGCGCGGCCTCGACCTGGTCGATCTCCAGCGCGCGCATCGACTCGTCGGAGAAGTTCTCGCCGTGGCGGCGCAGGCGGATCAGCGGCTCGCCGTCGACATGGCGGAAGCGGAAGCGCGGGGCGGCGCGCAGCCAGAAGTGAAAGTCCTGGGCGAGCGTGTAGTCGGGGTGGTAGTCGCCGACGGCTTCATAGACGCGTCGGTGCACCAGCCGCGTGGGATCCAGCAGCAGGTTGTGCACGCGCCAGAGACACTCCACCAGCCCGCTTGGCGTGAAGTCCGGGACGATCTGGCGCCCGCGCTGGGTGCCATCGGCGTCGATGATGGCGGCGTCGCCGTGGACGACGCCCGTGTCGGGATGCGCGTCGAAGACCGCGACCGAGCGCGAGATGCGATCGGGCAGGCAGACGTCGTCGTCGCCGAGCATGCCGATCAGCTCGCCGCGGCCCTCGCGGATGATCGTGTTGTAGGCCTCGGCGATGCCGCGGTTGGTCTCGTGGCGCACGATCCGCAGCCGCGGGTCGTCGAAGCCCGCCAGGACCTCGTCGATCTTGGGGTTCTTCGAGCCGTCGACGACGACCAGGACCTCAAGGTCGTCGTAGTCCTGAGCCAGGCAGGAGGAGACCGCCTCGGCCAGGTAGGTGTCGCGGGTATAGGTGGCGACACCGAGCGTTACGCGCGGGGAGGGAGTCATCCACTCCCGGAGATCGGCCGTGTCAGAACCGACTTGAGCGCGCCGGTCGCGGCTCAGCCCAGGCGCACGTAGCCGGTCGCGCCGTCGCCGCCCGCGTCATGGGTGCGGCGGGTGACCGCGTTGGAGGAGTTGCCCTCGATGGTGTGGATCTTGCCGTCAGGGTCGACGGACTCGACGATGCCGATGTGCGTGGCACCCCAGACGATCACGTCGCCGGCCTGCGGCGGCACGCCTGACGCGGCGGGATTCCAGCGGCCGGTGCGCTGGGCCCAGTCGGCGACGGCGGCGACCGAGCCGAAGCCCTGGCCAGCCTCGCCGATCGGAGCGCCGGCACCCTGCGCAGCCCACGAGACGAAGTAGGCACACCACGGGCCGATGCCGGCGCCGGCCGTCGAGGCGCGGTAGTCGGCGATCCGCGGCGAGTCGTTGGAGCCGGGCGGCTGCTCGGCCTGGCCGACCTCGCCCTGGGCCAGCGCGAGCGCGCGCTGACCGGCGGTGGCGCCCGTGGTGCCCACGGCGCCCGTCGCGCCCACAGCGCCCGAGAACCCGAGCGGCGTCGCGGCCCCGGCCGCGCCGGGAACACCGGCCGACGACGTCTGGCCTTGAAGCATGGTGGCGAACCGCGCGCCATCCGCAGCGCTCCGCCCAGCGGTCGACGGCGGCACCAGACCCTGGTGCAGCTCGGCAATCCGTGCGAGGACGTTCTCCACGCTCATCTCCACCGTGATCGGTCGCCTGGGCCGATCCTTCAACGGCGGTGCGTCAGGACAACGACCGAGGGGCGGCCCGAAGGCCGCCCCTCAGCGTCGGAGACCCGACGAATGTGCTTCGCGTCAGTCCTAGCCCAGGAGGCGCAACACGCTCTGCGGGGCCTGGTTGGCCTGGCTGAGCATGGCCGTGCCGGCCTGCGAAAGGATCTGGTTCTTGGTCAGGTTGACCATCTCCTCAGCCATATCGACGTCGCGGATACGCGACTCGGCGGAGGTCAGGTTCTCCTGGTAGGCCGCCGCGACCGACAACGAGTGGTCGAGGCGGTTCTGCACGGCGCCGAAGGACGCACGGGCGGTCGAGACGGCCGTGATGGCCGCGTCGATCTCCGAGATGTCCGTGGTGCCGCTCGTCGACAGCGTCGAGTAGGCGGTGCCGACCGTGGTCGCGAGGTCCACGAGATCGATGCCGATCTGCTGGCCATCGTTGGCGCCGACCTGGAACGACACCGTGGTGGTGCTGTCCAGCAGGTTGATGCCGTTGAACTGCGCCGAGCTGCCGATGCGCCCGATCTCAGAGGCAAGCTGGCTGGCCTCGTTCTGGATCGACGTGCGAGCGGTGTCGTCGAGCGAGCCGTTCTTGTACTGCACGGCCAACTCACGGATGCGCTGCAGCATCGAGTGAACCTCGTCCAGGTTGCCTTCCGCGGTCTGCACCATGGAAGCGCCGTCCTGGATGTTCTTCTGGGCCTGACCGAGGCCGCGGATCTGCGACCGCATGGACTCGGAGATGCCGAGGCCCGCCGCGTCGTCCGCCGCGTTGTTGATGCGGTAGCCCGAGGAGAGGCGCTGCATCGACTTCGAGATGGCGGCCGACGTCTTCGCGAGGCTGTTGTAGCTGTTCAGCGCCTCGACGTTGTGCGTAATGCGAAGGGACATTCGTCTATCTCCTTGATGACGTTTGTGTTGGGGTCCCACAGCGACTCCTTGTCGCTGCTTGCTGCTAGGCCGGATGATCGGCGGCGGGTGTGGCGCGCTTGAGGTCTGTCCAGTCCGGCCTGGACGAGAAGCTCAGACGCGGACGTCGATGTGCGGGCGCCCGTCGTCGGGCGGCGGCGGCAGCGCCGGCACGGTCGCGCGACGCCGGCGCCGCTGCTGACCGTTCTCGCGGTCGCGCTTCTCGGTGGAATCGTCGGAGCGACGCACCGCCGGGACGGCTGGAGGCTGCGGTGGCCGCGGCCCGATCGGTTGGATGCGGTCCACGGCTCAGCTCCCGTCTCTAGCTCTGAGGCATGGCCGGCTGACCGGCCTTCTGGGCTTCGGCGATGGGTGGGCGGGATGCGGTGTCCCTGGCAGCGCTCTGGCTCTCGGCTCTGGCGATCAGGCGCCGGCGCAAATCCTCGAGCTCGGCCAGCGCGATGTGGCGCCAGATCGTCTGCACGATCATCCACGCGGCGAGGTAGCCGACGATGCCGCCGAGCACCCCGCGTTCGATCGCATCGGGCCACGGAAGGCCGGCGCCGCGGGCGAGCTTGAGAACGACCGCGAAGGCGATGAGCCCACCCCACCCCTTGGCGATGGCGATGTGGCGCCGGGCGCGCGGATGGGCGGAGAGACGGATGCCCCCGCCGCTGTCGGCAACCTCGGCGTTCTTGTCCTTCTTGGCCATCAGGCGAACCTCCGCCGCTGCTCGCGCGACATCTCGAAGGCCAGGTGCATCAGGCGAATACGGTCGGGCTGGGCGACATCAGAGAACTGCAGGCCGACGCGGTCGAAGGTCTCCAGCCGGACGACGCGGCCGCAGCCGGCGACCGCCGCGTCGCCGTCGCCGACCTCCAGCTCGAAGCGCAGCTCGTCGCCAAGCCGGGGCGCGTGCAGGCCCTCGACGAGCATGCCGCCGCCGGAGAGGTCGATCGCGTGTGCGTGCGTCGTCACGTCATCACCATCGGCGCCGGCCGCCGAGAGCGTGAGCGGGAGGTCGACGGTCGCACGCACGTACTCGCGGCGCTTGAGCAGCTGCGGGCTGCCGCGGTGGGCGAAGCGCACGGTGTCCTTCTCGCCGTAGCCGCGGCCGATGCCGCGGCGGTGGCGCGGGACGTCGAGGCGGCCGTGCATCCGCGCGATGCCATCGTCGTTGATGAACTCGATCATCAACGCGCTGCGCTCCAGCCGGGGCGTGGGCGTCGTCGGCTGCTCCAGCAGCGCGAGATCAAAGAAGCCGGGGCCGGCCTCGGTGACGCGCGCGAGCACGTGCTCGGTCTGCGGGACCGCGAGCAGCAGCTCGTCGCCGACGCTGGGCAGCAGCCGGGTCATGGAACCAGCTCACGCGCGAGATCGGTCGCCGACGCGGGGCGCAGCCCGGCTTCGACGGCCTGACCGCGCGCCAGGTAGGAGAGCGGCAGGCCCGAGTCGATCGCCAGGCCGATGACGGTCCCGATCATCTCGGTCTCGTCGGTGTGGGTGAGCACGAGCGCGCCCACGCCGAGCTCGCGCACACCGCCGACGAGCTCCTGGGCCGCGGAGGGGCCGATCGTGGCCGGGACCGCGAGGTGCAGCTCGTCGGGCGCGAGCGCGTCGAGCTCGGCCCCGAGCGAGCGCAGCTCGCCGGTCGACCGCGGGCTGACGCCCGGCGTGTCGACGAGCACTAGGCCATCGCCGCGCAGGCCCGCGACGCGAGCGGCGCCCTCCGCGCCGCTCTCGACCGCGTGCAGGGCGACGCCGTAAGGCGCAAGCAGGCGGCGCAGCTCGGCGCCGCCGTCGGGGGAACGCAGGGCGATGACGCTGACGGGCATCGTGCCGTGGCGCGCGTGAGCGGCTGCGAGGCGAGCCACGCAGCGCGTCTTGCCCGCGCCGCCGGGGCCGACGAAGCCGATGACGCCGGGCCCGCTGCGCAGCGGGTGCATCGGGATCCGGCGAGCGAGCGCGTCGGTGACGAGCTCCTTGGGATCGGCGCCGGGCAGCAGCGGGGCAAGGCCGGCGATGGCCTCGTGGGCGATCGCCTCGGCCAGGCTTGCGCGCAGGCCGCGAGCGACGAGGCGCTCGGCGGCGACCAGCGCCGCAGGCGGCAGGCCGGAGACGGGCGCCGGGGCAGGCACGATGGCGGCAGGTGCGGGCTCGGGCTCCGGCGCGATCGGTGCGGGCTCCGGCTCGGGGGCCACCGGCTCGGGTGCGAGCGCGACCGGCTCCGGGTCCGGCTCAACCGCTACCGGCTCCGGCGCGACCGGCTCCTGCTCCTGCTCCTGCTCGCCACCACCGAGGTAGTCGAACATCCCGGTCGGCTGCTCGACGGGGCCGATCTCGGCCGCCGGCGCCGGCTCGTCCTCGCTGTCGTCGTCGTCGATCCACTCGCCGTCGTCGTAGTCCTCGTCGTCCTCGATGATCTCGGCGTGCGCCGGACGCGCGGGCTCGGGCTCAGGCTCAGGCGCCCGCGCAGGCGCAGCCTCGGCCGGCGGCAGCCCCGCGTTGAACAGCGACGCCAAGCCCCCCGACTGCGGCGCCGCGGGCGGGAAGAGATCGTCAACAGTGACGTTCGTGGGGGTGGGTGGGGGCGGAATCGCGTCGACCTCGGGCGAGGTCACGGGGCGCGCTTGCTGGCGCTCGTGGGCCTGGGCCAGCTGCGCCGCGAAGGCGGCAGCGACGTCTGGCCCGGCCGCAGCGGCCGCAGGCGCGGGTGGACGGAGCTCACCGGGGCGCACCTCGACCTCGATCTCGCGCTTGGCGAAGAACCCGCCAACGCCGCCGCTGCTGGTCTCGCGCCGCGACACGATGACCGCGTCGTCGCCCAGCTCCTGGCGGATGCGCGGGACGAGCTCCTCAAGCGAGCGTCCGCGGTAGGTGAAGGTGTCTTGGTCTTGTTGCGGTGCCATCAGGCAGTCACGACTCCGATCGTCTCCACGCCGATCCCGGGTGCGATCTCGTTATAGGCGCAGACCGAGAGCTGGGGCAGCGCCTGCTCGCACAGCCGGCGCAGATGCCGGCGCACGCGAGAGGAGCAGATCAGCACCGGCCGCCGGCCGCGCGTGACGGCCTGCTCGACATGGTTCGACAACTGGTGCACCAAAGCCTGCGCGCGGGTGGGATCCATCGCCAGGTACTCGCCATCTGGCGTCTGGGCGATGGCGTCTGAGACCTCCTGCTCGAGGTGCGGATCGAGCGTGATCGCGCGCAGCGTGCGCTCCGCGTCCAGGTAGGGCGAGACGATCGTGCGGCCCAGCGCCTGGCGGGCGTACTCGGCCAGCAGCTCCGGATCGCGCGTGACCCGCGCGCGGTCCCCCGAGGCCTCGACGATCGCGCCGAGGTCGCGGATCGACACGCCCTCGCGCAAGAGCGCTTGCAAGACGCGCTGCAGCTCGCCGACCGACAGCAGGTCGGGGACGACCTCGTCGACGACGGCGGCGTTGTGCTCCTTGAGGCTGTCGAGCAGAGTGCGCACGTCCTGGCGGGTGAGCAGGTCGGCGGTGTGGCGCCGAATCGTCTCGGTGAGGTGGGTGACGACCACGCTCTCGGCGTCGACCACCGTGTACCCGAGCGCCTCTGCCTCGGCACGCTGAGCGTCGGTGATCCAGACCGCGGCCATGCCGTAGGCCGGGTCCTGGGTCGGGATGCCGTCGAGGTTGCCGAACGCGTCGCCCGGGTCCAGCGCCAGCTGGTGGCCGGCCATGATCTGCCCGCGCGCAACCTCGGTGCCGCGCACCTTGACCGAGTACTCGTGGCTCTGCAGCCCGATCTCATCGTGGATGCGAACCGACGGGATGATCGTGCCGACCTCGGCCGCGATCTGGCGGCGCACCGCGCTGACGCGCTGCAGCAGCGACCCTCCGGCGCTGCCGTCGACCAGCGGGACGAGGCCGAAGCCGATGCACAGCTCCAACGGATCGAGGTTGAGCGCGTCCTGAACCTGATCGCGCGGGGATGCCGGCACCGCGGGCAGCGCCGCGGCCGCCGCAAGCCGCTCGACCTCCGCGGTCTCGGTCGCCGCCGCGGACTTCGACAGCGCGCGGCCGGCGAGGATGAAGAGGCCGCCGATGACCAGGAACGGGAGCTTCGGCAGGCCCGGGATCAGGGCGAAGAAGCAGATGACGACGCCCGCGACCATCGGCGCACGCTGCTGGGCGCCGATCTGGCTGACGACCTGCGAGCCCAGGTCCTGCGAGCTGGCCGCCCGCGTGACGATGATGCCGGTCGCAACGGAGATCAGCAGCGCGGGGATCTGCGCGGCGAGGCCGTCGCCGACGCTCAGCAGCGAGAAGTGCTTGATCGCCTCGCCGAACGGACGGTCCTGCATGAAGACGCCGATGACGACGCCGCCGATGAGGTTGATCGCCGTGATCAAGATCGCGGCCATCGCGTCGCCCTTGACGAACTTCGACGCACCGTCCATCGCGCCGTAAAAGTCGGCCTCCTCGGAGATCTCCGCGCGGCGCTTGCGGGCCTCGTCCTCGGTGATCTGGCCGGCGTTCAGATCGGCGTCGATCGCCATCTGCTTGCCCGGCATCGCGTCGAGCGTGAAGCGCGCGCCGACCTCGGCCACGCGGCCGGCGCCGTTGGTGACGACGACGAACTGGATGACGATCAGGATCAGGAAGACGACGAGGCCGACGACAATGTTGCCACCGACGACGAAGTTGCCGAACGCCTCGACGACGTGGCCGGCGTCGCCGTGCAGCAGGATCAGGCGCGTCACCGAGATGTTGATGGCCAACCGGAAGAGCGTCGTGACCAGCAACAGCGTCGGGAAGACCGAGAACTCCAACGCCTTCTTGACGTAGAGCGTCGTGACCACGATCGCCAGCGAGACGCTGATGTTCAGCGTGATCAGCAGGTCCAGCAGCATCGGGGGCAGCGGGATGATCAACATCACCACGACCAGGACCACCACCGCGGCGGCGATCAGGTCGGTGTACTTGCCCATCTTCTGCATCGAGCTAGCCATGCGAGTGGTCCTCTAGGCGGTCGCGAGCCGGCGGCGGCCGGCAACGCGGTAGACGTAAGCCAGGATCTGCGCCACGGCGGCAAACAGCTCCTCGGGGATCTGCTGGCCGACCTCGACGTTGGCGTGCATGGCGCGCGCCAGCGGCGGGTCGGGGACGATCGGGACGCCGTGCTCCTTGGCGATCTCACGGATGCGCAGGGCGATGAGGTCCTTGCCCTTGGCAACGACGGTCGGCGCGGCGGAGTGGCCGTCGTACTTCAGGGCCACGGAGTAGTGCGTGGGGTTGGTGACGATGACGTCGGCGGTCGGGACGTCGCCCATCATGCGAGCACGGGCTGCCTCGCGCTGGCGGCGGCGGATCGCGCTCTTGACCTCGGCCGGGAGGTCCTGGCCCTTGCCTTCCTCCCTGACCTCCTCCTTCTTCATCCGCATCGACTTCTCGTTCTCGTAGCGCTGGTAGATGAAGTCGAGGACGCCAATCGCCAGGTAGGCGAAGGTGGCGCGGTAGGCAATGCTCTTGACCATCGAGGCGGCCTCGGTGCCGAACTGCAGCGGCGTGATGCCGACCATCGATGCGAAGTCCTGGATGTGGGGCAGCAGCGCGCTGAGGACGACCCACAGCAGGATGCTGACCTTCAGGAGGTTCTTGACCAGCTCGACGAGACCGTGCTTGCCGGCGATCCGTTGGAACCCGGACTTCGGGTTCAGCCGGCGGAAGTTGGGCTTGAGCGCCTGGTTCTTCGGGCGGATGCCGACCTGGGCGAGGTTGACGACGATGCCCGCGAGCATGCAGGCGGCAACGATCGGAGCCAGGCAGAGCGCGGCGTTCTTGCCCGACTCCAGCATCAGGTCGCTGATGGTGTTGATCGTGACGGGGTCGCGTCCGGCGCCGGTGATCAGCGCGTCGCTGATGCCATCAGACATCCGCCCGACCATTGACGGGCCCGCGGCGCCGAGCGCGATCAGTCCGGCGAGCAGCATCACGGCGCCGCTGAGGTCTTGTGACTTGGCGACCTGGCCCTTCTTGCGCGCGTCCTCGCGGCGCTTGGGTGTTGCCTTCTCGGTCTTGTCGGCGTTCGACATCGGCGATCACCCGACCCGCAGCGTGTCGAGGGCGAGGCCGATGTCGGTCTGCATCTGGTCGCCGATCCAGCCGGCGACGAAGGGCATCGAGGCGCCGACCAGGAGCAGGCCGACGATGACCTTGGCCGGGATGCCGACCTGGAAGACGTTGAGCGTCGGGACGACACGGGTGACCATGCCGAAGGCCGCGTCGGTGAGGATCAGGGCCAGCATCACGGGCCCGGCGACCTCAATCGCGCTGGTGAAGACTTGGATGAACGCGCCGCTGGCACCGTTGACGATGTGGCCGAGCGACGGGTACTGCAGGAGGTCGACGACCTCGTAGGTGCGGGCGAGGCCCTTGATGACCCACGCGTCGCCGCCGATGGCGATGAACACCATCAACCCGACCATGCTGTAGGTCAGGCTCAGGACGGCCGTCTGGTTGCCGTTGACCGGGTCGACCAGGCCGCCGTAGGAGAAGCCGATCGTCGTGTCCAAGAACGAGCCGGCGACGGCGAGCGCGGCGAAGGTCGCGGCCAAGGCGTAGGCGAACGCGCTGCCGACCAGCAGCTCCTTGGCCAGCAGCGATCCGATGGCCATGATGTCGGTCGGCAGGTGCGTGTCGGCCGAGACGACCGGCGACAGGCCGATCGCCAGCGACACGGCGATGATCGCGCGCACGCGCGCGGGAACCATCTTGCTCGAGAACAGCGGCGCCAGGATGAACAGCGGCGACAGGCGGGCGAGCACGAGGAAGAACGCGAGCACGCGCTGCTCGCCGAAGTCGGTCAGCAGCTGCGCAGCGGAGTTCTGGAGCTGCGGTCCCACTTACCCCACCATGTCGGGGATGGACATCCACAACTCGGAGGTGTAGCTGAGCAGCTGGTTGAGCATCCACGGCCCGCCGACGACGAGCACGATCGCCATCGCCACGACCTTCGGGATGAAGGCCAGCGTCTGCTCCTGGATCGAGGTGACGGCCTGGATGATCGAGATCACCACGCCGACGATCAGCCCGACGCCGAGCAGCGGCATCGAGATCTTCAGCGCCAGGCTCATCGCCTGGGTCCCGAGGGAGATGACGACGTCCTGGTCCATCAGTGAAACGACTCCACGAGCGAGCGGGTGACCAAGTCCCAGCCGTCCACGAGAACGAACAACAGGATCTTGAAGGGCAAGCTGATGAAGACCGGCGGCAGCATCATCATGCCCATGGACATGAGGGTGGAGCTCACCACCAGGTCGATCACCAGGAACGGCAAGAAGATCAAGAAGCCGATCTGGAACGCCGTCTTGAGCTCGGAGATGATGAAGGCCGGGATCAGGACGTAGGTCGGCACGTCGGCGCGCGTCTGCGGACGCTTGAGCTTGGAGAGACCCACGAACAAGGCCAGGTCCTTGGTGCGGGTCTGGCGGAACATGAACTCGCGCAGCGGCTTCTGGCCCCGGTCCAGCGCCTCGGCCTGCGTGATCTGGTTCTTGCTCAGCGGATCGATCGCGTCGGCCTTGACCTTGGTGAAGGTCGGGGCCATGACGAAGATCGTGAGGAAGAGGGCGATGCCGACCAGGACCTGGTTGGGCGGCGCGGTCGGGGTGCCCAGGCCGGTCCGGATGAAGCCGAGCACCACCAGGATGCGCGTGAAGCCGGTGACGCAGAACAGCAGCGCCGGGACGAGCGTGACGGCGCCGACGAGGATCAGCAGCTGGACGGCGTTGCCGCCGTCGGCCGACAGGCCGTTCGTCGCGGCCGTGATCATCGGGCGGTCCGGTCGCGGAGGCGGTCGATGGTGTCGGTGACGAGCAGCTTGACCTTGTCGGCGGGCTTGGCAGCGACCATCGTCGCGTCGCCGTCGATGTCGTCGCCATCGCGCGCCAGCAGCCCGAGGTCACGGGCCTCGTCCTCGGTGTAGGTGCGGATCGGGACGATGCCGTGCTCGGCGCTGCCAACGAGCACGAGCTCGCGGCCGGCGCGGATCAGGTGCACCGACCGGTTGGGGCCCAGCGGCATCGACGCCTCGGTGCTGAGCCCGAAGCCATGCGAGCGCCCCGACTCGCTGCTGGTCTTCTTCATCTGGCGCAACACCCAGGTCAGGCCATAGATGACGGCCACGACGACCGCCAGCCCGACGAAGGTCCGGGCCAAGCCACCACTGGTGCCACCGCCGACGTCGGCGACCTTGGCCGGCGAGTCCGCCGGGAGGTTCAACGGCGTGGTCTCGCCGTAGGGGTCCTTGCCGGCAGCCAGCACGGGTGCTGGCGCCAACAGGGCGCAGAGGAGTGCGACCGCGAGCGCGGCCGTGAGGATGCGATATGGCTTCACTTGGAGGGACTCGGTAGGTCGGGAGGGACGACCAGCCAGTCACATAGATCGGCCTGCGCGTATATGACTTGAGCGGCGTGTCTGGACGACCGTTGTAGGCGTCAGGGCCGAACAGTTGTCCAGCTAGTCGGCAAGCCGCTCTGCCGCTGCGCTGCCACGGACGTCGGCCAGCCATCCCTTCCAGTCGTCGGCCTCGGGTAGAGCACCGGCGGTGGCACGAATCGCCCTACGCCGCGAATCAACGCCGTCGGCGATCTTCAGACCCTCGTCGAGCATGCGCCTGATCACCTGCGCCTTCGAGACACCCGCGTCGGCGGCGCTCGCGGCTATGAGGCGCTCCTGCTCATCCGTGATGTAGATCTGGATGCGACGCATGCGGGGCTACGGTACGCAGCGACTGGCGCCCAATACAACCGAGCGTCGGGCCGAGGTCGGGCGTGCGACCCTCACGGTCCCGCCGCCCCTTCAGGTGCGGGGCGTGGTTGGATGGGCGTCGCCCGCAACCATCACGCAGCTGCGACGAGCGCTCGCGAATCGTTACGGCTTCGCCACTTCGGGGCGGGCTCTGTCCCCCGGGTGCGGTCCTGACCGGGGTGGGCCTGTTTGCCGACGTATACCGGCCGCCAACGGGCCCACCCGAGCACGGCGCGCCGTGACCGACCGAGGTGGGCCCGTGCGCAGACGTATATCGGCCGCAAACAGGCCCACCCCCGAGGCCGACCCGACAACGCGAATCGCCGACCCCAGCGCCCGCGGACGACAGGCCAACGCCAGGCACAACCAACCCCGCTCACTCCCCTCGGTGCCAACAGACCACGCTGGCACGCCATCCACCGTCTGAACGGAACGCCAATAACAAGTCGCGCCACCCAAGCGCTCGCAACAGACCACGCTCGCCCCGTGACCAGCGCCCCACGACGTCAGTCTTAGGCGGTCCGCTACCCGTCCCTGACAGACGCTCCCGAGTTGTTGGTGTCGTCGATCTGCAACGAAAGTGCGACGGCTTGCAACGACTCTGCGAAATCCACCAAATCCGTCAACCCCGCCATGTAAGCTCCGCCGCTCATCCAAACACAGCGCCCCCGCGACCGCTACAACGGCCCGGGGGCATGACCCAAGGAGAAGCGACCTCCCATGAGTGCCCACCAGGGTAATTCAGGCTGCCGTATCAGCGTCGACCCGTCGACCGCCGACGTCCTCCGCATCGAGACCAAAAAGGTCTTGATGTTCAACCACGACCCCTTCGAGGACTTCATTGACTACGTCCCTACCAAGCAGCTCGCACTGGCCAACGTCTACCGCGACGCGACCGCCGTCATCGACGCGCTCGGCTGGGACCCCGACATGGCCCCACACACAGACGACATCGAAGTCCCGCTGACCCGCGGCCACATCGACCACCTCCACGAGCGCCGCTGCGACCTGCTGGCCACCAACCTCGACCTCCTCACCGACATCGGCGCCGACACCACCACCAACGCTGCGGTGATGAGCGACATCCACGCCAACCGCCACGCCGTCGAAGCCCTCAACCGCATCTTCGACGCCTACACCACCACCATCACCACATAGCCCACCCGTAGGTCACGGGTACGTTGACCGGGAATCTCCCGGTCAACGTACCCACGCCATCTAGCGACGCTTGGTCGCCTTGAGCTTGTCGATGGTGGTGTCGACCAGCTTCTTCGTCGAAGGGGTCTTCACGGCGTGGAAGATCTTGATGGCCATCCAGCCACCGGTGCCGAGCGTGGCCATGATCGTCATGCCTTCGACGGTGTCTCCCGAGACCCCCGCGATCTCGTGGAAGTTGCCGGTGAGCAGACCTACAGCAAGCCGGCGAACAGGCCAGCAGGGCCCATCCAGTCGCGACCCCGCTTGATGAGATCCACCGTGTCGTTGAGGACGAGTCGCGCTTTGTCCTCGGCGACGGCGATCAGCGTCTGCTCGATGTTGGTGAACTGCGCGGTGATTGGCGCAGAGTCCGCGATCTGGAAGAGCTGGGTGGGATCAGCTGGATGCGCGATGGAGGCCGCGCGCGCTTCGTCGTCGCTGATGGGCGGTTCGGGACCGGATCCGGCCCTTGGCAGTCCCTCGTCGTCTTCGACGACGGTCAACGCTGGATGCCGAGGTTCTCGAGTCGATACTTCATCGCGCCCACCGACACGTTGAACTTCACCGCGAGGGCGGCATCCGACAGCGTGGGCGCCAGCGCTCTGACGTTCTCCTGAGGCATGAGGAGCTCGGCCGCGAACTGGTTGGCGTAGATCTCCGCGGGGTTGGTGCCCTGGGATGCCGAAGGGCCGCGACGATCGATGTAGCCGTAGCCATCGTCGGCATCACTCGACGCGCGCAAGATGAAGTGCCCAATCTCGTGGGCGCATGAGAAGCGCTGACGGTTCTGGGCATCGGACGCGTTGACGAGGATCTGGGGATCCTGGCCAGGCTCCTTGACGAGCATGCCCGACACGTCGGACTCGAGCGCGGCGGCGTAGACCTCAATGCCGAGGTCTTCTGCAATGTGGAAGGGATCAACCGGGATCGTGAAACCCTCGCCATCGCGTGGCCCGTGCCACGCTACTCGCAGCAAATCGATGGCCTGCTTTTCGGCCGGTCGCATCGAGATAGCGCTTCCGCTTGTCGCCGCAGTGGCCATATGAGGTGCGATTGTACCCAAGGCATCAATTGCTGCCAGGGGTATCTGCTGACTGTTTGCGATCCGATCGCGCGCGACTTGCAGGGGTTTTACCCTGGCGCCCCATCGGCGAGCCCGGCCACGTAGCTTCCACCGACTACCGCGCTGTGACCGTTGCCAGGTGGTCCACAGCGTGGTCTCCTTCGACGATGTCGACACACCCACCTAAGGGCGCCGCCCGAGGAGATTCGCCCCCCGGGTGTCAGCGAAAGGACGTCCGCGTGACACCCCTGGCCGGCCAGCACCCGCGCGATCTCATCGTGATTGATACGGATCGCACGAACATACCGCTGCTTATGGCAGGAGCTCAAGCGCCGGCGTGTGTGCCGGGCGTACGACCGTGAAGTAGCGGCGGTCGAGTGTGGCGACCTTGGTCTCGCCGAGCATCTCGGTTGCCGCGATCACGGTGGCGTCAACGAGTCCGAGGGGGAGGTCGCGGTAGCGCTCGATGAGTTCGCCGCTGCGCACCAGCCAACGCGCTGGAAGGTCAAGCAACTCCAGCGCACCGGTGTCGAAGTCCTTGAGGAGCGCAGTGAATGCCTGCGGCCAGGGACGAAGGAGGTACTCGACCTCGACGAGCACGCAAACCGGCACGATGCGAGGCTCGCTCGTCTCGCGCAGGAGCTTTGCGCAGCGCTCGTGGTCGGGGTCGGTCGCATCAAGCAGCGCGACAAGCGGCCCAGTGTCGACGATCAGCGCCACGCGTCGGGCTCATAGGCCTGCTGGCGAGCGCGCCCGCCGGTGTCGATCACCCCGGCGCAAGACAGGGGGCGTGGCGTCTCCGTCCGGTTGGTCAGCTCATGCTCGAGCGCTTCGCGCACCAACTGAGGAAAGGTGACGCCGCGCTCTCGCGCTGTCCGACGGGCCCGTTCGAGCAACCCCTTGTCGGCTTGGATCATCACCCGTTCCATCATGCTAGCAATGCTGCTGGGATGGATCGAGAAGTCAGAGCACCGTTAGAGCTTGGAACGGCATGGCAAGGATGTAGCAGCCTGCTGGACGCCCGCTACGCGCAGACCTCAGACCACCGGGCGCCGGGCCGTCCGGCTAGTCGGCGCTGTCGATACGGAGGATCAGGCCTTTCACTGCACGCGCTGCCTCGTGAACATCGTCGGGGCTGAATCCGGGCGTGCTCGCGAGCTCGGCTGTATAGATCGTCGCCCAGCTCTCGGGAACTGTCACCGTCGGAGGCCAGGTGTGCTTGTCGCGCACCGCGAAGATTTCAGCGCACGCGTGCCGGACTTCGGTGAGCTCGTGCTCCCTTAGGAGACGGAAGACGAGCAAGATGTCGACGAGGTCGCGGGCGCGGTCGTTGGGGACCGTATGGTCGGTGCAGGCGTGAAGCTTCTGGGCAATCATGTAGGCCAACGTGACCAAGGGCATGTCGTCGACTGGCGATAACCCCAGCTCGCCGGGGTTGACGAATGCGTTGCCGACGAGCTGGAATCGCTGACCAGCCTCGCCCTCGGCTGCCGCCGCTTCGAACTGCACCGTCGAGAACGGCTTGCCCCGGTAGCTGACCTTGATGTTGCCGCGATGCGCTCCGGTGTCATGGATCGGTTCCCACGATTCCAGCCGGAACTCGAAGCCGTCCCAGCCCTCGGCCAACGCGTCGAGCAGGCGGGGCCGGATCTCCTCCGCGGCGGTGCGTACCGCCGCGTCGAGGTCCTTGGTTGCACGAGCGGCCAGACCCATCAGAAGCTCAACGGCTACACCACCCTTGATGATGAACAGCGGGTGCCCGTTGTTGTCACATGCGTGTGCGGTGAGCGCTGCGACCACCGCGATGTACCCGATCTGTCGGCGTGCCCGGTTCTGGAGCGTCACGTCATCAACAACGTTGCGCAGCCGAGCCTCCAGCGCGGTGAGGTTCTTCGGCGGCGTGTCGTATCGGGGCTTCCTCATGCGACGCGGCCCTTCTGGTCGCGGCGAGCGCGCAGCTCCTCCGCAGCGGCCGTTGTGATCAACGCTTGGTCTTGAGCGGTGGCTATGGCTTGATCCAGAAGACTTGGACGTAGCCCGGCCTCGATCCCGTCGGCAATCGCTCTGGCTGGCTTGACGATCGGAACGCCTTCCAGATAGGTCACGTCACCGCTGGGGAGCTCCCGGGCATGCAGCCGATAAGGGCTCGGAACGGCACGATGCGTCCGGTAGGTATCTGGGACGGTGACGTCGATGTGGTTGGGGTTGACATCGCACAGACCGTGGAGATCCAGTGCGGTCTCATGGCTCAGGGTGCCACGGCCATCCGGCCAAATGGTGGCCTTCATGAACTCGTCCCACCGGCTCGGCGGTACGAGAAGGAGCCGGTACAGCCCATAGCCAAGATGCTCAGCCTGTCCGCGAGCGGCGTAGTCGACGAGACGCTTGGGATTGATGCCGAGATCCCGGAGATCAGCGGTGCGCACGTAGCCGTGCTGGTCTTGCGCCAGATCGAGGACCTTGAGGAAGACCTTGCCAGGCATGTTCGTACAGACTACCGCAGAATGCGGCTGTTTATACCGGCCTCGCTCGGTTGCCGCACGAACTACCGCAAAATGCGGTCGTTCGTACGTAGCCTCGACTCTCGGGCCTTAGGCCGCCTCGGGCAACGCCGGCGGGGCGCCCGGCGGCAGCTCTGCGGGCTCGAATGCCACGGGCGCTCCGGCGCCGGCGACGTGCTCGGCGCCATTGACCTCGGTGATGCGCAGCCCGAACTGCTCATCGATCACGACGACCTCGCCGCGGGCGATTGGGCGGCCGTTGACCAGCAGGTCGACGGGCTTGTCGGCCAGGCGGTCGAGCGTGACGACCGAGCCCTGGCCGAGGCTCATCGTCTCGCCGAGCGACATGCGGGTGCGGCCGACCTCGACGGTCAGCTCGACGGTCACATCGGTCAGGCGCGTGAGGTCGGCCTCGCCGACGGCAGGCGCAGCGGCGGCGGGCGGCTCGTTGTCCAGTGGGGTGAACTCGACGTCGGTCATGGTGGTCCTTCTCCCTTGATCGGCGGCTGCCGGACTTACTGGATCGCCAGGTCGGTGAACATGACGTCTTCGGCTTCGACGTCGGTCTCTTTGTGGATGCGCTCCAGCACGCCCTTCTGGATCTTCATCCGCGACTTCTCCTTCTCCAACCGCGACGACGGGATGTCGGTCAAGGCGTCGGTGATGATCGCCCGGACCACCGCCTCCTGGGGCAGGGTGCCGTAGCCCGCGGGGGGCGTCGTGGCCGCATGGCCGCCGCCGCTGGCGGCCGCGACGGCCTCGGCGAGGTAGCCGTGCTTGAGCACCAGCGCAGCGTTGAGCTTGGCGAAGCGCCCGCTCTTGAGGTTGATCAAGAAGTCCTTGGGCATGATGTACACCTCGCCCTCGATCTTGTGCTTGGGCACCGGCGCCGGCTTGGCGAGCACGAACTTGTAGACGCCACCGAGGACGAGCAGCACGACGGGAATGATGATCTTGATGTTCTTCATGGCTTCGGGGCGAAGTTCGGCTTGATGGAAGGGATCTTGGTGGAGGCCTGGTCGTCGGTCTCGGCCGTGACCGATGACGCGCCGGTCTTGGCGATCTCGGTGACGCGCGGCACGAGGATCTCGACGCGGCGGTTGAGCGAGCGGCCGCCGGCGGTCTTGTTGGAGGCGATCGGCGCGTAGGCGCCGCGACCGGCGGCGGTCATGCGCAGCGGCGAGATGCCGTCGTGAGCGAAGGTGCGAAAGATGGCGTTGGCGCGCGCCGTCGACAGGTCGAGGTTGTCGGCGAACTGGGAGCTGTGGATCGGCTGGCTGTCGGTGTTGCCCGAGACGATCAGCTTGTGGTCGGCCTGCGTCGTGGCCAACAGGTTGGCGACGTCCTCGAGGAGCGGCAGCGCGTCGGGGCGCGGCACGGCCGTGCCGCTGTCGAAGAGCAGGTCGTCGGTCAGCAGGCGGATCAACAACCCGTCCTTGGTGACCGTCGCCTTGATCTTGCCCGACAGGCTCTTCTTGGCCGCGACATCGTCGATCTTCTTCTTGAGCGCCTCGAACTTCTTCTGCTCGTCGTTGGTCACGCCGCCCGATTTGACGGTGTCCTGCGGCGCCCCCACATAGGGCTGCAGGCTGGACTCCTTGGGCGCCGAGGACGGCGTCTTGATGTTCGTCGTGCCGCCCGCGTTCTTGATCGACTGGCCGCCCGGCAAGATCTTGCCCGAGAAAGCGTCCTGCAACGAATGCTGCAGCGTCTCGAACTTGGTCTTGTTCACCGAGGAGATCGAGAACAACACCATGAACAGCGCCACGAGCAGCGTCATCAGGTCGGCGTAGGTGACCAGCCAGCGCTCGTCGGGATGCTCGCCGTGGTCGTCACCGCGCTTCTTCTTCTTGCCGCCATGCCCGGACATCGGTGATGACCTAAGCCGCCTGCGCGGTGTCTTCGACGGCCTTGAGCACCGGCTTGGCGTCGTCTGCCTCGACGGCTTCGCGCTCTTCGGGGGCGAGGTAGCTGAGCAGCTTCTGCTGCACCATGCGCGGGTTGTCGCCGGCCTGGATCGACAGGATGCCTTCGAGCACCAGCGAGCGCTCGGCGACCTCCTTCTGGCTCATCATCTGCAGCGAGTAGCAGACGGGCATGTACACGACGTTCGCCGAGCCCACGCCATACAGCGTCGCGATGAAGGCGGCGGAGATCGCCGGGCCGAGCGTCTCGGGCGCGCTGAGGTTGGAGAGCACGTGCACCAGCGAGACGACGGTGCCGAGCACGCCGATCGTCGGCGCCACGCCGCCGGCCTTCTCAAAGACCGCGGCGCCCATCTTGTGGCGCGCGGCCATCGCGTCGATCTCGGCGTCGAGGATTTCGCGCAGCAGGTCGGGGTCGGTGCCGTCGACGATCAACTGCATGCCCTTGCGCATGAAGGGCTCCTCGATCGCCTCGATCTCCTCCTCCAGCGCCAGCAGGCCGTCCTTGCGGGCGCGCTCGGCGAAGGAGACCAGCGTCTTGACGCGGGCAGCCATGTCGGGCGCCTCGGTCATGATCGCCTTCATGTAGAGCTTGGGGATCGACATGAAGCGCTTCATGCCGACGCCGGCGAAGATCGCGCCACCGGTCCCGCCGAGCACGATGATCAGCGCGTTGATGTTGAGGAGCATCGGCGGCGCGACGCCCTCCATGATGCCGGCCACGATGATGGCGACGGCAGCGATTCCAATTCCGATAGCGGTGGCGGCCTTCATAAGTGTCACCCCCTGTCGTCGGCCATGGCTTGCCGGACTTCAGGACGCGGGTACTAGCCCAGCGCCTTCTCCACAGCCGACAGGACGCGATCGACCTGGAAGGGCTTGACGACGAAGTCCTTGGCGCCGAGCTTGATCGACTCGAGGACCTTGGACTCCTGGCCCAGCGCCGAGCACATGACGACCTTCGCGCCGGGATCGACGGCGATGATCTCCTTCAGGGCGGCCAGGCCGTCCTTCTCGGGCATGGTGATGTCCAGCGTCATGATGTCGGGGCGCAGCTCGTGAAAACGCTGCACCGCCTCGGCACCGTTGGCGGCCTCGCCAACGATCTCGTGACCTCCGCCCGTCAGGGCGTCGGACACCATCTTGCGCATGAACGCGGCGTCATCTACGACGAGCACGCGAGCCATCAGACTGCAACCTCCGTAGGCGTGGGGGAATCGAGCGGAGCAGGATTTGGGGAAGTTGAATCGGTCGCGCCGAGGACCGTCTCGATGCGCACGGCCAGGCCGCCGTCGTCGGTGACGAGCAGGCGGCCGGTGGCAAAGCGCATGCCGTCGGCGTAGAGGTCGATCGGCGCCTCGACGGCGCGATCGAGCTCGACGACCGCGCCGCTGGGCAGCGCGACGATTCGGCCCGAGGGCATCCGCGTGCGCCCCAGTTCGGCCCAGACGCGCACGCTGATGTCGCGCAGCGCAGCGCCGAGCGGCGCGTCGTCGTGGCTCTCGGTGAGCCCGTCCAGCGCGCGCGTCATGCGCACGATGAACGCGTTGGGGACGAGCTGCACGAGCAGGCACGGCACGCCGCAGAAGCTGAACGTCACGGCGGTGGCGTGGCCGGGGTGCTCCCAGCCGGTGCCGCCGGCGTCGGCGTCGGCGAGCTGGCGGATGTCGGGCGGCGCGATCTCGACCTCTTCGCCGAGCACCTTGCTGGTGGCCACCGCGGCGGCCGACATCATCTGGTTCATCGCCTCGCCGACGGCGGAGAACTCAAGCTCTGACAGCTCGCCGCCGGCCTCGACCTCGGTCGGGTCGACGCCCATCATGGCCGCGGCCAGGCGCCGGGCGCCCTCGATGCCGATGACCATGACGTTGCCGCCGGTCACGCCGTCGACGTAGGAGACGTCGGCGCCGATGGCGGGGAAGATCGCGTCGGCAAACGGCGACTGGTCGGGTGGGATGACCTCGACGGTCCCGAGCGAGACGCCGTCGGGCGCGAACATCTGCAGCACGCCCTGGACGGCCTCGGCGGTCGAGGCGCCGAGGCGCAGGAGGGCTTGCTCGGCGTTCATCGTTGCTCCTGAACGGGTCCGGTGATCTGCACGGCGCGGTGCTTGCCGCTGCGGCCGCCGCGCGCGTGGTGCACGGGCGTGCGGTCGGCAAAGAGCGTCAGCTCGGTGTCGGCGTCGGCATCAAGACGGATGACATCTCCAGGCGCCAGGGCAAGGATCTCGGCGAGCGTCAGCTGCGTGTCGGCGACCTCGGCGCGCAGCGAGACCTCCACGTGGCTCAGGCCCTCGTTGACGGCCGCGGCGACGATCGGGTCGCGCGTCGTGGACTCCTCGTCGTGGCGCGAGAACGCCGAGGCGACCGGCGCGATCGCCGCGTAGGGGATCAGCAGCGCCATCGTCGACGACAGGCCGTCGAGGCGCGCTTCGAGGGTGAGGACGAGGGTCGGCTCCGAGCCGGAAGCGACCTGCACCGTCTCGTCCTGGGTGTCGACCTCAGAGATCTCCAGCGTCGTCTCGGAGACCTCAAACCAGACCGAGGAGAGCGCCTCGACGATCGTGCCGAACATCCGCTGGACGACCATCAGGTCGATGTCGGTCAGCTCGCGATCGCGCGAGGCCGTGTCGGGCCGACCGCCGAGCATCCGCTCCAGCGCGACCAGGACGACCGGCAGCTCGGCGCTGAGCAGCATCCGCGACTTGTGCGGGGCCGTGTCGATCTGGATGTGGACCGAGTGATCGGGCAGCTGGGCGAACGCGTTGCTCCACGTGAACTGCCCAACGTCGATGACCTCCAGCTCGATCGCGGTGCGGTGCTCGGCGACCAGGCGCGTGGCGGAGCGCTCGATGAAGGTGTCCATGGCGCGGCGGATCCGCCGCTCCTGATCGGTCGTGAACTTCGTCGGCCGGGTGAAGTCGACGGTGCGCAGCCAGCGGGCGCGGCGGCCCGGGCGGCTGTCGGCGTCGACCGGCAGGTTGCCCTCGCTGGCCCGCTCGAAGAGCTTCTCGATCTCGTTGGCGTCCAAGAACCCGCTCATGCGTAAACGACCTTCGACTCGGTTGAAGCCGGCCCGCCGAGCAGTTGCTGCTCGCGGCCTCCGGCCTCGCGGACGGTGATGGAGATGTCGGCGCCGACGTGGACGCGCAGCGTGCGGCCGTTGTGGCCGCCGGTCTCGGCGGCCCGGATCGGGATCCGGGCGGCCTCCACCATGCGGGTGACGGCCGCGATGTTGCGCTGCCCGATCTCCTGGCCGCTGCCACCGCTGAAGTGGAACATGGCAGCGCCCCCGGCCAGCACGGCCTCCAGCCGGCTGCGGCGGGCGCCGGTGGCCAACATGAGCCCAAGCAGCGACGGCACCGCGAGGTCGGCGTACTTGTGCGGCAGCGGCGGATCGGGCTGGGTGGCCTGCGGCAGCATCACGTGGGCCAGGCCGACGATCCCGCGCCGGCGGTCGACCAGCGTCAGCCCGATGCACGAGCCCAGGCCAATGCACGCCAGCGTGTCGCCTGGCGTGCTGGAGACTTGCGCCTCGCCCATGTGGACGACCGTCTCCATCTAGAGGCCCAACCGCTCCAGAAGCTGCTGGATGCCGCTGCGATCGGACAGCAGCAGGAAAGACAGGGAGCACTGCTCGCCTTCGACCATCAAGTCGGAGTCGAGAATCAGCGCCTCGTCGACGTCGTCGCCGCGGCCGAGCAGGACCGAGGACAGGATGGCGCCGAGCATGTCCTCGACAACCTGCGGCGGCGTCGGCTCGATGGTCATGCCGACCATCTGGGCGAGCACGTTGATGTAGTTGGTCCCGAGGATGTTGCCGACCTCACCGAGCATCGACCGACCGTCCGGGGTCGAGGGCTCGATGCCGTAGATGCGGCAGAGCGCGCGGGCGTCGGGGTCGGGGAAGAGCAGCAGGACGATCGCCTCGAAGTCACCGACCACTGGGACGACCACACCGTGGCGCAGCTCCTCGGGCCCACCCGCGATGGCAACCGCCTCGGCCAGCGGCAGCGCGGCCGCCGTCGGCACCGAGATGTCGACGGCCTTGCCGAGCATCGAGCTCAGCGCCGTCCCGGCGTTGCCGGAGCCGATGTTGGCGAGCTCGCGCAGGGCGTCGAGCTGCATGTCGGTGAGTGCGTTCATGGCTTCCCTACAGATCGTCAGACAGCCGCGCCGAGCGCAGCGACGCGCTCGGCCACGGACAACGCCGGGTTGGTGTTCAGGGTCAACGCGTCGCAATCGGCGAGCAGCACGATGTCGCCGTTGGAGAGCACGGCCGCACCGGAGACCGCAGCCTCCTGGCCGACGTTGGCCGGCAGTGGGCGGGTGACCAGCTCGCGCTGGCCGATGAGCTTGGAGACCGAGAGCGCCACGGCGCCGTCGGTGCCGCGCACGATCACCACGTGGGTGTCAAGCGCCTTCGCGTCGGCAGCGCTGCCCGCAGAGCCGCCGAAGACGTCGACCCCGCGCCGCAGCGGCAAGGCCTCGTCTTTGAGGACGAGCATCTTGGCGCCCGCGACCGAGCGGACCGGGTGGTCATCGATGCGCATCGTGCGCTCCACGCGCGCCAGCGGGATGCCGAACGGCTGGCCGCCGGCCTCGACGACCAAGGCGGACATGATCGCGAGCGTGAGCGGCAGGCGGATCTCGTTGACGGTGCCCTCCCCGTGCACCGAGGTGACCGTCACCTCCCCGCCGAGCTCGCGGACCTTGTCGCGCACCGCGTCCAGCCCGACGCCGCGTCCCGACAGGTCGCCGACCTCGGCCGCGGTCGAGAAGCCGGGCGTGAAGAGCAGCTCGATCGCGGCGCGCATGTCGACCAGCTGGGCCTGCTCGCGCGTGATCAGGCCGCGTGCGACGGCGACCGCGGCGACCTTCTGCGGGTCGATGCCGTAGCCATCGTCAGAGACGCTGATCGCGATCGAGCCGCCGGCGTGGCGCGCGGCGATCGTGAGCTTGCCGGTCGGCGACTTACCGGCCGCGACGCGGTCGCCGGGCGACTCAAGGCCATGGTCAAGCGCGTTGCGGATCAGGTGCACGAGCGGGTCGCCGATCGCATCGACGACGGTGCGATCCAACTCGGTGTCCTTGCCGACGAGCTCGAGCTCGACCTGCTTGCCCAGGCGCGTCGCGACGTCGCGGACCAGCCGCGGGAAGCGGGTGAAGACCGCGTCGACGGGGATCATGCGGATCTGCATGACCATCGCCTGCAGGGCGTGCGAGGAGCGCGTGAGCTCCTGCATCGCCTGGCTGAGTCCGGGCACGTCGGCCTCGGCCGACAGCGCCTCGACATGGGTGCGCTGCACGACCAGCTCGCCCATCAGGTGCATCAGCTGATCCAGGCGCGCGGCGTCGACGCGGACGGTCCGGTGCTGGGCGGTCTTCTTGGTCGCCGGGGCGGAAATCGGACCCACCCGCTCGGCGGCGGCGGCGGCGGAGGCCGGAGCGACGGGCAGCGGTGCCACGTCGCTTGGGTCGGCCTCGTCGACGACCGCCAGCGGCGCGGGCTCTTCGACGGGCTCGGCCGTGGTCGCCTCGGCGACGCGCGCATCGCCGACGTCCGGCACCGCACGCACGGCAGCGGCGACCGCGTCGGCCGTCTGGTCGGTGGCCAGCAGCACCTCGATGGTGCGGCCGGTGAAGCCGTCGACGTCGTCCTCGGCCGGCGTCGAGCGCAGCACGTCGCCGTGCTCGGCGACCGCGGCCAGGACCTGGAAGGCGCGCACCGCCGGCATCTGCGCGTCAGACGCCAGCTCGGCGTAGATCTCCAGCACGGTGTGCCCGTCGCCGACCGGCGCGAGCTTGGCGGGCGAGACGATGGGCTCGGGCTCCGGCGCGTCGCGGTCGTCGCGACCGCGGACGAGGCCCCCGAGGCGCTCGACAAGCGGCGCAGGATCAAAGCTCTCGGCGCCGTCGGCGTCGATGGCGTCGACCGCGCCCGAGAGCGCGTCCAGGCAGGCGAGCAGGACGTCGACAACCTCACCGGTCAGCCCCGTGCCGCGCTGACGCAGCAGCTCGAAGACGTCCTCCATCTTGTGCGTGAGGGCCGCCATGCCCTCGAAGCCCATGGTCGCGGCCATGCCCTTCAAGGAGTGGGCGATGCGGAAGATCGCGTCGACGGTCTCGCGATCCTCGGGCGCCTCCTCGAGTGCCACGACGGCGAGGTTGAGCTCCTGGAGGTTCTCCCGGCACTCGGCCAGGAACATCGGAAGGTACTCGGAGGTATCCATCAGAGCTTCCGATAGACGAAGGGGGACTCGGGTGCGAGGCCGTGGCGCGCGGGCTCCGAGACGCGCTCGGTGGCCCCGACGACCAGGCGGCCACCGGCGCGCAGGCTCACGGCCAGGCGGCCGTGCAGCGCGTCGCGCACGTCCTCGTTGAAGTAGATGACGGTGTTGCGGCAGAGCACGAGGTCGTAGGCCCCGGCCAGCGGGGTGATCGTCAGCAGGTCGCCGTGCTCGAAGCGCACGAGGCGCTTGAGCTCCTCGGAGGCGTGCCAGCGGCCGTCGGTCAGCTCGAAGTGGCCCGCCAGCGTCGCGGTCGGCGCGTCGCGGGCGTCCTCGATCGAGAAGACGCCGGTGCGGGCGCGCTGCACCATCCGGGCGTCGATGTCGGTGCCCACGATCGTGACGAGGGCCTGCGGGACCGCGCGGCGCGCGATCGCGGCCAAGGTGTAGGCCTCGGCGCCGTAGGAGCAGCCGGCCGACCAGGCGCGGATGCGGTTGGCTTGGCGCGCCGTCGCGGCGAGGTCGGGGAGGATCCGCTCCTCCAGCGTCTCCCACTGCTCCGGGTTGCGCCACAGGCGCGAGACGTTGATCGTCACGCGGTCGAGGAACTTCTCCAGCTCCTCCTTGTCGGTGCGCAACGTCGAGGCGTAGGAGGCGAGGTCGGTGGCGCCGCGCGTCGCGGCGAACGAGCGGATGCGCCGCTCCATCTGGCCGCGCTTGTACTGCAATAGGTCGATCCCGCAGACGTGGCGCAGCGCGGTGCAGAACGCTACGTACTCGTCACCGGCGCGGCCCAGGGTGGCGCTGGAGGTGGCGGTGCTCATGAGTCCGTCTCCGCAGCGATGGCCTCGGCCAGCTCTGAGAGCGGGACCACAACGTCGGCCAGCTGCGCTTCGACGATCGCGCGCGGCATGCCGTAGACGGTGCAGCTGGACTCGGCCTCGGCCAGGACCCGGCCGCCACGGGCCCGCACCTCGCGGGCGCCGTCGAGGCCGTCCTTGCCCATGCCGGTCATGACGACCAGCAGCAGGCGGTCGCCGAAGAGCTTGGCGGCATCGGCGATCGTGAGGTCGGCGCGCGGGCGCAGGCCGCCGACGGCCGCCGCGTCCGAAAGCCGCGTCACGCCATCTTCGCCGAGGCGCAGGTGGCGGCCGCCCGCGGCGAGCAGCAGGGTGTCGGGCGCCAGCGTCTCGCCGCCGGCGGCCTCGATCACCTTCAGCTTGGAGCTGCGATCCAGACGCTCGGCCAGGGAGGCGGTGAACCCCTCCGGCATGTGCTGGATGATCATCCCGCCCGCGCCCAGGGGCGAGGGCAGCGCCGGGATCAGCCGTGCCAGGGCGCGCGGGCCACCGGTCGAGGTGGCGATCAGCACGACCTTCTTGGCGCCGGCCGGTGCGCGACGGGCGCGCAGGCGCGAGACCGCCGGCGCGGCCGAGAGCGGGACGCGCCGCGGCGGCGACGCGACGACCGCGGTGGCCACCGACGCGGCGGCCGCAGTGACCTTCTCGCGCAGCGCGAGGACGAAGTGCTCCAGCGGCTCGCCGAAGACGGGCTTGGCCACCAGGTCGAAGGCGCCCTCGGCGAGCGCGTCGACAGCCCGAGCCCCGTGGGCCGGCGAGAACGCCGAGACGACCACGACGGGCAGCGACGAGCGCTCGCCGCGCAGGGCACGCAACACGCCGATCCCGTCCATGCCGGGCATGGCGAGGTCAAGCGTCATGGCGTCGGGGCGCAGCTCGCGGTAGAGCGCGAGCGCCTCGTCGCCGTCGGCGGCCTCCCCCACGACATCGAACCCGGCATCGCGCAGCGCTTGGGTCAGCACGCGGCGCATGAAGGTGGAGTCGTCGGCGACGAGGATCCGGGACGGCTTGGTGGTGCGGGCGGCGGCGAGCACGGGAGGGATTCGCGATCTCCGGCCTAGGCGGCGGTGCGGAGCTCGTCGGTGGAGTCGGCCCCGCCCACCCCATCGACGGCTGGCGCGGCTGAGGCCGCGCCCACGATTCCCTCGGGGTCGAGCAGCACCACGAGGCGGTCGTCGATCTTGGCGATGCCGTCGATGGAGCGCCCACCGGCGCTCGGCGCCTCGCCGATCTGCTCGGCGTCGATGGTGATGACCTCCTCGACGTCGTCGACGATCACGCCGGCCATGTCCTGCGCGGTCTCAACGATGACGATCTTGGCCTCGCTGACCGAGGCGTGCTCGACGCCCAGGCGGGTGGCCAGGTCATAGACCGGGAGGATCTTGCCCCGCAGGGAGATCACGCCACGCACGCTGGGGTCCGTCGAGGCCACCGAGCGCGGCTCGGTGTAGCGGATGATCTCGTGGACCTGCGTGATCGGCAGCGCGTACTCCTCCTCCCCGAGGGAGAAGACCACGAGCTGCCGCTGGAGGGGCTCTTCAGGCATGCGTGCTCCAATAGGAAGAACGGTCTTCCCGGTGATCGACCGGGCGCAGAGGCCCTTGAGAGCGGACCGGGGCGCGCAATTCAGCGCGAAAGACGCAGCGATTGCGTCAGCACGTCGACGCGCCACGCGCGGATCTTCGCGATGACCTCGTCGACCGACTCGCAGACGGCGATCCGCTGCCCGCTCGTCAACGTGACGTGGCAGTCCGGAGAGGCGTCGACGCGCTCGATCAGATCGCAGTTGAGGTGAAACGGCTCCCGCCCGTGCGAGAGCTTGTGCAGCTCGATCATGGGTGCTCCTAGAGGCTTTGATCAGCTGAGCCACGTCACGCCCGCCCGAGCGAACGCCCTCCGCGTTCGCGCGGGCGGCCGTGCCGTGACTCAGCTGGGAGAAAGCGGGCTAGCGCTTGAGGTTGACCAGCTCTTGGAGCATCTCGTCAGACGTCGAGATGACCTTCGAGTTGGCCTGGAAGCCGCGCTGGGCGACGATCATGCTGGTGAACTCCGACGCCAGGTCGACGTTGGACATCTCCAACGTGCTGCCGATCGTCTGGCCGAAGGTCGTGCCATCCGGCGTGCCGACCTGCTCGCTGCCCGCCGACGGGTGTGGCGCCCAGCGGTTGCCCGACAGGCGCAGCAGGCCCTCGTCGTTGGGGAACTTCGCCAGGCTGATGGTGCCCGCGGTCGTGCGCGCGCCGCCGCCGGCGGGGATGTAGCTGACGTCACCGTTGGTGCCGACGGCGATGCCGGAGGCCCCGTCCGGGATCTGGATGTAGGTGTCAGACGCCGGCGTCGTGGCCGTGTTGCGGCCCATGACGTAGTAGCCCTCCGGCGTGGTCACGTAGCCCTGGTCGTTGCGAATGAAGTTGCCCGCGCGGGTGTAGTTGAGCTCGGCGGGCATCGTGGCCGGCGTCGTCGACGGGTCGCCGAGGCCGACGCGGAAGAAGCCGTCACCCTGGATCGCGACGTCCAGCGGGGTGCCGGTGTTCTGCATCGAGCCGTCGCTCATGACGGCGTCGATCGAGCCGAGCTGCACGCCAAGGCCGACCTGGGCCGAGTTCGTGCCGCCGGTGTTGGGACCCTCGGCGGAGCCGCCGTAGAGCGTCTGCTGCAACTGGTCCTTAAACGTCACGCGTGAGGACTTATAGCCGACGGTGTTGACGTTGGCGAGGTTGTTGCTCACCACGTCCAGCATCGTCTGATGGGTGCGCAGGCCAGAGATGGCCGAGTACATGCCGCGAATCATTTGGAGGCTCCTGTGAGTCCTCCGGCTTCCCCAATGGGGTCCAGCCGGGTGTTGGTGGTTGGCGTCCTGCCGCGCTGCGCTTCGCCTAGGCGATGACGGCGCTATCGATGTTCGTGAACACGTGGTCCTTCATCTGGTCGCGTCCGACGGCCGTGACGACCGTGCGGTTGGAGACCGAGACCACGAATGCCGTGTCGTCCACGAGGACCACCGCGTCGCGAGCACCCTTGCCCGCGGCACGATCGACCCCGTCCTGAAGACGCTGCATCACCGTCTGATCGACGGGGAGGTTGCGACGCTCCAGGCGCTGGACGGCGTGCTTGCTGAACGTGACGGGCTTCGTGCCCGCCGTGTCCCTAAGAACGTCCGCGAACGCCGGTCCTTGAGGCGTCTGGACGGATGGCCGGACCGGTTGGGTCCGCACACCGACAGAACCGGCCCCGCCCACCCCGGAGACGCCGGGCGGGACGAGTGCTGGGTTGAACGAACTGCTCATCGGACTACTTGACGTTATTGACGAGATCGGGGTTGATGCCAGCGACGCCGGCGACCGTCAGCGACGGGCCGGTCTTGGCCGACAGCTGCACGCTCTCCACCAGGCCGGTGACGGGCAGGCCGTCGGTGCCGGGGTAGGTGACCGTCTTGCCGATCAGCTGCGTGGCGTTCGCGTCCTTCTGACGCGAGAGCGCCGCCGTCGTGGACGTCGCCAGGTTGGTCAGCTGCTCGACGCTCGTCATCTGCGAGATCGTCTGGAAGTACTGGTTGGGGTCCTGTCCGGACGTCGGGTCCTGGTTTCGCATCTGCTCGGTGAGCATCTTCAAGAACCCGTTCTTGTCCAGCGACGAGCTGGGCGACTTGTCTTCCAGCTGGTACACCGGGCTGGTGTAGGTGTTGGTGATGCCGGTGGTGCTTGACATGAGGATCCGTCCTCTCGGTACCGCGGTGTCAGGCCTGGACGTCGACGAGCGCACCGGCGGGCGTCGACGGGGCGTGGGTGATGGTCAGCTCGTCCTCGGCGACGGGTTGGTCGCTAGTGAGGCCGTGCGTTGCGGCAGCACCGCGGCGGCCTGAGTTGGCCTCGCGGGCGTCGCCCTGGTTGGAGAAGTCGTGGCGGCCAGCGCCAAGCTGGAGGTCGAGGCTGTGCAATTGCACGCCCTTGTCCTCCAGCGTCCGGCGCAGCTCGTGGCCCGCCTGTTGGAGCGCATCGAGGCCGACTTGCTCGTGAGCGGAGATTGTCGCCACCAAGCCGTTGCGCGTGGTGCGCAGATGGACGTCGACCTGGCCGAGCTCGGCCGGGCGCAGTTGGAGGATCGCCCGCGCGTTGCCGGCGCGGGAGGTGGCGATGCGCACCAGTTCCTGGACGCGCTCGGCGGTCTGCAGGACGGAGCCGCGGGTGAGCACAGGCCCGCCCACCCCGCCGTTGGCGACCGGAACCGCCGTCTGAGGCGTGGCGGCCGGTTGGGCCTGAGCGGCGGCGGCGGTCGGTGCAGGGACGATCGCCACGGCGGTGTCGGTCGCCAGGGTCGGTGCCGCCGGCACGGCAGCGGGCACCACGGCCGGCAGGGCCGGTGCGGCCGCCGCGTCAGCGGTCGGCGGCAGCGTCGGGGCCGGCGGCAGGTCGCGTCGGGGCTGGTCGCCGTTCTTGAAGTCCTTGGTGTTACCGCCGTTGGCGCCGGCCTTGGCGTCGAGTAGCTCGGCAGGGATCTGGAGCTTGCCGCCAGGCGCGCCGCCGGTGGGTGCGGCGGAGGCATCGACCGCCATCGCGTCGTCTGCTGAGGCAGGCTGCGCTGGGGCGCCGCCGGCAACGGCCTGGGCCACCACGGCCGCCGCGATCGCGGCGGTGTCGGGCGCGGCGGTCGCAGGCGCGGCGGGCATCACGGCGGGGGCGACGGCCGTCGCGGGAGCGGCGGTTGGCACCGCGGCCACGGCAGCGGGATCCACAGCCGGTGCGACCGGCGCTGCCGGCGTCTCTCCCCCAGGGGTCTGGCCCTGCGTCGCTGCTGCGACAGCCTGCGCCGGATCGGTGACAGGCGCGTCGGCGACCGCAGGCGTCTGGACCTGTGCCGGTTCTGCGACGGCCTGCGCCGGGGATGCGGCGGCGGCCTGCGCATCCGGTGCGGCGGCACCCTTGTCGTCGCCCTTGGGCGCCGCTGCGTCGCGGCGTCGCGGCTCGGTCTGAGCGGGGCGGTTCTTGGGGCCTTCCGCGGATGCGGTCCGGGCCGAGGTCTGGTCCAGGAGAGCGGCGAAGTCGCCGGCGGCTCCTGGGGGTGGACTCGCGCTCTTGGAAGCGGAGCCCACCCGCGCCGGTGTCGGCGGGGTGATGGGAAGCGGTGACATCAGAGCGTGCTGTAGTCCAGGGAGCCCGAAGAAGATGTGTCGGCGCCGGTACTCGCGAGCACGCGCGTCGCCGAGACGGGGGTGGTGGTCACCGGAACCGCCGATGCCGCCGATGCCGGCACGGCGGAGGTCGCCGAGGCGGCGGGGCCAGCGGCGCCGTAGTCGGCCGCGTAGCCGAGCACCTTCTGCACGTAGTTCTGCGTCTCGGCGTACGGCGGGACGCCGCCGTACTTGGCGACCGCGCCCGGCCCCGCGTTGTAGGCGGCCAGCGCCTTGGACACGTCGCCGCCGAAGCGATCGAGCTGCTGCTTGAGGTACTTGGCGCCGCCGTCGATGGCCTGGGCAGGGTCGGTCGCGTCGGTGACTCCCAGCCCAGACGCCGTGCCCGGCATCAGCTGGGTCAGACCCTGCGCACCGGCGCTGGAGCGCGCGGCAGCGTTGAAGTTGGACTCCTGGCGGATCAGGCCCTTGAGCAGCGCAGGATCGATCCCGTGCTTGGTCGCCGCGGCCGTGATCTGCGCGTCGTACTGCGTTGGAGCGCCACCGCCGAGCGTGGTCGGGGTCGCGGCAGCGCCGCTCGTCGCGCCCGCGCCCGCGCCGGCGCTCGACTGGGCGCTTGCCAGCTGGGACGCGAAGCTGGTGGTCGGGGTCGCCGTGCCCTGCCCGTTGAAGGCCGCGATCTGCTGCTGAATCTCAGCAACGCGCGCGCCAATCAGCTCGACGCTCATGCGGCGCTCCGGCGCGCGTGGGCGCGCAGGCCCATCTCGTCGAGCTCGGCGTTCTCGAGCCGCTCGCCGACCTGGCGGTGGGCCTCGCGCTGACGGGTCTCAAGCTTGTCGAGCACCTCACGCGCCTGGCTGGCCTGCGTCAGCTCGACGCGGCGGCGCTGCAGCTCGTTGTCATAGCTGTTCATCCGCAGCGCGGCGTCAGTGCGGTCGTTGCGAAGGCGGTCGACCCACGCCTGGCGCGAGACGAGCGCAGCGCCAGTCAACGGACCGAAGCCCTGAGCGATCGGGCCGTTCTGCGCATCGCGCAGCCGCTCCTCGGCCGCACGCAGCACCGCCTCGCCGCGCACACGCTCGTTGAGGCTCGCCGCGAAGCGCTCCTTCGCCTGGTCCTCATCATGGGCGCGGATCTCGCGCACACGCTGAAGGCCGAATCGAAAAGGGCGAGACATCTCGTTCTGGTTCGTCGGACGGGTAGCGGGTCTGTTGAGCGTGCTGGACGACTGTCGGAGCAGCGGTCTAGACCGCGAGGTTCAGGGGCGGGATGGCCGACGGACCGGTCGGCGCGACCGGCATGAGATCGGACCCACCCACCCCGTCAACGAGCTGTGGATCGACCATCCCGGCGGCAAGCTCGCCCACCGTCGAGCCGATGACCCCGAGGGTCCGCAGCAGTTGGTCATCGGAGTCCGGACCGGGCACGGCCTCGTCGGGCTTCTGTTTGAGGAAGCCGTCGATCGCGTCCTTCAAGTCAATGGCCTTGTCGGTCACCGGATCGCTGCCACGCTCGTAGGCGCCGATCGCGATCAGGTCGCGCTTGTCGCGGTAGGCGGCCAGCAGCGAGCGCAGCTGCGTCGCGCCCTCCAGCACGTCGGGCGCGCCGATCTCGCGCTCCAGGCGCGACACCGACTGCAGGACGTCGATCGCCGGGTAGTGGCCGGCGTGCGCGAGCTCGCGCGTCAACACGATGTGGCCGTCGAGGATCGACCGCACCGAGTCGGCGACCGGCTCGTTCATGTCATCGCCGTCGACCAAGACGGTGTACAACGCGGTGATCGAGCCGTCCGGGCTGGTGCCCGACCGCTCCAGGAGCTTGGGCAGCAGCGCGAAGACCGACGGCGTGTAGCCGCGCGTGGCGGGCGGCTCGCCGATCGCCAACCCAACTTCGCGCTGGGCCATGGCGAACCGCGTCACCGAGTCCATCATCAACATGACATCGGCGCCCTGGTCGCGGAAGTGCTCGGCGATCGTCGTGGCAGCCAGCGCGGCCTTGATGCGCACGAGCGCGGGCTGGTCGGAGGTCGCGACGACGACGACCGAGCGCGAGATCGCGGGGCCGAGGTCGCGGTCGATGAACTCCTTGACCTCGCGGCCACGCTCGCCGACGAGGCAGATGACGTTGATGTCGGCCGAGGTCGACCGCGCGATCATCCCGAGCAGTGACGACTTGCCGACGCCCGAGCCGGCGAAGATGCCCAGGCGCTGGCCGCGGCCGCAGGGCACGAGCGAGTCGAGCGCGCGCACGCCGAGCGTCACGCGGTCGGTGATCCGCGGGCGCCCCAAGGGCGAGGGCGGCGAGCCGACGATCGGGCGCTGGGTCAGCGCCTCCAGCGACGGACCGCCGTCGATCGGGTTGCCAAGGCCATCAAGAACGCGGCCGAGCAGCTCGGAGCCGATCGCGACCGAGACCTGACGGCCGGTCGCGGTGACGATGTCACCGGGCCCGATGCCCTGCATCTCGCCGAGCGGCATCAGCAGCGTGCGGCCCGAGCGGAAGCCGACAACCTCGGCGCCGATCGTCGTCCAGCCGCCGGTCGCGGGATCGCGGCCGGTGCGAACTTCACAGACCTCTCCCACCTCGGCTTCCAGGCCGGTCGCCTCGACGATCAGCCCGATCAAGTCCATGACGCGGCCGTGGCGGCGATGCAGGTCGGCGCGCGAGACGGCGCGGCCGAGATCGGTGAGCCGCTGCACGACCGCGGCCTCCGGCGCCAGCACGGCGCCACCCTGCTCCATGACGAGTTCGGTCATGAGCCGCGAAGCTCTTCCTGCAGTGTCTCGCGCGCCCGCGCGAGCTTGGTGGGCAGCGTGGCGTCGACCTCGCCCTCGACCGTGCGGACGATCGCCCCGCCGCGCGCCACCCGGCGCTCGGCCTGCACGTCGCAGTGCTCGATGCCACCGAGCTCGGCCATCAGCGCGTCGGAAGCGCCGCGGACCAGGTCGAGGTCCTCGGGATTGACGAGGATCGTGACGCGATCGCGCTCCACCAGCCGGCGCAGCGCACCACGAACAACATCCACAACAGCTTCGGGCCGGGCCTCGATGGCGGCGCCCAGCGCCTGCTCGGCGATCCGCAGTCCCAACTCGACGGCGGCCGCCTCGACAGCGCTAGACACGCGCTCGCGCTCGGCGGCAACCTCGGCTACCGCGGCCGCCAGCGCCGCGACGCCCGCGGCCATCTGCTCCTGGACCTCCAAGAGGCCAGCCTGAAAGCCCGCCTCGTGACCGGCGGCACGCGCGGCCTCGGCCTCGGCGGCCAGGTCGATCGCGGGCTCGGCCGCGGCCGGCGCCGCGTAGGCGTGCAGGCCGGGCGGCGGCTCCAAGGTGGGAAGCTCGAAGGCCTCCATCAGATGATGTCGTCCTCGGAGGCTTCGCCGTCCTCGCCGCCGCGCCCGATCGTGATCGCGCCGGCGTCTTCGAGGCGGCGGATCGCGCCGACGATGCGGCTCTGGGCCTCCTCGACGACCGACCGGCGCTGCGGCTGGGCGGTGTCCAGGTCCTCCTGGAGCATCTCGGCCCCGCGGGTGGACATGTTGCGGAAGATGGTGTCCTTGACCTCGTCGGTGACGCCGCGCAGCGCCAGCCCGAGGTCCTTCTGGTCGACCTCGCGGAGCAGCAGCTGGATGTCGCGGTCGCTGAGGACGACGATGTCGTCGAAGGTGAAGAGCTTCTGGCGGATCTCGTCGGCCAACTCGCCGTCGGTCTCGGCGATCGCCTCCAGCACGGTGCGCTCGGTCGAGCGCCCAGCGCGGTTGAGCAGCTCGGCGAGCGAGTCGACGCCACCAGCCTGGGAGAACTCCTGGGTCAGAACGTTGGAGAGCTTCATCCGCAGCCCGCGCTCGACGTCCTCGACGACGCCCGGGTTGGTGTCCTCCATCGTCGCAATGCGCATCGCGACGTTGGCCTGGATCTCGGCGGGCAGCGCGCCGAGCACGCTGGCGCCCAGCGTCGTGTGCAGCGAGGCGACGACGAGCGCGATCGTCTGCGGCGCCTCGTCAGCGAGGAAGGTCGCGATCTGCTCCGGCGGGGTGCGGCGCAGGAAGTCGAACGGGCGCAGCTCGGCCGAGGAGGTGATCTGGCCAAGGATCTCCTCGGCGCGCTCCGGGCCAAGCAGGTGCTCGAGGACCTCACGGGCGAACTCGGGGCCGCCAAGTGCGAACTCGTTGGTTCCGTCGAAGCGCTCGGCGAGCTCTTGGACGACGGCGTCGGCCGTCTCGGCCTTGACGCGCCACAACGACGCCATCTCCGACGACAGTGCCTCGATCTCGCGCTCGCTGAGGAACTTCAGGACCTCGGCCGCGCGGGCGCTGCCGATCGTGATGAGAAAGACCGCGGCCTTCTGGCGGCCGGTCAGGCCCGCCGAGCCGGTGCGGGCGACCACACTCACTTGCTGTCCTCGGTGATCCAGGAGCGCAGGTGCGCGGCGACGCGCTCGGGCTCACCCTGGATGATCGTGTCGAGCTGCTGGCGGCGCGGGTCGGCGTTGGCGATCGACACCTCGGTCGCGGCCCCGCCACCGCCGGAGAGATCCGGCATCGGCATGAGCTCCTTGGGCTGCGCGGCCTCCAGGGTGCGCAGCCACGACGGCTCGTCGATCAGCTCGCCACGCTCGCGCTTGCGCAGGTGGCGCGTGACGAAGAAGAGGAACAGCAGCGCGCCAAGGCCGATACCCAGGCCCTTGAGGATGCCCTCGGCGGCCGCGGGGATCGGGCCGGCCTTGGCCGCGGTGGTCGGCACCTTGGCAAACGCTAGGCCCTCGGTGATGTTCAGCGTGTCCTTGCGCTGGTCGATCTGTAGGCCGGCGGCTGAGGCGAGGCTGGCCTTCAGCGCCGTCATCTGCCCGTTGCCGAGCTTGACCGACTTGTCGAGCAGGACCGCGACGTCGAGGCGGTTGACGCCGCCCGTGGCCTTCTGGGTCTTGGTGATGGTCTTGTCGGCGCCGTTGGTCTTGTCGACCGTCGTGTTCTTGTAGTTGTTGTTACCGCTGGCGCCCGTGGCGTTGGCCGCGTAGCTGGGCAGGTTGCTGGCCGTGCCGGAGGTGCCGCCCGCCGTGGTGCCGGAGCCCTTCAGCGACTCGGTCGTGGTCTTCTCGGCGAGCGCGACGGTCTTGCCTGAGTAGGTCAAGGCCTGCTCGTCGATCTTGTCGACGTTGAGGTCGGAGTGGACGACGACCTGCGCCTTGTCCTGGCCGAGCGTGCGGTCCAGCAACGACTGCAGGCTGGCCTCCGCTGAGGCGTTGTACTTGGCCTCGGCCGCGGTCTTGCTCGGCAAGCCTTCGCCGCCACCGCCACCGCCCGCGCCGCCGCCCGAGGGCCACAGCATCGTGCCGGAGCCATCGGTGATCGTCACCGAGGAGGCCTTGAGCTTGGGGACCGAGGCGGCCACGAGGTTGGCGATGCCCTTGACCGAGGCGGGGTCCATCCCGCTCGCGTCCTGGGGCAGCAGCACGGCCGCGGTCGCGGGCTGCGACTCGTCGGCAAAGAGGTTGTCCTCGCCCAGCGTGAGGTGGACCTGGGCGCCGCCGGCGCCGTCGATCTGGCCGATCGTGTTGGCGATCGTGCCTTCGAGGCCGCGCTGGTAGGCGATCTGCTGCTGCTGGCTGGAGGCGCCCAGCTTCTGCTTGTCGAGGATCTCGAAGCCGGGCTGCGTGGTGCCGCTGTTGAGGCCCTTGGACGCCAGCGCGACGTTGGCCGCGGTCTCCTTGCCCTTCTGCACGCCCACCGCCGTGCCGCCGTTCTGCAGCTCGAAGGGGACGCCCGCCGCGGTCAGCGCGGTGGTGATCTGCGAGGTCTTGGCGGGGTCGACGCCGGTCATCACCGTCGTGTAGGACGGCGCGCCGGCCATCTTGACGATGAACACCGCCGCGGCGAGGAAGCCGAGGGCGCAGGCGGCGAGCGTGAGCTTGCCGCGCATGGACATGGAGTTGATGAGAGCCATTGGAGGGAGGGGCTCCGGGTCGGAGGGTGTGGCTTAAACCTGGGTGTGGAGGAGGTCCTGGAGCGCTTCGACGCCCTTGGTGCGCAACTGCGACGCCAGCTGCATCGACAGCTGCGCGCGTTCGACGGCGACGATCGCCGCGCTGGGGTCGGTCGCCGTGCCGTCGGCCAGCGAGCGGCCGGCGTCGGCGGCGACGTTCTGGGTCTTCTGCAAGGCGTTGAGCTGATCGCCCAGCGCGGAGGCGAAGGAGCTGCCGCCTGAGGTGGCACCGTCGGTTGACGGCGTGCCGTCGAGCGCGCCGATGCTCCACTCGCCACCGCCGCCAACGCTCTTGAGGGCCATGCTCGGATCGATCGTCATCAGCGCAGGAGGTCGAGCGTCTTGATGAACATGGTCTTGGCTGTCTGCATCGCCGTGACGTTGGCCTCATAGGCCCGTGACGACGAGATCAAGTCGGTCATCTCCGTGACGGTGTTGACGTTGGGCATCGTCACGTAGCCCTCCTTGTCGGCATCCGGATGGCCGGGGTCATAGAGGCGCTTGAGCGCCGAGTCGTCTTCGACGATCCCGGCGACGCGCACACCGTTGACGCTCTTGGCGCCACCGGCGCCCTGCATCGAGGCGAGCACGGAGGAGAAGGAGGTGCCGGAGGCGCCAGCCTGCTGCAGGACGACCTCCTTGCGGCGATAAGGCTGGCCGTCGGCGCCCTTGGTCGTCTGGGCGTTGGCGAGGTTCTCGGCGGTGACGTCCATCCGCAGGCGCTCGGCCGCGAGGGCCGAGCCGGAGGCGTCGATCGCATCGAAGAGACCCATCAGCCGAGTCCGATCGCGGAGCGCAGGATGGCGGTGCGGCTCTTGATGACCGCCGAGATGGCCTCGTACTGCAAGCCGTTCTTGGACTGGGCCGCGGCCTCGGTGTCGATGTCAACCGAGCTGCCGTCGGCGCGCATGACCGCGCTCTGGTCGACCTGGGCGCTCGCGGTGACGGACTCCACCTTGTGAGCTCCCTGATCCCACGCCGCGTGCAGGGCCGACGCGAAGTCGACGTCCTGGCGGCGGTAGCCGGGGGTGTTGACGTTCGCGAGGTTCTGCGCGATCGCCTGCTGGCGCAGCGAGGCGCCGGAGAGGGCGCGCTCGAGGCCGATCTGGGTGGTATCGAAGAGTTCCATAGGGACGTGCGGAAGTTCAACGCGCCCGTCCTTGGGCTCTGCAGCGGTCGCCGGCCTTGGCTACCCACTCACGGTTCTCGGCCGAACGGAGTGGCGCTTGAGGTGCTCATCCACTTTGCGTCCAGGGCCGAACCTGTCCCGCCCACCCCGTCAGCCGACGTGGTCGTAGGCGCCGCGCGGTGCAGATGGGTGGGCGGGCCGGGTTGTCGCGGCGTAGCCGGCGACGGCCGTGCGGGTGGTGCCCACGCGGCGCAGCTCGGCGCCGGTCTCGGCGATGCCCTCGCGCAGGGCGGCGGCGCTCAGCGCCTGCAGGCGCGCGGCCTCGCGCAGGTCGTCCAGCGCCTCAGCGGGGGCCGAGGCGGGCAGGGCGGCAAGCACGCGGTCACGCCGCGCGTTGAGCTCGGCGAGATCCTCCCAGCGACCGTCGGTCACCAGGCCATGCTCCTCGCGGCCCAGCGCCACAAGGGCGCTGAACAGCGCCCCACTCATGCGGACGCGGGTGCCGTGGCAGCAGCCTGCTCGGCCAACCGCGCCCACGCCTCGCGCAGGTTGGTCAGCAGCGCAACGACCTGGCCGATCTTCGCCGCGTCACGCTGCACGCGCGACTCGATAAGCGTCTTCTTGCAGAAGATGTAGATCGCCTGCAGGCGCTCGGCGATCTCGCCGGTGTCCATGTTCAGCGTCGCCAGCAGCTCGTCCAGGATCGCCTCGCCGCGGCTGAGCTTCTCGAAGCTGTGCAGCCAGGCGCCCTCGCTCATGGCGACCTCGGCCTGGCGCAGGAAGCGCACGGCGCCGTCGTAGAGCATCACGACGAGCTGCTCCGGTGACGCGGTGAGAACCGCGGAGTCGCGGTAGGCCTGCGGGCTGGCGTAGGGGTTCATGCGATTCGCTTCCGAGGGAGGGGGGACATCTCAGTATTCGCTGATTTCAAGCAGGACTTGAGGTTAGTTCGACGACTGTGTGGAGGTGATTAGGCTCGACAGGTTGCTGCCCGCCGACTGGCTGGACGCCAACGCGGCCTCCATGGCCGTGAACTGCTTCTGCAGCCGCGCCTCTTTGGCGTCCATGCGGTCGTCGAACCGGGTCAGCTTGGTCGCCAAGCTGCTGAGGTCGGTGGTCGCCGAGAGGATGCGCGACTGCAGCAGGCCGGCGGGCCCCTGGTAGTTGGCCAGCACCTTCTGGAACGTCTGGCCGAAGCCCGTCGTCCCGTTGACGCCACCGAGCAGCGCGCGGACCCCGTTGGGGTCTGAGTCCAGCGACGCCCGCAGCTTGGTCTCGTCGACGGTCAGCAGGCCGTCGAGAGCGTCCTGGTTGATCGTGGAGCCCTTGTTGGCCGCGCCGGTCGAGATGCCGATGTCGGTCATCGACTTCAGGCCCGTCAGCCCGTCGATCGGCGCCGACATGGTCAACCGCAACTGCGACAGCATCGCGTTCAGGCCGGAGTCGCCAAACAGCGTCCCCTTCTGCACGTCGGCCGTCGTCTTGCCGTTGACAACCGGCTTCTCGGTGAGATCGGCGCGCGCGGTCTTGACGACGTCGTTGTAGGCGGTGACAAACGCCTTGACCTTCGTGACGATCAGGTCCTTGTCGGGCCCTGGGGTCCCGACGGTGACGCCGACCGTCGTGCCGACAGCGGTCTTGCCCTTCAGCGTGAACTGTACGCCGGGGAGGGCGTCGGTGATCGTGTTGCTTTGGCGCTCGTAGGCGATGTTGTTGATCGTGACCAGCGCGTTCTGGCCCGCGACGCGCTCGGTCTGGGTGCCGACGCCGGCCCCGGTGATCCCGAAGCCGCTCGAGTCGCCCGTCGTCTTGGCGCTCAGGACGAGGCTGCCGTTGACGTTGACGGCGTAGAGCTTGGAGGTCGATGAGCCGTTGATCGCCGCGACCGCGTCATCCAGCGTCGCGCCTGCCTTCAGCGCGATCGAAGCGCGCGGCGTGCCGTCGCCGTTGGCGATGTCCAGCGTTCCGTCGGCCGCGGGACTGACGAACGAGAAGGTCTGGCGCTCGGCCGAGGCCATCTGGGTGATCGCGACGTCGTAGCCGCCCGGCGGCGCGCCGCCGACGCGTGAGACGGTGACCTTGCTCGCGTCCCCGGTCTCGACGGTTTGCGTGTCGAGCCAGCTGAGGACCGACTTGAGGTCGTCGTTGGCCGACTTCAGCGCCGTGACCTTGGTCGAGAGATCCTGCAGGAGGCTCTGACGCTTGGTCGTCGCGTCCTGGTCGAGCGTGATCTTGGCCCGCGGCGTCCGCTCGATCGCCATCAGCTGCGTGATGATCGAGCCGGTATCGATGCCGGAGACGAGGCCGCTGAGCTGGAGTCCTGCCATGGAGTCCTAGGCCGCCGAAGCCGGGTCGGGGTCGCTGCCGAAGATCTCGCCGAGGTCGACGGGGCGCAGCATGCGTCCGTCGTTGTCGACCAGCGAGGCGACGACGCGGTTGGTCAGCCGGTGGGTGTCGAAGCGCACACTGTGGCCGTGGGCCGAAAGGTCGTCGGCGAGCTGCGCGGCCCGGGTGATGTCGTCCCAGACCTCGTCGGGGATGCGATCGGGGCCGGTCATGCGGCGCTTGCGCGCCTCGGCCATGTCGAACACCTCCGCGAACTCGCCGGTCGCCGCGGCCGTGTCGGCCCCGACCGGCTCCGGTGCGACCCGCGTCAGGCCCCCGGTTCCCCTTGTCGCGTCGATGTCCATCTCGATCCTTTCGAAGTCCCCTCGGCTCGTCCGTGAGCCGTGCACTGCCGCTGTCTCTCCGGTCATCGGTGGCCTGGGGAGGCCCTTGAGCAAGGGCCTGGACGATCGAACGAGTGTTGAATCGGTGATCGAGGTGTAGGCGCGGGCCGCGGACATCGGAGCTCAAGCGGCGGTCGTGGTGGCCAGCGACGCTGCCTCGTCGCGCAGGGTTCGGGCGTCCTCGTGCAGGCCCTGGGCCTCGGCCAGCAGCGCCATGCCGAGCAGCGCGCGCTCGTCGGGACCACCGAGGCGCTCGACGACGCCGAACCACTCGTTGGCCGCCGACTCCAGGAAGCCGCGGCGGTAGTAGACGCCGGCCAGCAGCTCGCGCTGCTCGCGCCAGGGCAGGTCGAGCAGCTCGACCACGCCGGCGAGGCGCTCGAAGCCGTCGAAATCCTCCAGGCGCGCGAGCGCCTCAAGCATCACGGTCAGCAGCGGGGCGGCAGCGGCGGGAACCTTTGCCGGCGCGGTGTCGCCTCCACGCCAGGCGGCGAAGACGGTCAGCTGCGCGCTATCCATGCCCGCCGCGCGGGCGTAGGCGAAGGCCTCGTCAAGCAGCACCTGCTCGGTGCCGGCGGCGAGGCGCGCAAAAAGCGCGGTCTGTGCCGCCGTGGGGCCGTGGGGCGCGTCGGCCGCGACGGCCAGCGCCGTCGTGGCGGCCGCGGCGAGGTCGCCCGCCGACAGCTGCGCCTCGGCCAGCGCGATGCGCGCGGCGTCAGCGCCGGGCTGGGCGGCCAGGACGGCCTCCAGCTGCGAGGCCGCCTCGGCGACGGCACCGCTCTCATAGAAGGGAACCGCCAGCAGGAAGCGCTGACCGGGCGTGGGCGCGGGCACGAGCGCGTCGACGCGCGCCACGACCTCGGCAGCCGGCACGCCGCTGCGCAGCAGCACGCGGGCGTAGGGCTCGACCGCGCCGATGAAGGCCGGGTAGTGCTCCAGCACATGCTCCAGCTGGGCCTCGGCCTCGGCCAGGCGCCCGGCGCTGAGGAAGGTCTCGGCCAGCAGGCTGCGGGCATGGAAGGTGCCGGCGCCGACGGTGGCGCTGAAGCGCGACGGAGCGTCGCCCATCCCGATGCAGCGCTCCAAGTGCGCGATCGCGGCGTCCAGGTCGCCGAGGCTGCGGTGGGCCATGGCCTGCTCGAGCACGAGGTCGGTGAAGCCCTCCAGCTCGGTCAGGATCTGGTCGGCCTGCGCGATCGCCTCCCGGTGGTGGCCGTTGGCGTTGAGTGCCTTGACCAGCCGCGCACACAGCGACGGGAAGTAGCCGTACTCCAAGCGCTCGGGGTCGTCGGCAACCTTCTCCCAGGCGCGGGCGAGGTGCGTCAGCGAGCCCGCGAAGTCGCCGGCGGCGGCGCGCTCGGAGCCAAGGTTGAAGTGCAGGAACGGCGTGTCGACGCCCTCGGCGACCTGGCGCTCCAGGAGCTCCAGGTTGCGGCGCGACTTCTCCTTGGCGTCGCGGACGGTGCCGAGGTAGCCGAAGTGCTCGATCCGCACCTGCGTGTAGGCAACGCGCTCGGGCAGCGCCGGCAGCTTGTGAGCGAACTGCTCGTGGACGCGGCCCTCGAAGCGGTACTCGGGGCGGTTCTTGAAGAGACGCAGCGCGTTGTGCTGGACGGCCGCGCCGTCCTCGATCTCGCCGACGTGGTTGGTCTCGGTGAGGAAGATGCCCTCGCGCCAGGTGTGGCCGAGCAGCTCGCGCAGGCGCGGGCCGTCACCTTCGACGAGGACCTCGTCGGCGTCGAGATACATCAGCCAGTCGGAGCTCGCGGCGTCCAGGCCGACGTTGCGGGCCGCGGCGAAGTCGCCGTCCCACGCGTGGTGCAGAACCCGTGCACCAAAAGACTCCGCAATCGCGATCGTGCGGTCGGTCGAGCCGGTGTCGACGACGATCAGCTCGTCGACGAACTGCGCCACGGCGTCCAGGCAGCGCGGGAGCATCGCCTCCTCGTCCTTGACGATCATGCAGAGGCTTACGGTCTGATCGCTCGCCGGCATCGCCTTCTGGGCGGCGCGCTGGGCGCGCGGCCCGAGGTCGCGCAGCGCGCGCAGGACCTGCGGCGGCAGGCCCTGGGGCGTGGTGATGCCCTGCTTGCGGCGGCTCTTGCACGCGCGCAGGTTGGCGGCGACGTCGGCGAGGTCGGGGTCCAGGCGCTGGGCGGCGCGAAAGAGCGCCTCGGCGGCGACGATCGCGCCCAGCTCGTAGAGCAGGACGCCGGCGAAGTTCAGCAGGACCGGCTCGCGCGGGGTGTCCTCCAGCGCCTCGACGGCGGCGATCGCGCCGGCTAGCAGGCGCTCGGCGTTCTGCGCGCCGGTGCTCGCGCGGTTGCGCAGGACGGACTCCAGCAGCAGGCGCCGGGCGAGGTAGCGGTCGTGATGATCGGCGAGCTGGGCGGCGGCAGCGACGAGCGCGCGCCAGCCGTCCAGGTCGTGGGCGTCCAGCAGGCCGGCAGCGCGGTTGGTGACCTGCGCGACGGCAGCCGCTCCGGTGGCCGGTGCGGCGGTGGTCTGGGAGGCCGGTCCGTCGACCGGCGCGACAAGGCGAAGCGCCATGAGGGGTGCTGTGCTCCTTGGAGGGAAGGGTCGACGGGGAGGGCCGCCACCCCGGTGGTTCGACCGCCGTCGTGGCGAGTTGAGCGCTGCACGCCGCGGGCGGTCTGGGGGCGGTCGCCCTCGCACGCGAGCCCGCGCGCCCGTCAAGCCCCTTGGTCAACCATGCACAGCTTTGAGTGCGCTCGATGCAGGTTCGACCTTCCGCCTCACCAGTTCTGGGGAGGGGGCGTCTAGCCGCATGTCCAGGGGTCAAGTACCGGTATTCGGGGATGCGGAAGGTTCGGCCCCGCACCGATACCTCCAGCGTCCCCCCGCACCAAGGAGCAATGTCGTGAGCCTCGCCACCGCACAAACCTCAAAGCGTCGTCTTTCCTCTGAGGACACCCTCGCCCTCTGGAAGGAATATCGCCGCACCGACGACCGCGCTGTCCGTGATCGTCTCGTCCTGACCTTCGCCCCCCTGGTCAAGTACATCGTCTACAAGAAGGTCCGCGAGATGCCGGCCCGCTGCGAGGTCGAGGACTTCATCTCCTGTGGCCTTGAGGCGCTGATCCAGTCGATCGAGCGCTACGACCCGGCCAAGGGCGCCACGCTCGAGCAGTACGCCTGGACCCGTATTCACGGCGCTGTGCTCGACGAGCTGCGCCGCCAGGACTGGGCCCCCCGCTCCGTCCGCCGCTGGGAGCGCGACATCGAGCGCGCCGCCGACGAGTTCACCACGCTGCACGGCCGCCGTCCGACCCAGCCCGAGCTGGCCGAGTCGATGGGCACCACCGTCGCCGAGCTGCGCAAGCGCCGCGACGAGGTCACGCAGTCCGACCTGACCTCGCTCAACACGCTCGTCCTCTCCGACGACGAGACCACGATCGAGCGCATCGACACCATTGCCTCGACCGACGCGTCGGCCGACCCGCTGCACCAGGCCGCCAAGGAGCAGGCCAAGGACAAGTTCCGTGAGGCCTTCTCCCGCCTGCCCCAGCGTGAGCGCGAGGTCGCCGTCCTGCTCTACGTCAAGAACATGACGCTGGCCGAGATCGGCGACATCCTCGGCGTCTCAGAGTCCCGCGTCTGCCAGATCCACGGCCAGCTCAAGAAGACGCTGCGCACCGTGCTGGACGACGACGCGCCGCTGTTCCAGGCCGTCGCTTAGAGACGCCCGCTGCACACGTCGTCTTGCGGGGGGCCGCCAGACGACGGTCAGTGGCGCGCTCAGTACATCCCAAGGTCACGAAGGCGTCCGCCAGGTAGGCGGCAAAGTTCGCGAAGGGCGAGGGGCCGATCCTGCCCGCGCGCAGTCGCAAGCCGCCGCTCCGTGTCATCGAGATCGGCGAGGAACGCATAGTGGCGCTGGACCTGTGCTGCAAGGTCCTTCGCCGACGGTGGTGGCACAGCCAGGGCGCCGATGTCCTCGAAGTCGAACTCGTCGGCCCGGCGCTCGCGGAGCCAATGGTCGGCGTCAAACGCTGCCGGTTCATGCGCGGGCTTCCACCGAGCGTGCGAGGTGGCAACACCGTGAGCGTCAACCCAGATCTTCAAAACGGCGAGGCGCCGCAGGAGGGCCCAGTCCAGTCCGCCGAGGCTCTGCGCATTCGCCGCGATCCAGGCCAGGTCATACATGTCGCGCGCGGTCGTGGTGCGATTGAGGCGCGAAATCTTCTCCGCAAGATTCTCCTCCAGTCGAATCGTCTGGAGATTTGGGAGAGGTGGGTCCCCGTACACCGAGTGGACCTCCAGCGGCACCCACCCTCGATAGACGGGATCGAGCCAGATAGGCGGGGATACGTCGATCTTGCTGGACAGCCCCGCTCCAGCGTCACCGAAGTCATGCTCCAGCGTCATCATCCACTTGCCTCGACGTTCGGTTGCGCCGTAAGTGAACGGCCCGATACGACGCCCCTCGATCGCGCCGACGAGCACCGCGACCACGTCGTCAGGATCGTCGGTGGGGAAGGCCAGGCTGAAGTCAAGATCGGTGGAGAACCGTCCCTGTTGCCCCGCGTAGAGCTTGCGCAGCGCGGTTCCACCCTTGAAGACGAGCGCGTCGAGGACGCCCTCCTCGTGCAATGAACGCAGCAACAGGTCTTGGGCGACATCGATGACCGCCGCGTCCTGCCCACCGGCTCCGACATTTCGTGGTGCGTGGCGTGCGATCCGGCCCGCCGTGAGCATCATCCCGTTCACTTGACGGGCGCGAGGGTCCGCGGATCGAAGGGCAGGATGGTGTCGGCGATCTGCCAGCGATTGTCATGGCGCAGTAGCGGCTTGCGAGGACCAAACCACGTCTTGGTGCTGGCTGGCGCGAACTCCCGGGCGATGTCCGGGCGAAGCGCCTGCAGCAGGTAGCCGGTGCGCGCCAGGACCGTCGCTGGCCGACCGCGGACCTCGGCCAAAACCGTGGCCGGCTCGCACTCTGCCGCCAGATCGGGCAGCCACTCGAGCGCGCTGCCCCACGACCGCACGCGGGATGGCATCGCAGCCATCTGAACCACAACGCTCGCCGGCTGGAGCACCGGCACGCCTTTTGCGGTCTGCGTGGGGAGATGCGGTTCGAAGACCGAGATGTTCAAGTTGCCCGGCAGGAGCGCGGCGTCATGGCGCGTTGCGGCAGCCACTTCCAGGCGCGTCGGCACCCGGTCGGCCAAACCGAGCGACCAAGCGGCCGCCTGATACGTCAGCCCACAGCGAATGTCGCGGTGGGCGAGGGCCGCCCGCAACGATCTCGTCGGACCGGTTCGGCTGTACGGACCAGCAAGCGCCGCCGGAGCGAACTCCCACACTCCTCGTGTTTCCGTGGGTAGCAGCCACCCGCGCTCGCGGAGGCGGTGGGCGACGGTGCGCGCAGCCGTCCGGACTCCGGATTGCCGGAGCAACTCCTCGAGTCGTTCCATTGTCAAGAACCGGACGTCGTCCAGTTCCATTTGCTCAAGCAACGGCGCCAGCTTCGGCGAAATAGACCGTGTCACAAGCGCACGCTTCGCATCAGAAACTGTGGCGAAGTTCGACTCCATGACACCACATTAGCTCTTCACAGTGTCCCAGACAACCACACGCATCTATTCTAGATGCAAGAGGTCACGATCTGACACTAGGTGGTCGCGAGCGAGCGATCAGGGTTCACGCAGGCGCTTGGGCTCCAGCCCATAGGCCCACACAAGCACCTCGGCGACAGCGACGAAGAGCTCGGACGGGATCTCCTGCTCGAGCTCCAGGCGCACGAGCGCCTCGGCCAGGGCGGGGTCCTCGCGGACGGGCAGGCCCTGCTCGCGGGCGATCTCGACGATGCGGTCGGCGATCAGCCCGGCGCCGGCGGCAATGACCTTGGGCGCGCCGGCCTCGGACTTGTCATAGCGCAACGCCGCGGCGCGGCGCGGCTTCTCAGGCTTGGACATTCAGCGTCTGCTCGCGCGGGTGGACAGTCACGAGGACCGGTGCGCCGCCGGCTTCGGTCAAGGCGTCACGCAGCTGGCCGGCGGCCGCGCGGACCCGTGCCGCAGGGTCGCCGTCGGAGACGTGCACGGCGGCAGAGCTGGCGTCGAGGCGGATGTCGAGCCGGCCCAGCGTCGGCGAGTCGTAGCGAACGACCACCGACCGCGCAGCGCCAGCGCCGCCCTTGCCACCTTCACCCTCCTCGCGCTCCTCCACGTGCACGCGCGCGACCGCCCCGCCCGGCAGCGCCAGCTGGTAGGCCGACGGCGGCACCTGCGGCGCGGCAGCCTGATCGGCAGCTTGCGATTGGCCCGCCGTATCCACGATCTGCAGGTGGATCCGCTCGGTGCTCGCCTCCTGCACCCGCAGCCGCAGGACCTGCCCGCCCGCGACGCCTTCTGGCAGCTGCGCGGCGAGCTTGACGCCCGCGAGCGACAGCGTGCGCGCGTCGAGCACCCGTGCGGTGAGCATCGTCCCCGGCGTCAGCGACAGGTTGGGCAGCAGGCCCCGGAGCAGGACCAGGTTGACCGGGACGGCGTCCATCTCGGCCGACAGGTTCGCATGTCGTCTGGCCGCCTCAAGTCCACCCCGGCAGCGCCGACTCTCCAGAAGGCATGGAACGCGGGCTCTACATCGCTGCCGCCGGCATGGTCGCCGAGATGGTGCGACAGGATCAGATCGCCAACGACCTCGCCAACTCGGCGACGCCGGGCTACAAGGCCGATCGGTCCCAGCAGCAGTCGTTCTCCGACTTGTTGTTGCAGAACACCCAGTCCGGCGAGACCGTCGGCAAGCTGGGCCAAGGCCCGTTGATCACCAAGCGCGTCACCGACGTTTCCCCCGAGGCGCTCCGCGACACCGGCGAGCCGCTCGACCTCGGCATCGCCGGGCCGGGCTACTTCGCCGTCCAGACCGACAAGGGCGTCCGCTACACCCGCGACGGCTCGTTCAAGGCCGCCGCCAACGGGACGCTGACCGACCAGCTCGGCAACACGGTGCTCGGCACCGATCGCAAGCCGGTCAAGGTCAACGCCGACGGCACCGTCGACGCCGCGAAGGTCGGCGTCTTCGCGCTGACCGGCGCGACCAAGCAGGGCGACTCCTACTTCACCGGCACGGCCGCAGGCGCCGCCAAGGGGGAAGTCCAGTCGGGCTACCTCGAGGCATCCGGCGTCGACGCCGGCCGCACCATGGTCGACATGATGGCTTCGCTGCGCGCCTTCGAGGCGGGTCAGAAGGCCATCCAGACGATCGACGGCACGCTGCAACAGGCTGCCGGCCAGGTCGGCAACCTCCCCGGGTAGCGCCCCGCGCGGCTTCGCCGCCGTCCAGGATCGGACGGATGGCCACCCACTTCTCAAGTCAGTTCGGCCCTTGCCGATCACCGAGAGGGACAGAGGACTCCGATGGCTGGACCGCCCTTGGCGGAAGCCGGAGATTCCTGATTTCCCTCCTCTCCAGGAGAACCCGGTTAAAAGTGCTTGAAGGCATGTACACGGCGGCCGCCGGCATGGCGGCACAGCAGACGCGTCTTGACGCGGTCTCCAGCGATCTCGCGAACGTCGACACGACGGGCTACAAGTCCGCCCGCGTCGCCTTCCGCGATCTCGTGTACGACGATGCCCAGGGCTATGGCGCCGCAAAGGGCGTCACCATCGGCGCCGGCTCAGCCGCGACGTCGATCGGCCGCAGCGCCGAGCAGGGCGCGCTGCAGAACACCGAGCGCCCGCTCGACATCGCGCTCACCGGCCAAGGCTTTATCCAGGTCAAGCTCGCCGACGGCACCAAGGCGCTGACGCGCGACGGCAACCTTGAGACCGACCCCACCGGCCGCCTGCGGCTCCACAGCGGCCAGCTGCTGGAGCCCCCGATCAAGCTTCCCGCCGGCGCCGACGCCAGCCAGCTGAAGATCGGCGCCGACGGCGCGGTCTCGCTCAAGGGCGTCAAGCTCGGCCAGGTCACCCTGGTCGACGTCCCCGCCCCCTCGCAGCTGCAAGGCGGCCCGGACAACACCTACATCGCCACCAAGGGCAGCGGCGCCGCCCGCCCCGCGGCGAAGACCACCATCGTGTCCCAGGGCACGCTCGAAGCCTCCAACGTCAACGCCGCCACGGCGATGACGGACATGATCGAGGCCCAGCGCGCGTTCCAGCTGGCGAGCAAGGCCATCACCACCCAGGACGAGATCCTGTCGATCGCCAACCAGGTGCGGCGCTAATGACCAGCGCGCTCCCGCCCATCGACAACAGCCTGCTGCCGGCCGACGTCCGCACCGGCACGACGGCCGACAAGGACCGCTACAAGACGGCGATGGCCTTCGAGCGTCAGCTCGTCGAGCAGCTCACGCAGTCGATGGCCGCAACCGGCAAGGCCCAGTCCGACGACGGCGACGGCTCCTCGGCCGCGACCAACTCCTACAAGGAGATGCTGCCCGGCGTCATGGCCGACTCCATCATGTCGGCCGGTGGCCTCGGCCTCGCCGCCACGATCGCCCAGAACCTCAAGGGAGTGGGTCGATGAGCACCGCGCTGGCGCCCGCCGCCCCCACCGCCTTCGGCTCCGAGATCCTGCGTCACCTCGACGCGCAGCTCGCTTCGGCCCGCCGGCTGCTAGACGCCGTCCTGCGCCAGGGCGCCGCGATTCGCAACCGCGACGTCGACGCCGTCCTCGCCCGTCTCGGCGAGATGCAGGCCGAGATGGAGCGCCGCTCCACCCTGGAGCGCGACCGCGTCCGGCTCCTCACCCAGGCCGGCACGGGCCTCAACATCCCCGCCCACGAGGTCACGCTCGAAGCGCTCGCCCAGCTGCTCGGCCCCCACGAGGCGCTGGCTGCCAAGGGCCGCAGCGCCGAGCTGCGCGGCCTGCTCGCCGAGGTTCAGCGCGAGCACGTCGTCAACCGCGCCCTCATGCGCCAGGAGCTCGCGTTCCTGTCGCACCTGACCCGCCAGCTCGGTGTGGAAGGCGAGGACGTCGGCTACCGGCCGCCCTCAGAGCCGGGCGCCACGATGCGCGCCACCCTCGACCCGGCGGCCCAGCCGGTGCGCATCCGGCGCGCCCTGGATCTCGAGGCCTAGGTCATGGCGATCCCCGCCTTCACCGGACTCAACACCGCGCTGCGCGGCGTCCAGGCCCAGCAGGCCGCGCTCGACGTCGTCGCACACAACATCGCCAACGTCGAGACGCCGGGCTACAGCCGCCAGGAGGCGGTCTTCAGCGCGTCGCCGACGCTGCGCATCGACGGCACCAAGCAGGACGGCACCGGCGCCCAGCTCGGCACCGGCGTCGACGTCCAGTCCTACCGCCGCCTGCGCGACGACTTCCTCGACCTCCAGTTCCGCGCGCAGAACATGGCCTCGGGCCAGTCCGACGTCTCCGCCAAGCGGTTGAGCGTCGTGCAGGCCGACCTGGCCACCGGCAGCACGAGCGACCTCGGCACGCTGCTGGACAAGTTCTGGAGCTCGTGGGACACGCTGGCCGCCAACCCGACCAGCACCGACGCCAAGGCCGCCGTCGTGGGCACCGCCCAGACGCTGGCGCAGCGCTTCGCCACGCTCGACGCCGACATCGCCGCGACCGGCACACAGGCCACCGCCGCGATCTCCGATCTGCTCTCCGACGACGGCCCGATCAAGCCGATCGCCACCGAGCTGGCCCAGCTCAACCAGCAGATCAACATGGCCAAGGGCGCAGGGATCTCTCCCAACGACCTGCTCGATCGCCGCGACCTGCTGCTCGACAAGCTCTCTGCCTACGGCCAGGTGTCGGTCACCGCTGACCCGGCGCTCGGTCCCGACGGCAAGCCCGCCTACCCGGGGATGATCCAGGTCTCCTTCGGCGGCGCCGCGACCCCGCTGGTCTCCCAGACCACGGCGACGATGCCGACGATCGCGACCCTGTCGGCCACCCCCGGCGGGCAGCTCGGTGGCCTGCAGGACGTCGCCGCCAAGGTCGACGGCTACCGCGCGACGCTCGCCACGATGGCCCAATCGCTGATCACCTCGGTCAACAGCGCTTCCTCGACCCCCATCTTCTCCGGCACCGGCGCCAGCGACATCGCGGTCGTGGCGACCGCGGCGACGGTCAGCGCCGGCGTGGCCGGTGGCGCCGCCTCCGACAACAGCGTTGCACTGGCGATCCGCGCCCTGCGCGGCGGCGCCGTCGACACCGCCTACTCGGGGCTCGTGCGTCAGATCGGCTCCGACGTCCGCACCGCCACAAGCGCCAACACCACGGCCAACAGCGTCCTTGGCTCGATCACGGCCCAGCGCCAGTCGGTCTCCGGCGTCTCGATGGACGAGGAGATGGCCAACATGATCCGCTTCCAGCGTGGCTACCAGGCCGCGGCGCGCGCGCTGACGACCATGGACGATCTGCTCAACACGCTGATCAACTCGACCGGCCGCGTGGGGATGTAGCTGATGCGCATCACCAACAACATGGTCAGCGACCGCATCATCTCCGACCTGCAGGCGCGCTACGCCGCGATGGCCGACACGCAGTTGCAGATCTCGACCGGCCGCCGCGTCAACCAGCCTTCCGACGATCCGACCGCGGCCGCCCAGGAGCGCCTGCGCCTCTCGGAGCTGTCGGGCATCAAGGGGAGCCAGAGCAGCGTCGCGAGCGCCCAGACCGCGCTCACCGCGTCCGAAAGCAGCCTCGAAGACATCCGCTCGGTGCTCTCACGCGCCAACGAGCTGGCGCTGCGCGGCGCCAACGGCTCGATGAGCCAGGCCGACCGCATCACGATCGCCAACGAGATCGACCAGCTCATCAAGTCCGCCAAGGACTCCATGAACACCAAGGTCGGCGACTCCTACATCTTCGCGGGCACGAAGTCCGACACCGCGCCCTACGCCGACGCGACCGGTGACGCCTACCAGGGCGACGGCGGCGCGCTGCTGCGCGATGGCGGCGCCGGCGTGCTCCTGCAGACCAACCCCTCCTTCGTGCCAGTCGGTGGCGGGCCCTCGGTGCCGCTGACCGCCGACGCGATCATCGGCAACGGCAGCGCCGCCGGCGACGGCCGCGTGCTCGACGCGCTGACCCAGCTCTCGGCCCACCTGCGTGGCGGCACCGTCGCCGACCTCCAGGCGATCCAGAGCACCGACCTGCAGGCGATCAAGACCAACCAGACCGCCGTTAGCTCGGCGATCTCGGCGATCGGCGCGATGAGCAACCGCGCGACCGCCGCTGCCGACCGCCTCGTCGATCTTGAGGACACGGCCAAGCAGTCCATCGACGACCTCGTCGGCGTCGACACGGTCCAAGCCCTTACCGACTACACCGCCCAGTCTGCCGCCTATCAGGCCTCATTGAAGGTCGGCGCGCAGATCATCCAGCCGTCCCTCCTCCAATTCCTCAGATGAGCAGCGGACTGAACAACCCCAACAACGGAGGCGACTCCACCATGGCAGTGACGCTCCAGTCGAGCCGCTTCGGGGAGCTTCAGATCCCCGAAGAGGCCGTGCTCGACTTCCCCAACGGACTCATCGGTCTCGGTGGCCGGCGATTCGCCCTGCTCGCTCGCAGCGAGGAGAGCGCCTTCGTCTGGCTGCACTCGATGGACGATCCCGACCTCGCGGTCCCTGTGACGAACCCCTGGCGGTTCTTCGAGGGCTACGAGCTCGAGCTGGCCGACGACGAGGCCGAGCGCATCGGGGTTCACGCCCCGGAGGACGCCTCGGTCTACGTGACGGTCAGGTCCGCCGCCGCCCTTGAGGACTTCTGCGCCAACCTGCGCGCACCGATCCTCGTTGTGGGCAACGCCGGGCACCAGGTGATCAACCAGGCCCCGGACGCCCCTGTCCGCGCTCCGCTGTTCGCCGGGCTCCAGGAGGAGCCTTCGACGAAGGCCGCGTAACCGCACCGGTACGCTCGGAACCCCTGACCCGGAATCCAAGGAGGAATCCCTCTCATGCTCATCATCACCCGCCGTCCCGGCGAGAAGATCATGGTCGGCGACGACGTCGTGGTCGAAGTGATCGAGGTCAGCGGCTCCAGCGTGCGCATCGGCATCGCCGCCCCGAAGTCCATCCCGGTCTACCGGGAGGAAATTTGGGCGGCAGTCCAGGCGGAGAACCGTGCCGCCGCAGCGTCTGACGTCGACCAGCTCCCGGACGACGTACCGACGCCCACCAAGAAGTCCTAGCGCGCACTCTTCACCGCTAGCTCCCTCTCAGCATCACTCCCTCCAAGGAACAGCAAAGGACGAACAAGGATGTCCCTACGCATCACGCACAACATCGAGGCGATGAACGCCACGCGGAACCTGCAGATGAACACCGCGAAGATCTCCGCCTCGATGGAGAAGCTCTCATCCGGTTACCGCATCAACCGCGCCGCAGACGACGCGGCCGGCCTCGGCATCTCCGAGTCCATGCGCTCGCAGATTCGCGGCATGGCACAGGCCCAGCGCAACATCCAGGACGGCGTCTCGATGGTCCAGACCGCCGAGGGCAACCTCGACGAGGTCCACTCGATGCTCCAGCGCATCCGCGAGCTGGCCGTGCAGTACAAGAACGGCTCGATCGACGACACGGCCCGCACCTCGATCCAGAACGAGGTCGACCAGCTCGCCTCCGAGATCGACCGCATCGGCTCGCAGGCCCAGTTCAACGGGATCCACCTGCTCGACGGCTCGGCCACGGTCTCGTTCCAGGTCGGCGCCAACGACGCCGAGCAGATCGGGATCACGTTCCTGAACCTGTCGCAGACGGTCGGCACCGCGTACTCGACGCTGACGACGGGCAACAACACCGACATCTCGGAGATCGACGCGGCCATCACCGCCGTCTCGGCCGCCCGCGGTGAGATGGGCGCGGTTCAGAACCGCCTCGACCACACGCTGTCGGTGTCAGCCGCCTACCAGGAGAACCTGACCTCCGCCGAGTCGCGCATCCGCGACGTCGACATGGCCGAGGAGATGGTCAACCTGACCAAGATGCAGGTGCTGCAGCAGGCCGGCACGGCCATGTTGGCCCAGGCCAACCAGCAGCCGCAGAGCGTCCTCAAGCTCCTCGGTTAGTCCTCCAGGAGATGCTCTGTCCGGCCGCGGGCCGTCCTTCGGGGCGGCCCGCGGTCGTTCCGGGCGCGGGCCGCGTCACAATGGAGGCGTGAGCTCGCAGGTCGGCACGCTCTTGAACGGCCGGTACCGGCTGGATGCCCAAATCGGCACCGGTGGGATGTCGACCGTCTATCGCGCCTTCGACACGGTGCTGGAGCGCCAGGTCGCGATCAAGCTCATGCACCGCGAGATCGCCTCAGACAGCGATCAGCTGGAGCGCTTCCGGCGTGAGGCACGCGCCGTCGCCCAGCTCAACCACCCGCACATCGTCACCGTCATCGACGCCGGCGAGGACGACAACACGCCTTACATCGTCTTCGAGTACGTCGAGGGCGAGACGCTGAAGGACCGGATCCGCCGCCACGGCCGGCTGTCGATCCAGGAGTCGATCGCCTACGCGATCGAGATCACGCGCGCGCTCGGCGTCGCGCACGCGGGCGGAATCGTGCACCGCGACGTCAAGCCCCAGAACGTCCTGCTCGATGAGGAGGGCTCGGCCAAGGTCACCGACTTCGGCATCGCGCGCACGCTCGATCAGGAGGGCCTGACCGCCGACGGCCGCGTCCTGGGAACGACCGACTACGTCTCGCCCGAGCAGGCGCTGGGCCAGCCCGTCGGCGGCCAGAGCGACCTGTACTCGCTGGGCATTGTCCTGTTCGAGATGCTCACCGGCGACGTGCCGTTTAAGGGCGACAACCAGGTCGCCGTTGCGATGAAGCATGTCCGCGAGCAACTCCCCGACGTGCAGCTGCGCCGGCCTGAGGTCTCCAGCGCGCTGGCCGCCGTGCTGGATCGCGCGACGGCTAAGGACACCGAGCACCGCTATCCCGACGACCGCGCGATGATCGCCGACCTCGAAGAGGTCCTGGCGATCGAGACGCAGCGCAGCGGCCAGGCGACCGGCGAGGCGACCGCGGTGCTGCGCACGCTGCCGCCCAGCGCGCAGCGCCGGCTGCCCACGCGCGTCACCCATCCGCTGCGGCTTGTTCTCGCGCTGGTGCTGGTCGCGGCCGCGGCGGTCGCGGCAGTGCTCCTGCTGGCCGACCGCACCCAGCACGGCACGCGCCAGCGCCCGGTGGTCAAGGCGGCGCCGGGGCTGAAGCCGGTGTCGTTGGGCCAGTCGCGCGCGCATGACTTCGACCCCTACGGCGACGATCACACCGAGCACCGCTCCGACGTCGGCCGGGTCCTTGATGACGATCCCGGCACCTCGTGGACGACCGAGCGCTACACCGGCGGCCTGCAGAACAAGGCCGGCGTCGGGATCTACGTCGACGCCAAGCCGGGTGTCGTCGGCAAGCAGCTCGACATCCGCACCCAGACCACGGGCTGGGAGGGCAAGATCTACGTGTCCAACGAGGTCGACCCGTCGGCAACCGACCTGTCGGACTGGAAGGACATCGGCACGAGCTTCGTCGCCGACAAGAAGAAGTTCTCGCTGCAGCTCGACACCGCGGGCCAGAAGTTCCGCTACTACCTGGTCTGGATCACCAAACTGCCACCGTCGGGCCAGGCGTCAATCGCGGAGATTGTGCTCTACCAGTGACGAGCGCGCGGACGGTCAAGCTGACACACCCCGACCGGGTGCTGTGGCCCGACGCCGGGCTGACCAAGCGCGACCTGTATGACTACTTCGGCGCGGTGGCCGATGTGATGCTGCCCAATGTGCGCGACCGGCCGGTGTCGCTGCAGCGCTTCCGGGGCGCGGTCGGCGATGGCGGGTTCTTCCAGAAGGAAGTTCCGAAGGGCGCGCCGGAGTGGGTGCAGACGGCGGAGGTTCCCAAGCGCGGCGGGACCGTGCACCACGTCCTGGCGCAGGATCGCGAGACGTTGCAGTGGCTGGGCCAACAGGGGTGCGTGACGCCGCACGTGTTCACGTCGCGCGCCG
>CAWHID010000007.1:0-34663 GCA_963829185.1 uncultured Conexibacteraceae bacterium
GCGATGATCGCCGCGGCGCGCTCAGTCGTCGAACTCGCCGTCGACCAGGCAGAAGACCGCGCCCTGGGGATCGAGCGCCACGGCGAAGCGGCCGGAGGGCACGGCCATCGGCTCGACGAGCTTGCGACCGCCTTCGGCGACGACGCGCTCGAGCGTGGCGTCGACGTCAGCCACCCCGAAGTAGACGGTCCAGTAGGGCTGGGCGATCTCCCGCTGGGCGCGCATGATCCCGCCGATGTTGCGGCCCTCGTGAGCGATCGAGCGGTAGACGCCGTCGCTGCCGGGGACCTCGGCCGTCGCCCAGCCAAAGAGCGCCTCATAGAACGGCGCGGCTCCTTCCGGATCGGTCGTCTGCAGATCGTTCCAGGCCCATGCCCCGACCGCGTTGACTAGCGCGGCGCCAGCGAACTCGGCCGGCTCCCACAGCAGGACGACGCCACCCTGCGGATCGGCCAGCGCGCCCATCCGCCCCGCGCCGGGGATCTCGAACGGCTCGAGCATCACCGTCGCGCCGAGCTCAGTCGCGCGCTCGACGGTCGCTCCGGCATCGTCGGTATGCACGTACATCGACCACGACGGCGGCATGCCCTGCTCACGCTGCTCGTCCATCAGCGGCTGCAGCCCCGCGACCGTTGTGCCCTCGTGCTCGAAGAACGCGTAGTTGCCCGCCGGCGCCTCACGGGCCGTCCAGCCGAACACCGCCCCGTAGAAGCGCTTGGCGTCGTCAAGGTCGGTCGTGGTGAGATCCACCCAGCAGGGCGTCCCGGGCGTGTAGGTCGTGCGTCGTCCCATGAGGCGCGACGCTACCTCGCAATGTAGAGCGCGTCGAGCGCGTCGCGCATATCAGCGAGGAGGTCGACGGTGTCCTCGATCCCAGCACTGAAGCGAATGAAGCCTTCGGGGAGGTCATCGGTACCCCAGCGCGCACGACGCTCGGCGGTCGAATGCACGCCGCCAAAGCTCGTCGCCTCGGCGACCAGCTTCAAGGACCCCAACAAGTGCTCGGCCGCGTCCGCGTCGGCAAGCGTGAAGACGAGCACCGCGCCGATGCCTGGCCAACGAACGTCGGTCGCCGCCGGGTGCGCCTCCAGGAGCTCGACCAGCGCGCGGGCGGTCGTCTCCTGGCGCTCCAGCCGCAGCGCCATCGTCGGCAGCGAGCGGTGCGCGAGCCAGACCTCGAACGGGCCGGGGATCGCACCGGTCAGCCCGCGCCAGGCGCGGATCGCCTGCGCGCGAGCGGGGTCGCGGGTGGCGACGTAGCCGAGAACGAGATCACCGTGACCGGTGAGGTACTTCGATGCGCTGGCCATCGCGAAGTCCGCGCCGAGGTCGAGCGCGCGCTCGCGCAGCGGGGTCGCGACCGTGCCGTCGACGGCCAGCAGCGCGCCTGCCTCGTGGGCCGCTGTCGCGAGCGCCGCGACGTCGAGACGCTGCATGCCGGGGTTGCTCGGCGTCTCGATCCAGACGAGCGTCGCACCCTCCAGCACGCCGCGGATCGCCGCCTCGTCGGACGGCACGAGCCGAATCTCAACGCCCCGCTCGGCGAGATGGTCGGCAGCGATCGTGCGCACGCCGGGGTAGGCGTCAGACGGCGCGACGAGCACGTCGCCGGGCGCGAGCAGCGGCAACAGGACCGCCGCGACCGCGGCCATCCCCGAGGAGAGCACGATCGCTTCGCCGCCCTCCAGCTCGCCGAGCGCCGCCTCGTAGCGCGCCCAGGTCGGGTTGCCCGTGCGGCCATAGCCGTCGGGCCCACCACCGCCCGACCAGTGGTTGGCGGCTTGGAAGGTCGGGCCCGGGCAGGAACGGCTCGCCTTGGGCGGCATCCGGCAGACCGGCGTGCGTGACGCGCGTGGAGTCGCCGAGATCACTCACGCCCGCGCCGCCCGCGGGCAGCTCGTAAAGCCCGTGCTCTTGTGCGTGGCATCGCAGAACGGCTTCTCGCGCGACTGCCCGCAGCGACACAGCGCGATCGCCCGATCGGCGGGCACGTCGAAGACCCCGCCGTCGGCATCGATCAGCCGCACAGGCCCGGTGACCTTGTAGGGCCCGTCATCGCGGACCTTGATCTCGACGACAGGCTGTGGCTCCATGACTGCAGACTATGCCCCGGGCGGTGCGGGTTTCGCCCTCTGGGCGAACACCCGCGACCTGATCGCGGCCCTCTGGGCCGTGTATCAGGCGTGATCCGTGCGCTGCTCGCACCACGCTGCGCAGGTGGTCGACCACTTCCGGCGTCGACTTGCGCAGCTTGCGGATGTCCCAGCTCGTCAGCGTCACCAGCAGCATCGGCGAGGTCGCGACGACCGTCGCGTTGCGCTGTGAGCGCTCCAAGACGCCCATCTCGCCGATGACGTCGCCGGGGCCGAGGTCGGCGATGTGCTCGTCGCCGCGCTCCACCGACGCGGTGCCCTCCTCGATCGCGAGCACGTCATAGGAGTAGTCGCCTTCGCGGACGAGCTCCTTGCCGGCCGGCACCGAGACCTCGGCCGCCAGCGCCGCGATGTTCGAGAGGGCTTCGTCGTCGAGGTCGGCGAAGACCGGGATGCGCTTCAGCCGTGCGGTGTCCATGCAGCGCATCCTTCCCGAAACCGGCACGCCGCGTCGCAAGAACCGTCACACAACGACGAAGGGCGGCCTCGCAGGGCCGCCCTCGCGCGTGCGGGTTCGGACCACTGGGCAGATACTTGCGACCAGACGCGCCTCTGGGCCGCTGTCCGGCCTATTCGACGTCCGGCGTCTCGGAGCGCGACGCGTCGGGCTCGCCCGGCAGCGCCTTCTCCTCGGCGGGCTCGTCGACAACGTCATCGCCACCGGCAGCGCCCACGCCAACCGGCTTGGGCAGCTTCTTGGGGGCGACTACCGACAGCGTGACCTCGGGACCCTCGTCGCCCTCGGCGGCCTTGTCGACCATCACCGTGCCGCCGGGCATCAGCTCGGCGCGCAGGACGAAGTCGGCCAGCGGATCCTCGATGTAGCGCTGGATCGCACGGCGCAGCGGCCGGGCGCCCATTGCCGGGTCCCACCCCTTCTCGACCAGCAGGTCCTTGGCCTCCTCAGACAGCTCCAGCTGGAGCTCCCGCTCGGCCAGCGACTCGCGGATGCGACGCAGGAGCAACTCGACGATCGTCTTGATCTCGTCGCGCTGCAACTTGTGGAACACGATGACGTCATCGATGCGGTTGAGGAACTCAGGCCGGAAGACCTTCTTGAGCTCGCCCATGACCCGCAGCTTCATGTCGTCGTAGGTCATGCCGGTCTCGTCGTCGCTCACCGCGAAGCCGAGCGGCGTGTTGCGAGCGATCTCCGAGGCGCCGATGTTCGACGTCATGATCACGATCGCGTGGCGGAAATCCACCGTGCGACCCTGCGAGTCCGTCAGACGGCCGTCCTCCAGAATCTGCAGGAGGATGTTGAAGACGTCCGGGTGCGCCTTCTCGATCTCGTCGAGCAGGAGCACGCAGTACGGCTTGCGCCGCACGGCCTCGGTCAGCTGACCGCCCTCGTCGTAGCCGATGTAGCCGGGAGGCGACCCGACGAGGCGCGACACCGCGTGCTTCTCCATGTACTCCGACATGTCGATGCGGATCATCGAGTCCTCGTCGCCGAACAGGAACTCGGCGAGCGTGCGGGCCAACTCCGTCTTGCCGACACCTGACGGGCCGAGGAACACGAACGAGCCCGTGGGGCGCTTCGGGTCCTTCAGTCCGGCGCGCGAGCGACGGATCGCCTTCGAGATGACCTCGACAGCGGCATGCTGGCCGATGACGCGCTTGTGGAGCTCTTCCTCCATGCGCATCAGCTTCTGGGTCTCGGCCTCGGTGAGCTTGAAGACCGGGATGCCCGTCCACATCGAGACGATGTCGGCGATCTCTTCCTCGCCGATGGCGGGCCGCTCGGCACCTTCTGCCTCGCCGGCCTCCCACTGCTCTTCGAGCTCACGCTTCTTGTTGGTCAGGCGCCGCTCCTTGTCACGGAGGTTGGCGGCCTTCTCGAACTCCTGGGCCTCGATCGAGGCCTCCTTGGCGCGGCGCGTCTCCTCGATCTCCTCTTCGAGCTCCCGGTAAATCGGGGGCGAGGTCATCGACTTGATGCGCATGCGCGACGCGGCCTCGTCGATGAGGTCGATGGCCTTGTCGGGCAGCTGGCGGTCGGAGATGTAGCGATCAGCCAGCTCGGCAGCTGCTTCCAGCGCCTCGTCGGTGATCTCGATCTTGTGGTGCTGCTCGTAGCGGTCGCGCAGGCCCTTGAGGATCTGGACCGTCTCCTCGGGAGACGGCTGATCGACGCGGATCTGCTGGAAACGCCGCTCCAGGGCGGAGTCGCGCTCGAGGTACTTGCGGTACTCGTCGAGCGTCGTGGCGCCGATGGTCTGCAGCTCGCCACGCGCCAGCGCGGGCTTGAGGATCGACGCAGCGTCGATCGCGCCCTCGGCGGCGCCGGCCCCGACGAGGTTATGGATCTCGTCGATGAACAGGATGATGTCGCCGCGCTGGGTGATCTCCTTCATCACCTTCTTGAGGCGCTCCTCGAACTCGCCGCGGTACTTCGAGCCGGCGACCAGCGCCGCGAGATCCAGCGTGTAGATCTGCTTGCCCTTGAGCAGCTCGGGGACGTCGGCGTTGGTGATTCGCTGAGCCAGGCCCTCGACCACAGCGGTCTTGCCGACGCCGGGCTCGCCGATCAGCACCGGGTTGTTCTTGGTGCGGCGGGAGAGGATCTGCATGATCCGCTCGATCTCGGTCTCGCGACCGACGACCGGGTCGAGCTTGCCGTCGGAGGCGAGCTTGGTCAGGTTGCGCCCGAACTGGTCGAGCAGCTTGGAGGACTTCTTGCCCTCGCCCGTGCCCGCGCCACCTGCCGCGCCGGCGGCACCCGCGCCCGCGCCGCTCTGGCGACGGCCGCCCGGGCCGGAGAGCATCCGGATGACCTCGTTGCGGATCTTCTCGGAGTCGGCGTCGAAGTCGAGGAGGATGCGGGCCGCGACGCCCTCGTTCTCCCGGACCAGGCCGAGCAGGATGTGCTCGGTGCCGATGTAGTTGTGACCGAGGCTCAGCGCCTCGCGGAGCGCGAGCTCCAGCACCTTCTTGGCACGCGGCGTGAACGGGATCTGGCCGGAGGTGACCTCCTCGCCCGAGCCCACGATGCGCACCACCTGCGCGCGCACGCGCTCGACGGTGATGTCAAGGGACTCAAGGACGCGGGCGGCCAGCCCCTCCTCCTCACGGAGAAGGCCGAGCAGGATGTGCTCGGTGCCGATGTAGTTGTGCTTGAGCGTCCTCGCCTCTTCCTGGGCAAGCACGACCACCTGGCGGGCTCGCTCTGTGAATCGCTCGAACATCTTGGGGAACGTCCTTCCTACTGCGCGGGGGGAGATTCGCTAGCGGTCGGTCGAAGAGGTGGTCCGGATGAACTTTGGTCCTGCAGGGTCCTGCAAGTACACAACGGTGCTGGAGGTCACCGAGTTACCCGATCTACCCACCTATTCGGCCACAACGGCCGAGAGGATGAGTGAATCGGGTCCGTTCGGCGGGCATGGAGCAGTTTACCGCAGGGCCTGTCGGAGCCTTGCGGGATGCGAACCTCCTGCGAGGCGAACGTTTCGTCGCCGTCAGTCCCGCATCGCGGGAAAGAGCACGATCTCGCGGATCGACTTGTGACCGGTCAGGAGGAGGACCAGTCGATCGATCCCGATCCCGATGCCACCCGTTGGGGGCATGCCGTGCTCAAGCGCCTGGACGAAGACCTCGTCGTAGGGCGTGGTCTCCTCGTCGCCAGCCTCGGCGAGGCGCACCTGGGCTTCGAAGCGGGCGCGCTGCTCGTCGGGATCGTTGAGCTCGGTGAAGGCGTTGCCGACCTCCATCCCGTTGGCGAAGACCTCGAAGCGTTCGACCAGCCCCGGCTTGCTGCGGTGGTCCTTGGCGAAAGGGCTGAGCGCCTTGGGGTAATCGATGACGAAGGTCGGCGTGATCAGCGTCGCCTCGACCTGCTTGGAGAAGAGGTCGTCAACGAGGCCCGGCCACTCGAGGTCGTCGGTCGGCATGTCGATCTTCGCGGCCTTGATGGCGGCGGCCAACTCGGCGCCGGTCGGATGCGCCATGACGTCGATGCCCGTCGCCTCCTGGATGACCTCGATGAGGCCAACGCGGCGATAGGGCGTCGCGCCGAAGTCGATCTCGCCGTCGTAATCGGCGGCGGCCGCCACGGCCGGAAAGAGCTCCTCGACGGCGCGCATCATGTCCTCGTAGTCCGCGTAGGCCTCGTACCACTCGACCATCGTGAACTCGGGGTTGTGCTTGTAGGAGATGCCTTCGTTGCGGAAGTCCTTGCCCAACTCGTAGACGCGCTCCAGCCCACCGACGATCAACCGCTTGAGGTAGAGCTCGGTTGCGATCCGCAGATAGAAGTCGCGGTCCAGGGCGTTGAAGTGCGTTGTGAACGGGCGCGCCGCCGCGCCGCCATAGAGCGGCTGCAAGACGGGCGTCTCGACCTCGACGAAGCCGCGCTCGTCCAAGAAGCGGCGCACGGCCGAGACGATCTTGGCGCGCGTGACAAAGAGCGCGCGCGCCTCCTCGGAGGCCATCAGGTCGAGCTCGCGCTGGCGGAAGCGGGTCTCGACGTCGCGCAGGCCGTAGTGGGCGTCGGGCGGCGGGCGCAGCGCCTTGGCCAGGACGGTGTAGTCGTCGACGCGCAGGCTCAGCTCGCCGCGCCGGGTGACGAACGCGGTGCCGTCGACGCCGATGATGTCGCCAAGGTCGAGTTGGTCGAGCAGGCGCGACATGCGCTCCTCGCCAAGCACGTCGAGGCGCGCCTGCAACTGGATGCGCCCGGAGCGATCGACGAGATCCAGGAACGCCATCTTGCCCTGGCCGCGACGTTGGGTGAGGCGGCCGGCGACGCGGTAGGTCGCCTCGGTCTCGGCGCCAGCCTCAAGGCCCTCGTGGGCGGCGCGGACGTCGGCGGTCGGCACGACGCCGGGGAAGTCCGGCGGAAACGGGTTGACGCCCGCGGCGCGCAGCGCGTCGAGCTTGGCGCGCCGGACGCGCAGTAGCTCGTTGTGATCCTCAGGCTCGGGCGTCTCGCCCGGCTTTGCGTCGGGCTCAGCCATCCTGGCGGGAGAGCCTAAACGCCGACGTCGATCTTGGTGATCTTCAGCTTGCGCGCCGGCCCCTTGGGGACCGAGACGGAGACCGTCTCGTTGCGCTTGTGGCCGAGCAGGGCGCGGCCGACGGGCGACTCGTTGGAGAGCTTGGCCTCGGCCGGGTTGGCCTCCGCCGAGCCGACGATCGTGAACTTCTGCGACTTGCCGGTCTTCTCGTCCTTGACGTGGACGATCGAGCCGACGCCGACGACGTCGTTGGACAGCTCTGAGGGATCGACGACCGTCGCGGCGCGGATGCGCTCCTCGAGCTGGGCGATCTTGGCCTCCAGCATCGCCTGCGCGTTCTTGGCGTCGTCGTACTCGGCGTTCTCGGCGATGTCGCCGAAGTCCCGCGCCTCCTTGATGCGCTCGGCGACTTCGCGCCGGCCCTCGGCCTGCAGGTGCGACAGCTCGTCCTTGAGCTTGGTGAGGCCTTCTGGGGTGAGGATGACGTCTCGGGGCATAGTGAGAGAGGTAGACCGGTCCAAGCCCGAAACCGCCTGCGGCGACCCTCCGAGCCCAGCGAGCGCGGCAGTATAGCGGCGCAAGAAATGCCTGCTGAACCGCGGCATGCCAGCCTGCAGCGTGTCTAGAACGGCGCGAGAGATCGCGTGGCGGAAGTCCACCGTGCGCCCCTGGGAGTCGGTCAGGCGACCGTCCTCCAGGATCTGCAGCAGGATGTTGAAGACGTCGGGGTGCGCCTTCTCGATCTCGTCGAGCAGGAGCACGCAGTACGGCTTGCGCCGCACGGCCTCGGTCAGCTGACCGCCCTCGTCGTAGCCGATGTAGCCGGGAGGCGACCCGACGAGGCGCGACACCGCGTGCTTCTCCATGTACTCCGACATGTCGATGCGGATCATCGAGTCCTCGTCGCCGAACAGGAACTCGGCGAGCGTGCGGGCCAGCTCCGTCTTGCCGACGCCTGACGGGCCGAGGAACACGAACGAGCCCGTGGGGCGCTTCGGGTCCTTCAGTCCGGCGCGCGAGCGACGGATCGCCTTCGAGATGACCTCGACGGCGGCGTGCTGGCCGATGACGCGCTTGTGGAGCTCGTCCTCCATGCGCATCAGCTTCTGGGTCTCGGCCTCGGTGAGCTTGAAGACCGGGATGCCCGTCCACATCGAGACGATGTCGGCGATCTCTTCCTCGCCGATGGCCGGGACGCTCGGCACCTTCTGCCTCGCCGGCCTCCCACTGCTCTTCGAGCTCGCGCTTCTTGTTGGTCAGGCGCCGCTCCTTGTCACGGAGGTTGGCGGCCTTCTCGAACTCCTGGGCCTCGATCGAGGCCTCCTTGGCGCGGCGCGTCTCCTCGATCTCCTCTTCGAGCTCCCGGTAGATCGGGGGCGAGGTCATCGACTTGATGCGCATGCGCGACGCGGCCTCGTCGATGAGGTCGATGGCCTTGTCGGGCAGCTGGCGGTCGGAGATGTAGCGATCGGCCAGCTCGGCGGCTGCTTCCAGCGCCTCGTCGGTGATCTCGATCTTGTGGTGCTGCTCGTAGCGGTCGCGCAGGCCCTTGAGGATCTGGACCGTCTCCTCGGGAGACGGCTGATCGACGCGGATCTGCTGGAAGCGCCGCTCCAGGGCGGAGTCGCGCTCGAGGTACTTGCGGTACTCGTCGAGCGTCGTGGCGCCGATGGTCTGCAGCTCGCCACGCGCCAGCGCGGGCTTGAGGATCGACGCGGCGTCGATCGCGCCCTCGGCGGCGCCGGCCCCGACGAGGTTGTGGATCTCGTCGATGAACAGGATGATGTCGCCGCGCTGGGTGATCTCCTTCATCACCTTCTTGAGGCGCTCCTCGAACTCGCCGCGGTACTTCGAGCCGGCGACCAGCGCCGCGAGATCCAGCGTGTAGATCTGCTTGCCCTTGAGCAGCTCGGGGACGTCGGCGTTGGTGATCCGCTGGGCCAGGCCCTCGACCACGGCGGTCTTGCCGACGCCGGGCTCGCCGATCAGCACCGGGTTGTTCTTGGTGCGGCGGGAGAGGATCTGCATGATCCGCTCGATCTCGGTCTCGCGACCGACGACCGGATCCAGCTTGCCGTCGGAGGCGAGCTTGGTCAGGTTGCGCCCGAACTGGTCGAGCAGCTTGGAGGACTTCTTGCCCTCGCCCGTGCCCGCGCCACCTGCCGCGCCGGCGGCAGCCCGCGCCTGCGCCGCTCTGGCGGCGGCCGCCCGGGCCGGACAGCATCCGGATGACCTCGTTGCGGATCTTCTCGGAGTCGGCGTCGAAGTCGAGGAGGATGCGGGCGGCGACGCCCTCGTTCTCCCGGACCAGGCCGAGCAGGATGTGCTCGGTGCCGATGTAGTTGTGGCCGAGGCTCAGGGCCTCGCGCAGCGCGAGCTCCAGCACCTTCTTGGCGCGCGGCGTGAACGGGATCTGGCCGGAGGTGACCTCCTCGCCCGAGCCCACGATGCGCACCACCTGCGCGCGCACGCGCTCGACGGTGATGTCAAGGGACTCAAGGACGCGGGCGGCCAGCCCCTCCTCCTCACGGAGAAGGCCGAGCAGGATGTGCTCGGTGCCGATGTAGTTGTGCTTGAGCGTCCTCGCCTCTTCCTGGGCGAGCACGACCACCTGGCGGGCTCGCTCTGTGAATCGCTCGAACATCTTGGGGAACGTCCTTCCTACTGCGCGGGGGGAGATTCGCTAGCGGTCGGTCGAAGAGGTGGTCCGGATGGAACTTTCGTACTACAGGAGTACACAACGGTGCTGGAGGTCACCGAGTTACCCGATCTACCCACCTATTCGGCCACAAAGGCCGAGAGGATGAGTCAATCGGGTCCGTTCGGCGGGCATGGAGCAGTTTACCGCAGGGCCTGTCGGAGCCTTGCGGGATGCGAACGTCCTGCGAAGCGAACGTTTCGACGCCGTCAGTCGCGCATCGCGGGAAAGAGCACGATCTCGCGGATCGACTTGTGACCGGTCAGGAGGAGGACCAGGCGATCGATCCCGATCCCGATGCCGCCCGTCGGGGGCATGCCGTGCTCGAGCGCCTGGACGAAGACCTCGTCGTAGGGCGTGGTCTCCTCGTCGCCGGCCTCGGCGAGGCGCACCTGGGCCTCGAAGCGGGCGCGCTGCTCGTCGGGGTCGTTGAGCTCGGTGAAGGCGTTGCCGACCTCCATCCCGTTGGCGAAGACCTCGAAGCGCTCGACGAGCCCCGGCTTGCTGCGGTGGTCCTTGGCGAAGGGGCTGAGCGCCTTCGGGTAGTCGATGACGAAGGTCGGCGTGATCAGCGTCGGCTCGACCTGCTTGGAGAAGAGGTCGTCGACGAGGCCGGGCCACTCGAGGTCGTCGGTCGGCATGTCGATCTTCGCGGCCTTGATGGCGGCGGCCAGCTCGGCGCCGGTCGGGTGCGCCATGACGTCGATGCCCGTCGCCTCCTGGATGACCTCGATGAGGCCGACGCGGCGATAGGGCGTCGCGCCGAAGTCGATCTCGCCGTCGTAACCGGCGGCGGCCGCCACGCGCGGGAAGAGCTCCTCGACCGCGCGCATCATGTCCTCGTAGTCCGCGTAGGCCTCGTACCACTCGACCATCGTGAACTCGGGGTTGTGCTTGTAGGAGATGCCCTCGTTGCGGAAGTCCTTGCCCAGCTCGTAGACCCGCTCCAGGCCGCCGACGATCAGCCGCTTGAGGTAGAGCTCGGTCGCGATCCGCAGGTAGAAGTCGCGGTCCAGCGCGTTGAAGTGGGTCGTGAACGGGCGCGCCGCCGCGCCGCCGTAGAGCGGCTGCAAGACGGGCGTCTCGACCTCGACGAAGCCGCGCTCGTCGAGGAAGCGGCGCACGGCCGAGACGATCTTGGCGCGGGTGACGAAGAGCGCACGGGCCTCCTCGGAGGCCATCAGGTCGAGCTCGCGCTGGCGGAAGCGGGTCTCGACGTCGCGCAGGCCGTAGTGGGCGTCGGGCGGCGGGCGCAGCGCCTTGGCCAGCACCGTGTAGTCGTCGACGCGCAGGCTCAGCTCGCCGCGCCGGGTGACGAAGGCGGTGCCGTCGACGCCGATGATGTCGCCGAGGTCGAGCTGGTCGAGCAGGCGCGACATGCGCTCCTCGCCGAGCACGTCGAGGCGCGCCTGCAGCTGGATGCGCCCGGAGCGGTCGACGAGATCCAGGAACGCCATCTTGCCCTGGCCGCGGCGCTGGGTGAGGCGGCCGGCGACGCGGTAGGTCGCCTCGGTCTCGGCGCCGGCCTCGAGCCCCTCGTGGGCGGCGCGGACGTCGGCGGTCGGCACGACGCCGGGGAAGTCCGGCGGAAACGGGTTGACGCCCGCGGCGCGCAGCGCGTCGAGCTTGGCGCGCCGGACGCGCAGCAGCTCGTTGTGGTCCTCAGGCTCGGGCGTCTCGCCCGGCTTTGCGTCGGGCTCAGCCATCATGGCGGCGAGAGCCTAGACGCCGACGTCGATCTTGGTGATCTTGAGCTTGCGCGCCGGCCCCTTGGGGACCGAGACGGAGACCGTCTCGTTGCGCTTGTGGCCGAGCAGGGCGCGGCCGACGGGCGACTCGTTGGAGAGCTTGGCGTCGGCCGGGTTGGCCTCGGCCGAGCCGACGATCGTGAACTTCTGCGACTTGCCGGTCTTCTCGTCCTTGACGTGGACGATCGAGCCGATGCCGACGACGTCGTTGGAGAGCTCTGAGGGATCGACGACCGTCGCGGCGCGGATGCGCTCCTCGAGCTGGGCGATCTTGGCCTCGAGCATCGCCTGCGCGTTCTTGGCGTCGTCGTACTCGGCGTTCTCGGCGATGTCGCCGAAGTCCCGCGCCTCCTTGATGCGCTCGGCGACTTCGCGCCGGCCCTCGGCCTGCAGGTGCGACAGCTCGTCCTTGAGCTTGGTGAGGCCTTCTGGGGTGAGGATGACGTCTCGGGGCATAGTGAGGGAGGTAGACCGGTCCAAGCCCGGAACCGCCTGCGGCGACCCTCCGAGCCCAGCGAGCGCGGCAGTATAGCGGCGCAAGAAATGCCTGCTGGACCGCCGCATGGCACCTGCAGTGTGTCCAGAACGGTGGCGCGAGGCCGCCGGTAGGGTCCGGCAGACGCAGACGCCAGCGTTCAGGTGACCAGCAGCGTGGCCTCGTGCGCGGCGAGCACCGCACGGGCATCGGCGACGGTCTGCGTCTGCTGGAGCGCGATGTGCAGCTCCTTGCCGCCGTCGAGGCGGTCGACGTACCACGGGTGGAACTTGCGCAGGTAGCGACCGGCGCGCTCGGGGCCGAGATGCTCCTCGGCGCGGTCGATGACCCAGTGCCATTCGGCAAGGATCTCCGCCGCGGTCGGGTCGTCGTCGCGGCGGCCGAGCAGCTGCTCGAAGAGCCACGGGTTGCCCAGCGAGCCGCGGGCGAGCATGACGGCGGCCGCGCCGGTGCGCTCGTAGGCGTCGTGCACCTCGGCGACGGTGTGCAGGCCGCCGGTGAGGATCACCGGCGCCGGCAGGCTCGCGACCAGCTCGGCGGCGAGGTCGTAGTCGGGCACGCCCGCGTGGTGGACCTTGGCCGAGCGCGGATGGAAGGTGATCGCCGCGACGCCCGCCTCGGCGACCAGGCGATGGGCGAGATCGACGCCGCTGGTGTCACCCGGCACCGAGCCGGAGCGCAGCTTGACCGTCACCGGCTTGCCGCTGCCCTCGGCGGCCGCCCGCGCGACCGCGACGGCGGTGTCGGGGTCCTTGAGCATCGCGGCGCCCGCGCCGGTCTTGCAGACCTTGGGCACCGGGCAGCCCATGTTGAGGTCGATGACGTCGACCTGCGGGACGTGCTGGGCCACGTAGGCCGCCGCGGAGCGCATGACGTCGGGGTCCTGCCCGAAGAGCTGCAGCGCCGTCGGACCTTCGTCGGGATGGACGCGCAGCAGCTCGGTGAGCGTCTTCTCGTTGCCGTAGTGGATGGCGAAGCTCGACACCATCTCGCTGTAGGCCATCCCCGCGCCGTGGCGCGCCGCCTGCAGGCGCACGAACCAGTTGCCGATGCCGGCCAGCGGCGCGAGCAGCACGCGGTTGGGCACGCGGATGCCGGCGAGCTCCCAGGGGTCGGTGAGGGCGGGGCGAGGCGTCGTCACGGACGGTCTCAGGATAGACGCGCCCACCGGGACCTCCACGACCGCCCGGGCCCGGCGGCAGGCGCGGACGCGACCGGGCGCCACGGCGCGGTCGATCCGCAGCGTCGTGCCGTCGGCGCCCAGCCAGTGCAGGTCCAGCGCGAAGCGCATCCCGAAGGTGTGCACGCAGCGGCAGCGCTCCAGCCGCAGCGCGAACGGCGGCGGCGCTGCGGTGGCCCAGCAGCCCGCGCAGGCGGGCGAGCGGCGTGTCGGCGACGACGATCGGCAGGGCTCCATTGACCCCTTAGGCCCGCGACGGGCGAAGTTCGCCCCTGCGGCGGGCGGGCGCCGTCGCTCGCGCCTCAGCTCACGTTGCGCTCGTGCAGCAGCTTGAGCCCCTTGAGCGTCAGGAGGTCGTCGACCGCGTCGATCGCGTGCGTGTGCGGCACGACGACATCCGCCAGCCCACCGGTGGCGATCGTCGACGCCTCCTCCCCCAGCTCCTCCTGGATCCGCGAGATCAGCCCGTCGACCGCCGCGGCGAAGCCGAAGACGACGCCTGAGCGGATCGCGTCGACCGTGCCCTTGCCGATCGCGCGCCGCGGCGCGACGAGGTCGATGCGCGGCAGCTTGGCGCCGCGGCTGGTCAACGCGTCGAGCGAGATCTCCACGCCCGGCATCAGCACGCCGCCGATGTACTCGCCCTGCACCGAGACGACGTCGAAGTTCACGGCGGTGCCGAAGTCGACCGAGATGCACGGCCCGCCAAGACGCTCGTAGGCGGCGACGGCGTTGACCAGGCGGTCGGCGCCCAGCTCGCGCGGGTTGTCGATCTTGATCGGCATGCCGGTCCGGATCCCGGGCCCGACGGCGAGCATGCGATGGCCCAGGTAGTGGCCGGCCATCGCCAGCCACTCGGGCTCCAACTGGGGCACCGTGGAGGAGACGATCGACGCGCTGAGGTCCGCCAGGCCGACCCCGCGCAGCTCCAGCAGGTTGCGCAGCGCGGCGCCGAGCTCGTCGGCGGTGGACGTGCGCACGGTCGCAAAGCGCCAGTGCTCGATCAGCTCGTCCCCGCGGAACGTCCCGAAGTGGGTCTGCGTGTTGCCGACGTCGACGACCAGGAGCATCGGCGCGCATCATGCCAACACCGGCGACCGGTTAGGGTCCGTGCATGCCCGCCCGCATCTATCTCCTTCACGGCTCACATCCCAGCGACACCGCTGTAAAGGCCTTCGAGATCAAGGGGCTCCCGCTCAAGCGCGTCGAGCTTCCGATCTCGATGCAGCCGGTCATCATGAAGCCGCTGTTCGGTGGCCGCACGGTGCCGGGCGTCCGCTTCGAGGACGGCGAGAAGGTGCAGGGCTCACGCGCGATCCTGCGCGCGCTGGAGCGGCGCGTCCCGTCGCCGCCGCTCTATGACGGCCCGGCCGGCGCCGCCGCCATCGAGGAGGCCGAGCGCTGGGGCGACGAGGTCTTCCAGTCGGTCCCGCGCCGCCTGCTGTGGGCGGCCTTCACCAAGTACCCGCGCTCCATGCACGGCTTCCAGGAGGGCGCCAGCAGCCCGAAGCTGCCGATGCCGGTCGTCGTCGCCCTCTCCAAGGTCGTCCTGCCGATCGAGCGCCGCCTCAACAACGTCGACGACAGCGTCATCCGCGCGGATCTCGCGGCGCTGCCCGCGCAGCTCGACCAGATCGACCAGTACATCGCCGACGGCGTCCTCAACGGCGAGCAGCCCAACGCCGCCGACCTGCAGATCGCGCCGTCGATCCGCCTCCTCTACACCCTCGACGACGTGCGGCCGCTGATCGAGGGCCGCCCCGCCGAGGCCTTCGCCTTCCGCTGGTTCCCGCGGCTGCCGGCATCCGTGCCGACCGGCGCGCTGCCGGTCCAGACCGCGGCTCAGGCCGCGACCTTGCCCGCCGCCTGATCGGCGAACGCGCCGACGAGCTCGGCCACGCGATCGGGCTGGTCCCAGCTGACGAAGGCATAGGCGTCGGTCAGCTCCTCGACGCGCGCGTTCGGGAAGACCGCGGCGAGGCGATGCGCGTTGGCGATCTTGAAGAACTTGTCCTCGCGCGACCAGACGAGCAGGACCGGCTTGTCGAAGGACGTCAGCTTCGGCGAGTTGTCCAACAAGACCTCCGGGTTCAGGCCCGCCAGAGCCTTGCGCAGGTCGGCCATGATCCCGGGGTCCTTCAGCGCGCGCAGCGTCCAGCCGTCCATGACGTCGTCGGGGACCGGGCGCTTGGTCAGCCAGCCGTAGGCCAGCGGCAGGCGGCGGGCGCGCTTGGACCGCATCGGCTCCAGCAGCGCGCGCAGCGCGCCAGGGACCTTGGCGGCGGCGACCAGCGGCTTGAACGCCTTGGGCGGGAAGTCCTCGAACGCGTCGCAGTCGGTCAGCACGAGGCGGCCGATGCGCTCGGGCTCGGCGACGACCAGCAGCTGGCAGAGCGCGCCGCCGGTGTCGTTGCCGATCAGCGTGACGTCATAGAGGTCGAGCGCCTCGATGATCTGGGCGACCAGCGCGGCGAGGCCGGTCGGCGAGAGATCGGCGTGGGCCTTCAGCGGCAGCTCGTGCGAGCCGAGCGGCAGGTCGGGGACGACGCAGCGGAAGCGGTCGCGCAGGCGCTCGACGACCGGCTCCCACAGGCGGCCGTCGACCAGCGCGCCGTGGACGAAGAAGAGCGTCGGGCCGGTGCCTTCGTCGCGGTAGCGGATGGTCCCCTGTTGCAGGGTCAGCTCGGGCATCGCGTCAGGCCTTCCAGGTAGATTACGTACAAGCTGTACGCAACTTACATACAGACTGTATGGAAAGCAAATCCACCAACAAGCAGGAGCAGCGCTCGCGCGCGACGCGCGACGGGCTGCTGAGCGCCGCCCGCGCCCTGTTCGCCCAGCGCGGCTACGCGAGCCGTGGGCACGGAGGAGATCGTCCGCGCGGCCGGCGTGACCCGCGGCGCGCTCTACCACCAGTTCCGCGACAAGGAGCAGCTCTTCGAAGCGGTCTTCGAGCAGGTCGAGGCCGAGACGACCCAGCGCATCGCCGAGGGCGCGCTGGCCGCGGCGAGCGACCCGCTCGCCGCGCTGCGCGCCGGCGCCCACGCCTTCCTGGCCGTCTGCGCCGAACCCGAGATCGAGCGCATCATCCTGCTCGACGCCCCCGCCGTCCTGGGCTGGGAGCGCTGGCGCGAGATCGGCTTCCGCCACGGCCTCGGCCTGATCGTCGGCGTCCTGCAGGCCGGCATGGACGCGGGCGCGATCGCCCAGCAGCCGATCACGCCGCTGGCGCACCTGCTGCTCGGCGCGATGGACGAAGGCGCCCTCTACATCGCCCGCTCCCAGGACCCCGAGACGGCGCGCGCCGAGGTCGAGCAGATCATCGACCGGCTGATCGCCGGCCTGGCGCCCTGAGCCCCGCGATCGGGCGCCGGGAGACTAGCCTTGTGGCCGTGGGCCACCGCCACGATCACGCACACGACAGCGCCGCCGCCGGCCACGGGCACAGCCACGAGATCGCCCAGGACGCCGACCGCGGCAAGCTCGCGATCGCCCTCGGGCTGATCCTGGGCTTCATGGCCGTCGAGGTCGCCGTCGGCATCGCCGCCTCGTCGCTGGCGCTGCTGTCAGACGCGGCGCACATGCTCACCGACGCCGCCGCGATCGCGCTGGCGCTGGTCGCGATCAACCTCGCCCGCCGCCCCGCCCGCGGCGCCTTCACCTTCGGCCTCAAGCGCGCCGAGATCCTCTCGGCCCAGTTCAACGGCGCGACGCTGCTGGTCCTCGGGCTGCTCGTCGTCGTCGAGGGCGTGCGCCGCGTGATCAACCCGCCCGAGGTCGAGGGCGCCGCGGTCCTGATCGTCGCGCTGGTCGGCGTCGTCGTGAACCTCGCCGCCACCTGGACGCTGGCCAGCGCCAACCGCTCCTCGCTGAACATCGAGGGCGCCTACCAGCATCTGCTGACCGACCTCGCCGCGTTCATCGCCACGGCGATCGCCGGCGCCGTCATCCTGCTCACCGGCTTCCGCGAGGCCGACGGCATCGCCGCGCTGTTCGTCGCCGCGATCATGTTGTACGCCTCGTTCGGGCTGCTGCGCGAGTCGGGCCGGATCTTCCTGGAGGCCGCGCCGCGCGGCATGGACGTCGAGGAGATCGGGCTGGCGCTGGCCGCCGCGCCCGGGGTCGTCGAGGTCCACGACCTCCACGTCTGGGAGGTCTCCTCGGGCTTCCCCGCGCTGGCCGCGCACGTCGTCGTCGGCCGCGACTGCGACTGCCACCAGGCGCGGCTGGCGCTTCAGGAGATCCTGCGCGACCGCTTCGCGATCGCCCACACGACGCTGCAGATGGACCACGAGGGCGGCGACCTCGTCCAGCTCGAGGTGCGCTGCGACGAGGGGCTGCCGGTGATCAAGGCAGGCGCAGCGGCGGACCCGCCCGGCGCACGCCCTCGGTGACCGGCAGCGCGGCGAGCGCGTCGGCGAGGCGCGCGCCGTCGGGCAGCGCCAAGTCGAAGTCGAGCTCCAGCAGCGGGATCAGCACGAAGCGCCGTTCCAGCAGGCCCGGGTGCGGGACGGTGAGCCGCTCCGAGCGGTGCGCGCGGCCGTCGTAGAGCAGGACGTCGACGTCGATCGGCCGCGGGCCGTGGTGGACGTAGCCCGGGCCTTCAGTCCTGCGCCCCAGCGCACGCTCGACGGCCTTGGCGGCGTCGAGCAGCGCGTCGGGCTCCAGCGCCGTCTGCACCGCGAGGCAGGCGTTGAGGAACGCGGGCTGGTCGAGGACGTCGCCGACCGGGTCGGTCTCATAGGTCGACGACGACGCGGTGGCGACGACGCCGCGCTCGGCCAGGCCGTCGACCGCGGCCTGCAGCAGCGCGCGCCGGTCGCCGAGGTTGGAGCCCAGGCCCAGGTGGGCCGTGCTCATCGCGCCGGGAAGAGCAGCGCGAGCTGGCGGCTCTGGGCCAGCAGCGTGCCGTCCGGCGCCCAGATCGCGCCGTCCTCCTCGAAGAACCCGCCGTGCGAGGTCGAGGAGGAGAAGCGCGCGAGCACGGGCGCGTCGAGCGCCATGCCCGGATGCGGAAGCCGCGTGCGGAAGTGGATCGTGAGGTCGATCGTCGGTGCGGGCACCGGCGCCTCGAGCCGCACGAACGGCGCGGGCAGCCAGGCGTCGGCGTAGAACGCGAGCGCGGCGGCGTCGGCGATGCGCGGCTCGGCCAGCCGCAGCCAGCCGCCGGCCAGCGCCTCCTCCCCGCCGGCCAGGGCCCCGGTGCCGAACACGGGCGCCGCCGCGATGCGCAGCGCGATCTCCGGGACGCCCGGCCCCGCCGGCACCGTGTGCAGCTCGGCGGGCGGCGGCCCGACGTCGGGCGGTGCGGCCACGTAGTCGATGGCGGCCGTGAAGTCGCCGGCGAACGCGGCGAGCGCGAGGACCATCGTGCGCCCGTCCTGGACGAGGCGGGCGCTGAGCGAGGTCAGCGTGCGGCCGGCGCGCTCGACGGTCACGTGGATCTGCGCCGCCTCACCGGCGACCGGCGGGCGCAGGTAGTGCAGCGTCAGCGAGCGCGGCGCGCGCTCGGGGTCGTCGACCGCCGCCTCCAGCGCGCGCAGGATCAGCGCGGCGATGTAGCCGCCGTTGGGCCCGCGCGGAACCGCCCACCGATCGGAGATCGTGGCGTGCCAGACGCCGTCGCCGGCGGGCGTGACGGCGGTGTCCTGCTCGAAGAGGGTCGTGGACGGCGTGATCGTCATCGGGCGCCGATCAGTCGTCGTCGCCGCCGCGCTGGCGCCAGACCTCGACGCTCACCTCGTCGACGGGCAGCGGGATCGGCGGCTCGGGCTTGGCGGCCTTGACCCACACCTCGTCGGCCGAGTACTCGTCCAGCAGGCGATCGGCCACGGCCGAGCAGAGGCGCTCCAGCGTCTTGTAGGAGCGCTGCTGGGCGACGAGCGAGACCGTGTTGCAGACCTCGCCGTAGTCGACGGTGTCCTCGACCATGTCGGTGACCGTCGCGTCGCAGTCGCCGACCTCCAGGCGGATGTCGAGGACCAGCCGCTGGCCGACCTCACGCTCGGCGGCGGAGACGCCGTGGTGGGTGTAGAGCGACAGGCCGCGGACCTCGATGGTCACCTCGGTCTGGTCGACGCCGTCCTCGAAGTCGGCATCGTCGCCTCGACGTCGTCGGGCTCGAGCTCGTCGTCGGGATCCTGGTCAGGCGCCATCGTGCTGGAACGTAGCACTCGCGACCTTCAGCGCTTGGGCCGCCTGCGCGACGTCGTGGACCCGGAAGACGCGCGCCCCGCGCTCCAGCGCGATGACGTTGGCGGCGATCGTCCCGGGGACGCGGTCGTGGGGGTCCGGGACGTCGGCGAGCTTGTGGATGAAGGACTTGCGCGAGACCCCGATCACGACGCGGAAGCCCAGCGCGACGATCTCGTCGGTGCGCGCCAGCAGCTCGAGGTTGTGCTCCAGCGTCTTGCCGAACCCGATGCCGGGATCGACGTCGATGCGGTCCTCGCGGATCCCCTCGCGCACGGCGAACTCGGCGCGGTCGGTGAGAAACGCCTTGACGTCGTCGACGACGTCGGCGTAGCGCGGGTTGTCCTGCATCGTCCGCGGGTCGCCGAGCATGTGCATCAGACAGCAGCGGGCGCTGCGATCGGCGACCAGGCCGGCCATGTCGGGCGCCTCGCGAAACGCGGTGACGTCGTTGACGTAGCGGGCGCCGGCGTCCAGCGCGGCTTCGGCGACGGTGAGCTTGGTCGTGTCGATCGAGAGCAGCGCGCCGCTGCGCGCCAGGACGCGGACGACCGGCTCGGTGCGCCGCAGCTCCTCGTCCTCTGCCACGGGCAGCGCGCGCGGGCGCGTGGACTCGCCGCCGACGTCGAGGATCGTCGCGCCGTCGGCGACGAGCCGCAGGCCATGGGCGACGGCCTCGTCGCGGTCAAACCACTCGCCGCCGTCGGAGAACGAGTCCGGCGTGACGTTGACGACGCCCATGATCTCGAACGGCTCCGGTGCCATGGCGCAGAAGATATTCCGTGCTGGGCGGGCCGTGGTCCCGCCGACCTGTCCACTGGCGGGCCGATCGCCTCATACGATCGGGTGGTCGCGCCGAAGGGCATCCGCATGGACAGCCCCGCTCATCGTTATGTCCAAATGCCAACCGATCTGGGATATTTTAGTGCTCTTGATCGCGCAGAGCTTCGATGGGGCCTGGAGCGGGCCGCTCTGATGCGCGACGGCGCCGACGAGCACGACCTCGCCCGCGCGCTGCAGCGGGCGCTGCGCCACCTGCCCGTGGTCATGCTCCACGACCGCCTGCTGCCCGACGGCGCGCTGGTCGAGCACCTCGCGATCGGGCCCGGCGGCGTCACGGTCGTGGCGCGCTGGAGCGCGGGCGAGCCGCCCGCGGTCCGGGCGCGCGTCACCGCGGTGCAGGAGCTGATCGGCGAGCTGGCCGCCGTGGAGGGCGCGCTCTGCCTCGACGCTGAGGAGACCGCCGTCCCGCGGCACCCGCTGGAGGTCGACGGGACCATCGTCGCCGGGCCGAAGGCGGTCGCCGCGCTCGCCGCTCGCGACGGCGACCTGCGCGACTACGAGCTCACCGCGCTCGTCGACTTCCTCGACGCCGCGCTGCCGCCAGCGCTCTAGCGCACACCCACTGCGCGTCGAGGGACGACTGAGCTCGCTATAAGACCAGTTCAGTCGTCCCTCGACGCGCTTGGTCTAGGGCGTGGCGATGACGTTGACGACCCAGGCCGCCGCCGGCGCGCGGGGGCGCGTGCAGCTCGACGCGGCCGACGCCGTCGCCATCGGCGGCGCGCGCCACGTCAGCAGGCTCGGTCGCGGCGCTGCGGGCCTGCAGCAGCCGGCGCGCCACGGTGCCGCGGACGGCCTTGGCCATGTGGGAGATCGGCTTGCCGTCGGCGGTCGAGGCCTTGACCTCGACGAGCGTCGCCTGCTGGGGCCGCCAGGCCGCGGCGTAGCCGCCAGAGCGCAGGTCGACGACCAGTTGGCCCGGCTCGTCGGGGAGCGCCTTGGCGAGCGCCGGGCGCCACCACGCGGCCAGGCCGCTGCGCGTCAGCGCGGGCAGCCGCGCGCCGATCGAGAGGCGGTAGGCCGGGATGCGATCCTCCAGCGCCACGACGCCCCACAGCGCCGAGGCAATCAGCACCTGCTCGCGCGCCCGCGCGAGCGCCGCCGCAGACAGCGTCGCGAGGTCGAGATGCTGAAACAGCACGCCCGTGTAGACCTCGGCGGCCGGCGCCGCCGGCGCGGTCAGCAGCTCGGCATCGCGATCAACCTCCGCGCTCAAGCCGACCGGCAGCCCGAGATGCCCCAGCGCCCGCTTGCGGTTGCCACTCGCGAGCTTGACGAGCGCCGCCAGCGCCTTCGCCCGCTTCGCACCCAGCTCATCGGCAAACGCCAGCGCTGCGAGGTCCACCGGCGCCCCGCCTCAGGCGCGCGCTTGCCCTCCGAGGGCGGCAAGAGAACAAGCACGCGGAAAAGTTACCTAATGGCGCGCCGGACCTCGCCTGACGTACGCATCGTCGTCGCTCGCGAGGAAGAGCGCCGGACCTCGTGCGCCAGCACCGGTCCGGTGCGATGACGCAGCGAGCGGCGTCGAGGCGGCGTCAGGCGAGGTTCGGACGTTCCGGGGAGTCGAGCCCGCGAGACTCCAGCCCGCCGCCGGCCAGGCCGGGGCGTGGGAGGGGACGTGGGGCCTCGCGGCCGGCGCGATCTGCCGGGGCGTTGCCGGGCGGCAGCTGCTCGTCGGCGACCTCGTCGGGACCGAAGGTCTCTTCCTCGGTCTTGCCGTCCAGCAGCGCGATGAACTCTTCCTTCTCGATCGTCTCGCGCTTGAGCAGGATCTCGGAGATCGTGGTCAGCGACTCGCGGTGCTCGCCGAGGATGTCCTTGGCGCGCTGGTGCGCGGACTCAACGATCCGGCGAATCTCATCATCGATCTCACGGGCGATCTCGTCGGAGTAGTCAGGCTCGGAGGAGAACTCGCGGCCGAGGAACGGCTGGCCGTGGTCGTGGCCGAAGACGCGCGGGCCCAGGCGCTCGGACATGCCGAAGCGCATCACCATCTGCTTGGCCGTCGCGGTGACCTTCTCGAGGTCGTTGGAGGCACCCGGTGGTGATCTCCTGAAAGACGATCTCTTCGGCAGCGCGGCCGCCGAGCGTCATCGCCATCGTGTCCTGCAGCTCGGCGCGCGTCGTGAGGAACTTGTCCTCTTGGGGCATCGAGATCGTGTAGCCGAGCGCCTGGCCGCGGCTGATGATCGAGATCTTGTGGACCGGATCGGAGTGCTCGAGGAAGTGCCCGACGATCGCGTGGCCCATCTCGTGGTAGGCGGTGATCAGCCGTTCCTTGTCGCCCATCACGCGGGTCTTCTTCTCGGGACCTGCGATGACGCGCATGATCCCCTCTTCGAGCTCGGTCTGCGTGATCTCGCGCTTGCCGTTGCGGGCGGCCAGCAGCGCGGCCTCGTTGACGAGGTTCGAGAGGTCGGCGCCGGTGAAGCCCGGGGTCTGCCCCGCGAGGTCGTCGACGTTGATCTCCTTGGCCAGCGGCTTGCCGCGCGTGTGGACCTCGAGGATCTTCGCGCGGCCCTTGCGGTCCGGACGGTCCACGACGATCTGGCGGTCGAAGCGACCGGGGCGCAGCAGCGCCGGGTCCAGGATGTCCGGGCGGTTGGTGGCGGCGATCAGGATGATGTTGTCCTTCATCTCGAAGCCGTCCATCTCGACGAGCAGCTGGTTGAGCGTCTGCTCGCGCTCGTCGTGCCCGCCACCGAGGCCGGCGCCGCGGTGGCGGCCCACGGCGTCGATCTCATCCATGAAGATGATGCAGGGGGAGTTCTGCTTGGCCTGCTCGAAGAGGTCGCGGACGCGGCTGGCGCCGACGCCGACGAACATCTCCACGAAGTCCGAGCCGGAGATCGAGAAGAACGGCACGCCGGCCTCGCCGGCGACGGCGCGCGCCAGCAGCGTCTTGCCGGTGCCCGGAGGGCCGAAGAGCAGCACGCCCTTGGGAATGCGCGCACCGAGCGCCTGGAATTTCTTCGGGTTCTCCAGGAACTCCTTGATCTCGTGGAGCTCCTCCACCGCCTCGTCGACGCCCGCGACGTCGCGGAAGGTGATCTTGGGCGAGTCGACCGACATGCGCTTGGCGCGCGACTTGCCAAACGACATGACCTTCGAACCGCCGCCCTGGACCTGGTTCATCAGGAAGATCCAGAACGCGATGAAGATGACGAACGGCAGCACGTAGGTCAGCAGCCCCAACAGGGCGCTCGACTTCCGCGGCTTGATGTCGAAGTTCTTGATGTTCCCCTCGGCCTTGGCCTTCTCCAGCTGCTTGCTGAGGTCGGCCGCGCCCTCGTTGGTGAAGCCCGTCTCGTACTTCTTGCCGTCGGTTTGCGTGACCGCGACCGAGTTGTCCTTCGTCTTCAGGTCGACCGTCTTGATGACGCCCGGCTGCTGAAGCTGCTGGATGAACTCGCCGTAGCTCGGCGGTGCCTTCTCGTCACCCGTCGAGATCAGCTTCTGGGCGAAGAACGCCAGTACCACCACGATGAGGATGGGAAATGCGGCGCTTTTGAAGAACCGGCTCATAAGAGGTGCGCGAGGGCCTTTCGCATCGTGCGCAAGGCGCTGAGGGTATCAGGGCGGTGCTCGCGCCCCGGACGATTGCGTGCCTACTCGTCGCTCAACGCGGCGACGTACGGAAGGTTGCGGTAGCGCTCAGCAACGTCGAGGCCATAGCCGATGGCGAACTTGTCGGGGATCTCGAAGCCGACGTAGCGCGTCGGAAGCTCGACCTTGCGCCTGTCGGGCTTGGTCAGCAGGGCGCAGACCTCCAGCGAGGCGGGTTCGCGCGCGCCGAGGTTGCGCATCAGGTACTGCAGCGTCAGGCCGGAGTCGACGATGTCCTCGACGATCAGGACATCGCGCCCGGCGATCGGCCGGTCCAGGTCTTTGAGAATCCGGACCACACCAGACGAATCCGTCTCTGACCCGTAGGAGGAGACGGCCATGAAGTCGACCTCACACGGGATGTCGATGTGGCGCATGAGGTCGGCCAAAAAGAAGACCGCGCCCTTCAGCACACAGACCAGCAGCAGGTCGCGTTCCGCGTAGTCGGCGGAGATCTGCGCTCCGAGGTCGCGGACCTTCTGCTTGAGGTCGTCGGGCTGGACGAGGATCTCGCCGATCTGGGGGTCCCGCATAGGACTGGGCAAGCTAACGCTTCGGCGGTCGGGCGGGCGTGCGCCCTACCCGAATGGTGCCGCCGGCCACGATCGCCCGCGCACCGTCGCCCAAGTCCAGAGTGCCGTTGTCGCCCAACGCGAGCACGTCATGCAAGCGCGTCGCGGCGCGCCCGCAGAGGCCACCAACCGCATCCTCGGCCAGGCGGCGCAGCACGAGCCGGCCGAGCGCCGGCGCCAGCGCGAGGAGCTCGGCGCGCGACAGATGATCGCGACCCTGCAGGACGCCGGCGACCAGTTCGTCGAGGACCGCGCCCTCGTCGCGCAGCAGCCGCGCTGTCCGCAGGATGTTGACCTCGGCGCGCGCGTCGACGGCGCGCAGCGCGGGCAGCAGATCTTCTCTGACGCGGGCGCGCGCGTAGGCGCGATCCTGGTTGGAGGCATCCTCCCGCCACGCGAGCCCACGCGCCTCGCACCACGCGGCGGTGTCGGCGCGCGTCGCCTCGGCGGCCAGCAGCGGGCGGATCAGCCGCTCGGTCTCGGCCTCCATCCCGTGCAGCGCGCGGCGCCCCGGCGAGACCGCCAGGCGGTAGAGGATGGTCTCCACCTGATCGGAGATCGTGTGGCCGGCGACCAGGCGCGCCCCGGGGCCGAGCGCCGCGACCGCCTCCGCCCCGGCCGCGTAGCGCAGCTTGCGCGCCCAGCCCTGCGTGTTGCCGCTCGGCGCCCCCGCGTGCCGGACTTCCAGCGCGACGCCGAGCCGCTCGCAAAGCGCGACGCAGTGCTCGCGGTCGCCGTCAGACGCGGCGCCTCGGAGGCCGTAGTCGACGTGCAGCGCGCGGATCGCGCCGGCGCCCGCCAGCTCGACGCAGATGTCCAGCAGGCAGGTCGAGTCGCGCCCACCCGAGAGCAGGATGACGAGCGGGGCGCCGGCGCCGACGAGGCCGGTGGCGCGGACACGCTCCAGCAGATCGTCCATCGCTCAGGCCTTCGGCGCGGCGCTGCGGGCCAAGAACAGCTCGGTCGTGTCGGCAAAGCCCTTGAGGCGGACCTCGCCGATGCGCTCGAACGCCAGACCGGCGTGTGCGTGGTCGACCACGGGCCGCGTCGCCAGCACCTCGCCCCCGGCTGCCCGCGCCGCGACGCGCGAGGCCTGGTTGACCTCGCGGCCGTAGTAGTCACCGTCGCGGTAGAGCGTCTCGCCGTAGTGGATCCCGATCCGCGGCAGCGGCCGCCGCCGGAAGTCCTCTTGGAAGGCCACGGCCCAATCGAGCAGCGCGGCCGGGTCGGAGCCGACGACCATCACCTCGTCGCCGATCGTCTTGATGACCCGTGCCTCGTCGGGCAGCGAGAGCTCGACCTGCTCGACGAACCGCTCGACGGTGCTCACCGCCTCTTCGTCGCCGAGCTCCTCGGTCAGCCGCGTGTAGCCCGCCAGGTCGGCGAAGGCGATCGCCACGCGCAGCCGGCCAAGATCCAGCCGCCCGTCGCCCAGGTCGGTCTCCATGTGGCCGATGACGTCCTGCTCGATGAAGTGCTGCAAGAAGCGGCTGTGCGCGTGGTCCATGATCGGCGAGGCCAACGGCAGGATCTCGCGCGCGAGGCCCTCCATCTCCTCCGCCATCTCCCAGCCCGGGACGCCGTCGCGCATCAGCGGCTCGTGAACGTAGAGGTGAAAGAGCCGGACCTCGGCGTCGGCGATCTGCGACATCGCCTGCCCGTAGACGCGCACGAGCTGCAGGAAGGCGACGAGCGGCAGCCCGGCGGCGAGCACGGCGGCGGCGTAGCGCAGCAGCTGTACGTCGTCGTCAGAGAGCTGCTCCAGCGCCTGGGCGCCGAAGCCCATCGAGAGGAAGATGCGCTCGATCAGCGCCGCTTCGAGGCCCGTCTCGCGTGCGGCGTCGGCCAGCGTCCAGGTCGCGGGCGTGTCGGGCAGTAGGCCCTCGATGTAGCTGGAGGCCAGACGGCCGCTCTCGGTCGCTTCGCGGATCTCGGCAAGCGAGTGGCCGCGCTCACGCAGCCGCGCGACGACGCGCGCGTGGGCGAGCGACGCGGCGGTCGTCGCGCCGTCGTCGTCGACGGGCACGAGACCGGAGGTCACCCAGCGCCGCAGCGTCGGCGCGGTGATGCCGACGCGCCGCGCGATCTCGGCGAGGCTCGGGTGCTCGCCGCTCATCGGTCGGGGCTCCTCATAATGGCGGCGAGACCCCGGTGTCGGATCCCGCCGCTCGCGGGCACGGCCCGCGACGAGGCCGCCGGCGCTCGTCCGCTTGGGGCGGCGCCTTGCGGGTGAAATCGAGCCACCCACTCTCCGGCCTTATGCCTATCAGGGGTACTCCCGTGGCCGACAGAAGTCAACGTCACCGGAACGCCCCCTGACGTTCAATCAGGTTGTCGTACACCATGGCTTGGATGCGGGAGCGGACGTCCTCGGCCACTTCCAGCACCGTCGCGCGGTCCTCGGCGGCCTCCGCACCGAGAGCGGTGAGATCCATCGGGGCGCCGAACGCGATCCGCCAGCGCGACGGCAGCGGGATCGCCCCGAACGGCCCGAGCAGCGGGAACGTCGGCGTGATCGGCATGTACGGCGCGCCGAGCAGCTTCGCCACGCCGGGGATCTCGCCCAGCTTGGGGTAGATCTCCTCGCTGCCGACGATGGCGCACGGGATAATCGGCGCGCCGGTGCGCAGCGCCAGCTCGACGAAGCCGCCGCGCCCGAAGCGCTGCAGGCGATAGCGCTCTGACCACGGCTTGCCGACGCCCTTGGCGCCCTCGGGGAAGACCATCACCAGGTGGTCTTGCTCCAGCAGGCGCAGGGCGTTGTAGGGCGAGGCGGGAACGCCGCCGTTGCGGCGGATCGCCACCGAGACCCACGGCAGCTCGAAGGCCCAGTCGAGGACGAGAAAGCGCGGGTCGCGGGTGATGGCCGCCCGCCGCAACGCGGTCGCCATCATCGCCGCGTCCCACGGCAGGACGCCGGCGTGATTGGCGACCAGCAGCGCGCGACCGTCGCGCGGGACGTGCTCGGTTCCCGTCGCGGTGACACGCCACCAGCGGTCATAGAGGAAGCTCAGCAGCGGCTCGGCGGCCGCGGCGAAGGACGGGTCATAGCCCCACTCGTCCTCCTCGTAGTCACCGCGCAGCCGGCGCCCGGCGGCGTCAAGCGCCCGGCCGAGGTCGCGGACGAGGCCGAAGGGACCGATCATGCGGCGGACCGAGCGGGCTCGTTGTGTACTGCCGCAGCAACCGCGTCAATCGCCTCAGCGGTTGTGTGCGTCGGGGTGAAGCGCAGCTCGCGGCGCATCCGCGTGGTGTCGACCCCGCGGCCGTTACGCAAGTAGCGGACGACGTCGTCGTTGAGCGCGGGCAGCACGCCGGCGCGCGCCAGCGCGGCGACGGTGGCGCCGTAGAGCGGCGCGGCGATCGGCAGCGAGCGCTTGCCCAGCCGCCGCAGCGTCCGCGCGAGCGACACCGTCCCGTCGCCGGCCACGTTGACCGCGCCGCGCACCGGGACCGCGACCGCCGCGGCCACCGCCCCGACCGCGTCCTCGTCGAGCAGGAACTGCAGACGTGGGTCGTAGCCGAGGAACGTCGGGATGACCGCCGAGCGGAAGAGCCGCATGATCGGAGTGTCGACCGTCGCGCCAATGACCGGCTGCAGGCGCAGCACCGTGCAGGCGACCTCCGGGTGGCGGCGGGCGAATGCCTCGACGAGACGCTCGAGCTCGCCGACATCGCGCTGGAAGCGCGTGTGGAGCGTCACGCCGCGCGCGAGATCCTCGGTGAAGAAGGCGGGCGCATCGGGCTGGGAGCCGTAGATCGAGGCCGACCCGCGGACGACCAGCGCGCGGAGGCCCGGCAGCTCGCCGCAGGCGGCCAACAGCTGAAGCGTCCCGACCACGTTGAGGTCGTGCAGCGTGCCGACCGAGCGACCGGGCTCGGGGAACTGGACGATGTCGTGGTGCACGACGACCTGCGGTGCGGCGATCTTCAGGATCGAGGCCAGCTCGCCACCACGCAGATCGGCCTCCACGAACGTGATCCGATCGGCCAGCACACCCGGCGGCCGGCGGGTGTCGATGCCGATGACGTGCTCGACGCCTGGGTCGGCGGCCAGCGCCGCCGCGACCCGCGCACCCAGCGGGCCAGACACGCCCGTCAGCAAGACGCGGCGCGCGGTCACCGGGCTCAGGAGCGCTTGGGCTTTGACTTGGGCTTGGGCTTGGCCGCCGCGGCGCTTTCGAGCTCCGCCACGCGGCGCTCCAGCGCGTCGACCTGCGCGCGCAGCGCCTCAAGCTCCTCGGGCGACGGCGGCCGCAGCTCCTCAAGGACGTCGCGGACACGTGCGGTAGCGCCGAAGGCCCCTTCGACCGCCGCGCGCAGCTGCTCGGCGCGGGATCTCGCGCCCCCGGTGCTCTGGGGCCCGTCCTGATCGGCGTTCTTGGCCATCGCTCCCACGATTCTACGGAGCCCAGCGATCCGTATCGTGGCGCGCCCGTGCCGGAGCCTGCCGCCTCGCCGATCCACCTGCGCCCCACCGCGACGCTCGCCGAGCGCGTGCTGCTGCCGGGCGACCCCGGCCGCGCGCTGGCGCTCGCCCAGTCGGTGCTCGGCGACGACCGCCTGATGTTCAACCACCATCGCGGGCTGTGGGGTTACACGGGCACCGCCGCCGACGGCCAGCCGCTGACGATCCAGAGCACGGGCATGGGCGGGCCGAGCGCGGCGATCGTGTTGGAGGAACTTGTAGCGCTCGGCGTCCGCCGAGCAGTGCGGGTCGGGACGGCGCGCGCTGTCGACCCCACGCTCGACGTCGGGGACTTACTGGCGGCAACCGGCGTCGTAGCCGACGATGGGACGAGCCGCGCGCTCGGCGCCGCACCACATCAGACGCTCGGTGGCCCGCTGACCGAGCACCTGGTCGCCGCCGCCGACCGCGACGGCATCATCGCGTCCCATGATCTGCTCCACGCGCCTGACGGCGTCGCGCTGGCCGAGGCCTGGCGCGCCGCGGGCGCGATGGCCGCCGATCTGGAGACGGGTGCGCTGGCGGCCGTCGCCGCGCGGCACGAGATCGCCTTCGCCGCGATCGTCACGATCGCGCTCGACGCCCGCGGCACGCGCTGCGACGACGAGGCGCTCGCCGCCGCCGGTGAGGCCGCGGGTCGCGCGGCGGTAGACGCACTCGCTTGACCGCTCCCAGCCGCTGCCTGTGGGGCTAGCCGCACCACGTGACACCGGCAGCCCGAATGGTCTGGACCTGGCACCTTCGCCAAGCTCTATCGCACGAACTCTCCTCCCCGACCCCTCACCCTCCCAACGCAGCTCCGGCCCGGCTCCCCACCGGGCCGGGCTTGTTAAGCGGACGTCTTCTTGGCGGCCGCGCGACGAGGCGGCGTCGCAGGCAGCTTCTTGCGCAGCGCCTCGACCTCGTTGCCGAGCTTCTCCAGCGCCTGCTCCATCCCGCCGAGGCGCTCCTCGATGCTTGAGGGCGGGCGGTTCAGCATCTCCGCGAGCCGCTCGTCGAGACGATCGACACCGTCCTCAATGCCTTCCAGGCGCTGGCTTAGCGAGCGCACGCGCCGCGTGAGCCGCTCGAGATCGGCTGCCGACGGCAGGTTGAGAGCGCCCATCGCGGCCTCCTGGGCTTGCGCGGCCTTCTCGCGGGCGTCAAACGCCCCGGCAAGCGCGCGGTGCACCAGCGGGCTCTCCATCAGCTGCTGGGCGAACTGCCCAAGGGCGTCCTCGCCTTGCTTCTGCAGGCGCTCACGGAGCCCGTCGTTGGGGTCGTTCTCTGCCTGTTCACTCATCAGTCGTCTCTCTTGTGTCGGATGCAGCGCGTGATGGCCGCAACGGTACCCGGCAAGCCCTTGTTGGCCAAACGCTCAACCTCGACCAGAGGGTGATATCGACGATTCCTCGTCGGGCGAGCGCAACTTGCCGCTGACAACTGGCGTCCGGTCTTCAAGTCTGTACGCCGTCCGGCCGATCTCATGGCCAAGCGCCGCCTCCTGGAGCGTGCCCTCCTGGGCACCGCCAGCAGGTGGTTGCAATTTGCACAACCAGAAACATGCAAGTACCGTCCTGCATCCCCGATCGGCCCTCATTGGTAGGGTCTCGCTGCACCAACAGCGCGGTCGGGCCTGACTGGGTCGCGGTAGGAGAGATTTAGACTTTTTCATGAGACGGCGCAAGCTGCTGATCGGACTCATGTCCGCCGGAGCATTCACGGCGGGCTTCAGTGCTGCCGTCTTCCCGGCCTCGGCACAACTGCGGACCATCACGGTCACGCTGCTCGGCGGCGAGACCGTCACCGTCCAGGTCGACACGCCGCCCGAGGCCGCCACGACCGGCACCGACGCGCTCCCAGCCGCCTCGACCTCGACGTCTGACGCGAGCGCCACGACCGACGCCGCCCCACCGCCGGCGACGACGGACGCCGGCACCAGTTCCTCCCCCGCGCCTGCGCCGCCCGCGGCCACGCCCGATCCGACCCCCCCGGCGCCCGCGCCCGCCGCGACCGACCCGCAGACCACGCCGGTTCCGAGCGACGCCACGCCCGCCGCCACCGCGACCGACAGCGTCCCCGCCGCCGGCGAGAGCGCGCCCTCGGTCTCGGCCGGTGGCCAGCAGGGCCAGGAGACCGTCGGCAAGGACCTTCGCAAGGCGACCGGCGACGACGACGGTAAGGCCCAGTCCGACCGCAAGCCCGACGCGACCGCGATCCGCCAGGCCGACGGCGTCCCGACCTCGGCCAACCCGACCTTCTCGCAAGGGCTCCCGGGCGCCGCCGCGATCGGCGTCCCGAACTTCTTTATCGACAAGTTCCGGATCCCGCCGTTCCTGCTCCCGATCTACCAGGCCGCCGGCATCGAGTACGGCATCCGCTGGGAGGTCCTGGCGGGCATCAACGAGATCGAGACCGACTACGGGCGCAACCTCAACGTCTCCTCGGCCGGCGCGCTGGGCTGGATGCAGTTCATGCCGGCCACGTGGAAGCAGTACGGCGTCGACGCCAACCACGACGGCAAGAAGGATCCCTTCAACCCCGTCGACGCGATCTTCGCGGCCGCCCGCTACCTCAAGGCCGCCGGCGCCGACTCAGACATCCGCAGGGCGATCTTCGCCTACAACCACGCCGACTGGTACGTCGACTCGGTCCTGATGCGCGCCCGCCTGATCGGCGGCACCCCGGCCGACCTCGTCGGCTCGCTCACCGGCCTGACCCAAGGCCACTTCCCCGTCAGCGCCAAGGCCACCTACGCCGACGACCTCTCCGAGCGCCAGATCAACGCCAAGATCGCCCGCGGCCGCAACGCGGCCATGCCGATCGAGGCCAACACGAGCCGCCGCGGCATCAACATCTACGCCAAGGCCGGCTCGGCGGCGATCGCGACCCAAGACGGTCGCGTCATCAAGATCGGCAAGACCAAGCGCCTGGGCCAGTTCATCCAGATCCAAGACGTCTACGGCAACACCTACACGTACGCGCAGCTCAAGAAGGTCGCCGTCGCCTACGCCGTGCCGAAGGCCAAGAAGGTCTCCAAGGCGCAGGTCGCCAAGGAGCTCGGGCTCCCCAAGAAGGATCCGAAGCCGACGCAGGCCGCCAGCGCGGGCTCGCAGCCCAAGGCTGCTTCCGCCAAGAAGAGCGCCGCGCCGGCCGCCGCCGCACACAGCGCCAGCTCGAAGGTCGCCGTCGTCGGCTCCACCCAGGTCAACGTGAGCAAGGAGCGCGCGTTCGCCAACCCGTCGCGCCCCGCGTCCTACAAGCAGGGCGGCGAGGAGCAGCTGCTCAACCGCGAGTTCCAGGCGGGCGGCACCAGCTACCAGGCCCAGTTCACCAAGGTCCTGGGCCTAGACAGCAAGGACGTCACGATCAAGAAGCTCAAGGTGGGCTCCAAGGTCGTGGCCGGCACCATCCTGGGCCGCGTGGGCAAGACCAAGAAGCACGTCGCGTCGCACCTGCTCTTCGAGGTCCGCCCCGCCGGCAAGGGCGCGCCGCGGATCGACCCCAAGCCGATCCTCGACGGCTGGAAGCTCCTGGAGTCCACGGCGATCTACCGCGCCGCCGGCAAGAACCCGTTCTTCGGCCCCGACGCCAAGAACCCGTCGATCGGCCAGATCCTGCTGATGAGCAAGGAGTCGCTCCAGCGCCGCGTGCTGACCGACTCGCGCATCCAGATCTACGGCTGCGGGCGCACCGACATCCGCGCCGGCAACATCGACCGCCGCGTCCTGGCGACGCTGGAGTTCCTCTCCGCTTCGGGCCTGAAGCCGTCGGTCACCTCACTGGAGTGCGGCCACGGCGTGATGACCGCCTCGGGCAACATCTCCGAACACTCCAGCGGCTCGGCCGTCGACATCGCGGCGATCAACGGGATCCCGATCCTCGGCCACCAGGGCGAGGGCTCGATCACCGATATGACGATCCGCCGGCTGCTGACCCTGCAGGGCACGATGAAGCCCCACCAGATCATCAGCCTCATGACCTTTGACGGCGCCGACAACACGCTGTCGCTGCCCGACCACGCCGATCACATCCACGTCGGCTTCCGCCCGCTGTATGGCTCGGACTCCAAGCTCGGCCGCCAGCTCAACTCGGCGCTGAAGCCCAAGCAGTGGATCAAGCTGATCGACCGTCTTGGTCAGATCGACAATCCGAAGGTCCTGACGTCGCCCTCGAAGTACGCGATCGACGACCCGAAGACCACCAAGACGCCGGCCGAGCGCGCCAGCGACGCCCACACCGGCGAGTAGCGCCCTGGACGCCCCCACCCCAGGGTCGCGCTTCCGCTTCGTCCAGCTGGAGCTGCCCTGGGTCCTCGGTCCCGCCGATGGACGCTACGTCCTGCGCGGGCACGCGGGCGAGGCCGAGCACGTGCTCGTCCTGGAGACCGTCGGCGCGGAGCCGCGCCGGCGCCTGCTGCGCCGCCGGCCCAGCGCCAAGCGCGCGCCGGAGGAGCCGGCGCCCGCGACCGTGCCGGTCACGGTCGTCACGCTCGTCGGCGCGACGCCGCTCGGCGACCACGACGTCGCCACGGCATGGCTGGATGGTGCCGACCTGGCGGCTGAGGTCCATGCGGCGGTCGCGGTTTTGAACACGGTGCTGCATGCCGAGCGGCTGGTGCGCGCCGACCCGTTCGTGCGCGAGATCGCGGCCGAGCAGGCCGTGGCGATCCGCGTCGGCATCGGCAACGGTGAGGAGGTCGCCCACGGCCATTGGGCCGACGCCCGCACGCTGCCACCGGCCGCGACGGCCCGCAAGAAGCGCGAGCGCGCGCTACGCCCGCAAGAGCGCTTCGCGGCGCTGCTGGCGGGCCGCGACGTGGCGCTGGCGGCCGAGGAGCTGACGCTGCGCGCGCGGCTCGATCTGGATCGCGGGCGCACGCGCGAGGCCGCGCTACAGCTGCGCATCGCGCTGGAGGCTGCGCTAGCCGAGCTGCAGGCCTGGTCGCATCATGCGGAGATGGCCACCCGCCTAGCCGAGCTACGCGACGAGCGCGCGGTCGTGGGCGCGGCGGCCAACCGCGCGCTGGAGGGCGGCCTAGAAGCCGAGCAGATCGCCGACGTCGGCCGGGTGCTTGGCCGCGTGGAGGCCGCGCTGCTCGCGCGCGTGGCCGGCGAGCTGGACTAGGTCGCTTCGCTGCGGGCCTTCGCCCATGGGCGAAACCCGCGGTGTGGGCATACTGCCCGCGTGGGTTTTGACGCAACGATCCGAATGCATGCCCCCGTCGTGCGCGACGACGGGGTGGCTGACCGTGTCGCAGTCGAGGAGCCGTTGGAGATCCGCGTGCGTGGCCGGGCGCTGGCGGTCACGATGCGCACGCCTGGCCACGACGAGGAGCTGGCGGTTGGCTTCCTCCATGGTGAAGGACTGCTCACAGGTCCGATCGCGAGCATCGGACCGACGCCCGACCTCGCAGCCAACACCGTTGACGTCGACGCCCCGCTGCGCCCCGAAGCCCGCGAGCGGCGCTTCTACACGACGTCGTCGTGCGGCGTCTGCGGCAAGGGTGCGCTGGAGGAGGTCGCGGTCTTCGCGCAGCGGCTGGGCCCTGGGCCGGCAGTTGACCGCGCGCTGCTCGCCGCGCTGCCCGATCGCCTGCGTCAGCCGGGCTTCGACGTCACCGGCGGCCTGCACGCCACCGGTCTGTTTGACCTCACCGGCACGCTGCTGTGCGTGCGCGAGGACGTCGGGCGCCACAACGCGATGGACAAGGTCATCGGCCGCGCGCTACTGGACGGTGAACTCCCGCTGTCTGACCGGATCCTCTGCGTCT
>CAWHID010000008.1:0-49900 GCA_963829185.1 uncultured Conexibacteraceae bacterium
CTGGACGGCTCTCGTTCGAGCTCGTGCAGAAGGCGGCGGTTGCGGGCTGCCCAATCCTCGTCGGCGTCGGCGCGCCGTCGTCGCTGGCGGTGGAGCTCGCCGCTGATCGCTCCATGACGCTCGCCGGCTTCGCGCGCGGCGGCCGCGTCAACGTCTACGCGGGCGCCGAGCGCCTGCGGTCCGGCGCGTAGTCCACCACGGCGCTTACTGTTGCGCCTCAGATGACCGAGCGCGACGCCTTTGGCAATCCGATCGAGGATGCCCAGCCGACCTTCCAGCCGCTGACCAGCGGAGACCCGCTGACCAGCGAAGCTGCCCTGAGCAGCGGCGACCCGCTGTTGGGCAACGACGCGATGGGGACGTCGTCGAAGCCCGCGCCTCCCCCGGCACCCGCCGCACCGCGCCGCCGGCGCCGGCGCCGTCTGATCGGTCTCGGCGGGCTCATCGGCCTGCTGCTCTTCTTCACCCCGTTGATGATCGGTGGCTGGATCATCTATCGCGCCGTCGACGGCGCGGTGTCCCCCACGATCGATGTCATCGGGGACGTCCGTGAGGCGATGCGTGAGGCGGACAACACCTCCAGAGACGCGCGCGATGACCAGCCGCCGCGTGGCCTTCAGCGCGGCTCGCTGCTGCGGCCCGCCGCCTTCGGCACGTTGCTGCGCAAGGTCCGCGCCGACCCAGGCGGCAAGTTATTGCTCTTGCGCCTGGCGCCCGAGCGCGCCGATCTGCAGCTCAGCCGCCGCGGCGGTGGCATGAGCATCCTGCAGGTGCGCTACGACGGCGATCGCTCGCTCGTGCGCACCTCCGCGGGCGGCAGCACGAGCAAGGCCATCATCTTCTCTCAGATCGACCGCAACGCGCCGGCTCGCCTCGTCCGCTCCGCCGCCCGCCGACAAGGCCGCAAGGCATCGTCGATCGACTACCTCGTGTTGATCAACATCCTCGACGGGCCGAGGTGGTCGGCGTACTTCAAGGGCGGCGCCGCCTTCCAGGGCGACGCGCACGGCAAGATCGTGCGTCGAATTCAGTGAGCGCTACAGCGCGGCGACGAGCGCCTGCAGCTCGGCGACGACGTCGCCGTCGAGCTTGACGGCCGCCCGCGTGTCCCACGGCGTCGGGCCCTGCGTGACGACCGCCACGGCTCCACCGGTCTGGCGCGTCACACCCGGCAGCTGAGCGATCGGGTGGACCTCCAGCGAGGAGCCGATGCAGAGCAGAACGTCGGCGCCCGCGGCCAGCGCGTAGGCGCGCTCCAACGCGCCCTCCGGCAGCCACTCGCCGAAGAGCACGACGTCGGGCTTCAGTGGCTCGCCGCAATCACAGTCGGGAACCGAAATCTGCGAGGCCGCCAGCCGCGCGCGGACCTCGCCGATCGGATATCGCGCACCGCAGGTCAGACACGACGAGCTATCGATCGACCCGTGGACCTCGATCAGCTCCTGTGAGCCCGCGCGCCGGTGCAGCCGGTCGATGTTCTGGGTGATGACCGCGTCGAGCTTGCCGCGCCGCTCCAGCTCCACCAGCGCGTGGTGGGCGCCGTTGGGCTCCTTGTCTTCCAACGTCTGGAAGCGGTTGCCGTAGAAGTGCCAGAAGCGCTCGGGGTCGGCACGCCATGCGTCGATGTGCGCGACCTCCATCGGGTTGACGTTCTCCCACAACCCACTGCCTGGCGAGCGGAAGTCGGGGATCCCGGACGGCACCGAGATCCCCGCGCCCGTGAGCGCGACGACCGACTCCGCGTCCCGGATCAGGGATGCCAGCCGCTTGACACGCTCGTGGTCGACCGTGGAGATGACGCTCACGGCCATCAGGCTAGGCGCTCTACTTCGCCTGCCAGTTGGGCTTGCGCTTGCCCAGGAAGGCGCTGATGCCTTCCTTGCCGTCAGCGCTGGCAAAGACGCGCGCGAACGCGGCCTTCTCGTCCTCGATGCCCTGGTCCAGGTCACCCGCCGCCGAGACCGACTTGACCTCGGCCAGCGCCAGCGGCGCCGACTCGGCCAGCTTGCGCGCCCACGCCAGCGCGGTGTCCAGCAGCTCGTGGTCGGGCACGGACCGGTTGACGAGGCCGAACTCGTAGGCCTCTTCGGCGCCGACCGGATCGCCGATCAGGTTCATCTCCAGCGCCTTGTTCTCGCCGACCAGGCGCGGCAGGCGCTGCGTGCCGCCGAAGCCGGGGACGATGCCCAGCTTGATCTCCGGCTGGCCGAAGATCGCCGACTGGGCCGCGATCCGCACGTCACAGGCCATCGCGAGCTCGCAGCCGCCACCGTAAGCGAGGCCGTTGACCGCGGCGATCGTTGCGACGCCCTTGGTCTCCAGCTCGCGGAAGAGGGCGTGGGCGCTGTGGATCAGCTCGGCGCCGCTGCTCTCGTCAAGCTGCGTGAAGGCCTTGATGTCGGCCCCGGCGCTGAACAGGAACGGGTTGGAGGAGGCGATGACCAGCGAGCGCACGCCGTCGGCCTGGACCTTCTCCCAGACCTTGCCGAGATCCTGGATGACCTGCGGCGCGATCGAGTTCATCTGGCCGTTGGCCAGCCAGGCAATCGCGGTCTCGCCACGCGACTCCAGCTTGACGACGGCGGCCTCGCCAGCGGGCTGCTCGGCGTCGGGCTGCGGGTAGGCGTAGAAGCCCTGACCGCTCTTCTGGCCGAGGCGGCCCTGGGCGACCAGACGCTTGAGGATCGTCGGCGGCGCGAAGCGCTCGCCCCACTTCTCCTCGGCGCTCTCCAACCGCTCCAGGATCGTGTCCAGGCCCTCGATGTCGGCCTTCATGAACGGCGGCAGCAGGCCGCGACGCGGGTCGATGCCGGCGCCGGCCATCATCCCGAAGTCGATGTCGCGGTGGGTGGCGACGCCCTCTTCGAGGACCAGCGCGGCCTCGACGAACGTCTTGAGCACGAGCTTCTCGACGAGCTCGTCGATGTTGGGCTCGGCCTCGCCCTCGAGGTTCGGGTTCCCCTCGGTGTCATAGAAGCCGTCGCCGCCGGTCTTGGCGCCGAGCTTGCCGTCGGCCACGAGCTTCTGCATGCCCTCGGGCGCGTAGAAGCGGTCGCCGTAGGAGTCGCGCAGGTGCTCGGCGACGTGCAGCACCGTGTCGAGGCCGAGCAAGTTGATGAGGAAGTATGGCCCCATCGGAACGACGTTGGCCGCGCCGACACCCTCATCGATCTTCTTGATCGACAGGCCCTGTTCCTCCTGGTCGCGCCAGATCTCGGCGATGCCGGAGTTGAGGATGCGGTTGACGACGAAGCCCGGAACCTCGGCGCAGGTGATCGGCTGCTTCTTGATCGCCTGCGCAAAGGTGACGGCGGCCTGCGTGGTCTCCGAGGAGGTGTCGTCGCCCTCGATGATCTCGATCAGCGGCATGATCGACGCCGGGTAGAAGTAGTGGAACCCGACGACCTTGTCGGGGCGGAGCGTCGCGTCGCCGATTTCGGTGATCGACAGCGACGAGGTGTTGGACGCGAGGATCGCGTGGCCGGGCGTCACCGCGTCGAGCTCGGCGAAGACCGCCTGCTTGATCTCCATCCGCTCGGGGACGGCCTCGATGACGAAGTCGACGTCGCCGAAGCCGGAGTAGTCGGTCGCGCCGTCGATGAGGCCGACGATGCGATCGACCTCAGCGGCGGCCTGCTCCTCGGTGAGCTTGCCCTTCTTGACCAGGCGGTCGATCTGACCGGCGGTGACGTTGCGGGCCTCGGTGAGGCCGGCATCGACGAACTCCTGCTTGACGTCCTTGAGGACGACGGGGAAGCCTGCGGCGGCGATCGTCTGCGCGATCTGCCCACCCATCGTTCCGGCGCCGACGACGGCGGCCTTGAACACGAACATAAGTGTCGGAAACCCTTCTGATTGGCGGCGTTTCAGCGTGCTGCGACGCGGAAGACTAGCCAGATCGGGCTATCGGAGCGGTTTCGAGCTGTGAGTGCGGTCACGCAAGGCGGCGAAGTGTCACAAGCGCGTCACAATGTCGGCGACCCGATCTCCCCGAAAGGCTTTTCCATGACCCGTCGCATCCTCGCCACGGTCGGCCGCGCCCTCAGCGCTCGCCCGGCCAACGTCCCCAACGAGCACCCGCACTTCCATCAGGGCGCGCAGGGCAACGCCGCCGCCTGCTTTGCCGCGGCGTGTGAGCGGCCGCGGCTGCACGTGTAGGGCGCTGGTCGTCTTCGTTTTCGCGCCGGGGGCGCTCGATCGCCGTCGTGCTGGGCGTCGGTGGCGTTCAATGCAAGCCGCGCAGCACGGTGGGCCTGTTTGCCGCGATGCCCTCGCGCTCACCGGGCCCACCTCGTGCTGCCTCAGCGTTCATGGTGCGGGTGGGCCTGTTGGACGAGGACATGTCGCGCCAAAGAGGCCCACCCCGCCCCCTCACGCCGACGAACGACCGACCCCGCAGCGAAGCGCCCGCTCCGCTCGCTCTCCTCGGTGCCGACGAACCACGCCCGCAGCGCGACCGCGCCCCGCACTGCACACCATGCCCGCCCCGCACCGCCCCGCCCGCACCGCGAACCGCCGATCCCGCTCGCTCTCCTAGACGATCGCGTCCCCCACCTCGAGCTCGCGCTTGAACCGCGCGAGCGTGCGCTTGAGCGAGTCGCGCATCGGGCGGCGAGCGAAGCGGTCGATCACCAACGACGCGGGCCCGTCCATCTTGAGGCGGTAGTCGAGCGACAAGACGATCCGGCAGCCGCCGCTGGTCGGGTGGAACTCCACGCGCTGGGTGCCGGTGATTTTCTCGTCCTCAACGCTGACGATCTGCCCAACGCGGGCCTCGTGGGTCGTGACGCGCTCGTCGACGCGGCCGCGACCATCGATCTTGGTGTCCCACAGCACGCGCCCCGCGCGCGGCCAGTCGCCCTCGACCTTGGCGACGTGCGCCAGGCCGTCGACGAAGGTCGGCCAGCGGCTGGTGTCGTACCAGAGCTCCTCGGCCGCGCTAGCCAGCGCGGCGACGGTGACCTCGGCCTTGACGCGTCCCATGGGCGGTGTTCTACAGGCCCAGCGAGGACTTGATGTCGGCCAGGGCGTCGGCGACCGCGTCCAGCCGGGGCCCGACGGCCTGCGCGAGGCGGTCGCGCTCGGCCTCGCCGGCGTCCGTCAGGCGGTAAAAGCGCCGTGAGCGGCGCTCGGGATGCTCCCACTCCCCCGCGATCAGGCCGTCGGCCTCCAGCCGGCGCAGCAGCGGGTACATGGTGTTGGGATTGACGGCGATCAGGCCGCGCGAGAGCGTCTGGACGCGCTCCATCAGCGCGTTGCCGTACGACGGGCCGTCGCCCAGGAAGTGCAGGACCAGCAGCGGCAGCACGCCGGCACGGCGCAGCTCGCCGGCCAGCGGGTCGGCCGACCCGGCACCGGTAGCGGTCGGCGCGGGCGGGTCGGTCGCCTCGCGCGCGACGCCCAGCGGCGCCGCTTCGGCGACGGCCTCCTGGGTGCGACGACGGGACATGGCTTCAGCTTGCCACGCCCACGGCGCAGCCATGCGCGACGGCGCGTTGCCGCACAACGACGACGGGCCGCCCAAGGGCGGCCCGTCGGTCCTGCGAACGTGCTGAAGGGCGCTAGGCCGTAGCGGCCGAGGGCTCCTCGATGCGGCGCGGCAGCAGCGTCTCGCGAGCGATGACGAGGCGCTGGATCTGCGACGTGCCTTCATAGAGCTGCATGATCTTGGCGTCACGCATGAGCTTCTCGACCGGGTACTCCTTGATGAAGCCATAGCCGCCGTAGACCTGCACGGCGTCCGTGGAGACTTCCATCGCGGAGTCCGCGGCGAAGCGCTTGGCGTGCGAGGACTCGATCGTGTTGCGCATGCCGTTGTCCAGCAGGACGGCCGACTGCCAGGTCGCCAAGCGCGAGAGGTGCACCTTGGTCGCCATGTCGGCGATCATGAACTGGATCGCCTGGTGCATCGCGATCGGCACGCCGAACTGCACGCGCTCCTTGGAGTACTCGGTCGCGAACTCCATCGCGGCGCGGGCGATGCCCGTGGCCATCGCGGCGACGCCCGGACGCGTGCGGTCCAGGGTCATCATCGCGACCTTGAAGCCCTTGTTCTCCTCGCCGAGGATGTGATCGGCGGGGATCTCGGTGTCGTTGAACGTCACGGTCGCCGTGTTCGACGCCCGCTGGCCCATCTTGTCTTCCTTCTTGTCGATGACCACCGTCTCGTCACGGGGCACGACGAAGGCCGAGATGCCACGGTGCCCGGCATCCGGGTCCGTCTTGGCGTAGACCGTGTACCAGTCGGCGTAGGTGCCGTTGGTGATGAAGCACTTCTGGCCGTTGATGACGTACTTGTCGCCCTTCTTGGTGGCGCGCGTGCGCATCGACGACACGTCGGAGCCGGCGCCCGGCTCGGTCAAGCAGAAGGAGGCGTACTTGAGCTCCTCGCAGAGCATGCCCAGGTACTTCTTCTTGATCTCCTCCGAACCGGCGAGGATGACCGGCGCCGCGGCCAGGCCGTTGGCGCCCAGCGACGTCGTGATGCCCGAGCAGCCCCAGGAGAGCTCCTCCTCGATCAGACAGCCGTCGAGGTAGGAGAGGCCGGGTCCACCGTACTCCTCCGGGACGTGCGTGTTCATCAGCCCGACCTCGTGGGCCTTGGCGAACACCTCGGCAGGCCAGCTGCCGTCCTTGTCGTGCTCCCACGCGACGCTGCGGATCTCCTTCTCCGCAAAGTCGTGGGCAAGCTCGCGAAGGTTCTTCTGCTCGTCGGTGAGCGTGAAGTCGACCACTAGAAAGTCTCCTTGAAACCAAGAGGTGCGCAGGGAGAAAACGGCCTGAGCCGGCCCCTGCGCCATCGGGCGATTGACTGGTCAGTCAATGACTACCCCGGAAGCGTAGCGGAGGACCCAACTTCGTCAAGCGAACCTGGACTGTCGTCACAATGGGACGCGTGCAAGAGCGGTTCGGGATCGTGCTGGTCGTGGTGCTCGTCGGGGCGGTGATCGGCGCGATCTGGGCGGCCTACGGCACGGCCGACGTCTATCGGCAGATCGGCCGTGGCGGCCTGTCGCTCAACGACGGGACCGACCGGGTGGGTGCGGACCGATTCGAGCCGACAGCGGCGGTCGTGGCCGGCGAGCGTGAGGCCGAGATCCGCCAGATGCTTGTGGCGCGTAACGCACGCCGTACCGCGCGAGGGCAGGCGCCCGCCGACGTCGAGGCCGAACTGGCCGCGCTGCTGGCCCAACCGGGCGCCACAACGGCTGATCCGCAGCTCGTGAGCGAGGTCCGCGACCTCGTCATCGCCCGCAACGCGCGCCGCAAGCGCGCGGGCAAGGAGCCGCTGGACGTCGAGACCGAAGTTGCGAAATCGCTTGCCGAGCTCACCGACTACCTCTGATCGCAATCGACAGCGATTCCGGCCCGCCAGCTGCGCGAGCTGAGCTGAGCAGGCGGGCCAGGTTGCCGACGATCCGCCGGTTCCTATAGAACCCGTTCCATGGCCATGCGGCGCTTCGAGCTCGACGATCTCGTCAACCGACCCGGGACGTACTTCAATCCCCAGACCGAGGTCCTCGTCGTCGTCGACGACTCGCCCGACCTCGACAACGAGATCTTCGATCTGGAAGAGGTCGAGGGCGCCGACTGGGTTCTGATCTCCGACGAGGCGCCCGTCGACGAGCACGTCCGCGACGACCTCATCGAGCGCTTCCAGACGCGCCACTCCGCGTCGGCGACCGGCGACAGCCTGGCCGAGCCCGAGGACGATCCCGACGACTTCGACGGGTTTGAAGTCCAGGACCCCGACGAGGACGAGCTCTAGGACTTCTTGGCCGGCGTCGCGTCGCTCGACGCCGGCGTCTCGGCCTTCTTGCCGACCTCGACCACCTTGTGGTCAGCGCCCTCGCCGCCGTAGACGTGGAACTGGCGGCCGTCGCGCCAGACCAGGTCGAACGCCTGGCCGCTGCGGGCGTTGCCCGACAAGTTGACGCACATGTCGTCGCGGCTGCCGCCCTTGATGCGGGCGAACTGGTGGCCGTCGACCTTGGTCAGCTTCTCGCCGGACTTCAGATCGGACTTGGCCTCCGCGAAGAGCGTTGCGAAGCTCTTCTTGGCCTCGGTCGCAGCGGGCGTCGACGCACCGCCCGTCGATGACGTGTCGGTCGCCGGCGTAGCCGCAGCGGCGGTGGCGCGGATCGCGTCCATTAACCGTGTCGTCGGACGGGCGGCCCACGCCCTTGAGCGGCGCTACGTCCCGGCGAACAGGAACGTCAGGCCGAGCACGATGTACACGGCAAGCAGCTGGACCCCCTCGAACCACGTCGACTCACCCTCGTTGGTGACGTGGTTGGCGATCATCACCGCCAGGATGACGGCGCCGACCTCGAAGCCGTTGAAGACCAGCGCCATCGGGTGCGGGCCGATGAAGAACGAGCAGAGGACCAGCAGCGGTGCGGCAAACAGCGCGATCTGCGCGCTCGAGCCGATCGAGATGTTGACCGCGAGGTCCATCTTGTCCTTGCGCGCGACGAGCACCGCGACCCAGTGCTCGGCCGCGTTGCCGACGATCGCGACGACGATCACGCCGATGAAGAACTCGCTGAGGCCAACGCCCTCGGCCGCTTCAGAGATCGAGCCGACGAGGATCTCCGACATCACGCCGACCGCGACGCCGGCGAGCGCGAGCATGATGATGGACTTCCTGACCGTCCACGGCTCGCCGCCCTCGTCGTTGGTGCCGGGCTCCGAGCCGACGGCGTGCTCGGGGTTGAAGAGGTCGCGATGGGTCTTCAGCGAGAAGAGCAGGCCCGCGCAGTAGGTCGCCATCAGCACGAGCGCGACCGCGAGCGAGAGATTTTCGACGTCGGACGGGTAGTCGACAATCTCGTCGCCAGGCAGCGGCAGCCCGTTGCCCGCGATCAGTTCGAAGATCGCCGGCATCACCAGCGCGACGGCCGCGAGCAGCAGCATCGCCGACTGCGATGAGGCGGCCGTGCGGTCGAACTTCTGGCGGTCACGCCCAAGGCCGCCGATGAACATCGAGGCGCCGAGGACGAGCAGGATGTTGCCGAGGATCGAGCCGATCAGCGAGGCCTTGACGACCTCGTGCAGGCCGGCGTTGAGCGCGAAGAGCGCGATGATGATCTCCGGCGCGTTGCCGAAGGTCACGTTGAGCAGGCCGCCGATGCCAGGGCCCGAGCGGTGGGCCAGCTCTTCGGTCGCGCGACCCATCAGCGCGGCGGTGGGGATCACCCCACCGGCTGAGACAAAGAAGATCGCGGTCGGCGACGCATGGGCGAGGTCCAAGACGATCGCGAGCGGGATGAGCGGGACCAGGAGATACGGCCAGCCCTGGCCGCTGAGAAGGAACGAGCGCAGCTGCACGGCTGGCACCCTACTTGTTGAGGTACTGGGCGCAGTCCTGGACCTTGGCGAGGTCCTCACCCGCGTCGATGATGCACTGCGTGTAGTCGGCCTGCGGGCCGGTGGTAGCTGGCGGCGTGGCGGGCGTCGTGGCCGTATCGGGCGTCGCGGTGGTGTCGGGCGTCGCCGTCGACGCCGAGCCGCTGGCACCCGCCAGGCCGAGGTCGGAGAGCGCGCTGCGCAGCTCGCCGATCGGCCGCACGCCCGCGGGCTTGACGATCTTCTGGGCCTGGTTGAGCTGGGCGATCGTCACCTGAAAGATCACGTGGCCGGTCTTCAGGTTGCCGGCCTTGGCGCGCAGCTCCTCGGGAACGTCGACCTGCACGTTGACCGCGACCTTGCGCAGCGTGCGGTCCTTGGCACCGGTCCAGACATCAACCTTGGCCGACGCGATGGACCTGGTGATGACGTCGCGCTGCTCGGCGCTCAGCGAGGTCGGGACCGCGGTGCCGGTCGCGGCGCCACCGGCCGACGTCACGCCCTTGGCCTTGCCCAGCAGCGTGTTGACGTCCTCCAGCAGCTTGGCGACGTTCACGCCCGAGCTGAGATGGACCGTCCGCGTGCCGGCGATGTCCTCGGTGCCAACGTTCTTGGGGTCCTTCAGCCAGCGCAGCGGCGAGATGCCCAGCGCCGAGAGCGACGCCTGGTCGTCATTCGCGCGCTTGGAAGCGGAAGAGGCCTTGGCCTTCTCATAGCCCGTCTTGAAGGTCTTGTAGAGCTCAGCGCCGAGATCGAAGGCCTGGCCCTCGATCGTCAGGTAGCCCCCACCGCCAGCGAACACGGCTCCGACGGTGACCGGCTTCTCGCCACCCTGGAGGTCGAGGCCGAGCGCAAAGTCCGGCAGCGTCTTGCCGCCGTTGGACTGAAAGGGGCCGTTGAGGTGCAGGCTCAGCGGCTCGGTAAACCGGGCGAGGCCCTTGAGGTCGACATCGAGGTTGGCGTCCAGACGCCCGCTGCGGATCGGGTGGTTGGCGCCGAAGGTGTCCTTGAGCAGCGTCGCGGCGTCGGCATCGGCGCTGCTGCTCTTGTCGTCGCTGCCGCCGCAGGCGACGAGGCCCAGGATGGCCAGGGCGGCGAGGAGCGCGAGGACGACGAAGCGGCGGGAGAGCAAGCGGGACATGGCATCTGGGCCCCGCGGCAAGGGTGGTTGCGGCGCCGGAGAGGGGCGAGGCTACCATCGCCCTCGTGACACGAACGCCGGTTGCCGTGCTCCTCGCGGCGCTGTTGTGCGCCGTCCTCGCCGCGCCCGCGCAGGCGGCGAAGCGGCCGACCGTGCGCGCCGAGCTGCAGCGGCTGCAGACGGCGGGCGCGATCGACGGTCCGACCGCCGACGGCTATCGCAAGTCCTACAGCTCGGCCAAGGCGACGCTCAAGAAGCTCAGCGGCTTCCGGCACGTTCAGCTCAAGGCCGTCCTGGCCAACGTCGATGCCACCGCCGCCGGTGGCCTCTTCATCCCGTCGCGCCTGCCCGCCGTCTTCTTGACCCTGCAGCGCAACCGCGCGTGGTGGTCCGCCTCCCCCCTGCCCTTCGCCGGTCAGCGCGAGACCTTCGCGCCGAGCCAGATCGTCTGGCAGTTCTACCCCGGCCAGGGCTGGCAGATCCAGTGGCTGGGCACCTTCGGCAAGGCCAACGCCTTGTGGATGGTCAAGACGCGCGACAGCGACTTGCGCGCGCTGCTCGACGAGGCGCTCGGGCTAGCGACCCAGCGTGCCGGAGGCATCGCCTTTGAGTACCTCTTCCGCTTCGACGGTGGCCGCCCACCGTGGGTCAGCGGGCTGGCGCAGGGCACCGGGCTGTCGGCGCTCTCGCGCGGCGCGGTCCGCCTGAAGGACACCAAGTACTTCGATGCGGCCCGCTCAGCCCTCGGGATTTTCAAGGCGGCGCCGCCGGCCGGCGTGCTGGACAAGACGACCGCCGGCGCCCACTACCTCCAGTACTCCTACGCGCGCAAGCTGCACATCGCCAACGGCTTCACGCAGGCGCTCAACGGCCTGCATGACTTTGCGACGCTCGCCAACGACGAGGAGGGACGGGCGCTGTTCAGCGCCGGCGAGGCGGAGCTGCGCGTCGAGCTGCCGCGCTTTGACACGGGCGCGTGGTCGCTCTATGCGAGGCCGGGGTCCGAGTCCGACCTCGGGTACCACAAGGTCCTGCGCGACTTCCTGCGCGGGCTCTGCGACCGGCTGACCGAGGAGCGGGCCCGCGCCGGCGCGCCCGCGCCCTCATCCTCCTCACCGTCGACCGGCGGAACTCAGGCCGGGACCGTTCCCGCCGCACCCGCCACCGACCCGACGCTGTACTGCGACACCGCGCAACGCTTCACCACCGATCTCACGACCAAGCCCGTGCTGAAGATCGCGCCGCCCAAGCCGCTGCGGGCGAAGGGCTCGGGCACGGTGCGCTTTACGCTGTCGAAGGTCTCGACCGTGACGATCACCGCGGCCCGTCGCGGGTCGGTGATCCTGCACCGCACCGCGCGCTTGGGTCGCGGCCGCCACACCGTCGGCCTGCGGCCGGCGAAGGCCGGCCCGCTGCGCGTCGGTGTCCGCGCGGTCGACCTGGCCGGCAACGCCGGGGCCGCGCAGGCGACCGTCCACGTCAAGCCCGCGGCGAAGCGGGACAAGGGCGATTAGGCTTCGCACTCTTGGGAGCCCCGCGCACGATCCTCTACACGGGCAAGGGCGGCGTCGGCAAGACGTCGGTTGCCGCAGCCACAGCGCGCCGCTGCGCCGCCGCAGGGCTGCGCACCGTGGTGCTGAGCACCGATCCGGCGCACAGCCTGTCGGACGTGCTGGGCCAGCCGCTCGGTGCCGAGCCGGTCGCAATCGGCGACCTGCTCTGGGGCCAGGAGGTCAGCGCCCAGGACGAGATGGAGCGCAACTGGGCCGGAGTGCAGGACTGGCTCGGTGACCTGCTGATCACCCGCGGCGTTGACCGCATCAGCGCCGAGGAGCTGACCGTCCCGCCCGGGATGGACGAGCTGTTCAGCCTGCTGGCGATCAAGCGCCACTACGAGTCCGGCGCCTACGACGCCGTGATCGTCGACTGCGCGCCAACCGGCGAGACGCTGCGGCTGCTGTCGTTTCCCGACGTCGCGCGCTGGTGGCTGGACAAGGTCTTCCCCCAGCAGGGCCGGATCCTCGACGCCGCGCGCCCCTTCGCGCGCGCCGTGCTCGACGTCTCGCTGCCGGGCGCCGAGGTCTTCGACGACGTTCAGCGCCTCGTTGGCAACCTGATTGCCATGAACGAGATCCTGCGCGACAACGAGCACGTCTCGGTGCGACTGGTGATGACCCCTGATCGGATGGTCGTCGACGAGGCGCGGCGCACGTTCACCTACCTCAACTTGTACGGGTACCTGACCGACGCGGTCGTGGTCAACCGCGTCTTCGGCGCCGAAGTCGGCGACTACTTCGGCGCGTGGCGCGAGCGCCAACAGGAGCAGCTGGGCGCCGTGCGCGACGCGTTCGCCCCCGTGCCCGTCCTGCAGGCGCCGTACTTTGAGGAGGAGGTCGTTGGCGAAGCGATGCTCGACCGCCTCGGCGCGGCGCTCTTCGCCGGCGAAGCCATCCCGCCCGCCCACGCGCTGCACCACCGCTCGGTCTCCGAGCGCCTGGAGCTGCGCGCCGACGGCGCGACGCTGCGGCTTGAGCTGCCTTTCGCCGACAAGGGCGACATCTCGCTCAAGCGCCTCGGATCAGAGTTGATCGTGCGCGTCGACGGGCACAAGCGCACCATGCTTCTGCCGCCCGCCCTGGACGATCTAGAGCCTGCAGGCGCCACCTTCGAGCACGGCGCGTTGACCATCACCTTCGAGCCCGTCGCCGCCGCGGCCGCCGCCGATGGCTGAGCCCGAGCCCATCCGCCTCGACGAGCTGCGCGCGCGGCTGCGTGAGACCCAGGCGGCCGCCGAGCGGCTCGCCGGTCAGATCCCGCCTCAGGGTTGGGCCTCGGGACGTGAGCGCACCGAGACGGCCGAGGAGATCCAGGCGCTGGTCTCGGTCCTGAGCGCGCTGCGGGCCGTCGTGCCCGACGACCTCTGGGAGCAGGTGCGCGAGATCGTCCGCCAGCTGCTGCTGTTGCTGCGCGCGCTGCTGGACCTGGTTGTCGAGCGGCTCGGTGCCGACGAACGCGCCGGTGCTGCGCGCGCGACAGGTTCGCGCGGCTCCGGCCTGCAGGACATCCCGATCGCCTGAGCGCCATCGTGCCGCGCGCCTACACTCGGCCTCTGATGGCAGAGGAGACGCTCACGTGATCGCGCGCCTGCGCAGCGCGCTCACGCACCTCGCACCCGAGCAGCGTCGCGTCGCGCTCGCCGCCGCCCTCGTGCTGACCTCGCTGCTGTTGCCGTGGTACTCGAAGTCCTTTGCGGGCCTCGACGGCAAGGGCAAGGTCGCGACCGACAGCGAGGCCAAGCTGGCGATCTTCGTGCCGTCCTTCGTCGAAGCGTCGATCTTCCTCGTGGCGATCGCCATCCTCGTCCTGATGTTCTTTCGCGGCGAGGACAGCGCGTTTCACCTGCCCTTCGGCGACGGCCTCGTCGTCACGGCAGGCGGCGCCTGGGTCGGCTTTCTCGTCTTCTACCGCTTCATCGACCAGCCTGCGGGCGGCAGGACCGACAACCTGGTCTACAGCTACGACTTGTCCTGGGGCATCTTCTTCGGGCTCCTGGCCGCGGCATTCCTGATCTATGCGGGCACCCGGCTGCGGCTAGCGCGCGTCGCCGAGCCGCCGCTGCCGGGCGAGGGGCCGGACGCGCCGACGGTTGCCGATCGGCGGGCGCGGCGCCAAGCCCAGCGCGAGCGGTCACCCCAACAAGAGCCGCCGCCACCGCGCGTCGACGAGGCCCCGACCGCGGTCGCGCCCGCCGCGGCGCCGACCGTCCGCCAACCGGTGCGTCCGGACCGTCCGGAGATCGACGGCGGGACACAGTTAAGCTTCGACGAGCAGGAGTAACGAGCCGCCAGGGCGGGAACGCCTTGGTCATGCTTTTGCGCCGACGCCGTACCGCAGACCCGGTCGACGACGATCGTGACGTCGTCGTCGAGCACGGGCCGTCACTGGCCAAGGGGCCCGCGCTCATCGCCGGGTCGATCCTGGTCGCCTTCGGGCTCGCGAGCCTGCTGAAGAACAACGACTTCCCGTCGTTCTCGTCCAGCTTCCCTGACGGGGAGGTGCAGGGCACGAACTTCCTCGGCTTCGAGGTCAATGGCTGGACGGCGTTCTTCTCGATCACCGCGGGTGCGCTGCTGCTGTTCGGTGCCGCCCAGCACCACCTGGCCAAGATGATGTCGTTGCTCGTCGGCCTCGCGCTGGCGGCCTGCGCCGTGATCGCGATCATCGACGGTCAGGACGTCCTCGGTCTCGCCGCCGCCAACTTCTGGACCAAGCTGGGCTTCGCCGTAGCCGGCGGCGTCATGATCCTCAATGCCCTGATGCCGCGCACCACAAGGCGGCGCGAGGTTGGGACGACAGCTCCCGTCGGCGACGAACGGCGCTTCAGCAGGCGCGGCAACGAGGCGCCGACGACCGCCAGCGAGCGGCCGGTCGGCACCGACGCCGACGCGCCGACCACGGCGCCCCGGCGGCGCTAGAAGTTCAGCGGGCCGCTGTCCTGATAGGACTGATACGCGCCCAAGAACAGCAGCGCGGTGGCGAGAAAGAGGATCGCGAGCCCGATCCCGACGATGCGGTAGTCGCGGAAGATGTGACCCATCACAGCCAGCACGAAGCCGAATGCCATCAGCGCGAACATCGGCGCGGCAGAGATGGCTCCGAGCATCAGCACGGGGTGGGACCCTAGGGCCTCGTAGACTTTCGCGTCCATGTCGGTCGAGCCCAATTCCGTCACAGACGTCCACGATGGCCTGCGGGCGACGGGCTACCTGCCCGGCGAGTCCACCGCGCTGGTCAGCTACCTCGCCGCCAAGCTCGGCAAGCCGATCCTCGTCGAGGGTCCCGCGGGCGTCGGCAAGACCGAGCTCGCCAAGGCGCTGAGCAAGTACCTCGACCGCGAGCTGGTGCGGCTGCAGTGCTACGAGGGACTCGACGAGGCTAAGGCCCTGTATGAGTGGAACTACCGCAAGCAGCTGCTGCGCATCCAGGCAGAACGCCAGGGCACGGGCTGGGATGACGTTCAAGACGACATCTTTGGCGAGGAGTTCCTGCTCGAGCGCCCGCTGATGACCGCGATCGCGTCTGAGAAGCCGGTCGTCCTGCTGATCGACGAGATCGACAAGACCGACCAGGAGTTCGAAGCGATGCTGCTGGAGGTCCTCTCGGACTTCCAGATCTCGATCCCCGAGCTCGGCACCGTGCGATCCAAGTCGCACCCGGTCGTGCTGTTGACCTCCAACAACACGCGCGAGCTGACCGAGGCGCTCAAGCGCCGCTGCCTGTACTTGTGGCTCGACTACCCCGAGCTTGAGCACGAGCTGGAGATCGTCCGGCTCCACACGCCTGACCTGCCTGAGGCGGTCGGCCGCAAGCTCGTGGAGGTCGTCGCGATGGTCCGCGATCTCGACCTCAAGAAGCCGCCGTCGATCGCGGAGTCGATCGACTGGGCACGCGCCCTGCTGCTGCTCGGTGCCCAGGACATTGACACCAAGACGTTCAACGACACGATCTCGGTGATCGTCAAGCACCGCACGGACCTCGACATCGTCGCCGAGCGCGTCGGCGTGAAGCTCGGTGCCCCCGCTCCCTCATAGAAACGCCCGCCGCGCGGGTGTCCACGGCTCGGCTCAGCTCGAGCGTCCCGGCATGGCCGGACGGCTGCTGGAGTTCGGCGAGGAGCTGCGCGGCGAGGGCGTCGCGATCGGCACCAGCGAGCTGCTCGATGCGTTCGCCGCGCTGCAGCACGTGCCGTGGACCGAGCAGGTCGACTTCCGCGAGGCGCTGGCCGCGACGCTGGCCAAGTCCCAGGACGACCGCCGCGTCTTCGAGCTCGTCTTTGACCGCTTCTTCTTTCGCGCGGCCGAGCTGGCCGCGATCGAGGAAGGCGTGCGCGAGGAGGGCGGGATCTCGCCCGACGACGCCGGCGCGATGGACATGGAGGAGCTGCGCCGCCAGGTCGCGGCCGCGGTGCGCGACGGCAACCAGGCGCTGATGCGCGACCTCGCGCGGCTGGCGATCGCGGCCTTCGGCCGCCAGGGCGAGGGCTCGGGCGTCATCGGCGTCGACGTCCAGCGCATCCGCCGCTCGCTGGCGCTGCGCGCTGACCCGCAGCCCGACCTTCCGCCGCAGGATCCGCGCCGCGACGGCCTGCCGCGCGACGAGATCCGCCGCTTCGAGGCGCTGCTGCGTCAGGAGCTGGAGCGGGGGCAAATCGAACGCACCGAGCAGCTCTCCCCCGCGCGGCCGTTGAACGAGCTCGACCGCGCGCTGCCATCCGGGCCGCTGCAGGACTTGGCCGCGGTGCATCGCGTGGTCGCCCAGCTCAAGCGACGGCTGAAGACCCAGGGCAACGAGCAGCGCGGGCAGAAGCGCCACGCGGCCGTCGACATGCGCAAGACGATGCGCGCGTCGCTGGAGTTCGGTGGTGTCCCGGCGGTCATCAAGGAGAAGCCGGTGCGACCGCGGCGGCCGGAGATCTACGTGCTCTGCGACGTGTCGACGTCGGTCACCAGCGCCTCGGTCTTCTTCTTGTCGGTCTTGCACGCGCTGCACGACTCGTTTCGCAAGATGCGCTCGTTCGTGTTCATCGAGCGGATCTCCGAGGTCACCGAGATCTTCGCCAAGGAGCGCGACTTCAAGGCGGTCTCAGAGGCGATCGGCCGCGACTCCGGCGTGGCCGACATCAGCGGCTACACCGACTACGGGCGCGTGTGGACCGAGTTCCGTGAGCTCGTCGAAGACGACCTCCACCCACGCGCGACCGTCATCGTCCTCGGCGACGCGCGCACCAACGGCCGCGACCCACGCGCCGACATCTTCGCCAAGATCGCCTCCAAGGCCGGCCGCACCTTCTGGCTGAACCCCGAGCCGCGGTTGTACTGGAACTACGGCGACTCGGTGATCTCGGCCTACGAGCAGCATTGCGATGCCTATGAGTGCTGGACGACCCAGCAGCTCGAGGACTTCGTCAAAGCGCTCACGCAGCCGATCCGGCGCTGAGGGCGCTAGTGTGACCACTGGTAACACAGGGGTGCTCGCGGAAGCGGGCTGAGATAGCGCCTTTGGATCCCGGCGCTGACCCTTCGAACCTGGTCGGGGTAATGCCCGCGGAGGGAGCAGATGGCGACGAGGGTCGGGGCGGTGGTCACAGCGCCTCGCGATGTTGAAGGTGATGTTCATCTGGAGGGTGTGACCCGCCGGTTCGGTGAGGTCGTTGCCCTGCAGGACGTCACGCTGCGCGTCGCCCCGCAAGAGGTCGTCGCCGTGGTCGGGCCGAGCGGCTGCGGGAAGTCGACGCTGCTGGAGCTGGTGTGCGGGCTGCAGGGCGCCGATGCCGGCGCTCTGACTGCCGGGCGAGCCGTGCTGATGCCCCAGCGCGATCTGCTTCTGCCCTGGCTGGACGCGCGCGACAACGCCGCGCTGCCGCTGCGGCTGGCGGGCGCGGGCAAGGACGAGGCGCGTGCGCAGGCTCACACGCTGCTGGCCGAGCTCGGCCTCGACGGCTTCGAGCGCGCCCGCACATGGGAGCTGTCGGGCGGGATGCGCCAGCGCGTCGCGGTCGCGCGCACGCTGCTCTCCGGCGCGCCGATCCTGTGCCTCGACGAGCCGTTCGGCGCACTGGACGCGATCACGCGCGCCGACGCGCAGGCGTGGCTGGCGGCCATCCTGCATCGCACGCCGCGGACCGTCCTGCTCGTCACCCACGACGTCGAGGAGGCGGCGGTCCTCGCCGACCGCGTCGTCGTGCTCTCACCGCGACCGGGGCGCGTCGTCGCCGACCTCAGCGTTGACCTCCCCCGCGGCCCCGCCGGCCGCACACCCACCGACCCGCCGGTCGTCGCGGTGCGCGCGCGGGCGCTCGACGCGCTCCGGGGAGCGATGGCCTGATGGCCGCCGCGTTGGTCATCATCTTGCTGCTCGGCGGCTGGGAGGCCTATGCGCGCCTGGGCTCGATCGACGACTTCATCTTGCCCGCGCCCGATCAGGTCGCCTCGTCGCTCTTCCATGACCGCGGGCTCTTGTGGGACAACTTGCTTGTGACCGCCCAGGAGGTCGTGCTCGGCCTCGCGCTCGCGCTCGCCGCCGGCGCGCTGCTGGCCTTCGCGCTGCACAGCTTCGGCCCGCTGCGCCGCGCCATCTACCCGCTGCTGGTCGGCACGCAGGCGATCCCGATCGTCACGATCGCGCCGCTGCTGGCCGCCTGGTTTGGCTACGGCATCTTGCCCAAGCTCGTGATTGTGGCGCTGGTCTGCTTCTTTCCGATCGTCGTCACGACGCTGGACGGACTGGCCGCCGTCGACCCCGAGCAGCACAAGCTGCTGCGCACGCTCGGCGCCTCACGCACGCAGGTGTTCCGCTGGGTCGAGGCGCCCGCCGCGCTGCCGGCGGCGCTCAGCGGCGCCAAGATCGCCGTCGCCGTCGGCGGGATCGCCGCCGTCTTCGCCGAGTACGCCGGCTCCGAGAAGGGCCTCGGTCACCTGCTGTTGCAGTCGATCCCGCAGCTAGAGACCGCGCGCGCCTGGGCCGCGGTCGTCGTCCTCGCCGCGCTCGCCATCACCTGCTTCTCCCTCCTCGCCCTCATCGAGCGCCGCCTGGCGCCGTGGGCCCACCGAAAGGATCCCGCCGCATGAACCGCCGCCGCGCCTCCCGCGCCGCCACCGTCCTCGCCACGCTGACCGCCATCCTCGCGCTGTCGGCCTGCGGCGCCAAGGAGGACGCCACGACGACCAGCGGCGAATTGCAGCGCCTCAACCTCGTGCTCGACTACCTGCCCAACGCCGACCACGCGCCGATCTACGCGGCGCAGGCCAGCGGCGCGTTCAAGGCCGCCGGCCTCGACGTGCGGATCCAGACCCCCTCCGACCCCGCCGCGCCGCTGAAGCTCGTTACCGCCGGCCGCGCCGACATCGCGATCTCCTACGAGCCCGAGCTGCTGCTCGCCCGCGACAAGGGCGCGCACGTGGCCTCGATCGGCGCGCTCGTCCAGAAGCCGCTGACATCGATCATGACGCTCAACGACAAGGTCAAGGCGCCGGCGGACCTGAAGGGCAAGAAAGTCGGGACGGCCGGCATCCCGTACCAGTCGGCGTACCTGAAGACGATCGCCAAGGAAGCCTCGTTGGACCCGGCATCGATCCGCGAGATCAACGTGGGGTTCAACCTCGTCGGCAGCATGTTGTCCAAGAAGGTCGGCGCAACGCTGGGCGCGTTCTGGAACATCGAGGGCGTCCAGCTCCAGCGTGAGCACAAGGACCCGACGATCATCCGCATGGAGCAGGCCGGCGTGCCGACCTACCAGGAGCTCATCTTCGTGGCCGACACCGACCGGCTGCAGAAGAAGGGCGTCGGCGACGTGATGCGCCGCTTCATGCAGGCCGTCTCGCGCGGCGCCAAGGCGGTCAAGGCCGATCCGAACGTCGGCGCCGACGCGCTCGTCGCGGCCGACCCAAATCTCGATCGCGCGTTCGCCCTGGCCACCGTCAAGGCGACGCTGCCGGTCTTTTTCCCCGAGAACCCCGACTTCCCGTGGGGCTACCAGAACGCCGACGAGTGGAAGGCCTACGGCCAGTGGATGGTGGACAACGACTTGTTGAAGGCGATCCCGACGCCGACGTCGCTGACCAACGAGTTCCTGCCGGGCCGCGGGATCTAGCCGAAACCATCCCGGGCGTGGTGGGCCTGTTCACGGACGCCGTACCTCCGCAAACGGGCCCACCCCTACTGGGTGGTCAGGCCGCCGCGGCGAAGCGCAGCGCGGCGCCGCCGCCGGTGGCGCGGACGCCGAGGGCGTGCAGGCCGGCGAGGCCGGTCCAGCCCTCGTAGCTCGCGAAGTAGGCGAGAACCTCGTCCTCGGTGGCCCGCGCGCTCGGGCGGCCGCCGGCCTGTGCGCGGCCGACGAGCTTCATGTAGGCCAAGTCCCCGGCGGGCAGGACGTCATGGCGGCCCTGGCCGTGCAGCGCGAGGACCGCGATCGTCCACGAGCCGATCCCGGAGATCTTGCGCAGCCGCGCCCACGCGCGCTCGTGGTCGGGGGCGTGGAGATCCGCGCGGCCGGAAGCGACCTCGCGCGCGGCCTTGACCAGCGCCAGCGCCCGAGCCGCGGAGAGATCAAAGGACTGCAGTAGCGCGGGGGCCGTCGCGGCCAGCGTCGCGGCGCTCGGCAGATCGCGCAGCGTGCGCGTACCGTCCCAGCTGGGAGCGCGACGGCCGAGCCGCACCACAATCTCGCGCTCGATCGCCGCGGCCCGCTCGTACTCGATGAGCTGCTCGCAGATCGCCCAGGCCAAGGCCTCGAACGGCTCCGGCCGGCGCGCGCCGCGCAGGTGCGGCCGCAGGCGAACCGACGGCCCGATCAGCGGGTCATCGCGAAAGCGCTCGTAGAAGGGCGCCAGCGATTCGTCGACGCCGAACGCCCGCCGCAGCCGCGCGATCGCCTCCTCGCACACATCCGCCCGCGCACCCCGCGCGCCGATGATGACCCGATCGACCGACGGCTGCGCCGCGCGCAGCACCACCGGCTCGTCATCGATGTGCAGCAACCGCTCCAGCACCCCACCCCGCCGCCGCGCGACACCATCCATCCCACCAGCACCGGGCAGGCGAAACGGCCACACCGGCCGGATCTCACGACGCACTTCGATCATCGGGCGCCGGAGGCTACGCCCCACGGCAGACGCGCGCTGCTCAGTTGCGGTTGAGCAGGTGGATGTCCACCAAGAACGACCGTGAAGCGCGAACCTCGCCGAGGGCCTTGCGGTCCTTGCGGCGAGAGCGGACCTGCTTCTTGGCGTGACGGCGGCGGACGACGGCGACCGTCGCGGCGCCCGCGGCGAAGCCGGTGACGGCCACGGCAGCGGCTTGAACGGCCACAGGGCTGGAGACGATCAGCCCGCGACCGCTGCGTGCCCCCACGGGAGCGGGTGAAGGAACTTCGCGAGGCGACGCCCCTTCGGGCACGGGCAGCGCGTCGACGACCTCCGCGTCGTCGGCGTCGGCACCGAGCTCCTGCTCGAGGGGATCCGTCACAGCGCCCTAGGATGCCGCATCGGCACGACGGGCGCGATGCCAAGGTTCAAGTGGCACCCGAAGCGGTGTCGCGCTGTCCGCCGGACTGCTGGCGCGCAGGCGCCGGAGCGGTCGTCGTGCCGAGCGACCGGTTGCCGGTCGCATGGGTGGCAGTTCCGAAGACCCGGTCCCAGTACGGGGCGCTGATCCCGAAGCCGCGCTCGTCATCTTGGAAGTGGTGGCGCATGTGCAGCTCGCGCAGCTTGTGCCCCAGCGCCGTGCGCGGCGTGTGGTGGTGGACGTGGTAATGGAGCATGTCGTAGGCCAAGTAGCCCACGAGGAAGCCCCCACCGAAGACCAGCGCCGCGTCGTAGCCGAGTAGCAGCCAAAACGCGCCGAGCACCAGCGCGCCGAGCGGCACGCTCACCGATGGCGGCATGACCAGACGCAGCGGGTCGTTGGGATGGTCGTGATGGACGCCGTGGATCATCCAGTGCAGCCGCATGCCCAACGGGCTGGAGTACGGCTCGAAGTGGAAGACCACGCGGTGCAGCCAGTACTCGAACAACGTCCAAAAGACGTAGCCCGCCAGCAGCAACAGCACGGCCTGCAGCACGCTCATCCGGCCGAAGCCCGTGACGAGCAGCAGCACGATGACCGGGCCGAAGATCACCGGCGGCACCGACGGATGGACCCGCGTAAAGCGGTCCAGCAACCGACTCTCGAACATCGGCGGTGAGGCCTTGAGCTCGTCGGACCTTGCCATTAGGTCAACCTTACCGCGCGGCGCAACATGATTGCACGCGCAACGTGAAGATCAGACGATCACAGCTCGCGTCCGTAGACGCGGTACTTCTTGACGATGCGGCCGTTCATGGCCTCCATGCCGCGGTTCATGGCGCGGTTGGTCTCCAGAATCCACCCCATCTCGCCACCCTTGATCCGGGCATGGCGTGCCGAGGTGTCGAAGTGCTCCACGTACAGCGCGGCCGCCGCGCCCGTGTGCTGGAACTTGGGCTTGACCCCCAAAAAGCCGACGCGGACGCGGCTGATGACCTTCGCCCGGCGCAGGTAGCGCCACCACCCCAGCGGCAGCAGCCGCCCGTTCATCGTGCGCAGCACCTGGTTGAGATCAGGGAACGTCATCGCAATCGCGACTGGCTCATCGGCGACCTCGGCGACCATCATCCAGTCCTTGTCGAAGGCAAGCTGGAGCTCCAGGCCGTACTGGTCCAGATCCTCCTTCTCGTAAGGCACGAAGCCGAAGTTGCGCCGCCACGCCCGGTTGTAGATCTCGGCGAAGACGTCAAGGTCCTTGCGCAGCCGCCGGCGCGACATGCGGCGAATCGTGACGCCGTGCTTGTCGCGGGCGTCGGCGGCGAGCTCGGGCAGGATCGGGAGCATCTGCTCGCGGTCAGAGATCTCCAGCTCCCACATGAGCAGGTCAACGACCTTCTCCATGCCCACGCCCTCTAACAGCGGCTGGTAGTAGGGCGGATGCCAGGGCTGGCGGACCATCGGGTCGAGCTCGTGGCCCTCGATGACGATGCCCGACTCGTCGTTCATGGTGAAGTCGGCGGGCCCGTCCATCCGCTCCATCTTCCGCTCCCGCAGCCAGGCCGCGGCGGCCTCCAACAGCGCGCGCGCCGCCTCGGGATCGTCCTCGCACTCAAAGAAGCCGAACCAGCCGCGGCGCTCCTCGTGATGGCGGTTGTAGGCATGATCGACGTGCGCGCTCACGCGGCCGACGACCCGTCCGTTGCGCTCAGCGAGGAAGAGCTCGAAGTCGATGCGCTTGGCGTAGGTCCCGAAGCGGCGGCTGAGAAACAGACGCCGCTCCAGCTTGAGCGGCGGGACCCACGGCGTGCCGGCATGGAGGCGAAACGGCAGGTCGATGAACGCGCCGACGTCGTGGAAGGAGCGGGCGGGACGCACGGCGACAGACATCGACGCCCGACCCTAGCGAGGGGGGACGCCCAGTACGCTCTTGGCGTGCCGGCACAAGCGCAAGTCGACGTCTTCGAGAAGGCTCGCAACCACGAGCGTCTCGAGATCCTCAAGGCGGCCCGCGCGGTCGACATGGTGCCCTACTTCCGGGTGATGGAGAGCCCGGCGCGGCCCGTCGTCGAGATGGAGGGCCAGGCCCGAATCATGCTCGGCGGCAACAATTACCTCGGGCTGACCGAGGACGAGCGCGTCATCGCCGGCGCCCGCGATGCGCTGAGCCAGTACGGCACCGGCATGACCGGCTCACGCCTGCTCAACGGCACGACCCAGATGCACCTCGATCTCGAAGCCGAGATCGCCGACTTCATGGGCACCGAGGACGCGATCGTCTTCACCACCGGCAACCAGGCCAACGTCGGGACGCTGGGCACGATCCTGGCGCCCGGCGACACGGTGATCGTCGACTCCGGCGACCACGCCTCGATCCTTGACGGCTGCATCCTGTCGCGGGCCAAGCTGCGCCCCTTCCGCCACAACCGGCTCGACAAACTGGAGAAGATGCTGCAGCGCGCGGCGCAGGACGGCGGCGGCGTCCTGGTCGTCGTCGACGGCGTCTTCTCGATGGAGGGCGACATCGCCCCGCTGCCGGCCATCTGCGACCTCTGCGAGGCCTATGGCGCCCGCCTGATGGTCGACGAGGCCCACGGGGCTGGCGTGCTCGGCGCTCGCGGTGCCGGCGCCAGCGAGCTGCTCGGCGTCGAGGATCGCGTCGACCTGCGGATGGGCACCTTCTCGAAGTCGCTGGCCTCCTGCGGTGGCTTCGTCGCCGGCAGCGCCGACGTCATCGAGTTCCTGCGCATCCAATCGCGGACGTTTCTCTTCACCGCCTCGGCCGTGCCCGCCGCCACCGGCGCCGCGCTGGCCGCGCTGCGCGTCCTGCGCACCGAGGAGGGCCGGACGCTCCTGGGCCAGGTCCAGGACAACGCGCGCTACTTCCGCGACGGGTTGGAGGAGCGCGGCTTCGCCGTCGTCGAGCCCCAAGAGCTGCCGGCCGGCCATCCCTACGGCGCCGACATCGTCACCCCCATCATCCCCGTGCTGATCGGCGACGACTGGCAGGCGGGCCTGATGTGGAAGGGCCTCTACGAGGCCGGCGTGTTCGTCAACACCGCGCTGCACCCAGCCGTCCCGCCGGGCGGGGCGCTGCTGCGCACGAGCGTCATGGCGACCCATGACCGGGCGACGCTGGACCGGGCGCTCGAGGCGTTCACGACGGTCAAGGCCGGCTTCGAGGCCGAGCATGGCCCGCTGCCCGGCCCGGGCGAGCACGGCCGCCGCCGCGCGGCCTGACCGTCAACCAATCGCTCACCGTTGCAGTCTATTTAAGCAACGCCCCGTAGCACGTGGGAGACGTTCGGTGACGGCTGCTCAACGGCTCGGCAAGGCCGCGGACATCGTGCCGATCCGACCAGAAGAAAAAAGGCGCTCTGAGCGTATGTTGCGCTCGTTCACACCTTGATCGAACCTGCCGCCCTGGCATACGTTCGAGACGCGTCGAGGCGGACGCACCGTGGGCAGGATGTCCCGGACCGAGGAGCGGAGACGTTTGAGGAGACGCCCGCTCGTTGTCCCGAGGCACGTGGTCAACCACGGCGACGGCTGCCTCAATGCATTTCCACGCACCAACACACAATTGCCGTCTCGCGCTGAGGGCGAGCGGCAGGGAGGACAGATGAACGCAGCAGCGACGATCGCCCCTGCGCCACAGCACTTGCGCGCTTTGGCTCGAGCGAACGAGGTCCGCCTCGCACGCGCAGAGCTCAAGCGTCAGGTGGCGGAGGGCGAGATCATTGCCGCGCACGTCATCCTCGAATGCCCGTGGGAGGCCGCCTCGATGACGGTCTCCGACCTCCTGACCAGCCAGCGGCGCTGGGGAAGCACCCGGTGCCGCAAGCTCCTGCAATCAATCCCCATGTCCGAGAACAAGACCGTGGGATCGATGACCGAGCGCCAACGTACGGCGCTCGCCGGCCTGTTGGAGGGTCTTCCGGCCTAGAAGGACGATGCGCAGCGCGCGGCGAGTGTCTGAGCGGGACACTCGCCGCGTCGCGGCCCCTCACGGGCCGCACCAGCCTTAGACCGTCGCGACCTCAAGCAGGTTGCCGTCCGGGTCGCGGAAGTAGATCGAGTGAAAGCGCCCGCGCTCGAAGACCTCTGAGCACGGGACGCCACGCTCGCGCAGGTAGTCGCGCCAGGCGACCTGCTCCTCGGCCGAGCCGACGCCGAACGCGAAGTGGTGGACCCCGCCGCGGCCCTCGCGAGCCTCCTCCATCTGCGGGTACTCCATGAACGACACGAGCGTGCCGGGCGTGCCGAGCGCGTCGCCGAACCAGAAGTGGCGCGAGCCAGGATCGTCGGCGTTGTCGGCCTCCTCGGTCAGCGCGAGGCCGAGCACGTCACGGTAGAAGGCGGTGGTGCGGTCGAGATCGGCGACGATCGCCGTCACGTGGTGCAGCCCGCGCAGTTGCATGCGGCGTTCGGGCTCGGGCGAGGAGGACGCGTCGTCGGTCACGCGCGGAACCCTACGCCGCCGCTACGACGCATGAACGCGCGGCGGAAGCCGTACACGCCCGCGACGAACGTGACGATGCCGACGACCAGGACGACTTCCTGCGGGATCGGCATCAGCCAGAAGGGCAGCGCGGCGAGGATCGCGCAGATCCCGGCCAACAGCGAGGTGTGCGAGCGGTAGCCGGCGAAGTGCTCGCGCACTGACAGCTCACCGGCGGCGAGCGTCACGAGGAGGAAGCCGCCACCGAGCAGGACTCCGCGCCGCTCGCCGTCGGCCAAGAGGAAGCCGATGCCCAGCAGGACGATCGACAGCAGGACGCACAGCTCGGTCAGCGGGAACGGCGCCCACGGTGGCTGTGGCGCGTCCTCGCGGCGCGCCTTGAAGGTCGCGGTACGCGGCGCGGCGGGAGGAGACTGACCCCGTCCGCCCGTGACAGGACGCTCACCCGGCTCAGGCGGCGCGACCTCTGTGCTGACGCGCTTACGGCTGCGGCGACCCATCGAAGGTGGATCCTAGTCCTCGAGCGCCGGCCTCACGCCGGGGCGGCTAATGGACAGCCGGACGAGAGTTTGATGTGCCACCAGCCCATCAGCATCCCGATGATGCCCAGGCGCGGGCGCACCTGATAGGCGCCGCAGCTGCGCTCGCCGAGGTCGGCGACAGGCAGGCGGACCCACTTGTGGCGCGCCGGCTCGCGGAGCATCTCCTCCAGCAGGGCGCGCGAGTCGGCTTCCAACTCCGCCCGCTCGGCGACGACGACGCGCGCGCGGCGGATGCGCTCGGCGAGCTCGTCGCGGACGCGTTCCAGCTCACCGAGGCCGAGCAGGCGAGGGCCGGTACCAGGGATCAGCGGCCCGGCGAGCCGATACGGGGCGAGCTCGTCCTCGAACGCGATGGTGTCGGCGTCGTGCACATGCGGGAACGCCGCCAGGATGGTCTCCCCCAGCTCACGCTCCAGACGGGCGATCTGGGCCCGGAGCGTGCGGCGCGCCCCGCGCTCGTCCACGCCGCCCGCGTGGCGGACGTCGAGTGGCGCGTCAGGGCTGAGCTGATCGATCAGGACCACAGCGGTTCCTCTCCGTACAGAGGCGAGGATAGCTCTGGATCGCGCTCAGGTCGAATCCCTACACGCCATCTGGCGCTAGCGCGCCGGCGGCCAGCCACAGCGCCTCGTCGACGTGAGCGCTCGGGACACCCGGAACCTGGACCGCGACGAGGCGGACGCGCGAGCAGCCGCGCTGGGCCGCATGGTGGTCGGAGACGCGGCCGAAGAGGATGGCGACGGGCCCGCGCTCGTCGGCAAGCACCAGGCGGCCGTGCGGCACGTCGTGGGCGTAGGCGCCGGCGGGGATCTGCTCTCCCGCGACGGCCGCGCGCAGCATGACCTCGCCGGCCAGCGTCGCGTCGTCGAGGGCGACAACCGGGACGCCGGTCTCCATCACCGCGAGGATGAGCGCGTCGGAGACGCGATCGCCGGTGTAGAGCTCTCCGTGCACGAGGCGCTCGACCGCCACTTGCTCGACCGGCGTGCGGTCGACGTCGGGGTCGAGGCCGACCTGACGGAAGAAGACGCGGTAGGCGCGCGGGACCGGGCGCGTGCGCAGCGCGATCGCGTTGGCGCCGCGGAAGCGGTTGCTGACGTCCTCCAGCCGCTGGCGCAGCGCGCGCGGCGTGCGGCCGGCGACGCCATCGATCGTCGTGACGCGCAGCCGCAAGCCCGGCAGCTCGGCCACGAGATCGGGGTCGACCACGCCGTCGACGGGGTCGTCGCCCGGATCACCGGCGGTGGGCTCCGGCTCGTCGCTCACCCCAGCCTCCGCGCCTTGGCCACCAGCGCTGCCGGCTGCAGCGTCCCGAAGGTCGTCTCCACCACCCGGCCCCCCTGGCGGGCGAACGTCAGCTGCGGGCAGACCTGCACGTGGTAGGCGTTCGACAACGCCCCGTCGCGGTCATAGCCGACCGGGAAGCTCCAGCCGTGACGGCGCACGAGCTTGCGCAGATCGCCGCGGTCGCCGCGGATCGCGATCGCGGCCAGCTGCACGCCCGGCAGCTGCGTGCGCACCCGCTGCATCACGTCGAGCTGGGCGATGCACTCGCGGCTGCGGATCGCGAAGAAGGCCAGCACGACGGGGCCGGCCTCGCGCAGCGCGCAGCCGTTGAGCACGTCGGGCCCGCGGACGGTGCAGGCCGCACGTTTGCCCGCCTGGCCGTCTTCCGCATGCCTGGCGATGTTGGCGTCGGCGTCGATCGGCCCAAGCACGGTCGGCACCGCAAACGGCGGCATGACCTCTCCGGCCGGGACGCCGCGCGCGCCGCGGTCGGTGCCCTGGCGAATCGTCGTGAGCAAGAGCAACAACACCAACACGATCGCGGCCGCACCGACGACCCAGAGGTAGCGCGTGCCAGGAGATGACGGCCCGCCCGCCCGCGGAGCGGTCGTGGACACGCGGTCGGCCGGGCGCGCGCCGACGGCGGCCGAGCGCCGCGGCGGCGCCTCGCCCTGCTCGTCGTCGAAGTCCAGCGGACCGCTCACGCGACGGGCTTCTCGGCGCGGCGCGGCAGGCGGGGCCGTGGCAGCCGCGGCCGTGGCACCCGCGGGCGGGGGATCCGTGGACGGGGAACGCGCGCGTCGGCCGGGCGCCAGCGCTCGCCCAGCACCAGCGCCGACGGCAGCACCAGCAGCACGCCGAGCAGCGACACGGTCAGGTCGATCACGGTCACTGCGCCGAAGTCGCGCAGCATCCGGATGTCGCTCAGCGTCAGGACCGCGAAGCCCGCGATCGCGGTGACGCCCGAGGCCAGCACCGCCGCGCCGGTCGAGCGATAGGTCCGCTCCAGCGCCGCCGCCGGATCCAGCCCGCCGCGGCGCTCGCTTCGGTAGCGCTCGGCCAGCAGCACGCTGAACTCGGTCGAGATCGCGATGACCAGCGCGCCCAGTGTGACCGACATGGGGTTCAACGGCACCCGCGTCGCGAAGAGCACCAGCGCCGACCACCCCGTGGCCAGCACGATCGGCACCAGCGGCGTGAGCGCCCGGCGCCACGAGCGGAAGGCCACCAACAACACCGCGCCGACCGCGAGCAGGCCGAGCACGAGCGTCAGCAGCCGCCGCCAAGACGAGGAGACCGCGGCGTTGGCGTCGGCCGCCAGCACCGGGAGCCCGGCGAGCTGCGCTGAGACGCCCTTGGGCGTGTGCAGTTCGGAGCGCATGATCTCCAGGACCTCCTTCTGGCGATCCAGCGGCATCAGCCGGATCCCGAACGCCATCGTCGCCGTCTTGCGATCCCGGGTGATGACGCTTTGGGAGAAGTAGGCGGGGACGACGTCGAGCAGCTCGTCGACCTGGGCTTGGGAGGTGATCTTGCCCTTGCCGTCATCGCCGCCGAAGAGGTCGGGTAGCGAGAACGCCGGGCACAGCTCGGCCTTGCCGCAGCCGCGTTTGTCGCTGTAGCCGAAGCGTTTGAGCAGCCGCTGCTGGTAGGCCGCCATCCAGTTCAGCGTCGCCGGTGAGGTGAGCTGGTCGCTGCGGACTAGGACGTCGATCTGGCCGCCAACGCTCGTGGACTTCTGCAGCGCCTGCAGGTCGGCCAGGGCGGGCAGGCTCTGGGGCACGAGCTTGGTGACGTCGGACTCGACCTTGGTCTGCGTGTCAGCGACCCAGCCGACGACCGCGATCGCCAGGCCGATCGCCAGCACGCGACCCGGCCGGCGCACAGCCGCGCCCAAGGCCGCAGAGCGCACCGCGCGGCCGCGCCGGCTGATGGCGCGGGCGACCGGGTTGTCGGCCAACAGCTCGCCGGCGCCACGGCCCGCCGCGGCGACCATCTCGCCGGCGGCGAAAACGGCGCCCGGCCGGCGTCGGCGCGGGGCACCGGTCGTCCCGACCAGCGCGGCGGTGCCGAGCGTGATCGCGGTCGCCAGGGCGATGAAGATGCCGCCGACCAGCAGCAGGCCGAAGCCGCGGACCATCGGCACGGGCGAGATACCCAGGACCAGGAAGCCCGCCGCGGTGGCAGCGGCGGCGATCGCGACCGCGGGCGCGCCCGTCCGCGCCACGTGGGCCACGGCGGAGACGACCTCGGCGCGCGTCGCCCGCGGTCCCGCGCGCTCCTCGATGCGCGCCTGCAACTGGATGGCGTAGTCGACCGCCAGGCCGATCAGGACGGGCACCACCCCCACCGAGGCCATCGTCAACGACGCGCCGATCGCCGACAGCGCCCCGAAGGTGATCGCCACGGCGGCCAGCGCGACCGCGAGCGGCAGCAGCCGCCGGCGCGCCCGGAAGACCACCGCGAGGACGAGCGCCATGACGAGGATCGATGCAATCAACAGCGTCACGATCGCGTCGGTGATCTTGGTCGTCAGGTCCGACAGCACGACCGGCGCGCCCGTCACGACGTAGCGCCCACCGCTGAGCAGTCGCAACGGCTGCAGGTTCGTCGCGGCGCGAATCTGGGCGATCGCATCCGTGCGGGCGCCATCCGATAGCCCCGGCTTCAGCCGCACCTGGATCAGCGAGCTGTCGGCGTTGGGGAACAGATAGGCGAAGCGCACCTTCGGCGTGCCCGCCGCCTTGCCGCCGGCGAAGACGAGTTGGGAGACGAAGCCGGGGTCGTTGACCTGCGGCGCCTTCAACAACCCGTACTTGAGCGCGAGCTTGAGCGCGTCGGCCAGCGACTGGTTGGCCGCGAGCTGGCGTGCCTGCGCAGCCAGCCCCTTGGACTTCGCCTTCGAGTAGCCCTTGCCCCGCGCCAGCTTGTAGGCCGCGTTGTACTGCTTCTGGGCGTCGGCCTTGATCGCCGCCAGCTGTCCGTTGTACTGGTCGCCGATCTGGCGCACCGACTCGTTGATGAAGGTGCCGGGGCCGAAGACGACCTTGACCGGCTTGGTCTTGCCCAGGCGCCCGCACGGCCCGGACCACCCGCCTACCGGCGTCGCGCCCTTGGGCACGTTGCCGCCGAGGCAGCCCTCCAGCGCGATGAGACGCTCCAGGTCGGAGGTCAACACGAGCTTGGACACGTCCCCTCGCACGAGCACGTAGACCGCGTCCTCGCCGAACAGCCGGTGCTCGCGCTCGGTCGCCTGGTAGGACGCGCTGGACGAGCCGACCAGCGTCTTGGCCGCCGTCGTCGGCGAGAGGCGCAAGGCGAGCGCGGCGCCCGCCAGCGCGAGCACCGTCACCAGCAAACCGACCGCCAGCGGGCGGCGGGCGGCCGTTCCCATGGCGGCGCCCAGGATGCGCGGCAGCCGACCCATCAGTGCGCTGAGGCTACCGGGGTGCGGAGGGTGTTGCGCCGGGTGGCGGGAGGGTGAGTGGGCTGCGTCTGGGTGCGCTGCGTATGGGCGTTACGTCTGGGTGCGCTGCGTCCGGGCGTTCAGCTCAGGCGTTGATCGTGGTGTGCAGCGTGATCCGTCGGCACCGAGGAGAGCGAGCGGGGCGGAGGTTCGAGGCGCCAGGGGTCGTCCGCCAGGGCTTGAGCAGGAGATCCCGCACAGAACGCGGGCCGCCCGAGGGGTGGGCCTGTGGAGCGCGACCCCGTCGCGACAAACAGGCCCACGTCGCGACGCAGCCCCATGGCCAGCAGCAGTGGGCCTGTGGAGCGCGACCCCATCGCGGCAAACAGGCCCACCCTCTCTGGCTCAAGCGGACGACGAGCCCGCGCCTCGAAGCGCCCGCCCGCTCGCTCTCCTCGGTGCCGACAGACCACGCTGCACATCACGACTAGCGCCTGACCTGAACGCCCAGACGCTGCGCACCCCACGCCGCTGCGCACCCCAGCGCCCAAACCGACCCCCCCCTACGGCGCCGGCGCCCCCGCCTGAACCCCCTCAACACTCGCCTGCACCTGCGGGAACTGCGTCAGCGCGCCACCAAGATTGAAGCGGGGCTGTTGCTTGCAGGGCGGGGCCGCGATGTTGCCGCCGTTGAGTGCGAACTTCAGGATGCCGTCGCGCAGCGTCTCGGACAGGATGCCCTCGACCGCCGGGCCGAGCGTGGGCGTCAGGGTCTGGCCGGTGCACTGGCGCGTCTCGAAGGACGCCAGGCCGCTCTTGAGGTTCAGGCCGTCGCCGGGGAAAGCGTAGGCGTTGGTGCGGTTGGTCGTCAGCCGCTTCGGATACTGCGCCAGCATCTCGGGGTTCAGCGGGTTGGTCGTGCGCAGGTAGTGCACGGGCTCGCCGCCGCCGAACGCCGCTCCTGTCGCCTGCGTCGCCGCCACGGAGTTGGCGAAGAACGCGGCCAGCTCGCTCTTGTAGAGACCGGCGCCATCCAGGACCGGGTTGAGCTGGCGCAGTGGTGCGTCGAAGCTTGCCAGCAGCGGGTGGAGCTGGTCGAGGAACTCGGTCGTCGCCGGCAGGCCCTGCTTGGACGCGGCGACGAGCGGGTCGATCGAGCGGAAGAGCGCCTTGAGGTCAGGCGCGACCGCCGAGAGCTCTTGCAGCGTCGGGCTCAGCTGCTTGGCCGCGGGCCGCAGGTCGGTGACGACCGGGTTGGCGTTGGCCGAGAACTTCGACAGCCGCTTGAGCGTCGTCTGGGACTCGCGCTCGAAGGTCGGCAGCGCCTTGAACGTGGCCTGCAGCTCCTGGTCGCGCGCCGCGGTCGTCGCGAAGATGCGGTTGGAGTTGGTGATGAGGCTTGCGAGCTGGCCGTCGCGCTCAGACAGCGCGTCGAAGACCTCACCGGTGTTGCGGACGACCTGCCGCACGCCGGCCTTCTGCCCGTTGAGGATCTCCAGAAGCTTGGTCGTGTCCTGCGCGAACGGCGCAAGGTTGCCCAGCGCCGCGTTGAGGTCCTGCCCGCGGCCGCTCAGCGCCTGGGCTTGGGTCTGGATCCAGTTCTGGAAGGCCTCACGGGTCTTGGGATCGAACGCCCGCAGGATCTCATCGAGCTCGACGGTGTCGGCCACCTGGCCGGTCGCCAGGCGCCCGTTGTCGGGCACCTTGCGGGCGTTCGGGCTACCCGGGGTCAGCTCGACGTAGGTCTCCCCCAGCAGCGTCTTCTGGCGCAGGATCGCGCGGGCGTCGACCGGAAGCGGCGCGTACTCGGGCTGGAGCTCGATCGTCGCGTCAGAGCGCCCGGTCTGCTTGTTGGCGACGATCGCCTTGACCTTGCCGACGGGCACGCCGGAGATGCGGACGTCGGCCTCATGGGCCAGCTGGGTCGCCTCGCCGAAGGAGACGTCGACGCGGTAGCCCTTGGCCTTGAGCGGCGTCGCCCCGCCGAAGGCGAGCCATAGGAACAGCAGCAGGCCGAAGCACGACAGCGCGAAGCCGACCATGATCAGGAGCTTGCCGAGGGTGGGGACCTGCTTGTTCACCTCAGCCTCCCGCGTTCGTGTTGGGGGCCTGGGCGCTGCTGGCGCAGACCTCGGCCCTGGTCGGCGCGTTGGTCAGGCCGATGATCGTGCCGAGCTGGGGGTTGACCGTCTTGAGCGTGTCCAGCAAGCCGAGGCCATCGCAGCTGAAGAAGAGCGCGCCACGCCGGATCGGGCCGTGCGCGTCCTGCGTGCTGAAGACCGTCGGGCCGATGTGGTTGAGCCAGGAGATCCAGAAGAGGTAGCCCTCGTCATCGCCCGGCGGGTTGTAGGCCGCGGTGTTGAGTAGGTAGTTCGCGGTCTTCAGCGCTGAGGTGAAGTTCGGCGTTAGCTCGGCGAGATCGCGCGCGGCGGGGCGCAGGATCTTGACTGTCGGCAGGGCGTCGCGAGCGAACGGGCGCAACTGCTTCTCCAGGACCGGCGTCGTGGCGGCGAAGAACGGGCGGCTCTGCTTCAGCGACGGGCCTAGCGCGCGGGCGCCGGGGCGCAACGCGCCGAGCGTCGGACCGAGGACCTTGCCGAGCTTGTCGGCCTTCTGGACGGCGACGTCGGTGGTCTTGAGCGTGTCGGGCAGCAGGCTCAGCGTCTGGCGCAGCTTGGCGTCCTGCTTGGCGAAGGACGCAAAGACCGCGTTGGAGGCGTCGATGAGGCTGGAGAGCTGCTGGTCCTTGTCGCCGACGGCGGCCGTCAGCTCTCCGAAGTTGTGGATCGACCGCGCGATGTTGTCGCGGCGGACGGCCAGCGCCTTGGTGATCTTCTCGAGGTCGCGGTTGGTCGGCTCGAAGCGACGGAAGGTCGCCGAGAGGTTCTTGCCGTTGCCGCCAAGCGCCTCGCCGCCACCGGCAATCAGCAGTTGCAGGTAGCTGCGCGTGTCGCCGTCCAACGCCGCCAGGAACTCATCGGTGTTGACGTTGGGCAGCGTCTGGGTGATCGGGATCGTCTGTTTGGCGTGGTCGATCTCCCCCGCGCGCCGCGTGCCCGGCGTGAGCTCCACGATCATGTCGTTGAGACCGGTCTTGGGGCGCAGCAGCGCAAACGCGTCCTTGTAGACGTGCGCGTACTTGCGGCGGATCTTCATCGTGATGACCGCGCGGCCGTTCTTGAGCTCCACCTTGGAGAGCTCGCCGACCGGCACGCCGGCGATGTTGACCGACTGGCCCTGGCCCGGCGTGACCGACTGCGCGGTGGCGAACTCGGCCTCGTAGGAGACGAACTCGGTGCCCACAACCGGCACCCACTTGGGCAAGTAGAAGCGCTGGTGGCCAAGGATGTAGCCGCCGACGACCAGCGCGATCACGAAGATCCCGACCAGCGCCAGGAAGTCCCAGCGGTGCTTGCGGATCGCCATCCTCATGGCTGGCTCCCGTCGGCGGGACCGGTCTTGGCGCTATTGAGGTCGGGCAGCTTCTGGTCCATGCAGCGCGCCGTGCTGTTGTAGGGCGAGCGCTTGCCCGGGTAGGCGGGCCGCGTGCCCAGCGGCGGGTCGTTGACGCGGCCGAAGAGCTTGGAGCCAGCGGCACCGCCGTACTTGCCGGTGGAGATCGTCTGGTCGCCGCCACCGACCGCGAAGCGCACGTAGTGGCCGTTGCCGTCGAAGTTCTGGGCCTCGCCGGCGAGGCCGGCCAAGGCGTACCAGAACTCCTTGTAGTTCTCCTCGTCGGAGGTGAACTGCCCGTCCTGGATCTTGACGTCGCCGGTCGGCAGGATCGTGTTCGTGACGCACTGGGCGACGAGGTCGGCCTGCGGCAGCGCGGTCAGGGAGCCGTCGACGAGCTTGGCGAGGTCGACCGTCGTCGGCTTGAGTTCCTTGGTCAGCCCGCCGAGCTCGGCGGGCGAGACGAGCTTGCGCGCCTGAGCGATCCACGGCAGCGCGGCGTCGATCGTCGCCGGGGTCTCCCTGACGCCGGGGAGAATCTCCTCGGTGAACGCGCGCGTATTGGGGAAGGAGGCATTGAGGTGGGCCAGCGCGCTGTCGGCATGGCGCAGCGTCGGGCCGAGCAGGGCGATCGACTGCCGGAGGTTGGACCGCTCGGCGGCCAGCGCGCCGAGCGTCGTGTTGAAGTTGGTGACGAACCCCTTCAGCGACTCCTCGTTGTTGGCCAGCGCCTTGGTCACCTTGCCGGTGTTGGCCACCAGCCCTGACAGGTCGTGGCGCTGCAGACCGAGCAGCGCGGTGTTGACGATCGCCGTGTTCTTCAGCGCGCCGGGCGCGTAATCGATCGAGCGGTTGAGCGATTGGGCGGCGGTCTTGCCCTTGACGTCGGGGTCCTGTCCGACGTCATCGGCAGCGGTCGGCGCGTAGGTCAGCGCGGTGCCATAGCCCTCTAGCAGCCGCTTGAGATCCTCGCGCGTGTCACTTTGCAGCGCGGTCAGGATTTGGTCGAACTGCACCGGCGCGGCGGTCTGGGTAACCGGCAGCGTGTCGCCGTCGTCGATCGTCGGCGCCGACGGCGTCCCGGGCGCGAGGTCGACGAACTCGTTGCCCTCCAAAAAGATCCGCGGCCGGACCTTCAGCGTGGCGTCCTTGTGGATCGGCAGCCCGGCCTCATCGATCTCCATCGTGACCAGCGACATGTTGCCCTCGCCGCCCTTGTAGGCCGTGACCTTCTTGACCTTGCCGATGTTCACGCCCGCGATCCGGACCGGCGAGTTGGGCCGGATGTTGTTGGCGTTGACGAACACGGCGTTGACGCGGAAGCCGTGGGTAAACGGCACGTGCTTGGAGAAGCCGGCGTAGACCACGATCGCGCAGAGGACGAGCACGAGCAGGCCGGCCGTCAGCGGGTTGATCCCGTGACGGTCCTTGCGCGGAACGCGCTTGCGCTTGTCGGCGTCCGCGCTCATGGCTTAGGCGTGTCGGAGGAGGTGGTCGTCGTCTGCGTGGCCTTGCCCTGGTTGCCTGCGACGTTGCCGATGACCTGCTTGCCGGCCGTGTAGGTCTCGTTGCCGGCCTCACACTCCTGCGTCTGCCCCGGCGCCGCGGTGTTGGGGTACGGGTTGCTGTGCAGGAAGTTGTCGCGGGTCGGCCCGTTGGCCGGCGCCGAAGACGGGCTGCCCTCGTTGTTGGGGCCCTGGGGCGAGGCGACGATCATGAAGCGCTGGCCGGTGCCGTTGTTGTCGCCCTCGCTCAGCAGCGAGGCGACGTTGCGGAAGAACAGGGTCCAGTAGTTACAGACCGTCTGACTCGGCGTGAGCGTCGCCAGCAGCGGGTTGGCGATCCGCGCGGTGTCGCCGAGGTCCTGGACGCCGAGCGCGACGAGCGGGTCCTCGGCGAAGCGCTGTAGCGCGGTGAAGGTTGGTACGAGCCGCTTGTTGAGCGCGACGGCGTGGCGCAGCGCCGGCTCGCCGACGGTGAAGGCGTCGGCGAGGTCAGACGCGGCACCCGACAGCGCCTTGGCGCCGGGTCGCAGGTCGCGGAAGAGGCCTTCGCTGTTGGCCAAGAACGGGCGCTGCTTGGGCAGCTCCTCGATCGCGGTCTGCAGCGCCGGCGGGCCGCCACTGATGCTGTCCTGCAGGTAGGGCCGCGCGATCGCGGCGAACGCGGTGAACGTGGTGTCCAGGTTGCGCAAGAGCGCTGCCTGGTCCTCGGCGACCGGGGCGACGATCGCCGACGTGCGGCCCAGCGCCTCGGACAGGCGGCCGAGCTTGGTGCGGTCATCGGCGAGGTTGGCCATCGCGGGACCGAGCGCGAGCAGCAGCGGGTTCAGCGACTGGATCGCCTCGTTGAGATCCTTGCCACGGCCGGCGAGCCCGTTGCCGAAGCCCTCCAGCTGCTTCTGGGCGGCGTTTCGCGTCTTCTCGTCGAACGTGCTGAGGAACTCGTCGAACTCGACGGGCGCGGGGGTTGCCGCCTTGAGCGGGATCGTCGCGCCCTCCCCATAGCCGTCGGTCGACGTGCCCTTCGTGAGCTCGACGTACTTCAGGCCCAGCGCCGAGCGCGACCGCACGAGGATCGTCGAATCGACCGGCAGCGGCTTGACCGCCGTCTCCAGCTTGAGGTGCAGCTGGGCGATGACCTTGCCGGAGGCCAGGCGCTTGGGCGTGATCTCGTCGACGACGCCGACGCGCGTACCGCCGATGCGGATCTCGTTGCCCGGGACGAGGTTCGCCGCGCTGGGGACGTCGGCGGTGAGCGAGTAGGTCGGGACGAACGGCAGGCCGTTGTTGGCGTTGTAGGCCAAGAAGACGGCGACGAGCACGACCAGCGTGGTCGCCGCGCCGATCAGCACGGGGTTGGCGGCGATCGATGGCGAGGCGCGCCGCATCAGTCGCCCAAGAGGTAGTCGAGGAGGGTCTGGCTCGCGCCAGCTGACGGCGGGGTCGCGGTCGACGGCGGGGTCGCAGCCGACGGCGGGGCCGCAGCCGACGGCGCGGTCGCCGTCGCGCTGGCGGGGACGTTGCTCACCGGCGCGGAGACCTTAGCGGCGCGCGCGCTGGCGGCGGTGGCCGCGGGCTTCTCGAAGTTGGCCGAGCAGCCGGGCGTCGGCTCCGTCGAGTAGGTCGTGCAGGACGTCAAGACGAAGACGGCGCGGAGGTAGTGGCCGAGCGAGTCATAGCCGTTGGTCGACATGGTCGAGAAGAACACGAAGTCCATCAGCCGCTCGATGCCGCCCGTGGACTTCAGGCTGCTGAGCAGCGCGTCGAGGTTCTGGACCGTCGGCTTGGCCTCGCCGGCGAAGGCGCGCAGATCGGTGACGATCGGCTTGGCCTTGATGAGCGCCTGATCGCCGACGTCGGCCGCGTCGCCCAGCGACGTCAGCGCCGGCGTGGCCGCCGCGCTAAACGGCCCGAGCTGCTTGATGACCTGGTTGATCTGCGGCGCGGCGGCGTTGAGGTCGGTCAGCACCGGCGTCATCTGGTCGGCCAAGCCGCCGAGACGCTGCATCGTCGGCTTGAGCTGCGTCAGGAAGGCCGGCAGCTTCTGCAAGCTCGCCTCGATGTCGCTGCGGCGCTGCGCGCTGGCCACCGCCGTCGTGTCGGCCTTGTCGATGAAGTTGGCGACGTGCGCCTTGTCGCGGGCTAGGGGCCGCAGGATCTCGTCGCTGTTCTTGGCCAGCTGGGCGAGCGTCTGGTTCTGGTCGGCAAGGATCTTCAGAACCTTGTCGGTCTCCTGAAGGGCCGGGTTGGCCTCCTTGACCGCCTCGCGCAGCTGCGCCCCGTTGGCGGCCAGGCCCGTGCCGAGCTCGTTGATGATGATCGAGAGGCGCTGGCGGTAGGGCAACCGCATGATGTTGCCCACCAGATCGAGATCGATCGGCTTAATCGTCTGGGAGTCGGGCAGGAGGTACTCGCCCTTGCCGGGTCCCTTCTCGATCTTGTCGAGCGCCGGCGCAGCGGCGTCACCGGCGGCGCGCGGCTGGGTCGGCGTGCACTCGACGAAGCGCTCGCCGATCAGCGACTGCGGGCGGACCGTGCAGGTCGCGTCCTTGCGGAAGTCCTTGAACCCGGGCTCGGTGATGTCCAGGACGACCGCGGCCTTGTGGTCGGGCGTGACGTCGAGCGCCGCGATCTTGCCGACCTTGACGCCGGAGATCTTGACGTCCTCGCCGGGGATGACCGTGAAGGCGTTGCTGAAGATCGCGCGGACCTTGTAGCCGCCCTGGTCGTCGTCGCCGGCGCCGGTCCCGAAGAGGACGAGCACGAGCGCGGCGGCCGCAACGGCGGCGGTCACGGCGATGAGGCGCACGCGCATCATGGGCCGGGCGGGACGATGCTCGAATCGCAATCCGAGCCTTCGGGGGCGTAGGGGTTGGAGCCGTCGGCGGCGGATTGGGTCGCCGCGCCCGGGCAGCGGCGAACCTTGCCCGACTGCAGGCCGACCTGGCGCTCGGCGGGCTTGAGCGCCGTCAGCAGGCCGCCGGCCGGGGTGTCGGTGAACTGGAAGGCGTTGACAATCGGCGAGATCCGGGCGAAGTGGCCGTTGGCGTCGTAGTTGGCCGTGGACTGCCCGAAGTCACGGAACCAGCCGATCAGGTCCGGCGCGTAGGGCCGGATGAACTGGAGCACCGGCGTGCTCTGCTCCAGGCCCTTGATCGTGTGCTGGAAGGTCGGCGTTGCGACCTTGGTCAGCTGCGGCTGCTTGCGCAGCAGGTCGATGAGGTCGTTGCCCGCGCCTGGGCGGCTAATCAGCGTGCGCAGGTCCTTGACCGTCGGCTGCGCGTCCCGCAGCAGCGGGCGCAACTGGGCGAAGAACGGGGCCAGCCGCGGCGCGACCGGCTTGGAGGCGTCGACGAGCTCATCGAGGTCGTCCAGCGTGGAACGCAGGTTGACGAACGTCGTGTTGGCCTGGCGCAGCGTCTGTGGCAGCGCGGTCAGCGCCTGGTCCAGCGACGCGCTCTCGGACGCGATCGCGGCGGCCGTCGTGTTCGCGTTGCCCACCAAGCTGGAGAGGTCGTCGCGCCGCGACGCCAGCGCCGTCGTCGCGCGTGCGGTGTAGATGATGAAGTCCTGCAGCGACTGCTGGTCGCGGTCGAGCTCGTTGACCAGTTGCGAGGTGGTGCTGAGCGCCGGGTTGAAGTACTTCAGGGCCTCGTTGGCCTTGGCGCCCTTGCCGTCGTACTGCTGCGAGGAGCCCTTGATGACCTGCTGCAGCGACTTGCGCGCCTCGGGGTCGAGCGTGTCGAACAACTGGTCGAGGTCGACCGAGGTGGTGGTCCTGTCGAGGCCGAGCGTCGCGCCGTCGTCGAGTTTGGGGGCCGAGTTCGGGCCGGGTGCGAGCGAGATGTAGCGGTTGGCCACGCCCGACAACGAGCCGGAGCGGATCGTGGCCGTGGTGCCGAGGTGCAGCGGCGCGTAGGGCTCGTCGACCTGGACCCGGACCTCGGCGAGGTTCTTGTCGGAGAGCTTGATGTCGGCGACGCGGCCGATGCGACGGCCACCCACCTGCACGTCGTTGTCCTTGACGAGCTGGCCCGCGCTCTGGAAGACAAGCGTGTACTCGTGCTTGTTGGAGCCCGTCAGCAGCAGGATCGCCACGACGGCAGCGACAGCCAGCACGCCGACGGCGAGCCCGCGGGTGAGCGTCATGCAGTTGCCGCGCTACGCGCGGCGGGTACGAAAGGACAGGACGATGAGTGAGACAGGACCGTGTGGGGTTCGGTGCTTGCCGGAGACCGGCCGATGATCTTCTTGAGTTGTTGTGAGGGTGTTAGGCCTCTGCGCCGGAGGTGCCCGGCAGTGCCCGCGCTACTCCATACCCAGCGGCCCCTGTGACTCGCCGCTGAGGAACTGCCGGACGAACGCGTTCTCGGAGTTGAACAGCTCCTCGGCCGGCCCGGACTCCACGATCCGGCCTCGCCAGAGCACGCAGATGAACTCGGCCACGCGGCGCGCGCTCATGATGTCGTGCGTGATGACCGTGTAGGCCCCGCCGTTCTCCTCATGGATCTCCTGGATCAACTCGCACAGCAGCGCCGTGCGGACCGGGTCCAGGCCGGAGTCCGGCTCGTCGAAGAGGACGATGTTGGGGTCCAGCACCAATGCCCGTGCGAACCCCGCGCGCTTGCGCATTCCCCCGGAGAGCTCGTTGGGCATCTTGTCGTGGGCGTCGCCGAGGCCGACCTCGTCGAGCCGCCTGCGGACGATGTCGAGGATCTCGTCTTCGGACTTGTCGGTGTGCTGGCGCAGCGGGAAGGCGACGTTGTCAAGCAGGTTCATCGAGCCGAACAGGGCCCCGTCCTGAAACAGGACGCCGAACTTTTTGCGCATCGCGAAAAGCTCGTCGTCGGTCATGTTCGGGACCGACTCGCCGTGGACAAGGACGTCGCCCTCGTCCGGATAGAGCAGGCCGACCATGTGCTTGATGCAGACCGACTTGCCGGTGCCCGACGGGCCGAGAATCATCGAGATCTTGCCCTCGGGCAGGCCCATGTTCAGGCCGCGGAGGATCTTGTTGCGGCCGAAGGCCTTGTGGACGTCGACGAACTCGACGGCATCCGGCACGCCCGTCGGCCGGTTCAGGCCGGTGTGCCACTGGTACTCGTCGTCGCCGTCGCCATCGGTCGGCGGGGCCTCGCGCACCACGGAGGCGCGCGTCGGCTGCTCGTCGGCCGCCAGGCGGGGGCTCGCGGCCGTCGATGGCGCGGGCGCGGGCGCGTCGAGGTCGTCGCCCTCGTAGCCATCGGCGTAGGGATCGCGGGGGGTCTCGCTCATGTCTTCTTCAGCCTCCGATGGGTGCTCTTGGATTGGCGCCCCAGAACACCTGTGTTCCCAACATCCCGATGAGATGCACCAAAACGATGTTCATCACCATCGACTTCGCGGTGGCTGTCCCCACGCCAACGGGTCCTCCGCCCGCGTGGTAGCCGTAGTAACACCCCACGAGCACGATGGCCGTGGCCATCGCCATGCCCTTGATCACGCTGTAGAGCAGGTCGGGTGGGTTCTGGAACATCCAGAAGATGAGCGAGAAGCCGCCAGAGCTCACCTCCCCGATCTGCTGCACCACAGCGAGATAGCTGGCGAAGAAGCCGGCGCCGACCGCCGCCATGTACATGAAGGGCAGCACCAGCCAGGAGGCCAGCAGGCGGGTCGCGCAGAGGAAGAGCACGGAGTCGATACCCATGACCTCCAGGGCATCGATCTCGTCGGAGATCCGCATCGAGCCGAGCTCGGCGACGATGCCGGTGCCGACCTTGGCGGCCATCATGTAGCCAAAGCCGTAGGGCACGATCTCGCGCAGGTCGCACCACGCGGCGAAGACGCCGGAGTAGGCGGGCGCGCCCTGCGCGCGCGTGAAGTAGGCGCCCTCGATGCCGCACTGCAGGCCGACGATGAAGACCAGGCCCCAGATGACGATCGTGGAGCCGAGGATGAGCACGCCGCACTGGCGCAGGGTCTCGCCGAAGAAGTGCAGGACCCGCAGGCTGTAGACCTGCCCGAGGATCCGGCCGCTGAACTTCGCGATCTCGCCGAAGCTGGAGATCCACTCGCGGGGAAGCGCAAACCAGCCGCCCATGACTAGCGGATCACCGTGATTTCAGGATGGGTTGCGAGCAAGGTCTGTGTGAACACGTAGTTGAAGGCGAACACGCCCAGGAACGTGATCACCACCGCCTGGTTGACGGCCCTGCCGACCCCTTCGGCACCACCACTGGCCGTCATCCCCTTGTAACAGCAGACGATCGCGGTGATCGCCCCGAACATCGTGCATTTCAGCAACGAGCCCCAGAGGTCCGTCGTCGAGGCGTTCGTAAAGAAGGTCGCCCAGAACGGGCCGAGCGGCGCGCCGTTGACCAGCGTCGCGATGAGACCGCCGGTGACGCCGAAGATGATGGCGAAGATGTCGAACAGGCCCGTGACGAGCATCAGGGCCAAGAAGCGCGGGACGACGAGGTTCTTGACGGGATCGACACCGAGGACCTGGAGCGCGTCGAGCTCCTCGCGGATCTTGCGCGCGCCGAGATCGGCGGTGATCGCGGTGCCGGCCACGCCGGCGACGATGATCGCGCAGACGAACGGCGCGAACTCGCGGATGACCGCCAGCACGAAGAAGCCGCCGAGGCGGTCCAGCGCGCCGAAGAGGATCAGGAAGTTCGCGGCCTGCAGACCCGGCGCGCCGTAGGAGACGGCGACCGTCGAGATCATCAGCGGCAGCCAGCAGAGGCGCAGCGCGAAGAGGAACTGTCCAACGAACTCACTGCCGTATGGGTACGGCGGACGGAGGGCAGACACCAGCGTCTTCCCCGTCAAGATCATCATGTCGCCTACTTCTTCGAGCAGGCTCTTCGCCGGGGCGAATGCCCGATCGGCAACCGTGCTGACCACGCGTTCTCGGACCTCTCCTCTTGCAACCCTCGGGTGCGCCTGCGCACAGACCACCCGCACGGCGGCCAGTCTATGGGACCGCCGTCACCCCTGCCAACCAGGAACCCAACGTGCTCTTGGGTTCCACCTGCGCTGCGCGACACCTCCCTCTGGTACGTTCCCGCCGCAGTGGAGGGGTCCAGAAGAGCCTTGCGGGCGACGAGCGTCGCCGCGATCATCGCGGCCGGCTTGGTCGCGGGCTGCGGCAGCGGCGAGCGCCAAGACGTCGACGAGCGCTCGGGCACCTACGAGGTCAAAGTCCTGAAGGCCTCGTTCCCGCTCCACCAGCGGCTGGCGAACTCGGCCGTCATGCGCGTCGTCGTGCGCAACGACTCCGACAAGACGATCCCCAACGTCGCCGTCACCGTCAGCTCCGATGACGACACCAAGGGCGGCGCCGGCTTCACCACGCGCTCCACGGGCGCCGACCTCGCCGATCCCACCCGCCAGCTGTGGATCGTCGACAGGGGCCCGCGCGGCGGCGACACCGCCTACGTCAGCACCTGGGCCCTCGGCGCGCTCCCCGCCGGGCGCACCAAGACCTTCGAGTGGCATGTCACCCCCGTCGTCGCCGGCACCCACCTGCTGCGCTGGCACGTCGCCGCCGGGCTCAACGGCAAGGCCGTCGCCCGCACCGCCAACGGCCGCGAGCCCGCCGGCACCTTCCGGGTGCGCGTGGCCAGCAAGCCCGCGCCGGTAAAGGTCGACCCGAAGACGGGCGACATCGTCAGCTAATCCGCGCCAGTAGGCGCGGTTTGCGGTACGCACGGTCGTGGCTGAGGGTCGACGGTGCAGTGCCGGCGGGCGCCAGCCCGTCAAGCGCGGCGGCGGCCCTCAGGCGCGAGCGGGCGGCCGCAAACCGCCCTACTTCGGTAACCGTGGCGCGATGATGCGGTAGGCCTTGAGGCCGAGGCCCAGGCGCTCGCGGTCCTCGGAGAGCATCGGATCGAGCGTCGTTAGCTCCTTCACGCGCTCCAGGCGGTAGGCCACGGTGTGGCGGTGCGCGTAGATCGCCGAGGCGGTCGCGTTCATGTTGCAGTTCTGCTCGAGGTAGGCCTCCAGCGTGCCGACGAGGTCGGTCCGGTACTGGTCGTCGTAGCGGACGATCGGCGCGACGGTGTCCTCGTAGAAGGAGCGCACCTCCTCGGGATGGGAGGCCAGCACGCGAAACAGCAGCCGGTAGGTGCCGGTGCCGATCTCGTCGAAGCCGTCCCAGCCGCTGGCCCCGGGCGGGTGGGACTGTTTCAGGACGTCGAGGACCAGCTCAGCCTCTTGGATCGCGCGCGGCAGCTCCGCGGGATCGGAGTAGAAGCTCGAGACGCCGACGGTCCCGTGACGGCGCAGGCGCGTCGCCAAGGCGCGGCCGCGCGCCGTGGTGGTGTCGGGCGCGTCGTCGCCGCCGGTGCCAGGCAAGATCGCGTAGACGCGCCCGTCGAGGTGCTCGGCTAGCGCGCCCGGCTCGTCACCGGTGATCGTTGCGATCACGTGGCGCGGGCGGTCGGTCGTCAGCTCGGCGCAGAGCGCGACGGCGCCGCGCGCCAGGTCACAGCCCAAGCGTGCGGCGCGCCGCACGACCTCGCGCGGCTCGAGATCCGGCCGCGAGCGGAGGTCCTCCAAGAACGAGCCGCGCAGGTTCTGCTCGACCTCCTCCTTGGCCTCCTCGACGGCGACCTCGGTCAGGCACGCGACCGCGGCGAGGTGCAGGAAATCCGCGGCCTCCGGGTGCGGACCTGGCCTGGCCGGGTCCGGATCGCGCAACAGCACGACCGCCCCGACGACGTCGTCGCCCGACTGGATCGGCACCTCGGCCGCCAGCGCCTCGGGGACCTGCGACGGCCGGTCGCGGACGCGGTCGGCGACATAGTGGCGCACCTCCTCCAGGACCTGCTCGCGCACGCCGCCTTCACCGCCGGCCGCAGCCGCCGCGTCCAGCCGCGGGACCACGATCGCCACCGGGGCGCCCGCGGCCTCCGCGGCCAGCGCCGCGACCTGCTGCAGGCCGTCGCCGCCCAGCACGGCATCGACCATCTTGAGGTGGACCGACCGCAGTCGCTCCACCAACGAACCTGCTGGCGAGGCGGCAGACTGGATGCCGGGGTCCGTGTTCCCCACCGCCTCGCCCATGGTCAGCTCTCCTACGTGGCCGGCGCGGCGTCGGGGTGGGCTTGGAGGATCTCCTCGCCCGCCTCCCCCGTCCGCACGCGGTAGGCCTCTTCGATCGGCATGACGAACACCTTGCCGTCGCCGACGGCACCGGTGCGGGCGTGCTTGAGGATCGTGTCCACGATCGTCTGCACGTCATCCGAGGCCACGACGCACTCCAGCTTGATCTTCGGCCGAAGGTAGTTCGTGAGCTCGGCGCCGCGATAGCGCTCGGTGATGCCCTTCTGACGGCCCGAGCCCTTCACCTCGCTGATAGACAGCGAGGGGAACCCGAGGTCGAGGAGCTCCGTACGAATCGGCTCGAACGCCTCGTGGCGGATGTATGCCACCACCATCTTCATGTTGCGGGAACCTCCGTCGGGGTTGCGATGGGCCCGGCGCCGACTGCGGCGGCGGTCCCCTGAGGGGCCGCACCGTAGCCGACGAGCTCCGGGGCCGGGATGAACTGCTCGGGGTACCCGTACATACCGTGCTCGGAGATGTCCAGCCCGGCCAGCTCCTGCTCCTCGCTGACGCGGAGCCCGTAGGTCTTCTTGATGATCCAGAAGGTGCCGTAGCTCATGGCGAACACGAAGCTGAAGGCGATGACCAGGCCGACGACCTGGGCGATCAGCTGCGCGAACGAGCCCGAGTAGAACAGGCCACCGTCGGGATCACCGAAGGCGTTGTACTTGGCAAAGCGCGGGGCGGTGAAGAACCCGCACGCGATGGTTCCCCACACGCCGCACAGACCGTGAGCGGTCAGCGCGCCGACCGGGTCGTCGATCTTCTTGTCGATGGCGTAGATGCCGAGCGGCACGATGATGCCGGCGATGAGGCCGATCGGGATCGCCGCCCACGTCTCGACATAGCCCGACGGGGCCGTGATCGCGACCAGCGCACCGATTGCGCCGTTGCCGGCCATGCCGATGTCGATGGTCTTCGTGGAGAAGTAGCTCGTCGCGATGGCACCGAGGACGCCACAGGCGGCCGCGATGTTCGTGATGATGATGATCTCCGGGGCGCGGCCGTCGAGCATGCCGAGCGCCGTGCCGCCGTTGAACCCGAACCAGCCGAGCCAGAGGATCAGCACGCCGAGGCCGAACAGCGGCATGTTGTGCCCCGGGATCGCGCGCGGCTTGCCGTCAGGGCCGTACTTGCCCTTGCGCGGGCCGAGCAGCAGCAACGCTGCGAGCGCGCCCGTCGCGCCGATCAGGTGGACCGCCGTCGAGCCGGCGAAGTCCTGCATGCCGACGATGCCCGTGCCGAGCCAGTCGCCGTTCTGCAGGAAGCCGCCGCCGAACACCCAGTGGGCGCCGAGCGGGTAGATGATCGCCGAGAAGACGATCGCGTAGATGATGTACACGCCGAACTTGATGCGCTCCAGCGTGGTGCCCCAGACGATCGCCAGCGAGACCGCGCAGAACACGAACTGGAAGAAGAACTTCGCCTCAACGGTGACGTCGAAGATGCCCATGACCGGGAAGGCCGTGGCCGGGTCGCCGTAGCCCTTCAGGAAGAACCCTTCCCACCCGAAGACGTTGAAGCTGTCAGAAACCGGGGCGCCGAAGGCAAGAGCGAAGCCCACCGCGTAAAAGCAGACCGCGGCGATCGAGAAGTTCGTGAGGATCTTCGCGACTAGCGTGCCGGCGTTCTTCCCGCGGGAGAAGCCGACTTCAAGAAACAGGAACCCCGCCTGCATGAACATGACCAGGCAGGCCGCGAAGACGACCCACATGGTGTTGATGCCGCGTGCTTCCGGGAACGGCGCGACGGAACCGTCGGGCTTGATGGTGTCTGCCAGGCCTGTCGCCGGCAAAACGAAAGCGGCCAATGCCCCCACACAGAGGGCCCGGACCACGGTGGAACGTCTCATGTGACCTCCTAGTCGAGCGTGCCCCGGCAGTCTCTTGCTCAGGAGCCCTAGGGTCCTTAGCCCGATGTCGAAAGATCGTCGACCGTCCTTCGCCACCTGGTCGAGACGGTCTGGGCGGGCGGGCCTACTTCAGGGCGAAGCCGCTTCACCGGAGTTTGGACATCGGTACAAGGCGCCTTACACGCGCGAGAAATAGGCTCGGCGCATGCCCTCGGGCCCCGCATACGCACAGGAGGAAGTTCCCGCCCCATGAGTTCCCGCCAGCAGAACGTCACGGCAGCCCAGTGGTCGGTCAACGGCGGCGCCCTCGGCGCTACCGACCTGACCGCTCCCGGCGCCAACGCCTTCGGCGCCAACGTCTTTACGATCGATGAGCAGCGCGCGCGCTTGCCCAAGCACGTCTACAAGCAGCTGCAGGCCACGCTCGAGGCCGGCTCGCCCCTGGATCCGACGCTCGCCGACGCCGTCGCCCAAGCGATGCGCGAGTGGGCGATGGAGAAGGGCGCGACCCACTACACCCACTGGTTCCAGCCGCTGACCGGGCTGACCGCCGAGAAGCACGACTCCTTCTACAACCCGACCGGCGATGGGCACGCAATCGCGGAGTTCTCGGGTAAGGAGCTCGTCCAGGGCGAGCCAGACGCATCGTCGTTTCCGACCGGTGGCATCCGCGCGACCTTCGAGGCCCGCGGCTACACCGCGTGGGATCCGACGTCGCCGGCGTTCATCCTCGACAACCCCAACGGCACGTTCCTGTGCATCCCGACCGCCTTCGTGTCGTGGACCGGCGAGGCGCTGGACCACAAGATCCCGCTGCTGCGCTCGATGGACGCGCTGTCCAAGAGCGGCCTGAAGGCGCTGAAGCTCTTCGGCGAGACCGATGCGCAGCGGATCTTCACAACGGTCGGGCCCGAGCAGGAGTACTTCCTCATCGACGAGCAGTACTACTTCGAGCGCCCCGATCTCTACACGACGGGCCGCACGCTGTTCGGCGCCAAGCCGCCCAAGGGCCACGAGCTCGACGAGCACTACTTCGGCTCGATCCCGGAGCGCGTGCTGGCGTTCATGATGGAGTCCGAGGAGGAGCTGCGCAAGCTCGGCGTGCCGGTCGAGACGCGCCACAACGAGGTCGCCCCCGCGAGTACGAGCTGGCGCCGATCTTCGAGAACTCCAACGTCGGCTCTGACCACCAGCAGCTGACGATGCAGGTGAATGCAGAACGTCGCGCGCCGCTACGGCTTCGTCTGCCTGCTGCACGAGAAGCCGTTTGCGGGCGTCAACGGGTCGGGCAAGCACAACAACTGGTCGATGGGCAGCACCGGCTACAACCTGCTCAACCCGGGCGACACGCCGGACGAGAACGCGCAGTTCCTGTCCTTCTGCGCCGCGGTGATCAAGGCGGTCAACAAGCACCAGGCGCTGCTGCGGGCGTCGGTCGCCAACGTCGGCCAGGACCACCGCCTCGGAGCAAATGAGGCGCCGCCGGCGATCATCTCGATCTTCCTGGGCGCCGACTTCGAGCAGGCGTTCACGATGATCGCGACCGGCAAGGGCCGCCGCGTCAAGAAGGGCCTCATGGGCCTGGGCGCCGAGGTGCTGCCGCACCTGCCGCGTGACGGCGGCGACCGCAACCGGACCTCGCCGTTCGCGTTCACCGGCAACAAGTTCGAGTTCCGCGCCCTGGGCTCCAGCATGTCGCTGGGCTTCGTCAACACGGTGCTCAACACGATCGTCGCCGAGGCGATCGACGGCTGACCAAGCAGCTGGAGAAGGAGCTCAAGGCCGCCAAGGGCGACCTCGGCGTCGCCGTGCCGGCGGTCGTCCGGAGCGTCTGGGAGTCCGACAGCGCGATCATCTTCAACGGCGACGGCTACTCCGAGGAGTGCACGCGGAGGCCAAGGAGCGCGGCCTCTACAACCTGCCGACGACGCCTGACGCGCTGCCGTGGATCGTCAACAAGCAGACGGTGAAGGCCTTCAAGGCCTACAACGTCCTCTCCTCGCGGGAGCTGGAGTCGCGCTACGACGTCTTCGTCGAGCAGTACGCGACGAAGCTCAACATCGAGGCAGAGACCGCGGCCTCGATGGCCCGGACGCTGATCCTGCCCGCCGCCGTGCGCCACCTGACCGAGCTGAAGGCCAGCGGCGTCGCCGGCCGGCCGAGGAGGTCGAGCCGCTCGTCGAGCAGCTGCACGCGGCCATCCTCGACCTCGAGAAGGCCAACGACCACGAGGGTCCCGACGGCGGCATCAAGACGCCAAGTACATGCGCGACACCGTCATCCCCGCGATGACGGCCGTCCGCACGGTGGCCGACAAGCTCGAGCGCATCGTCGCCGACGACCTCTGGCCGCTGCCCGAGTACTCGGAAAAGACGCTGTTCATCAAGTAGCACGACCGGGGGAGCGGGCTCCGCTTCCTCGCAGGCCCTGTACTTCAGAGGCCCCGTGGCGCATCGCGCCACGGGGCCTTCGTCGTTCCCTAGGCAGCACCAACCATGAGGGCCAGCTGGCAGGCAACCGGCGGGCGCGCCTGCATGCGGTTCGCGTCGGAGAACCTCCATAAATCGCCCCGCGCCGCCCCTGACGGGCCGCACTCGGTATTGATTTTAACTCCTGAGCGGTTTTAGAGAGCTCAACGTGGACTACTTCTCACAACGCCTCGGCCGTCAGGGGCCGGAAGGGAGTCAAACATGGAAGTCTTCTGTCTCAACCTCGCGCACCCCGAGGACGGGGGTTCGACGCGGGCTGATGGTCTG
>CAWHID010000009.1:0-14615 GCA_963829185.1 uncultured Conexibacteraceae bacterium
TGACTTCTGTCGGCCACGGGAGTACCCCTGATAGGCATAAGGCCGGAGAGTGGGTGGCTCGATTTCACCCGCAAGGCGCCGCCCCAAGCGGACGAGCGCCGGCGGCCTCGTCGCGGGCCGTGCCCGCGAGCGGCGGGATCCGACACCGGGGTCTCGCCGCCATTATGAGGAGCCCCGACCGATGAGCGGCGAGCACCCGAGCCTCGCCGAGATCGCGCGGCGCGTCGGCATCACCGCGCCGACGCTGCGGCGCTGGGTGACCTCCGGTCTCGTGCCCGTCGACGACGACGGCGCGACGACCGCCGCGTCGCTCGCCCACGCGCGCGTCGTCGCGCGGCTGCGTGAGCGCGGCCACTCGCTTGCCGAGATCCGCGAAGCGACCGAGAGCGGCCGTCTGGCCTCCAGCTACATCGAGGGCCTACTGCCCGACACGCCCGCGACCTGGACGCTGGCCGACGCCGCACGCGAGACGGGCCTCGAAGCGGCGCTGATCGAGCGCATCTTCCTCTCGATGGGCTTCGGCGCCCAGGCGCTGGAGCAGCTCTCTGACGACGACGTACAGCTGCTGCGCTACGCCGCCGCCGTGCTCGCCGCCGGGCTGCCGCTCGTCGCCTTCCTGCAGCTCGTGCGCGTCTACGGGCAGGCGATGTCGCAGATCGCCGACGCCGAGGTCCGGCTCTTTCACCTCTACGTTCACGAGCCGCTGATGCGCGACGGCGTCCCGGGCTGGGAGATGGCGGAGGAGATGGAGGGCCTCGCGCGCGAGATCCTGCCGTTGGCCTCGCCGATCATGGACCACGCGCACAGCCGCTTCTTGCAGCACTTCATCGAGCAGGACGTCATCGGCCACATGGAGACCGACCTGGGCGACGGGCGGCTGGATCTTGGCCGGCTGCGCGTGGCGATCGCCTTCGCCGACCTGGCGGGCTACACGCGGCTGACCGAGGAGCTCGGCGACGAAGAGGCGGTGAGCACCGTCGAGCGGTTCGTCGAGCAGGTCGAGCTCTCGCTGCCCGACGAGGCACGGGTCATCAAGACGATCGGCGACGAGGTGATGGTCGTCGGCTCCGACCCGGCCGCGCTGCTCGATTGGGCCGTGGCCTTCCAAGAGGACTTCCGGCGGCGGCCGCTGCCGCGGATCGGGATCCACTACGGCGAGACGCTCTACCGCGACGGTGACTACTACGGCCGCGAGGTCAACCAGGCCTCGCGCGTCGCGGCGCGGGCAGCCGGGGGCGAGGTGCTGGCGACGCGGCCCGTGGTCGACCACGCACACGCCGGTCTGGCGTTCGAGCGCATCGGCGAGGTCCGCCTCAAGGGCTTTGCCGACACGACCGAGCTGTTCTTGGCCCGCAGCGCCGCGCCGAAGGCCTGAGCGATGGACGATCTGCTGGAGCGTGTCCGCGCCACCGGCCTCGTCGGCGCCGGCGCCCCGCTCGTCATCCTGCTCTCGGGTGGGCGCGACTCGACCTGCCTGCTGGACATCTGCGTCGAGCTGGCGGGCGCCGGCGCGATCCGCGCGCTGCACGTCGACTACGGCCTCCGAGGCGCCGCGTCTGACGGCGACCGCGAGCACTGCGTCGCGCTTTGCGAGCGGCTCGGCGTCGCGCTGGAAGTCCGGCACGCGGGGGCGCCGAGCGGCAACACGCAGGGCTGGGCGCGCAAGCTGCGCTACGCGGCCGGGGCGGAGGCGGTCGCGGCGCTCGGCCCCGGGGCGCGCCTGGTCGCCGGCCACACGATCTCCGATCAGGTGGAGACCATCCTCTACCGCCTGGCGGTCTCGCCGGGGCGCCGCGCGCTGCACGGGATGGAGGCCGAGACCGAGCGGCTGATCCGCCCGCTGCTGGCCGCCGAGGCGACGCGCGCCGACACCGCCGCGTGGTGCGAGGCGCGTGGGCTCGCGTGGCGGGAGGATGCCTCCAACCAGGATCGCGCCTACGCGCGCGCCCGCGTCAGAGAAGATCTGCTGCCCGCGCTGCGCGCCGTCGACGCGCGCGCCGAGGTCAACATCCTGCGGACAGCGCGGCTGCTGCGCGACGAGGGCGCGGTCCTCGACGAACTGGTCGCCGGCGTCCTGCAGGGTCGCGATCATCTGTCGCGCGCCGAGCTCCTCGCGCTGGCGCCGGCGCTCGGCCGGCTCGTGCTGCGCCGCCTGGCCGAGGATGCGGTTGGTGGCCTCTGCGGGCGCGCCGCGACGCGCTTGCATGACGTGCTCGCGTTGGGCGACAACGGCACTCTGGACTTGGGCGACGGTGCGCGGGCGATCGTGGCCGGCGGCACCATTCGGGTAGGGCGCACGCCCGCCCGACCGCCGAAGCGTTAGCTTGCCCAGTCCTATGCGGGACCCCCAGATCGGCGAGATCCTCGTCCAGCCCGACGACCTCAAGCAGAAGGTCCGCGACCTCGGAGCGCAGATCTCCGCCGACTACGCGGAACGCGACCTGCTGCTGGTCTGTGTGCTGAAGGGCGCGGTCTTCTTTTTGGCCGACCTCATGCGCCACATCGACATCCCGTGTGAGGTCGACTTCATGGCCGTCTCCTCCTACGGGTCAGAGACGGATTCGTCTGGTGTGGTCCGGATTCTCAAAGACCTGGACCGGCCGATCGCCGGGCGCGATGTCCTGATCGTCGAGGACATCGTCGACTCCGGCCTGACGCTGCAGTACCTGATGCGCAACCTCGGCGCGCGCGAACCCGCCTCGCTGGAGGTCTGCGCCCTGCTGACCAAGCCCGACAGGCGCAAGGTCGAGCTTCCGACGCGCTACGTCGGCTTCGAGATCCCCGACAAGTTCGCCATCGGCTATGGCCTCGACGTTGCTGAGCGCTACCGCAACCTTCCGTACGTCGCCGCGTTGAGCGACGAGTAGGCACGCAATCGTCCGGGGCGCGAGCACCGCCCTGATACCCTCAGCGCCTTGCGCACGATGCGAAAGGCCCTCGCGCACCTCTTATGAGCCGGTTCTTCAAAAGCGCCGCATTTCCCATCCTCATCGTGGTGGTACTGGCGTTCTTCGCCCAGAAGCTGATCTCGACGGGTGACGAGAAGGCACCGCCGAGCTACGGCGAGTTCATCCAGCAGCTTCAGCAGCCGGGCGTCATCAAGACGGTCGACCTGAAGACGAAGGACAACTCGGTCGCGGTCACGCAAACCGACGGCAAGAAGTACGAGACGGGCTTCACCAACGAGGGCGCGGCCGACCTCAGCAAGCAGCTGGAGAAGGCCAAGGCCGAGGGGAACATCAAGAACTTCGACATCAAGCCGCGGAAGTCGAGCGCCCTGTTGGGGCTGCTGACCTACGTGCTGCCGTTCGTCATCTTCATCGCGTTCTGGATCTTCCTGATGAACCAGGTCCAGGGCGGCGGTTCGAAGGTCATGTCGTTTGGCAAGTCGCGCGCCAAGCGCATGTCGGTCGACTCGCCCAAGATCACCTTCCGCGACGTCGCGGGCGTCGACGAGGCGGTGGAGGAGCTCCACGAGATCAAGGAGTTCCTGGAGAACCCGAAGAAATTCCAGGCGCTCGGTGCGCGCATTCCCAAGGGCGTGCTGCTCTTCGGCCCTCCGGGCACCGGCAAGACGCTGCTGGCGCGCGCCGTCGCCGGCGAGGCCGGCGTGCCGTTCTTCTCGATCTCCGGCTCGGACTTCGTGGAGATGTTCGTCGGCGTCGGCGCCAGCCGCGTCCGCGACCTCTTCGAGCAGGCCAAGCAGAACTCCCCCTGCATCATCTTCATGGATGAGATCGACGCCGTGGGCCGCCACCGCGGCGCCGGCCTCGGTGGCGGGCACGACGAGCGCGAGCAGACGCTCAACCAGCTGCTCGTCGAGATGGACGGCTTCGAGATGAAGGACAACATCATCCTGATCGCCGCCACCAACCGCCCGGACATCCTGGACCCGGCGCTGCTGCGCCCCGGTCGCTTTGACCGCCAGATCGTCGTGGACCGTCCGGACCGCAAGGGCCGCGCGAAGATCCTCGAGGTCCACACGCGCGGCAAGCCGCTGGCCAAGGAGATCAACGTCGACGACCTCGCGGGGCAGACCCCGGGCTTCACCGGCGCCGACCTCTCGAACCTCGTCAACGAGGCCGCGCTGCTGGCCGCCCGCAACGGCAAGCGCGAGATCACGCAGACCGAGCTCGAAGAGGGGATCATGCGCGTCATCGCAGGTCCCGAGAAGAAGACCCGCGTGATGGGCGACAAGGAACGGCTGATCACCGCCTACCACGAGATGGGCCACGCGATCGTCGGGCACTTCCTCGAGCACTCCGATCCGGTCCACAAGATCTCGATCATCAGCCGCGGCCAGGCGCTCGGCTACACGATCTCGATGCCCCAAGAGGACAAGTTCCTCACGACGCGCGCCGAGCTGCAGGACACGATGGCGATGACGCTCGGCGGCCGCGCTGCCGAAGAGATCGTCTTTCAGGAGATCACCACGGGTGCCTCCAACGACCTCGAGAAGGTCACCGCGACGGCCAAGCAGATGGTGATGCGCTTCGGCATGTCCGAGCGCCTGGGCCCGCGCGTCTTCGGCCACGACCACGGCCAGCCGTTCCTCGGCCGCGAGTTCTCCTCCGAGCCTGACTACTCCGACGAGATCGCCCGTGAGATCGATGATGAGATTCGCCGGATCGTTGAGTCCGCGCACCAGCGCGCCAAGGACATCCTCGGCGAGCACCGCGAGTCGCTGACCACGATCTCCGAGATCCTGCTCAAGCGCGAGACGATCGAGAAGGAAGAGTTCATCGCGCTGCTGGACGGCAAGACCGAGGAAGAGACCTTCGGTCCCGACGAGGTCGCCGACGAGCAGCTGCCGCCCGGCAACGCCCCGGCAGATCGCGCCGGCCGCGAGGCCCCACGTCCCCTCCCACGCCCCGGCCTGGCCGGCGGCGGGCTGGAGTCTCGCGGGCTCGACTCCCCGGAACGTCCGAACCTCGCCTAGCCGAACCTCGCCTGACGCCGCCTCGACGCCGCTCGCTGCGTCATCGCACCGGACCGGTGCTGGCGCACGAGGTCCGGCGCTCTTCCTCGCGAGCGACGACGATGCGTACGTCAGGCGAGGTCCGGCGCGCCATTAGGTAACTTTTCCGCGTGCTTGTTCTCTTGCCGCCCTCGGAGGGCAAGCGCGCGCCTGACGGTGGGGCGCCGGTGGACCTCGCAGGGCTGGCGTTTGCCGATGAGCTGGGTGCGAAGCGGGCGAAGGCGCTGGCGGCGCTCGTCAAGCTCGCGAGTGGCAACCGCAAGCGGGCGCTGGGGTATCTCGGGCTGCCGGTCGGCTTGAGCGCGGAGGTTGATCGCGATGCCGAGCTGCTGACCGCGCCGGCGGCGCCGGCCGCCGAGGTCTACACGGGCGTGCTGTTTGCGCATCTCGACCTCGCGACGCTGTCTGCGGCGGCGCTCGGGCGAGCGCGCGAGCAGGTGCTGATTGCCTCGGCGCTGTGGGGCGTCGTGGCGCTGGAGGATCGCATCCCGGCCTACCGCCTCTCGATCGGCGCGCGGCTGCCCGCGCTGACGCGCAGCGGCCTGGCCGCGTGGTGGCGCCCGGCGCTCGCCAAGGCGCTCCCCGACGAGTCGGGCCAACTGGTCGTGGACCTGCGCTCTGGCGGCTACGCCGCGGCCTGGCGGCCTCAGCAGGCGACGCTCGTCGAGGTCAAGGCCTCAACCGCCGACGGCAAGCCGATCTCCCACATGGCCAAGGCCGTGCGCGGCACCGTGGCCCGCCGGCTGCTGCAGGCCCGCAGCGCCGCGACCGAGCCTGCTGACGTGGCGCGCGCCGCCGATGGCGACGGCGTCGGCCGCGTCGAGCTGCACGCGCCCCCGCGGGCCGGCGGGGCCTGGGTCGTCAACGTGGTCGCTGCCTAACCAGAGTGCGTCGAGGGACGACTGAACCGGTTTTATGCCGGTTCAGTCGTCCCTCGAGGCGCAGTGGGTGGCGTTAGAGTGCTGGCGGCAGCGCGGCGTCGAGGAAGTCGACGAGCGCGCTGAGCTCATAGTCGCGCAGGTCGCCGTCGCGAGCGGCGAGCGCGGCGATCGCCTTCGGTCCGGCGACGATGGTCCCGTCGACCTCCAGCGGGTGGCGCGGGACGGCGGTCTCCTCAGCGTCGAGACAGAGCGCGCCCTCCACGCCGGCCAGCTCGCCGATCAGCTCCTGCACCTCGGTGGCCAGCGCGCCGACCGCGGGCGGCTCACCCGCGCTCCAGCGCGCCACGACCGTGACGCCGCCGGGCCCGATCGCGAGGTGCTCGAGCAGCGCGCCTCCGGGCAGCAGGCGGTCGTGGAGCATGACCACGGGGAGGTGGCGCAGCGCGCGCTGCAACGCACGGGCGAGATCGTGCTCGTCGGCGCCGTCGCGCATCAGAGCGGCCCGCTCCTGGCCCCATCGAAGCTCTGCACGATCACGAGCACTAAAATATGCCAGATCGCTTGAGCATTGGACATAACGATGAGCGGGGCTGTCCATGTGGATGCCCTTCGGCGCGACCACCCGATCGTATGAGGCGATCGACCCGCCAGTGGACAGGTCGGCGGAACCACGGCCCGCCCACCCCACCACGGAATATCTTCTGCGCCATGGCACCGGAGCCGTTCGAGATCATGGGCGTCGTCAACGTCACGCCGGACTCGTTCTCCGACGGCGGCGAGTGGTTTGACCGCGACGAGGCCGTCGCCCATGGCCTGCGGCTCGTCGCCGACGGCGCGACGATCCTCGACGTCGGCGGCGAGTCCACGCGCCCTCACGCGCTGCCAGTGGGAGAGGACGAGGAGCTGCGCCGCACCGAGCCGGTCGTCCGCGTCCTGGCGCGCAGCGGCGTGCTCGTCTCGATCGACACGACCAAGCTCACCGTCGCCGAAGCCGCGCTGGACGCCGGCGCCCGCTACGTCAACGACGTCACCGCGTTTCGCGAGGCGCCCGAGATGGCCGGCCTGGTCGCCGATCGCGACGCCCGCTGCTGCTTGATGCACATGCTCGGCGACCCGCGGACGATGCAGGACAACCCGCGCTACGCCAACGTCGTCGACGACGTCAAGGCGTTTCTCACCGACCGGGCCGAGTTCGCCGTCCGCGAAGGGATCCGCGAGGACCGCATCGACGTCGATCCGGGCATCGGGTTCGGCAAGACGCTGGCGCACAACCTCGAACTGCTGGCGCGCACCGACGAGATCGTCACCCTGGGCTTCCGCGTCGTGATCGGGGTCTCGCGCAAGTCCTTCATCCACAAGCTCGCCGACGTCCCCGACCCCCACGACCGCGTCCCCGGGACGATCGCCGCCAACGTCATCGCGCTGGAGCGCGGGGCACGCGTGTTCCGGGTCCACGACGTGGCGCAGGCGGCCCAAGCGCTGAAGGTGGCGAGTGCTACGTTCCAGCACGATGGCGCCTGATCAGGAACCCGACGACGAGCTCGAGCCCGACGACGTCGACGACGACTCCGACTTTGAGGACGGGGCCGACCAGACCGAGGTGACGATCGAGGTCCGCGGGCTGTCGCTCTACACGCACCACGGTGTCTCCGCCGCCGAGCGTGAGGTCGGTCAGCGGCTGGTCCTCGACATCCGCCTGGAGGTCGGCGACTGCGACGCGACGGTCACCGACATGGTCGAGGACACCGTGGACTACGGCGAGGTCTGCAACACGGTCTCGCTCGTCGCCCAGCAGCGCTCCTACAAGACGCTGGAGCGCCTCTGCTCGGCCGTGGCCGATCGCCTGCTGGACGAGTACTCGGCCGACGAGGTGTGGGTCAAGGCCGCCAAGCCCGAGCCGCCGATCCCGCTGCCCGTCGACGAGGTGAGCGTCGAGGTCTGGCGCCAGCGCGGCGGCGACGACGACTGACCGGCGCCGGATGACGATCACGCCGTCGGCGACCCTCTTCGAGCAGGACACCGCCGTCACGCCCGCCGGCGACGGCGTCTGGCACGCCACGATCTCCGATCGGTGGGCGGTTCCGCGCGGTCCCAACGGCGGCTACATCGCCGCGCTGGTCCTGCGGGCGCTGGAGGCGGCGGTCGACGATCCCGAGCGCGCGCCGCGCTCGCTGACGCTGCACTACCTGCGCCCGCCGGTCGCCGGTGAGGCAGCACAGATCCACGTGACCGTCGAGCGCGCTGGCCGGACCCTGACCTCGCTTAGCGCCCGCCTCGTCCAGGACGGGCGCACGATGGTCCTCGCGCTCGCCGCGTTCGCCGGCGACTTCACGGCCGCCATCGACTACGTGGCCTCACCGCCCGACGTCGGACCACCACCCGCCGAGCTGCAGACGATGCCGGCGGCGCCCGGCGTTCCGGAGATCGCGCTGCGCATCGCGGCGGCGCCCGTGTTCGGCGCCGGGGCCCTGGCCGCCGGCGACGCGGCGCTCGCTGGCGGCTGGCTGCGGCTGGCCGAGCCGCGGATCGCCGACGCCGCCGCGCTTGCGTTCTACGCCGATGCTTGGCTGCCCGCGCCGTTCGTACGGCTGGAGGCGCCGGTGCCCGCCCCGACGATCGACCTCACGATCCACTTCCGCACGCGGCTGCCGCACCCGGGCATGGCGGTTGACGCGCCCGTGCTCGCGCGCTTCTCCTCCTCGACCTCGCACGGCGGCTTCTTTGAGGAGGACGGGACGATCTGGGCGCCGGACGGCACGCTGCTGGTCCAGAGTCGTCAGCTCGCGATGCTCTTCCCCGCCCCATGAGCACGGCCCATCTGGGCCTGGGCTCCAACCTCGGCGACCGCCGCGCGCTGCTGCAAGCCGCGGTCGACGGCCTGGCCGAGCGCGGGGTGCGCGCCACCGCGTCGTCGTCGACCTATGAGACCGATCCCGTCGGCGAGGTCCTCGATCAGCCGGCGTTCCTCAACGCCTGCCTCGCGGTGGAGACCACGCTGGAACCCGACGCGCTGCTCGACGCCGCCAAGGAGGTCGAGCGTCTCCTGGGCCGCATGACCTCGGGGCCCGGCTACGTCCACCACGGCCCGCGGCCGATTGACGTCGACGTGCTGCTCTACGGTGGCCGCGAGCACCGCTCCGAAGGGCTCACCGTCCCGCACCCGGCCTTGCGGCAACGACGCTTCGTGCTGATCCCATTGCTCGAGCTCGATTTCGAGTTGGCGCTACCCGACGGCGCGCGCCTCGCCGACGCGCTCGCCGTGCTGGCGGTCAGTGAGGACGTGCGCCGGGCGGGTCCGCCGCTGCGCCTGCCCTGATCGGCGTCAGCCCCTCGTCGCAGCGGACTTCGAGCTGGACGAGGTCGCCGCCCTCGTGATCCATCTGCAGCGTCGTGTGGGCGATCGCGAAGCGGTCGCGCAGGATCTCCTGAAGCGCCAGCCGTGCCTGATGGCAGTCGCAGTCGCGGCCGACGACAACGTGCGCGGCCAGCGCCGGAAAGCCGGAGGAGACCTCCCAGACGTGGAGGTCATGGACCTCGACGACACCGGGCGCGCCGGCCAGCGCCAGCCCGATCTCCTCCACGTCCATGCCGCGCGGCGCGGCCTCCAGGAAGACCCGGCCCGACTCGCGCAGCAGCCCAAACGAGGCGTACACCATGATCGCGGCAACGAACAGCGCGGCGATGCCGTCGGCCTCGCGGAAGCCGGTGAGGAGGATGATGGCGCCGGCGATCGCCGTGGCGACGAACGCCGCGAGGTCGGTCAGCAGGTGCTGATAAGCGCCCTCGATGTTCAACGAGGAGCGGTTGGCGCTGGCGAGCACCCAGGTGGCGACGAGGTTGACCACGACGCCGGCCAGCGCGACGATCAGGACCGCGGCACCCTCGACCTCGGGCGGGTGGACCACGCGCCGCACGGCCTCCAAGGCGATGAGCACGCCCAGGATCAGCAAGGTCGCGCCGTTGAACTGGGCCGAAAGGATCTCGGCGCGCTTGAGACCGAAGGTGAAGGCACCGCGCGCGGGGCGGCGGGCGAGGTTGATCGCGACCAGCGCCAGCGCGATCGCGGCGGCGTCGGTGAGCATGTGCGCCGCGTCTGACAGCAGCGCCAGCGAGGAGGCGGCGATGCCGACGACGACCTCGACGGCCATGAACCCCAGGATCAGGCCGAGGGCGATCCGGAGCTTGCCGCGGTCGGCGTCCTGGGCGATGGCATGACTGTGCCCGTGGCCGACGCTGTCGTGTGCGTGATCGTGGCCGCTGCCCACGGACCCAAGGCTAGATGGTTTGTCGCGGGGCCTCAGGGCGCGAGGCCGGCGATCAGGCGGTCGATGATCTGCTCGACCTCGGCGCGCGCGGTGTCGGGGTCCTGAGAGCGGGCGATGTAGAGGGCGCCTTCATCCATCGCGCCGAGCAGCAGGTGCGCCAGCGGCGTGATCGGCTGCTGGGCGATCAAGCCGGCGTCCATGCCGGCCTGCAGGACGCCGACGATCAGGCCGAGGCCGTGACGGAAGCCGATCTCGCGCCAGCGCTCCCAGCCCAGGACGGCCGGCGCGTCGAGCAGGATGATGCGCTCGATCTCGGGCTCGGCGCAGACGGCCAGGAAGGCGACCGAGCCGGCGCGCAGCGCGGTGAGCGGGTCGGTCGCCTCGGCCAGTGCCTCCTCGGCGATCCGCTGCGTCGTCTCGGCCTCGACCTGCTCGAAGACCGCTTCGAAGAGCTGCTCCTTGTCGCGGAACTGGTGATAGAGCGCGCCGCGCGTGACGCCGGCCGCGCGGACGATCTCCTCCGTGCCCACGGTGGCGTAGCCACGCTGGGCGAACAGGGTGCGGGCGGCGCTCAGCAGCCCGTCGCGCGTCGCGCGCGAGCGTTGCTCTTGCTTGTTGGCAGATTTGCTTTCCATACAGGGTGTATGTAAGTTGCGTACAGCTTGTACGTAATCTACCTGGAAGGCCTGCCGCCATGCCCGAGCTGACCCTGCAACAGGGAACCATCCGCTACCGCGACGAAGGCACCGGCCCGACGCTCTTCTTCGTCCACGGCGCGCTGGTCGACGGCCGCCTGTGGGAGCCGGTCGTCGAGCGCCTGCGTGACCGCTTCCGCTGTGTCGTCCCCGACCTGCCGCTCGGCTCGCACGAGCTGCCGCTGAAGGCCCACGCCGATCTCTCGCCCAGCGGCCTCGCCGCGCTGGTCGGCCAGATCATCGAGGCGCTCGACCTCTCTGACGTCACGCTGATCGGCAACGACACCGGCGGCGCGCTCTGCCAGCTGCTGATTGTCGCCGAGCCCGAGCGCATCGGCCGCCTGGTGCTGACCGATTGCGACGCGTTCGAGGACTTCCCGCCCAAGGCGTTCAAGCCGCTGGTCGCCGCCGCCAAGGTCCCTGGCGCGCTGCGCGCCCTGTTGGAGCCGATGCGCGCCAAGTCCGCACGCCGGCTCCCGCTGGCCTACGGCTGGCTGACCAAGCGCCCGGTCCCCGACGACGTGATGGACGGCTGGACGCTGCGCGCCCTGAAAGACCCCGGGATCATGGCCGACCTGCGCAAGGCTCTGGGGGGCTTGAGCCCGGACGTCTTGTTGGACAACTCGCCGAAGTTGATGTCCTTCGACAAGCCGGTCTTGCTCGTCTGGTCGCGCGAGGACAAGTTCTTCAAGATCGCCCACGCGCACCGCCTCGCCGCGATCTTCCCGAACGCGCGCGTCGAGGAGCTGACCGACGCCTACACCTTCGTCAGCTGGGACCAGCCCGATCGTGTGGCCGAGCTCGTCGGCGCCTTCGCCGATCAGGCGGCGGGCAAGGTCGCGGCCTGAGCCGCGGTTTGGACTGGGAGCGCGCCGGTCGGCACGGATGCCGGCAGCTGCTCGAACCAGCGGAAGGCGAAGTCCTTGGCCGGGCGGCCGTCGATCAGCGGCCGGACGTCCTCGAGGGCATAGAGCAGCCGGAGCGTCGGCGCGATCTGCAGGTCGGCGGCGTTGGGCTGCTCGCCGTTGAGGACGCCGTCGGCGATGTACTGGTCGACCTGGTCGAGGTACCCGGGCAGCGCCGCGAGGTCGGCGCGCACGGTCGCCTCGTCGACGTTGTTGAGGCGGCGCTCGATTGGCAGGACGACCTTGGAGAGGGCGACGACGACTGGCATCGGCAGTTTCGGGCTGCGGGCGCCCTCCTGGAAGCCATGCATCGAGCGCGGGTACTTGGTGAAGGCCGCCCACAGCATGCGGCGCGGAACGGCCTGAAAGACGTCGTTGCCCCAGCGCTCGGCCTCCTCGATGGCAGCGGCGCCGGCCGGGCCGTCATAGAGCGGCGGGGAGGCGACGCGCTGCTCCAGCGCGCGCAGGATCGCGCATGAGCCCTGAACCTTCTCGCCGTCCTCGAAGCGCACGCCCGGCACCGTGCGGTCGCCGAACAGCGGCTTCATGATCACCGGCTGCATCGAGATCGGGAGCTCGATGCGCTTGAGCGGGAGCCCCTTGATCTCGAAGGCCTTGTCGACCGTGTCGCACGGGTGTGAGCCGTGGAGGAGATACATGCGGGCGGGCATGCACGGACACTAACCGGTCGCTGGGGTTGGCATGATGCGCGCCGTGCTCCTGGTCGTCGACGTCGGCAACACGCAGACCCACTTCGGGACGTTCCGTGGGGACGAGCTGATCGAGCATTGGCGCTTTGCGACCGTGCGCACGTCTACCGCTGACGAACTCGGCGCCGCGCTGCGCAACCTGCTGGAACTGCGCGGGGTAGGCCTGGCCGACCTCAGTGCGTCGATCGTCTCCTCCACGGTTCCCCAGTTGGAGCCTGAGTGGCTAGCGATGGCCGGTCACTACCTGGGCCATCGTATGCTCGCCGTCGGGCCTGGGATCCGGACCGGCATGCCGATCAAGATCGACAACCCGCGCGAGCTGGGCGCCGACCGCCTGGTCAACGCCGTCGCCGCCTACGAGCGCCTTGGCGGGCCGTGCATCTCGGTCGACTTCGGCACCGCCGTGAACTTCGACGTCGTCTCGGTGCAGGGCGAGTACATCGGTGGCGTGCTGATGCCGGGCGTGGAGATCTCGCTGGACGCGTTGACCAGCCGCGGCGCCAAGCTGCCGCGCATCGACCTCGTCGCGCCGCGGCGCGCGATCGGCAAGGGCACGGTCGACGCGATCCGCTCAGGCGTCGTCTTCGGCTTCGCCGCGGCGGTCGACGGGCTGATCTCGCGGATCCAGGAGGAGCTGGGGGAGGAGGCGTCGACGATCGCCACCGGTGGGCTGGCGGATGTTGTCGTGCCGCACACGCACGCGATCGACGCGGTCGACGACCTCCTGACGCTCAAGGGCCTCAAGCTGCTGCACGAGCGCAACGTGAGCTGAGGCCGAGCGACGGCGCCCGCCCGCCGCAGGGGCGAACTTCGCCCGTCGCGGGCCTAAGGGGTCAATGGAGCTGCCGATCGTCGTCGCCGACACGCCGCTCGCCCGCCTGCGCGGGCTGCTGGGCCACCGAGCGCCGCCGCCGTTCGCGCTGCGGCTGGAGCGCTGCCGCTGCGTGCACACCTTCGGGATGCGCTTCGCGCTGGACCTGCACTGGCTAGGGCCCGACGGCACGACGCTGCGCGTCGACCGCGCGGTGGCGCCCGGTCGCGTCCGCGCCTGCCGCCGGGCTCAGGCGGTCGTGGAGGTTGCGGTCGGCGCCTCTATCCTGGGATCTCCGTGACGACGCCGCGCCCTGCCCTCACCGACGCCTGGGAGCTCGCGGGCATCCGCGTGCCCAACCGCGTGCTGCTCGCGCCGCTGGCCGGCATCGGCAACTGGTTCGTGCGCCTGCAGGCGGCACGCCACGGCGCGGGGATGGCCTACAGCGAGATGGTGTCGAGCTTCGCCATCCACTACGGCAACGAGAAGACGCTCACCGAGCTGCTGCGCGTCCATCCCGACGAAGGACCGACGGCGCTGCAGCTCTTCGGGCAGGACCCCGACGTGATGCGCAGCGCGGCGGCCTACGTGGCGCAGCACGTCCCGCAGGTCGACGTCATCGACCTCAACATGGGTTGCCCGGTGCCCAAGGTCTGCAAGACCGGCGCGGGCGCCGCGATGCTCAAGGACCCCGACACCGCCGTCGCGGTCGCGCGGGCGGCCGCCGAGGGCAGCGGCAAGCCGGTGACCGTCAAGCTGCGCTCCGGCTCGGTGCCGGGTGACACCAGCGGCGTCGATCTCGCCCATCGCCTGGTCGCCGAGGCGGGCGTCGCGGCGATCACCTTCCATCCGCGCTCGGCCAAGGTCCACCACGCGGGCGTGCCCGACTACGACCTTGCCGCCGAGCTCGTGGCCAGCTTGCCGGCCCCGGTGATCCTCACCGGCGGCCTGCACACCGTCGCCGAGGTCCACGACGCCTACGAGCGCACCGGCGCTGCCGCCGTGATGCTCGCCCGCGGCTCGCTGGGCAACCCGTGGCTCTTCGAGCAGCTGCTCGGCCGGCGCGACGACGGCCCAACCGCGGCGGAGATCCTTGCCGAATGGCACTGGGTGATCGACCGCGCCGAGGAGCATCTCGGCCCTGAGCGCGCCGGTCGCTACCTGCGCAAGTTCCACCCGTGGTACGTCGACCGCCTCGACGGCGGCAAGGAGCTGCACATCGCGCTCCAGCAGACGCAGACCGTCGCGGATGCACGCGCGGTGCTCACCGAGCACGAGGCCACGCTGCTGGTCACCTGAACGCTGGCGTCTGCGTCTGCGGACGCCTACGTGGGGCCTCGCGCCGTTTCTAGACACGCTGCAGGCTGGCA